>CANQPE010000043.1 GCA_947625645.1 uncultured Clostridia bacterium | reverse complement strand
CTCATTACAGGAAACCAAATTGAAGCAGCACGTATTGCCATGACGCGTTACATCAAAAGAGGTGGAAAAGTTTGGATTAAAATATTTCCAGACAAACCAATTACCTCAAAACCAATAGGAACGCGTATGGGAAAAGGAAAAGGTGCACCAGAATATTGGGTAGCCGTTGTAAAACCAGGAAGAGTCATGTTTGAAATTGCTGGTATCCCAGAAGAAACGGCAAGAGAAGCGCTAAGATTGGCGATGAATAAACTACCTATCAAAACAAAATTTGTCGCTAAAGAAACAGAAAAGGTAGGTGAGAATGATGAAGATAAATAAAATAAGAGAAATGTCTTCACCAGATCTAGAGAAAGAGTTAGGTGAACTAAAAACAGAATTATTCAAATTAAAATTTAGTTTAGCTACAAATGGATTAGATAATCCTATGAAAATAAAAGAAGTAAAGAAAGACATAGCAAAAATCAATACAGTATTAACAGAAAGAAAAATTGCAGAAACCAAAACATCTGTAGAAAGCTAAAAGCTGGAAAAAGGAGGATTTAAAGCATGGAAGAAAGAAATCTTCGTAAAACAATGATAGGAACAGTTATATCAGACAAAATGGACAAAACCATTGTTGTAGCAGTAGAAACAAGTGTAAGCCATAAAGTATATGGAAAAACGGTAAAAAGAACATATAAACTAAAAGCACATGACGAAGAGAATGCTTGCAAAATAGGAGATAAAGTAAAAGTAATGGAAACAAGACCATTGTCAAAAGATAAAAGATGGAGACTTGTAGAAATTTTAGAAAAAGCAAGTGAAAAATAGAAAACCATAACAAAAAGAAGGGAGGAACCACAAAATGATACAACAACAAACAAGACTAAATGTAGCAGATAATACTGGTGCAAAAGAATTAATGTGCATCAGATGCCTAGGTGGATCATATAGAAAAACAGCCAACATAGGAGATGTTATCGTTGCTTCTGTTAAATCAGCAACACCAGGTGGCGTTGTAAAGAAAGGTGATGTTGTAAAAGCTGTTATCGTAAGATCAAAAAGAGGCTTACGTAGAGCAGATGGTTCATATATAAAATTTGATGAAAACGCAGCGGTAATTATAAAAGAAGATAAAACGCCAAGGGGAACACGTATCTTTGGACCAGTAGCAAGAGAGCTAAGAGAAAAAGAATACATGAAAATCTTATCATTAGCCCCAGAGGTTCTTTAAACGATAACCAAAAAATTAAGAAAAGGAGGCAAATTCTCATGAGAATCAAAAAAGGCGACACAGTAAAAGTATTATCTGGAAATGACAAAGGCAAAACAGGAGAAGTGCTAGAAATTATGCCAAAAGATGATAAAATTATTGTTAAAGACGTGAATGTTAGAAAAAAACATGTGAAAGCCAAAAAACAAGGAGAACAAAGTGGAATTATATCAGTAGAATGTGCAATACCAAGTGCAAAAGTGAATGTCGTATGCCCAAAATGTGGAAAAACAACAAAAGTAGGATATAGCATGGAAAAAGAACAAAAAATACGCGTTTGCAAAAAATGTGGTACAAAATTAAAATAGGAAGGAGGAGTTATTCCAGATGGAAAAACTAAAAGAACAATATCAAAAAGAAGTAATTCCAGCAATGATGAAAAAATTCAACTATAAATCTATTATGCAAGTTCCAAAACTTGATAAAATAGTAATCAATATTGGACTAGGAGATATCAAAGAAAACCCAAAATCATTAGAAAATGCAATGAATGATTTATCACAAATTACTGGACAAAGACCAGTTGTCACAAAAGCCAGAAAATCCATTGCAGCATTCAAGTTAAGAGAAGGAGTCAACATTGGATGCAAAGTAACCTTAAGATCTGACAAAATGTATGACTTTGCTTACAAATTATTTAATATAGCACTTCCAAGAGTAAGAGACTTTAGAGGCGTATCTACCAACGCATTTGACGGTAGAGGAAATTACTCTATGGGTGTCAAAGAACAATTAATTTTCCCTGAAATTGAATATGACAAAGTAGACAAAATAAGAGGAATGGATATTATATTTGTCACAACAGCAAAATCAGATGAAGAGGCAAAAGAATTATTAGCATTATTAGGAATGCCATTTAGATCTGTTGCCAAAGCGTAAGTAAAGGAGGAAAAGAAAAAATATGGCTAAAAAATCAATGAAAGTAAAACAAGCAAGACCACAAAAATATAAAACAAGAGAATATAACAGATGTAAACTATGTGGTAGACCACATGCCTATATCAGAAAATATGGTATTTGCCGTGTATGTTTCAGAAAATTAGCACATAAAGGAGAAATACCAGGAATCAAAAAAGCAAGCTGGTAATAAGTTAGCCGTGTGAACCAAGCAAACGACGCATAACTTATGCAACCAATGAAGAGAGGTTGTAACCATCAAAAAAGCATGAAAAGGAGGTAAATAATACATGACAACAACAGACCCAATTGCAGATATGTTAACAAGAATCAGAAATGCAAACAGTCAAAAACATAAAACAGTAGATATACCTGCATCAAATATAAAAATAGGAATTGCAGAAATCTTATTTAAAGAAGGATATATCAAAGCATTTGAAGAAATCAAAGATGATAACCAAGGAATGATTAGAATTACATTAAAATATGACGAAAAGGGAACAAGAGTCATCGATGGACTAAAAAGAATTAGTAAACCAGGACTAAGAGTATACGCATCAAAAGAAGATTTACCAAAAGTTCTAAATGGTTTAGGAATTGCCATTATCTCTACATCAAAAGGATTAAAAACAGACAAAGAAGCTAGAGAATTAGGCGTAGGTGGAGAAGTCCTAGCATATGTATGGTAGGAAAAAACGGCGAAAGCTATTGACATTGGAAACAAAAGGAGGAAAAAAACATGTCAAGAATAGGAAATAAACCGATAACAGTACCAGATGGCGTAGAAGTTAAAATTGACGGACACAAAATTACCGTAAAAGGACCAAAAGGTACATTAGAAAGAGAAGTACATAAAGACATCTCTTTAGAAATGGAAGGAAATAGTATCAAAGTCATCAGAAAAGATGATGAGGCTATCAACAAGAGCCTACATGGGTTAACAAGAACATTAATCAACAACATGATCATAGGTGTAAAAGATGAATTCTCAAAAGAATTACAAATCAATGGTGTTGGTTATAGGGTTCAAAAACAAGGAAACAATTTGAATTTAACACTAGGCTATTCACACCCAGTTATTTTTGAAGCACCAGCAGGCATTACATTTGACGTACCAAATGCCAATACCATTATCGTAAAAGGAATCGATAAAGAACTAGTAGGGCAAACAGCAGCAGTAGTAAGAAGCAAAAGACCACCAGAAGTATATAGAGGCAAAGGTATTAAATATGCGGATGAAGTCATTAGACGTAAAGAAGGAAAAACTGGTAAATAATAGAACGTAATTCAGAAGTAAGAAAGGAGTAAACAAGGTTATGATAAAGCAAACAGATAGAAAAATGGAAAGAGCCAGAAGACATTTAAGAATTAGAAAAAAAATATCTGGAACACAAGAAAGACCTAGATTATGTGTATATAGAAGTAACAAAAATATCTATGTACAATTAATAGATGATGTTGCTCAAAAAACAATCATAGCAGCTTCTACTTTAGACAAAGAAATCAAAACCAAATACGCAAATAAACAAGCAGCAAAAGAAGTAGGCGCATTAATTGCAAAAAGAGCCAAAGACAAAAAAATTGAAACAGTCGTATTTGACCGTGGCGGATATATTTATCACGGAATTATCAAAGAATTAGCAGAAGCAGCAAGAGAAGGTGGATTGAAATTTTAGAGAAGGAGGAAAAACAAAGACCCATGGAAGAAAAAAATGAGTTAAAAGAAAAAGTAGTTGCTATCAACAGAGTTGCAAAAGTAGTAAAAGGTGGTAGAACATTTAGATTTAGTGCAGTTGTAGTTGTTGGTGATGAAAATGGACATATAGGTGTAGGAAACGGAAAAGCAGCAGAAGTTCCAGATGCCATTAAAAAAGCAATTCAAGAAGCAAAGAAAAACTTAATAGAAGTTCCAGTTGTAGGAACTACAGTTCCACACGAATTTATAGGTACTTTTGGAAGTGCAAAAGTTATGTTGAAACCAGCAGCAGTAGGTACCGGAGTTATAGCAGGTGGAAGCGTTAGACCAGTACTAGAACTTGCAGGGTATAAAGACATTAGAACAAAAGTAATTGGAACAAACAACCCAAGAAACGTTGTTTATGCTACAATTGAAGGACTAAAATCAATGCAAACAATTGAAGAAGTAGCGAAAAAAAGAGGAAAAAAGGCAGAAGATATACTATAAAATAGGACATTAAAAAAAGAATTGTCCACAAAGAGGAGGTGCAAAGCATGAAAATAAATGAATTGAAACCACTTACAAAGAAAGTAAAAAGAACAAGAGTAGGACGTGGAATAGGTTCAGGCTTAGGAAAAACATCAGGAAAAGGACATAAAGGACAAAAAGCAAGAACAGGTGGTGGTGTAAGACGTGGATTTGAAGGAGGTCAAACACCATTATATAGAAGACTACCAAAAAGAGGGTTTACCAATATCCATGCTAAAACATACACAGAAGTAACATTAACCATGTTAAATAAAGTAAAAGAAACAGAAGTAACAGCACAAACCTTACTAGAAGAAGGAATTATTGGAAAAATCAATGATGGAATTGTTGTCCTTGCAACAGGAAAACTAGAAAAGAAAATAAATGTAAAAGCCGTAAGATTTACAGCAAAAGCAAAAGAACAAATTGAGGCTTTAGGTGGAAAGGCAGAGGTGATTTAGTTGTTTAAAACAATCCAAAATGCATTAAAAACACCAGAAGTAAGAAAGAAAATATTATATACACTACTTCTCATCGTCATCTTTCGATTAGGATGCTATATTAGTGTACCAGGCGTAGATAGCGTAGCATTGGCAGAAGCCATGGGGTCCACAGAAGGAGTTGCTGGACTTATCAACATGATTTCAGGAGGAGCATTCTCAAGATTTTCTATTTTTGCTATGTCTATTACACCATATATTACATCTTCAATTGTCATTCAACTATTAGCAATGATTATACCAGCTTTAGAACAGCTAACAAAAGAAGGGGGAGAAGAAGGAAGAAAAAAAATCAACAGGTACACCAAAATTCTCACCATTGTGTTAGCAATAGTAGAAGCAGTTGGACTATACTTATCATATAAAAATTATGGCATATTTGTTAACAATTCATTTGTAACAGGAGCGCTAGTCATTACTGCATTAGTAGCTGGAACATCTATTTTAATGTGGTTAGGAGACGAAATTACAAACAAAGGAATTGGAAACGGAATTTCCATTATCATTTTTGTAGGAATTATATCAGGGTTACCAAGTTTTCTCACAACACTATGGTCATTAATTATGACAAGTTCAGGGTTCAGTACAACTGGCTTATTGCTTGCCATTGGAATTGTGATAGGAGCCATTATATTAGTGGCAGGTGTAGTATTTGTACAGCAAGCAGAAAGAAGAGTACCAGTACAATACTCTAAAAAAGTAGTAGGAAGAAAAATGGTAGGTGCACAAAATACGCATATCCCATTAAAATTAGCAATGGCAGGGGTTATGCCAATTATCTTTGCATCATCATTTATGACATTCCCAGCTATGATTATCCAATTGTTTGTCAATGACATTAATAATCAAACAGGATTTTTAGCAGGTCTATACAAATTTTCAATTGCAACTTCTACATCAAGTGTAGGGTTAGGGTATGCCATTGGAAATGCCATTGTATATTTATTACTAATCGTTGGATTCACATTTTTCTACACATATGCAACATTCAATCCAGCAGAAGTATCAGCCAATATTAAGAAAAATGGAGGATTTATACCAGGAATTAGAGCAGGCAAACCAACAACAGAATATTTATCATCTGTTATATCAAAGTTAACATGGTTTGGAGGACTATTCTTAGCAGTAATAGCCATATTACCAATGTTTTTAAGATTTACAAACCTAAACATTGCATTTGGAGGAACCTCTATTTTAATTGTAGTAGGAGTAGCACTAGAAACGGTACAACAACTAGAATCACAATTAGCAATTAGACACTATAAAGGATTCCTAGAATAAAAAATTCAATTAGAAAAAACTCTTGTCAGAAATGGCTAGAGTTTTTTATTTTTTATGAGAAAATCAGTAAAATGCTTGAATTTTTCCAAAAATTGTAGTACAATAGGCAATATAAAAGAAAAGGAGAGATAAGTATGATAATAATTATGTTAGGAGCACCAGGAACGGGAAAAGGAACTGTAGCAGGATTTCTAGAACAACAATTAGGTTTTAAACAAGTATCTACAGGAGATATATTCAGAAAGAATATTCAAGAAGGAACAGAATTAGGGAAATTAGCAAATTCTTATATGGTAAAAGGAGAATTAGTACCAGATGATGTAACCATTCAAATTGTTGTAGACAGATTAGAACAACCAGATGTACAAAAAGGAATTATTTTAGATGGATTCCCAAGAACAGTGGCACAAGCAGAAGCATTAAACACCATATTAGCAAAGAAAGGGCAAAAAGTAGATATGGTATTAAACTTAACAACGCCAGAAGAAGAAATTATAGAAAGAATTGTCAGCAGAAGAGTTTGTGAGAACCCAGAATGTAAAACCATTTACAATACCATTATGAATCCACCAAAACAAGAAGGCATTTGTGACAAATGTGGTGGAAAATTAATCCAACGCCAAGACGACAATGAAGAAACCATCAAAGCCAGAATTGCAACTTATATGGAGCAAACAAGCCCATTAGTAGCATACTATCAAAAACAAGGCGTATTAAGAACGGAAGAAGTCAGCCAAAGAATTGGGCGACTAGGAAAAGATATTGCAGATGACATTGCAGGGGAGATAAAAAATGGTAACCATTAAATCAAAAAGAGAAATTGCCTATATGGAAGAGGCATGTAAAATTGTAGCATTGACCTATCAAACGTTAGAAAAAGAAATAAGAGCCGGAATGACAACTTTTGAACTAGACCAAATGGCAGAACAAACCATGAGAAAATTAGGAGCCATTCCAGCAGAAAAAGGGTACAACCCAGGAATAAAAGGAGTACCACCCTTTCCAGCAACCACATGTATATCCATTAATGACGAAGTCATTCACGGGGTACCATCAAAACGCCGCATCATCAAAGAAGGTGACATTGTCAGTGTAGATACAGTAGCCTTAAAAAACGGATTTCATGGAGATGCCGCTAGAACATTTATTATAGGAAACGTCCCAAAAGAAACGCAAAGGCTGGTTGATGTAACCAAACAAGCCTTTTTTGAAGGCATTAAATTTGCAAAACCAGGAAACCGTATTGGAGACATTTCCCATGCCATAGGAGAATATGTACATTCACAAGGATTTTCAGTGGTGCAAGAATTTCAAGGGCATGGCATTGGAAGAGACATGCATGAAGATCCAGGAATACCAAACAGTGGAAAAGCAGGAAGAGGCATCAGATTAGAACCAGGCATGACACTAGCCATAGAACCAATGGTTATCCAAGGAAAGCCGAATATACTAGAGCTAGAAGACGGCTGGACCATTGTAACAGAAGATGGAAGCATGGCGGCACACTATGAAAATACAATATTAATTACAGAAAAAGAGCCAAAAATATTGACAATTGTGTGAAAATGTAGTAAAATATAGTAGTTATGATGTAAAATACAGGCATCATATAAAAAGCTCTTTATGAAGGAGGGAAAAATATGGCAAAAGAAGATGTGATAGAAGTAGAGGGAACTGTAACGGAAAGTTTACCAAATACCAATTTCAAAGTGGAACTAGAAAATGGGCATCAAATATTAGCACATATATCTGGAAAACTAAGAATGAATTACATCAAAATATTACCAGGCGATAAAGTCAAAGTAGAATTATCCCC
Organism: uncultured Clostridia bacterium; assembly: GCA_947625645.1. Taxonomy (GTDB): domain Bacteria; phylum Bacillota; class Clostridia; order TANB77; family CAG-508; genus CAG-269. Next base: position 10,647 of record CANQPE010000043.1, on the reverse strand, counting down.
ATATGACTTAACCAAAGGTCGTATTACATGGAGAGCAAAATAAAAAGATATATAAATTAACCCAAATATAAAATCCTTGAGGAGGTGCCAAAATGAAAGTAAGACCATCAGTCAAAAAAATGTGTGACAAATGCAAAGTCATAAAAAGAAAAGGTGTTATTAGAGTGATTTGTGAAAATCCAAAACACAAACAAAGACAAGGTTAAACAGAATAAAATTCATAACAAAAACAAGTTTATAACACAAATTTTGGTAGCGGCTGTGAAACCCAAAAGGTTTACATATCAAATTTGTGTCTATATAAATTTAAATTCTTATCTTTTTTAAACCATTTTACCGTTTCGTAAAATGCATTTCAATTAAAAAAGCATAGAAAATCAAAAAAAATTTGGAGGTGCAAAAAAATATGGCTCGTATAGCAGGAGTGGATTTGCCAAAGGAAAAAAGAGTAGAAATAGGACTAACATACATCTATGGAATAGGAGTATCTAGCGCACGCAAGATATTAGAAAAAGCTGGAGTTAATCCAGATACAAGAGTAAAAGACTTAACAGATGAACAAGAAAATGCCATCAGAAAAATCATTGATGAATCTTACAGTGTAGAAGGAGATTTAAGAAGAGAAGTGGCATTAAACATTAAAAGACTAACAGAAATTGGATGCTATAGAGGAATTAGACACAGAAAAGGTTTACCTGTAAGAGGACAAAGAACCAAAACAAATGCAAGAACAAGAAAAGGCCCAAGAAAATTAGTAAGCAGAAGCAAGAAAGATTAGGAACGAGCAGTAAAGAAGGAGGGAATTTTAAAAAATGGCAAACAAAAATACAACAAGGAAACCAGTAGCTAGAAGAAACAGAAAAAATATAGACAAAGGAGCAGCACACATTCATTCTAGCTTTAATAATACAATTGTAACAATTACAGATACACAAGGAAACACCATTTCATGGGGAAGTGCAGGAGGACTAGGCTTTAAAGGTTCAAGAAAAAGCACGCCATATGCTGCTGGACAAGTAGCAGAAACAGCTGCAAAAGCTGCTATGGAACATGGGTTAAAAACAGTAGAAGTATTTGTAAGAGGACCAGGTTCTGGACGAGAAGCAGCTATTAGAGCATTACAAACAGCAGGTTTAGAACTAAGTAGCATCAAAGATGTAACACCAATCCCACACAATGGATGCAGACCACCAAAAAGAAGAAGGGTATAGAAAGGAGAAAGAAAATGGCAAGATATAAAGACGAACAATGCCGTATTTGTCGTAGAGAAGGACAAAAATTGTTCTTAAAAGGAACAAGATGTTATACAGATAAATGCAGTATCTCAAGAAGAAACTATGCACCAGGGCAACATGGACAAAAAAGAGCAAAGTTATCTGAATACGGAACACAACTTAGAGAAAAGCAAAAAACCAAAGCATATTACGGAGTAGGAGAAAAACAATTCAGAAAATATTTCGAAATGGCTTCCAACAAAAAAGGAGTAACAGGTGAACTATTACTACAAATCTTAGAAAGCAGATTAGACAATGTTGTATACAGATTAGGATTTGGACTATCCAGAGCACAAGCAAGACAATTTGTCAACCACGGACAATTTGAAGTAAATGGTAAAAAAGTAGATATCCCATCATACTTAGTAAAAGCAGGAGATATCATAACCGTTAGAGAAAATAGAAAGGACAATGCTACAATAAAAGTAAATGCAGAAGAAACAGCATCTAGACCAGTACCAGCATGGTTGGAAAAAGACAGCGAAAAATTAAGTGGTAAAGTAGTTAGATTGGCAGCAAGAGAAGATATCGACCTACCAATAGAAGAACACTTAATCGTAGAGCTATACTCAAAATAATAGTGTTTAGGAGGTAAAAATGATAGAATTTGAAAAGCCAAATATCGAATGTCTAGAAATTAATGAAGAACACAATTATGCAAAATTTGTATGTGAACCATTAGAAAGAGGATATGGAGTAACAATTGGAAATTCTTTAAGAAGAATATTACTTTCATCACTACCAGGCTATGCCATTACAAGTGTAAAAATTGACGGCGTATTGCATGAATTTTCTACCATTCCCAATGTAGTAGAAGATGTACCAGAAATTATTGTCAATCTAAAAAATGTAAGGTTAAAGTCAGAAGCAATTGAAGAGCAAATATTGAGAATTGACTTCAAAGGAGAAGGAGAAGTGACAGCGGCTGACATTGTCACAGATGGAACAGTAGAAATCTTAAATCCAAAATTACATATTGCCACCGTATCTGAAGGCGGACATTTAAAAATGGAAATGACAGCAGATAAAGGGAGAGGATACAATTCAGCAGAAAAAAATAAGAAACCAGACCAAGACATTTCTGTATTACCAATCGATTCCATCTATACACCAGTCAAAAAAGTAAACTACCAAGTAGAAAACACAAGAGTAGGTCAAATGGTAGATTATGATAAACTTGTTATAGAAGTATGGACAGACGGTAGCCTAAAAGCACACGAAGCATTGAGCTTAGCTGCCAAAGTAATGACAGGGCACCTAGAACTATTCATTGATTTATCAGAAACAACCAAAAATACACAAGTCATGATTGAAAAAGAAGAAGCCAAAAAAGAGAAAGTTCTAGAAATGTCAATCGAAGAACTTGAGTTATCAGTGAGATCATTTAACTGCTTAAAAAGAGCTGGAATAGGAACAGTAGAAGACTTAATCAACAAAACCGAAGGAGATATGATGAAAGTTAGAAACTTAGGTAAAAAATCTTTTGATGAAGTAACTGCAAAATTACATTCATTAGGGTTAGATTTTGCCAAAGATGACGACTAAAATAAAAAAGGAAGGTGAAACAAATTGGCAACAAATAGAAAGCTAGGAAGAACAACAGATATTAGAAACGCAATGTTAAAGAACCTAACAACAGACTTATTTGCTTATGGAAAAGTAGAAACAACTGCTATGAGAGCAAAAGAAGTAAAAGCCATTGCAGACAGTTTAATAGCATTAGCAATCAAAGAAAAAGACAACTACGAAGAAATCGAAGTAACAATCAAAAAAGCAAAACTTGACACAAAAGGAAACAAAATAACAGAACTAGTAAAAAGCAAAAATGGGAACGAATATTTAAAAGTTGTAAAAGAAGAAGTCAAAGAAAAAAGACAAAAAGACATGCCAACAAGACTAAATGCAAGAAGAAAAATGATGAGAAAATTAAACAAAATAAAAGACAGTGAAGGAAAGAACATAGACATACCATCAAAATTATTCAATGAAATTGCACCAAAATATGCAGGAAAAAATGTAGGAGGCTATACAAGAATCATAAAAGCAGGACCAAGAAAAGGAGACGGTGCAGAAGTTGCAATCCTACAACTAGTATAGAAAAAAGAAAGGCCGCCCAAACACACGGGACAAATAGGGACGGTTCTTTTTTGTTCCTTAGGAACAAAAAAGAACCGTCCCTATTTGTCATTTGTCCCCAAAGTGGCACCAATATGCCAGTAGCAACATATAATAGACCAGAGGAGGGAACCGCAATGCTAGAATTTGCCATGAATACAATATTCTGGACTTTAGCAATTTATGGTCTATTAGAAATTATCAAAAACATCCTATACATATCAACGTATACAAAAATGAAGGCAGACGGAATTTATATTATTATTGCTGTGAAAAATCAAGAAGAAAAAATAGAAGGCTTTTTGCGTGCCATGTTATTTAAAATCTTATATGGCAGAGAAGAAACCTTCAAAAATATCATTGTTGCAGATTTAGAATCGACAGACAATACCAAGCAAATTGCCAAGACATTGGCCAAAGATTATCAAGTATTAAAAGTAACAAGTTGGAAAGAATGTAAGGAAGTTATGGACAATGTCGACCAAAATTAGAAACTTTTTTTCAAAACCAATAGAAAAATCCAGAAAAGCATGATATAATAGGAACATAAAAAGGAGAAAAAACATGCAAACAGAGAAAATAGGATTTACCATTGGAAAATTTGCCCCATTACACAAGGGTCACCAATTTTTAATCGAAACCGCCTTGCAAGAAATGGACAAATTTATCATTGTGATTTATGAAACCAATAAAATCAATATCCCCATTGAACAAAGAGCAAAATGGATTAAAACACTATACCCTGAAACACAAATTCTCTTTGCCTATAACCCACCTATGCAATATGGGTTAGACCCAGAAAGCGTCAAAATACAAATGAAATACTTAGAAAAATACGTACAACCCTATGCAGTCACTCACTTTTATAGCAGTGAACCATATGGAGAAAAAGTAGCAGAATATTTAGGGATTATTGACAGAAGAGTAGACGCACAAAGAATCAACTTTCCCATATCAGCCACCCATATTAGAAACGAACTAGAAAAATACAGGACAAGTGTACCAGACATTGTATGGAAAGACTGTAAACATGCAGGATTAAAATTTTTTGAACAATCATAAAAAAAGGAGAAATCAATTTGGAACTAACAGGAGAAATAGAAGATATCATTTATCAAAACGAAGTCAACAGTTATACCATAGCTGTGTTAGAAACAGAAAATGAAGAAACAACCATTGTAGGGTATTTGCCATTTGTTTCAAAAGGGGATACCATAAAAGTAATAGGAAACTATGTAGAACATAAAGACTATGGGCAACAATTTAAAGTGACTACATTTGAAAAACAAATGCCAACAACCGCAAAAGCCATTCAAAAGTACCTAGCAAGTGGCAATATCAAAGGTGTAGGAGAAGCAACAGCTAAAAATATTATCAAAAAATTTGGAGAAGACACCATCAATGTCATAAAATTTGATCCCATACGCTTAGCGGAAATAAGAGGGATTACAGAAGAAAAAGCCATTACCATTGCAGAAAGTTTTATTGAGAACCAAGAAATGTGGCAAATAGTTGGATTTTTAGAACGATTTCATATTGGGGCTGAACACGCCAAAAAAGTATATGAAAAACTAGGTATTGACAGTATCCAAAAAATAGAGCAAGACCCGTATTTACTCATGGATATAACCAGAGGCGTCAATTTCAAACAAATAGATCAGATGGCAATGCAAATGGGAATCAGTCCAGAAAACGAAAAAAGAGTTAGGACAGGGATTAAATATGGACTCATGTATGCTACATATCAGGGGCACAGTTGTACATTAAAAGAAAATCTAATGGAATATGTCAGGAACTTGTTAGAAGTTAGTACAGAAGCCATAGAAGACAACTTAATTTATCTAAACGTAAAGGGCGAACTGGTAATCGAATCACGAGGAAAAGAAGAATGGGTTTATTTAGCCAGCTTTTATCAAGCAGAAGAAGAAATTGCCTTGCGAATCCAACGCTTACAAAATAGCAAAAATATGAAACAAATAAAAGATATGGACAGTCAATTAAAAACCATAGAAAAAACGACAGATATGGCATTATCAGAAAAGCAGAAAGAAGCCATGAAAGCAATGAACGAGAATAATGTTCTTATTATTACAGGAGGACCAGGAACGGGAAAAACCACAATTATTAAAACAATCATAGAATTGTATGAAAAACATGGAAAAAAAGTAGTGTTAACAGCACCAACGGGGAGAGCAGCCAAAAAAATGACAGAAGCAACAGGAAAAGAAGCCTCCACATTACACCGATTACTATGCATTGGGAAACTAGATGATGAAGGGATTTATAACAAAGAGACAAACTATGAAGGAGCGCCCATTGATGCCGATATTGTTGTGGTGGACGAGGTATCTATGGTGGATATGTTTTTAATGTTGTATTTACTAAAATGTATCTACCAAGGAACAAAACTAATCTTAGTAGGCGATGTTGACCAATTACCATCTGTAGGACCAGGAGCAGTATTAAAAGACCTAATTGATTCTGGAACGATTGCAACAATCTATTTAGACAAAATATTTAGACAGGCAGCCAAAAGCAAAATTATTCTTAATGCCCATAGGGTGAATAAAGGAGAACCATTCTTAAGTAAAGAAGACATAGCAAACGAAACCAACCCAGACTTTTTCTATATTACCCATAAAACACAAGAAGCGGTATTAAGAGAAGTCATCAGTTTATGCACAGGAAGACTACAAAAATTTGGAGACTATGACTTTTTTAAAAATATTCAAATTATTACGCCAACCAAAAAAGGCATATTAGGCACAAAAGAACTAAACAAAGAACTACAAGCATATCTAAACCCCAATATTGGCAACTTACCAGAGAAAGCAAACCTAGGTGCCATATATAGAATAGGGGACCGCATTATGCAAATTAAAAACAACTACGACATAGCATGGGAAAAAGAAAACGAAATGGGGAAAAAAGAATTAGGAAATGGCGTATTCAATGGAGAAATAGGAACTATAACCAACATAAATGAACATGAAAAAATAGTAGAAATCAAATTTGATGATCAAAAACAAGCCATATATGAGTATGCAGACTTAGAACAAATAGAACACAGTTATGCCATCACCATACATAAAGCACAGCGGAAGTGAATTTGATGTTGTTATTTTAGTGGCACCACAATCCTCACCGATGTTGCTAACACGAAATTTGTTATACACAGGAATTACCAGAGCCAAAAAACTACTCATTATTATAGGCATCGAAAAAGTAGTAGACTACATGATACAAAACATAGATAGCAAAAAGCGTAACACAGGCTTAGCTTACAAACTACGCTAAGGCCAAGACGAGGGAGAGGGACAATTAGGGACGTATCTTTTTTGTCCATCAGGGACAAAAAAGATACGTCCCTAATTGTCCCTCTCCCTTGTCCAGTGTCAGAAAGGAGAACGATGTTAGAAACAATACAAGAACTCATTTACCCACCAAAGTGTGGAATATGTGGAAAACTAGACGAGGAATACCTCTGCAAAATATGTCGACAAAAACTAGAAAAAGAAGCTATATGGGAAATACAAGAAAACCAAAATCCACAAAATAACTATAACGAACGAATGGCAATCTTTCCATATTCAAAAATAATTAGAAAATACATATTACAATACAAATTCGGTGAAAAAGCCTATTTATATCAAACCTTTACAAATTTTATAATAAAAAATCAAAAAGTATTCCAAAAAATTCAAAAGTATGATATGATAATCCCAGTACCAATTAGCAAAAAAAGGAAACAAGAAAGAGGATACAACCAAAGTACTTTAATCGCAAGAGAAATCGCTCAAAAAGCCAACATAAAAATCATAACAAACGCACTATACAAAATAAAACACACAATAGAACAAAGCAAACTCAACCAAGAACAACGAAAACAAAATGCTAAAAATGTATATGCAATCCAAAAACAGGAAACACTAAAAAACAAAAAAATTTTACTCATAGACGACATTTACACAACAGGAATCACAGCCAATAAATGTTGTGAGGTACTAAAACAGGCAGAACCGCAAAAAATAGGTGTATTGGTACTAGCAAGAGATTAACAACCTAACACAAACAAAAAGAAAAACAAAGGAAGGAATGAAGGGAAATGGAAGACTTAGTAGAAAGCATATTGGATTATATCCGCTCAGACTACACAGACTATGCCATCATGCTAAATGGGGAATGGGGCTCAGGAAAAACGCACTTTTGGAACAACAAAATCAGAAAAAAAATTGAAAGCATGCAACTCAATGGGAAACGCTATACCACAATATATATGTCACTATATGGAATATCCAACCTAGAAGAAATTAGCAAAAAGATTTTTATAGAAACCACCCAACTAATGGACAAAAACCTAAGAAGATTCATGGAAGCACATAACCAAACAACCATACCAGAATATGCAAAAACAGGGTTAGACATGGCAAATTTTTTCGGTGTGACGCAAAATGGTGATAAAATTGACTATGCAGACTTTTTCTCAACAGACGACAAAGTACTATGTTTTGATGACCTAGAAAGAGCCAATGTAGACGTTATCGACATATTAGGGTACATTAATAACTTTGTAGAACATGATCACATCAAAACCATTATTATTTGTAACGAAAAAGAACTATCTACCAAACTCAAAAGTTCCAACCTAGAAATGAAAACCTTTATTGCCACATACCTATTAGATAAGCAAGGCGAATTAAACCGAGCAGACAAGCCAATGGTAGAAAAAATCCAAGAAAAAATAGAACATGTTTTTGACAAAGCAAATGACTATGAGAGAATTAAAGAAAAACTAATAGGAGAAACCTTTGAATATGCTCCCAAATTTGACTATATTATCAATGGAATTTTAATGCGCTATGAACATGACACAGAGCTCATTCGTTTTGCCAGAGAAAATACCAGGATAATTATTACAACATTTGAAAGAAGCGGAACCAGAAACTTAAGAATTTTAAAACATGCCTTAAATGACTTCAAAAAAATATTTGACATGGTAAACAAATACTACCCCAACACAAGCAATCGTGTCCTACAAACGATGCTGATATTTACAATAGCCATATCCTTTGAAATCAAAGCCGGAAAAGTCACAAAGGACAAGTTTATTAACATCCAAGACAACGAAGATTACAAATCCATTCTTGTATCTTCAAGAGTTTTAATGGACAACCGACAATTCTATATCAAAGAATTTGACAGTAACTATTACTATAACTTCAAAGCAGACTTTCGATTCTTTAAATTTATAGAATACTATGTCAGAACCAGAATCTTTGATATGAAAATCTTCAAAGAAGACATGGAAACCATCCGCAACACAATAGACGTAGAAAACTTACCAGGTTACAAACGTTTGCTTACAGAGGAATATTGGAAAATACCAGATGATGAATTTGATGGCATTGTCAAATCTGTTATTGATGAAGTAAAAGCAGGCGATTTAGAATTAATAGATACGGTCAAAATGTATGCTTATTTTAGTTACTTTTCACGAAAAGGGCTAGTAGATTATGATATCAAAACATTAAAAAGCATTTTCTTTGACGGAATGAATATCGCTTCATTAAAATCAGAATATTGCGAAAATATCGAAGAAGAATTATCAAAACTAGCCATAGGAGACTTCACCGAAGATATGGATGATATTTTAAAGCATTTCAACAGTTTAAATATGCAGTTACTAGACAAAAAATACAGAGAACTTGCAGAAAGCATTTTCAAATGTATTCCAATGAAGATGGAACTTTTCTATGAGCAATTTGATAAAAGGTGTATGGAAATCCCCATTTTTAAATATTATGATCCATACCAGTTATTCCAAAGAATTTCTTGTGCAAGCAATGAAGATATTATGCTCATTAAAGATAAACTATTAAAACGAGCTGAAAAATATCCAAAACAAATAGAAGGAGAGATGGGTAACATCAAAATATTAAAACAAATTTTAGATGATTATTTAAAAGACAAAGCAATAACAATAAAGATTGTTATGCTAAGAGAATTTTCAAAAGATGTTGGCTATATTTTAGGAAGGTACAAACCTACCTTATTACCAAAACGAGAAGAAAAAACAACTACTGGAGAATCATGAAAAAAATGAATAATATTTTCCACTTCTGCCATAATAGTAGTAGACATAAATTAAAAGAAGGAGGAAAATTATGAAAGCAACTGGAGTGGTAAGAAGAATAGATGATTTAGGTAGAGTTGTCATACCAAAAGAAATAAGAAAAACATTGCGCATCAAAGAAGGTGACCCACTAGAAATATTTACAGATAGGGAAGGACAAGTTATTTTAAAAAAATATTCACCAATAGGGGAATTATCAGAATTTGCAGCTGGGTATGCAGAAACCTTATCAAAAACAACAGGACATATTGCTTGTATTACAGATAAAGACACTATTATAGCAGTATCAGGAGGTTCTAAAAAAGAATTTTTAGAACAAGATGTTAGCCAAGAACTAGAACAACTTATGGAAGATAAAGAAGTATACACAAGCAAAGAAAATAGTGATGTTGCAATGCCGATTACCAAAAACGACAATCAAGAAAGAAAGTACAATGCGCAAATTGTCTATCCTATTATATCAAATGGAGACACAATTGGAACTGTTATATTAATGTCAAAAGATACAAACAGTAAAATGAACGATGTAGAGAAGAAGGTAGCACAATCAGCTGCAACATTTTTAGGAAGTCAAATGGAAATATAAATAAAAAAGTGAACCGATGGACGAACCAGTATGGGCCATCGGTTTTTTTGTTTTCTAAAAAATGGAATAGGCGGAAATGCACAATTCCCAAGGATTTCCAAAAATATTACAAAAGTATGACAAATAAATGACATTTACATGACAAACGCAAAAATATGTTGAAAAATAAGATAAACATGTGCTATACTAAAAATGTCGATACATAAAATATTATGTACAAGAAAGGTAGTGAAGAGATGAATAAGAGGAAAATTGCAGAAAAAGAAGCAGATGTCATATCTGAAAAAAACAAGAAGAAGAACAGACGGAATTACAATTACAACATTAATTATTACCATTATCATCATCATTATATTGGCAGGAATCATGATTACTGCTATATCAGGAAATAATGGTTTAATTAACAAAGCAACAGAAGCAAGATCTCTAGCAGAAAGAGAAGACTTTAAAGACAAAGTCGAAATGCAAGGTTTGCTAACAGTTGCAGAAGCAGGCAGGTTTGACTCGGATAGATTCAAGGAAAGAATTTATGAGAACCT
>CANQPE010000042.1 GCA_947625645.1 uncultured Clostridia bacterium | reverse complement strand
AATTTATACTTAAGGAAGGCGGTGCACGCAAAATGCAAATAACAGACGTACGTTTAAGAAAAGTAAATTCTGAAAACAGAATGAGAGCAGTTGCTTCTGTTACATTTGATAACGAATTCGCTGTACACGATATTAAAGTTATCGAAAGTCAAAATGGATTATTTATAGCTATGCCTAGCAGAAAAACTCCTAACGGAGAATTCAAAGATATAGCTCATCCAATCAATCCAGAAACAAGAGAAAAAATTCAAAAAGCTATTTTAGAAGCTTATGAAGCTCCAGAACAAGCAGAAGAAACAGCTGAATAATTTGTAAACAAAAAGAACTTTCTATAAAAGAAAGCTCTTTTTTTTCTTTTGAGGGAAATTTCTTTCAGCAAGAGAAATTTAGATTCCCTAGCAATTTTCATGTGAAGAAAGCAGCAATCCCAAAATTTGAACAGCATTAGAAGCAGCACCTTTTCGAAGATTATCAGCAACGACCCAAAGATGCAAACTATGCTCTGCACTCATATCACGTCTAATTCTACCAACCAAAACATCATCATATCCATCAGCTTTTGTACAAAGAGGATAATACAGTTCAGACGGTTCGTCAACAACAAGAACACCAGGAGCTTTTTTTAGAAGCTCTTTGACTTCAAAAATATCAAAATCTTTTTCAAAAGAAACACAAATACTTTCAGAATGACAATTTCGAACAGGAACTCTCACTGCGGTAGCTGTAACAGCTAAGTTGGGTTTATTTAAAATTTTTCTCGTTTCATCAATCAATTTATGTTCTTCTTTCGTATAACCATCTTCTAGAAACACATCAATTTGGGGCAAACAATTATTAAAAATAGGGTAAGGAAACTTTTTAGGTGGCTCACCATGCATACCAGCTTCCAAATCCAAAATTCCTTGTCTTCCTGCACCAGAAACAGCTTGGTAAGTAGAATACACAACTCGTTTTATACCATATGTATCATCAAGAGGTTTTAAAGGAACCACTGCCTGAATGGTAGAGCAATTCGGATTGGCAATAATACCATGATTTTCAGAAATTTTTTCAGGATTTACTTCAGGAACAACTAAAGGTACGCTATCGTCCATACGAAACACACTACTATTATCAATGACAATACACCCTTTAGAAGCCGCAATAGGCGCAAATTTTTTTGAAACTTCACCACCTGCACAGAAAATAGCAAAATCAAATCCGCTATCAAAAGAAGAGTCTTGCAATTCACGCACAACATAAGTATCGTCTAAAAATGTAACAGGCTGACCAGCAGATTTATGAGAAGAAAATAAGGTATATGTACAATGCGGAAAACGCTTTTCTTCTAAAACCTTTAATACCGTTCTACCAACAACACCGGTACTGCCCACAATCGCAATTTTATAATTTTCTTTCATCATTTTCACATTCCTTTCTGAACGCAAATCTAGTTGAAAACATACAATTTCAAAATGGAAATTCATTTTCAACCTTACATGTTCTTGTTACTAATATATGTTAAAATATTAATATTTGTTAAATTTAAAAAAAAAAGTTGCATAAATTTTCCAAACATAGTATAATAGAAAGAGGAACAAAATAAATATAAATAAGAAATCAAAAAAGAGAGAAAAAAGGTGGAAAAAAAAGGAAATACATTTCCAACCGGATTTGCGCAAGGAAGGAATGAGAACAATCATGGAATATCTATATATACTGAGAGAAGCATTAGTATGGATAGTTACGATATTTTGGTTATACCAAGTATTAATTAGTTTATGTTCTTTAATAAAACTAAAAGATAAACCACTAAAGATACAAAAAAATCACAAATTCATGGCAATTATACCAGCACACAATGAACAATCTGTCATTAGTAATTTAATAGAAAGTTTAAAAAAGCAAAACTATGACCGTAATTTATATGACATTTATGTCATTGCAGACAACTGCACAGATGACACGGCAAAAATAGCAAAGCAAGCAGGAGCCATAGTATATGAAAGATTTGATACAGAAAAACAAACGAAAGGATACGCATTAGATTGGTTTTTACAACAAAAAATAAAAGAAAACGCAGACTATGATGCCATATTAGTTTTTGATGCAGACAATATTGTACATGAAGACTTTATCAAAAACATGAATAAAAAACTATGCCAAGGAGAAGATGTTGTACAAGGTTATCGAGACATCAAAAATCCAACAGACAGCTGGGTAACTTCGGGGTATGCTATCTTTTATTGGACGATGCACCGTTTTTACCATTTAGCAAGGTATAACATAGGGCTATCACCATTACTAAATGGGACGGGATTTATGGTAAAATTTGATGTTTTAAAACCACAAGGGTGGAAAACGGTTACCTTAACAGAAGACATTGAATTTTCACTACAAAGAATGATAAAAGGGAAAAGACTTGGTTGGGCAACAGATGCTATTGTATATGATGAACAACCAGTAAACTTTAAACAAAGCTGGTCACAAAGAAGCAGATGGACAGTAGGGCATATACAATGTATAAATGAATACACGAAAAAGCTATTATATGCAGTCAAAGAAAATAAGACATTAATGAATATAGACGGATTTTTATATATTATAGGAAGTATCCCCATGTTTATCATCACATTAATATTATTACTAACCAATTTACTCATGTATATAGGAAATGGATTAACACAAATAGACTTAATTATGAGCATTGTAAGATATGCTATTCCAACATTTCTATTGCCAATTTTAACAGGAGTATTTATTATGTGGTTAGATAAAAGACCAATCAGGCCAATGCTAAAGGGATTACTATGTTACCCCATATTTATGGGATCATGGTTATTAATTAATTTCAAATGTTTATTTAAAAGAAACATACAATGGGAAAAAATCAACCATGTAAGAAATATCAAAATTACAGATGTTGTAGCACAAACAGAACAAGTAGAAACAGAAAAAGAATTAATTTAAAAAAGACTGATAAAAGAGGAGGCGTACAATCAGTGTGCGCCTCTCATTTAGAATTGAATTCTTTTCAAACCAGATTTGAGCCTAAAAGAAAGGAATGATAGTAAAAATGAAAAAAATCAAATACAAATATATTCATATACTCATTATCATACTAGGAATTCTATTTATCACCATACCAACATTACACACGAATTTATGGTTTGACGAAAGCTATTCAGTAGCCCTTTCCTATCATCACACATTTCCGGAAATATGGTCAATAACAGGTCATGACGTACATCCACCTTTTTATTATTGGATGCTAAAAATCGTTTCACTCATATTGGGAAACAATATTTTAGGGTATCGATTACTTTCTGTGCTAGCAATAGCAATCATAGGAATATTAGGATACACACATATTAGAAAAGATTTTGGAGAAAAAGTAGGGGCTATTTTTTCATTTTTAGTATTTACATTACCAATTAATATTGTATACGCAGGCGAAATACGAATGTATGGATGGGGAATGTTATTCACAGTCATAACAGCAATTTATGCTTATCGTATTTACATAGGAAAAGCAACGACAAAAAATTGGGTGATATTTGCAACCTTTAGTTTAATTTCTGCCTATACGCATTATTATGGGCTAATGGCAAGTGGAATTATCAATATTCTATTATGGATTGCAAAATTAAAAGAAGCAATCCGAGCAAAACAATTGACGAAGGACTTAAAAATATTTATCATCCAAGCGATCATTCAAGTGGTATTATACATCCCATGGGTTGTATTCTTAGCTTTACAAATATCACAAGTTTCAAAAGGGTTCTGGATTGGATTTCAATTCCCAGACACTATTATTGAAATGTTCCTATTTCAATTTACAGGAAATTTAGAAGAAAATCAATATACACCAACTTGGTTAGCAGGAACCTATGGGATTGTTGTTTGCTTGTATTTAATATATCGTATCTATCGAAACAAAAAGCAAAAAGAGAGCACAAGTATAAAACCAGCAAGATATGCAATAAGTGTTTATCTAGCAGTGATATTAGGAGCTTCAATTGTATCATGGATTATGGGGAGACCTATTATTTATGCCAGATATTTTTTAGTGATTACAGGACTTATCATATTTGCAATTAGTTATATCATAGCAAAAATAGGAAGCAAAGTAGGGAATATCATTATAATCATTTTAACAGTGTTTGTAGCAACCTATACCAACATCAATTTAGCATTTATCAACTATGACAAGACAAACCAAGAACCATTTACCTATTTAGAAGAAAACATCCAAGAAGGTGACATTTTTATTTATGGAAATGAAGGAAGCGGATTTGTTGTATCAGCTAGGTTCCCAGACTATATGTATTATTTTTATGATTTTGAAGGATGGCATGTAGAAGAAGCCTATAAAGCATATGGACCAAAAATGGAAACGGTATCTAATTTAGATTTCTTAAAAGATTATAAAGGAAGAATATGGTTTGTTAATGCAGGCACACACAGCATATACGAGCAAGCGAGCCAAACATACCCAGAAATGAAGCTCATCAAGCAAGCAAAATTCAGTGTAAAATACAAATTATACCAATATACATTTTCTTTAGTGGAAAAAACTTGATTTTTCAATGATTATATGGTATACTATATATAGTTTGATAAAAATAGGAGAAATTTGACCTAGAAAGGAAGGAAATCATATATGAGTCAAGTAGTAGAAAAAGAAGGCATTCTAGAATTTTTTAAGCAACTTTTTGAAAAGACGAAAGACGTAGAAGACATAGAAGAAATGACACCAGGAGAAGAAATTGACGAAACAACCTTAAAAGAATTACAGAAATCTATGCAAGAAGTTGATACAATGGCTAAGCAATATAGCATAGAAAAATTTGAAGTAGCACAAAAATCATCAAAAATCAAAAAGGCAGAAATGGGGAAAACGGCAAAACAACAAAAACTAGCAACAGCTAAAAAAGAGCAAGAACAGCAACAAGAAAAAGAACAAGGAGAAAGTAGATAACCTTCAATGCAAGTTTTTTTCAAAAACTTGCATTTTTTTCTTGACAAAAGTAAAAACTACGTGTATAATAAATAGCGTCAATCCAAATGGCGAAGTAGCTCAGTTGGCTAGAGCGAGCGGTTCATACCCGCTAGGTCGTGGGTTCGACCCCCTCCTTCGCTACCAAATAAGGATTGCAATAAAAAATAAAGTGATCAATTTTTTGAATCACTTTATTTTTTTTGAGACGGTATGCTTAACAGGATTTAAGCAAAATATCCAATATTTCAGGATAAATCCTCGAAGCATTAGCATTCCAATTATCTACAATCCTTTTCGCTCTGTCACGAGAGCCAGCTACAGTTTTTACTTCAAAAATTGTTTCATTATTTTCTACAATTTTGCACTTGATGGTATAATCATTTTCATTTTTAGGAATAAATTCAGCAGTGACAGAAGTTTCATTAGCAAAAGAAGACAATTCCTTTTTGAAAAGATTATCAGCTTTTAATTTTACAATACCAGGTAGTACGTCTTGGGTAAGAGATAATGCATTTTTTCCTTCGGATGTAATTTTGATAATATCGCCATCTTCATCTTTTGTGATTAAACCAGCTAACTTGGTTTCTATTAAATCTGTTAATACTTGCTTAAAATAAAAATAATTAATATTGTTGACAGAAGTGACAATTTGAAACAAACCATCTTCAAGAATGCCATTAGGAAGTTGTGCTAGCAAGTACAAGATTAACACTTTATTTTCAGCCAAGGTAGCAGTATTATCAGAATAAGCCATTCTAATACACTCCTTACTTTTTTTTGAATTATATCACAAAAAAAGGCAAAAGTAAATTTTTTTTCCAAATATTGTGAAAAAAATCTCAAAAAACATTGACATAAAAGAAAAACCAGTGTATAATAGATAAGCATGAATAAAGCGTTGAAGCTGAATGTGGCTACATCCATATAAAAATATAGGGATGGAGGGAACTTCAGTGGAGTATGTCATGGCAAAGACCAGGCGGTAAGAAAAAAGCACTTATCCCCAGATAATCATGCAAAAAATGGGGAATTTATATAGGAAAACATCAAAACACCAGAGTGCGTTTTAACTTGCCACGGTAATTTTAGTAGCAAAATAAGAGCTACAGGGGAAAACCCAAAAAAATAAAAAATTAAAAGGAGGGAAAATTACAATGGCAAAAGCAACAGTTGTAACAAGTGAAAAAATTAGAATAAGACTAAAGGCTTATGATCATGAAATTTTAGACCAGTCTGCTGAAAAAATAGTAGATACTGCTAAAAAAACAGGAGCAAAGGTATCAGGTCCTATTCCATTACCAACACAAAAGGAAGTCGTTACGATATTACGTTCTCCACACAAAGACAAAGATTCAAGAGAACAATTTGAAATGAGAACACATAAAAGAGTAATCGACATACTATACCCAACACAAAAAACAGTAGATAGCCTAATGAAATTAGACTTACCAGCAGGTGTAGACATAGAGATTAAGTTGTAAGTTAAGTCAACCGTTTGAGCGAAGCGAATTACGGATGACTTATGCAATCGAACGAAGTGAGATTGTATACCTTATAAAAAAAATCAATCAAGTGAGATTGCAAACCTTATAAAAAAGCAAACCAATAAAAAACAAACCAAGCTGATATGACATCCAAAATTAGATGCAAATTAAAATATCAGCCAATAGTTAGGAGGAAATCATGAAAAAAGGAATGATTGGAAAAAAAGTAGGAATGACACAAATTTTTGATGAAAAAGGAAATGTAATTCCAGTCACTGTCATTGAAGCTACACCAAACATTGTAGCCCAAATCAAAACAGTAGAAACAGATGGGTACAACAGTATCCAATTAGGATATGGAGAAGTAAAAGAAAAACATATCAACAAACCAGAAAAAGGACATTTTGCAAAAGCAGGACTAACAGCCAAAAAACATCTAAGAGAATTCAGAGTAGACACAGTAGAAGGATATAAAGTAGGAGATGAAATCAAAGCAGACATCTTCCAAGCTGGAGAAAAAGTAGATGTACAAGGAATAACCAAAGGAAAAGGATTCCAAGGTGTTATCAAAAGACATGGACAACACAGAGGACCTATGGGACATGGTTCTATGTATCATAGAAGACCAGGTTCAATGGGACCAACATCAACACCAGGTAGAGTATTTAAAGGAAAAAGATTACCTGGACATATGGGAAAAGAAACAGTTACTATTCAGAATTTAGACATTGTAAAAGTAGATATGGATAAAAACGTCATTTTGGTAAAAGGTAGTGTACCAGGACCAAAAGGAGCAATTTTAAAAATAAAATCAGCAGTAAAAGCTGCTAACTAAGAGGAAAGGAGGAAACGAAAATGCCTAAAATAGATGTATATGATATGAAAGGAAAGAAAGTAAGCGACGTAGAACTAGCAGACAACATTTTTGGAATCGAACCAAATGAAGCAATTGTACACAGTGTATTAGTAAATTACTTAGCAAACCAACGTCAAGGAACACAAAGTACAAAAACAAGAGCAGAAGTAAGTGGTGGTGGTAAAAAACCATGGAGACAAAAAGAAACAGGTAGAGCAAGACAAGGAAGCATTAGAGCACCACAATGGATAAAAGGTGGAATTGCCCTTGGACCAAAACCTCGTTCATACAAATATGCTGTGAATAAAAAAGAGAGAAGACTAGCCATTAAGTCAATTTTAAGTTCAAAAGTATTAGAAAAAGAATTGACAGTATTAGACAAATTAGAAGTAAAAGAAATCAAAACAAAAACAATGGTAAAAGCATTAGCAGATTTAAAAATACAAGGAAAAACATTAATTATTTTACCAGAAAAAAACAACAATGTATTCATGTCTGCAAGAAATATTGAAGGGGTAAAAACAATTTTAGTAAATAATATCAATGTATTTGACTTATTAAAATACAATAACCTTATTTTACCATTAGACACCGTGAAAAAAATAGAGGAGGTGTATGCATAATGTCACCAGAAGAAATCATCATTGCACCAGTTGTTACAGAAAAAAGTAATGATGGATTGCAAGAAGGCAAATATACTTTTAGAGTCAACAAAAAAGCAACAAAAATCGAAATTGCAAAAGCAGTTGAAAAGTTATTTGAGGTAAAAGTATTAAAAGTCAACACCATGAATGTCAATGGAAAAAAGAAAAGAGTGGGGTACCATACAGGAAAAACATCAGATTGGAAAAAAGCAATTGTGACAATCGATACAAACCCACAAGACACAACCTACCTTGTAAAAGGCGGAAAAGAAGAAAAATCTACAAAGAAATATAAAGATTCTATTGAAGACTTTATGGGAGCGTAATTTATATGAATAAAAGAGAATATATTAATACGTTACGAAAGAAACAAGAGGAAGGAAAAGCACTAGAACCATTAGAAATAGCATACATACATCAATATCTAGAACAAAAAAATAGGCATGAAATCATTGCTAAGCGATTAAGGTATCTGTTACAGTACTTACCAAATGAATTTGAAGATTTTGTATCAGAAGAGGAATGGGATTTTTTTGAAAAATTTTCAGATAGAATCAATAGAGTCGCTATAAAAGATGATGAAGAAATAGAAAATAGGTTAAAAGAAAAAGAAAAACACACGTTAAACTTAAAAAGAGATGAGGATAGTGCAAGATAATCAATAACGGGAGAGTACCCGGAAAAGAAACAATATCTGTATGCGGAACAGGAAAAAATCCGCAAATTGTAGAGAATTTATCAGTTGATAAATGCAAGAAAGGAAAGAGAAAACATGGGAATGAAACATTTTAAACCATATACACCATCAAGAAGAAATATGACAATATCAGATTTTGCAGAAATTACCAAAAAAACACCTGAAAAATCTTTACTAGCAAAGAAAAAAGAAAAAGCAGGTAGAAACTCATATGGTAGAATTACTGTAAGACATCAAGGGGGAGGAAACAGACAAAAATACAGAATCATTGATTTTAAAAGAAGAAAAGACAACATGGAAGCAACCGTTTTGGGAATTGAATATGACCCAAATAGAAGTGCTAACATTGCATTAATCCAATATGAAGATGGAGAAAAAGCCTACATTATAGCACCACAAGGTTTAACAGACGGAGATAAAGTCATTTCTGGAGAAAATGTTGACATTAAACCAGGAAACTGCATGCCAATTAATAGCATTCCAGTGGGAACATTGCTTCACAATATCGAATTAAACCCTGGACAGGGAGGAAAATTAGTAAGAACTGCAGGACAAAGTGCACAATTAATGGCAAAAGAAGGAAAATATGCACACGTAAGGCTTCCTTCAGGAGAAATGAGACTTATTTTAGCAAAATGTAGAGCAACTGTTGGTGTGATTGGAAACAGTGATCACGAAAACGTAAAAATTGGAAAAGCAGGAAGAAAACGTCATATGGGATGGAGACCTGAAGTAAGAGGATCTGTTATGAACCCAGTAGATCACCCTCATGGAGGAGGAGAAGGTAGAGCACCAATTGGACACGCAGGACCATTAACACCTTGGGGTAAACCAGCTCTAGGATACAAGACAAGAGATAAGAAGAAAAAGACCAACAAATTCATTGTCAAGAGAAGAAAATAAAAAAAGACTGTAAGGTCAAGGAAGGAGGACATTATGTCTAGGTCAAGCAAGAAAAAACCATTTGTACAAGAAAAATTATTAAAAAGAATAGAAGCAATGAACGAAACAGGAGCAAAGGACGTATTAAAAACATGGTCAAGAGCATCCACAATATATCCACAAATGGTAGGACACACAATTGCTGTCCATGATGGAAGAAAACATGTACCAATTTATATTACCGAAGAAATGATTGGACATAAATTAGGAGAATTTGCTCCAACAAGAACATTCAAAGGTCATGCTGGAGAAAAAACAACGAAAGTTGCAAAATAAGAAAAACCCAAACATGAGTTAAGGAGGTAAATAAAGTGCAAGAACAAGAAATCGCTGTCAAAGAAGCAAAAGCAACTCTAAAATATGCAAGAATATCTGCAAGAAAAGTAAAAATCGTTGCAGATTTAATCAGAGGAAAAAAAGTTGATGAAGCATTAGCTATTGTAAAATTTACACCAAAAGCATCATCAGAAATGCTTGAAAAATTGCTAAAATCAGCTATTGCCAATGCAGAAAACAACCATGATATGAAAGCACAAAATTTATATGTTGCTGAAATATATGCCAACCAAGGACCAACACTAAAAAGAATTAGACCAGCTGCAAAAGGTTCCGCAGTTAGAATTAGAAAAAGAACAAGTCATGTAACAATTGTATTAAGAGAGAAGGAGGATTAATAGGATATGGGACAAAAAGTACATCCAACAGGAGTGAGAGTTGGAATCATAAAAGACTGGAGTTCAAGATGGTATGCAGATTCTAAAAACTTTTCAGACTATTTAGTAGAAGACCAAAAAATTCGTAAGTTTTTAAAGAAAAAACTATATGCAGCAGGAATTTCTAAAATTGAAATTGAAAGAACAGCAAAAGTTGTAAAAGTAAATCTATATACTGCAAAACCAGGAATTGTCATCGGAAAAGGTGGCGCAGGTGCTGAAAGCATGAAACAAGAACTAGCAAAATTAATCGGAAAAGATGTAAACTTAAATATTGTAGAAGTAAAAAATATCGACACAGATGCACAACTAGTTGCAGAAAACATTGCAGGTCAACTAGAAAGAAGAATTTCATTCAGACGAGCTATGAAACAATGTATGCAAAAAGCAACAAAAGCAGGCGCATTAGGAATAAAAACAGCTGTATCAGGAAGATTAGGTGGAGCTGACATGGCAAGAACTGAATTTTATAAAGAGGGAAATATACCACTACAAACTTTAAGAGCCGACATTGACTATGGGTTTGCAGAAGCAGATACCACATATGGAAAAATCGGAGTAAAAGTTTGGATATATAAAGGAGAAATTCTTCCAAGTAAAAAAGTGGAAGGAGGCGCTGAATAATGCCATTAATGCCAAAAAGAACAAAATTCAGAAAAATGCAAAAAGGTAGAATGAGAGGAAAAGCAACCAGAGGAAATAGAATTACAGAAGGAGAATATGGAATACAAGCTGTAACAGGAGGACTAATTACAGGAAACCAAATTGAAGCAGCACGTATTGCCATGACGCGTTACATCAAAAGAGGTGGAAAAGTTTGGATTA
>CANQPE010000041.1 GCA_947625645.1 uncultured Clostridia bacterium | reverse complement strand
ACAATGAAATCATGCCAAAATTTGATAAAGATATTTTTGAACTAATGATAGAAAAAGTTATAATAGGAGAAAAAGAAACAAACGGAAAAGTAAATCCAAGAGTGATAACCTTCAGAAGAAAAACTCAAGAAAGATAAAATACATCTATGAGTTTTTTATTTTGGGGATTTCCCAAGATTTCAATATTTTTAGACACCTATACATAATTTTATTAGAATTTAATTCGTTTTTTATATTTATATATTACTACTTTTATATTTTTAATTCGAAAAATGAGTTTTCAGGAAATAATGATATAGTCACTAAAAAAAACTTCTTTCATAAAATATATAAAAACGAAAGGAGTTTTTTGAGATGGATTATGAATTAATGATGAATGGAACCGTAAAAATAGGACAAAAGGCACCTGAATTTGAAGCAGTTACAACTTTTGGAATGATTTCACTCAATGATTATAAAGGAAAATGGTTGGTATTATTTTCACATCCGCGGTGACTTTACACCCGTGTGTACAACAGAAATGATAGCATTTACACGTGCACATACATATTTTAAACAATTAAATACAGAATTGTTAGGGTTAAGCGTAGATAGCAATTCTTCACATTTGGCATGGATGTATGATATTTATTGTAAAACCGGAATTCAAATTTCGTTTCCCATTATTGCAGATAGAAATGGACAAATTGCAAGAAAATATGGCATGATAGCAAATGATATTAGCAATACAGAAACAGTTCGAAATGTATTTATCATAGACGATAAAGGCATTGTAAGAACAATTTTAATTTATCCGATGAATATAGGACGATTTATACCAGAAATCATTCGAATTGTGCAAGCCTTGCAGATGGCAGAATGCGCAGGGGGCTCTACTGCAGCAAATTGGATGCCGAACCAACCCGTCATTGTACCGCCACCACAAACATTTGAAGCATTACAGGAAAGAAATGAGAAAATTGAAAAAAACAGAAATGGAATTAGTTGGTATTTGAGCTTTAAAGAACCACCAGAAAAATGCATTAAAGAAAATGAAAATCAAAAATTTATAGAATGATCTTCAATGATTAAAAATCAATCACTAAAAAGGATTGATTTTTTGTTTGAGAAAAAATTGATAATCTTTTATTTTTATATTATAATACAAAGCAATAACAAAGGAAGGGATTTGAGATGAAAACAATATTGATTGTAGAAGATGATATGGATGTTCATCATTTGATAAGAGAATTATTAGAAAAAGAAAAATTTAAAATCTTAGATGCATACTCTGGAACAGAAAGTATGATAATTTTGGAAAAAGAAAAAGTGGATTTGATTTTACTAGATTTAATGCTACCCGGCTTAAACGGAGAAGAAATGATAAAGAAAATAAAAGAGATTCCCATTATTGTAATAAGTGCTAAAATAGCCGAAAAAGACAAAGTGAATGTATTACTTAATGGAGCAAATGACTATATAACAAAACCTTTTCATAAAGAGGAACTTCTAGCGAGAGTAAAAGTGCAATTAAGAATCAATGAAAACAAAAGAGAAGATAAAATCATTCAATATAAAGATATAATTTTAAATGATACGAATCATTCAGTTTATATAGGAAAAAATCAAATGACTTTAACAAAAACAGAATATGCAATTATGAAACAATTAATGTTAAAAAAGGGACAGGTTGTTGCAAAAACTAAATTATTAGAAATGATAAGTGGAGACACGGAAGATGGCGATGAAAATTCTTTAAAAGTACATATCAGTAACATTAGAAAGAAAATTAGAAAGGTAACAGAGCAAGAATATATAGAATCTGTATGGGGAATAGGTTTTAAAATGTGTGAATAAAAATCTTTACGAAATTTTAACGATTTCTTAACCAATTTCTTAACTATTTTTTGATAAAATGAATTTAGAAAGGAGTAGGTTATGGAATACATATTAGAAACACATAATCTTGAAAAAAGATATCAAAATTTTAAAGCATTAAATCATTTGAATATCCACATAAAAAAAGGTGCAATATATGGACTTATTGGAAAAAATGGAGCAGGAAAAACCACCTTAATGAGAGTGGTTTGTGGGTTACAAAAACCGACAAATGGCACTTACACAATTTATGGAATTTCAAATAAAAATCATCAAATGAATCAAGTTAGAAAAAGAATGGGAGCAATGATAGAAGCACCTTCTATTTATTTAGATATGACTGCCAGGGAAAATTTAATAGAACAATATAAAGTAGTAGGATTACCAAGCTTTGACGGATTAGATGAAATATTAAAACTTGTAGGACTAACTGGAATAGAAAAAAAGAAAGCAAAAACGTTTTCTTTAGGAATGAAACAAAGATTAGGTATTGCAATAACCCTAGTTGGCAATCCAGATTTTCTGATATTAGATGAACCCATAAATGGCTTAGATCCTAGTGGAATAATAGAAATAAGAGAATTAATAGTAAAATTAAATACGGAAAAGGCAATTACTTTTTTACTATCAAGTCATTATTTAGATGAACTTTCTAAAATTGCTACGGATTATGGATTTGTGAATCATGGAGAAATAATAAAAGAAATCACAAGGAAAGAATTAGAACAAAATTGCCAAAAAAGAGTGGAAATAAATGTAAGTAATATGAAAGAATGTGTAAAATGTTTAGAAGAAATGAAAATAACTTATGAAGTAATATCACAAACTCAAGTAAATATATACGATAAGGTTAATATTTCAGAACTTGCCATTAAACTTTCGAATAGAAATTGCATCATAAATGCATTTCAAGAAAAACAAGAATCACTTGAAAACTATTATATTAATTTGATGGGAGGAAATGAAAATGATTCAATTATTTAATGCAACTTTCTATAAATTAAAAAAGGAGAAG
Source organism: uncultured Clostridia bacterium (assembly GCA_947625645.1). Classification (GTDB taxonomy): domain Bacteria; phylum Bacillota; class Clostridia; order TANB77; family CAG-508; genus CAG-269. Next base: position 9,389 of record CANQPE010000041.1, on the reverse strand, counting down.
ATTTTTATTTTAGTAATTTTGATGAGTTTTGGGCTTGCTTTATTTGAAGTCTATCGTTATCGAACACATGGAATCATAACAATAGATAGGATAGCAACGGAATATATGGCAATTTATTTTGGGATTGTTATGGCATTTTTTGTTACAATTTTTGTAGGGAAAGAATATACAGAAGGAGGGATTCGCAATAAAATTATTTGGGGGAGTAAAAGAAGCCATATATATTTGACTAATTTAATGATATCTATTTTTGTGCGGATTACTTGCTGAAACAATTTATATAGGAACGGTCTTCTTATTAGGAACAAAATTGTATGGATATTTGCAAATGATGAATTTATTAGAAATTACTTTATATACAATTTTAATGGTTACCGTTTATTGTTCGATTTATAATTTTCTAACTGTAATATGTGCAGATACCTCAATTTCTCTTGTTGTTTGTGTTATCTTCTTTATTGTCATGTTTGTCATAAATAGTATTGTTGCGCCAAAGGTACAAGCTAAGCCATATATCATAAATCAACATTATGATGAGCAAGGACAGTGCATAACAGACAAAAAACCGAATCCGAATTATCCAGGAGAACAAGAGATGAAAATTAATCAAATAATATATTTTTTAATCCCTACAGGACAAGCAGATGCCATACACACAACTTGTACAGAGATGATTGAATTTGACGAAGAAGAGGTTCATAGGAGAAGAAAAGTTTTAAATGAAATGCCAATCTATGCTTTGGGAGTAATAGGACTTGCAAATATCGGGGGCATTTATATATTAAAAAGGCAAGAAATAAACTAAGAAGTAAAGGCTGAAAATAATGGCAAGCCTTTTTTAAACAGATCTGTGCCTTAGAAAGGATAAATGATGAATATCTGGTTTTATTTATTTTTCATAACATTATGTGTTTTAGCATATTTAATCTTAAAAGTTGTTATGATAAAAAGAGAAATTAAAAATATGAATGCATCGTTTTCTAATATTATAAAATCAGATACCAATCAGTTAATTACAGTAGGAACGAATATAAAAGAAATGAAAAAATTAGCAAGTTCATTGAATGTTAATTTAAAAGAATTACGAAGATTAGAACTTGAATATAAAAATGGAAATCAAGAGCTGAAATCATCAATGACAAATATTTCTCATGATATGAGAACACCACTTACAGCAATTAGTGGATATATAGAGTTAATAAAAGAAACGGATGATGCATTAAAGAAGCAAGAATATCTAAAAGTGATTGAAAGAAAAACGGAGGAGCTCATTGCTTTAACTGAAAATGTATTTGATTTTGCAAAAACAGTGGATAGGGGAGAAACAATAGAAAAAGAACCATGTTTACTCAATGAACTTTTAGAAGAAACTTTAGCAAACTATTATAGTATTTTCAGGGAAAAAGGTATTGTTCCAGAAATAAGAATATGTGAGCAAAAAGTCTATAGAAATGTAAATAAAAATAGCATGATTAGAGTTTTTGAAAATATCTTGTCTAATGTGGAGAAATATAGTAATGGTAATTTTAAAGTAAAATTAGAAACCACAGGAAAAATCGTATTTTCAAATGAGGCAACATCTCTGGATGGCGCTACAGTACAAAAGATTTTTAATAGATATTTCACAGTAGAAAGCATCCCAAAATTGAATGGTTTAGGATTGGCGATTGCAAAACAATTAGTAGAACTAAACGGTGGTAGTATAAAAGCTGAGTATAGAAAAGAGAATTTAGTAATAGACATACAACTATAAATATGCTTTTAATGGTAGATTACACATATTATTTACAGTACGGTACGCACCGAAGTACAGAAAATAAGACAGCTGTAAAAAGAGAACCACATATGCTTAAGAGTATGTGGTTTTCAATTATGCAAAAAGAAGAATTTTTGATACAATTATTTTGTTATTCTTTTATTTCTTTTGCCAATTTTCCGATTGCCTTTGTTTCAATGCGAGATACATAAGAACGGGAAATCCCCATCATTTCAGCTATTTCATGCTGCGTTTTGGGTTTATGACCATCTAACCCAAAGCGAAGTTCAATAATGGTTTTTTCTCTATCTTTTAAAACTGTTTTTATTTTTTCATATAATAGTTTAATTTTTAATTTTAAATCTACTTCATCTTCAATATTTCTTTCATCATTTTCAAGAACTTCTTGCAATGTGACAACATTATCATCTTTATCTTTTCCAATAGGATCATTTAAAGGAACTTCAGCCCCTAATTTTTTGATGGCTCGTAGATGCATTAAAATTTCATTATCAATACAACGAGACACATAGGTACTTAATTTACTTCCTTTATCTAATTTATAACTATTAATACCTTTAATTAAGCCAATGGAACCAATGGAAATCAAATCTTCTTGTTCTACATTTGTCGAAGCATATTTTTTTGCAACATGTGCCACCAGACGCAAATTTCTTTCAATTAAAATATTTCTGGCTTCTTCATTACCATTTGCCATTTCTTGCAAATATTGTCGCTCTTCTTCTTGAGAGAGTGGTTCAGGGAAGAGATTGCTACTTTGAATATATCCAACAACAAAAACAGCAGATTTTAAAAATCCTAACAATCCAGCCATAGACAATACAGAAAACATATGTGCACCTCCATTAACAAAAGTATATGCCATAAAAAAAGAAAAGTGCATGGACCACATAAACTTGATTTTTACGCCAAAATTTGCTAAGATGAAAATAGAAAGAAGGGAATTTATATATGTATCAAACAAATATTGATTTTAAAAATATATTTACCATCCCAAATTTTATGCTATATTTACTAATTATGAATGTCATAGGATTTTTTATCATGTTTGTTGATAAAAGGAAAGCAGAAAAAGGAAAGTGGCGTATACCGGAAAGAACACTATTTTTCATCACAGCTTTAGGAGGCGGAATTGGCACAATTGCTGGGATGTATACATTCCACCATAAAACCAAAAAGTTACAATTTACACTTGGTTTGCCATTTATTACCATCTTAGAAATGATAGGAATTGTTTATTATATATTTATCAATTAATTAAATAAATAGAAAAAAGATAGAAATAAAAGGATTTTTTTGACGAAACAAGTAACATAAAATCAGCCAAAGGACAAAAATAATTGTAGAAAACATAAAATAAAGAAAAAAATGTGAATAAATTGATTTTGAAACCGCTTGTTTTTCAGTTATCCCCAAAGTTATCCACAATATCCACAACGAATTATCCACAAACATAAAAAAGAAAAGCAACCAAAAAAGGAAACATAATGCAAAAAAAGAATAAAATATATCATAGAAGAAAAACCTAAAAAATGGGAAGTGAAACATGTGATTCATAAATGGCTAACAACAATAAAGTGTGGCTTCAAAAGATGTCTGGAACCCAATGATATTAACGAAACACAATTAGAAGAGATGCAAAAACAAGGCGTAACTTTGATTGATGTACGAAGCCCACAAGAATATAAAGAAGGACATTTAGATAGTGCAATTTGTATCCCATCCTATGAAATACTGCAAACAATTGAAGCGAAGATACCAAATAAAGAAGAAAAAATAGTTTTGTATTGTGATAGTGGAAGTAGAAGCAAAAAGGCACAAAAAGATTTGGAAAAGATAGGCTATACAAATGTATATAATTTATATCGATGAAAAATAAAAGCGACAGGATTCATTTTGAAATTAGTTACCTGTCGCGTTTTTGTTGTAGTGATAAAGGAAATCCTCAAAAAATTTGATTTTTATTAGAATGTATGATAAAATAAGACTAATGAAAAAACGGAAGGTACAGTCTGAAAGTGTTTTAAATTTGGGGGAGGAATGAAATACGACATGCAAAATGAACAAAAGAAAGACCACATTAGAAATTTTAGTATTATTGCTCATATTGATCATGGAAAATCTACACTAGCGGATCGATTAATAGAAATGACAGGCGTTCTTTCAAAAAGAGAAATGGAAAATCAAGTATTAGACAATATGGAAATTGAAAAAGAAAGAGGGATTACCATAAAATCCCAAGCCGTTAGAATGAAATACAAAGCAAAAGATGGACAAGAGTATACATTTAACTTAATTGATACACCAGGACATGTAGATTTTAATTATGAAGTTTCGCGAAGTTTAGCGGCATGTGATGGAGCAATTTTAGTGGTAGACAGTAGTCAAGGTGTTGAGGCACAAACATTGGCTAACGTCTATTTAGCGATTGACAATAATTTGGAGATTTTACCAGTCATTAATAAAGTAGATTTGCCAAATGCTAGACCAGAAGAAGTAAAAAAGGAAATTGAAGACATTATAGGAATACCAGCTATGGATGCACCATGTATTTCAGCAAAATCTGGTTTAAATGTGGATGAAGTACTAGAGAGAATTGTAACAGATTTACCAGCACCAAAGGGAGATAGTAACGCAAAAACCAAGTGCTTAATTTTTGATTCTTATTATGATAATTACAAAGGCGCAGTTGCGTATGTGAGAGTGATGGATGGCGCGGTAAAAGTAGGAGACGAAATTTTATTGATGGCAACTGGCAAAACATATACAGTAGCAGAAGTAGGCTACTTTGTACCAGGTTCCTATATGCCAAGTGAAGAAATTACAGCAGGAGAGGTAGGGTATATTGCCGCAAGTGTGAAAAATTTATCAGATATTCATGTAGGAGATACGGTAACATTAAAAGAAAATCCAGCAGATGAACCATTAAAAGGATATAAACAAGTCACCCCAATGGTATATTGTGGATTATATCCTGTAGATGGAAGTGATTATGAGAATTTAAAAATAGCTTTAGAAAAATTGCAATTAAATGATGCAGCACTTGTATATGAACCAGAAACATCAGCAGCGTTAGGGTTTGGGTTTCGATGTGGATTTTTAGGATTATTACATTTAGAAATTATTGAGGAGCGCTTAGATAGAGAATTTGATTTAGGTTTAATTACCACGGCACCATCTGTTATTTATAAAGTGCATCAAACAACAGGAGAAATGCTCGAAATTTATAACCCATCAGAACTTCCAACACCACAAGAAATTTCATACATGGAAGAACCATTTGTAACAGCTAGTATCTTCTTGCCAAAAGAATATGTTGGAAATGTCATGGACATTTGCCAAAAACGCAGAGGAATTTATATCGATATGCAATATTTAGATGAAAACAGGGTAACACTTATATATGAAATGCCACTCAATGAAATTATATATGACTTTTTTGATAATTTAAAATCAAAAACAAAAGGATATGCATCATTTGATTATGAGTTTAAAGAATATAGAAAGTCAGATTTAGTAAAATTAGATATTTATATCAACAATGAGCAAGTAGATGCTTTAAGTTTTATCATACATAAAGATAGAAGTTATGAACGCGGTAAAAAAATGGTAGAGAAATTAAAAGAAGAGATTCCAAGAAAGCTGTTTAAAATTCCAATTCAAGCAGCAGTAGGAGGAAAAATTATTGCCAGAGAAACCATATCTGCCATGAGGAAAGACGTTTTAGCAAAATGTTATGGGGGAGATGTTACCAGAAAGAAAAAACTATTAGAAAAACAAAAAAGAGGAAAAAAGAAAATGCGTGAAATAGGCAGTGTAGAAGTACCACAAGAAGCATTTTTATCCGTTCTAAAGTTAGATGATGAATAAGAAATTTCTAGGTATTGAAACAATTGATATAAAAAGTATATAAGAGAAAAGAGGAAACAAATTGAAAGAATATGAAGACCAGGTAGAAGGAAGAAACTCCGTTTTAGAATTATTAGAAAGTGGAAAAGACATAAACAAAATATTCATAACAAAAGGAGAAATGCATGGCTCAATCAGCAAAATAATTGCATTAGCAAAGGAAAGAAAAATAATAATCATACAAAAAGACAAAAAGCAAATGGAAGAGATGGCACAGAATAAAAACTATCAAGGAGTAATTGCAATCGTTCCACCTTATGAATATTGCGAAATAGATGATATATTACAAGAAGCAAATAAGAGAGAAGAAGATTCATTTATACTAATACTAGATGGGATAGAGGATCCACATAATTTAGGTTCAATCATAAGAACAGCAGAAACTGCAGGAGTACATGGAATAATCATACCAAAAAGAAGGTCTGCAACTGTAAATAGTACAGTAAATAAAGTATCTAGTGGAGCAGTAGAACATATGAAAATAGCAAGAGTCACCAATATAACAGATGCGATAGAAAAACTAAAAACAGAAGGTCTTTGGATTTGTGGAACAGATGGAATGGCAGAGCAGAACTATTATACACAGGATTTAACAGGTCCACTAGGAATTGTGATTGGAAGTGAAGGACAAGGCATAGGGGAGAAGGTAAAGAATCATTGTGATTTTCTGGTCAAAATTCCAATGAAGGGAAAAATAACATCATTAAATGCATCTGTATCAGCAGGAATTGTGATATATGAAGCAGTAAAGCAGAGAGAAAGGAAGGGTAGCAAATGATAAAAAGAAAGAAAACCAATGTAATTATTATTGTTTCAATGATTCTTATTGTATTTATGATAATGGGAAGTGTCATTGCATTATATCTAACAACAGATATGTTCAAGCCAGCAGATACATTGTTTGTGAAATATTTGTTGCAAAATGTAAGTTTTGTAGAAGAGTTAGCAAGAAAGGAATCAACAGGAATCCAAGATGCACTGCAAAACGAAAAATTAGATACCAATTTAACAGCAAAAGTAGCATATACGGACAATACAGGAAATAAAGAAAATAGCATTAATCAAGCAGAAATTGATGTATCTAGCCAGATAGACAGGCAAGCGCAATATGATTATAAAAATATAAGAATTGCCTATGAAAATCAAGATGTGGCTAAAATGGAGTATTTAAAAAATCAAGATACTTATGGCATTCGCTTAGATGGCATTATGCAATTTGTTTCTGCAACAAACACAAATTTAGATGAAGTAGCATTAAAAACGGGAATGAAAAAAGAAGATTTAGAATTACTAACCTATATTTTTGAACCAGTTACGCTATCTCAATTTATCTCATATACACCAAGTGAAATACAAGTACTTTCTAGTACGTATTTGGGAATTATACAGCAAAATACACAGAAAAATCAATATCAGAAATCAAACCAAACGATTGAGGTAAATGGAGCGACCTATCAAGCCAAAGCTTATTCGATTAAACAAACACAAGAGCAACACAATCAGTTAGTGATAAGCATATTAGAAAGAGTAGAGAAAGATATTGTAGGGAAACTAGATACGATAGAGCAACAATTAACCAAATATCAATTGTATCAGCAAGAAGAAAATAAACCACTTAGAGATGTAGTGGTGGAGATGATAGATGATAAAATACAAGATATTAAAAATCATAATATTGGACAAGAGGAAACAGAAATAACGGTTTATGTATATAAAGGTCAGACAATTAGAACATTAGTAAAAACGCCAGAACATTCTATGATATTAGATGTTGACCAAGAAAAAAATATGCAAATTAATTATACGCAAAATTTAGATAATAGTACACAACAGGATATTTTTACAATAGAGAAAACAGCCGAAGAAAATGCGCAAAATGTTGTGGTAGGGTATCATCAATTTACAGATGATGCAGAGAAACAAGGAATCGATGTTCAAATTTCAAAAAATAAAGAAAATGACAAAATGCAAAATGCATACCATATGGAATATCAGCTACAAGGAAATGTTGTGACAATTGATGCAAACGAGTATATGAATATAGTAGAGGCGTTTGAAAATCAAATTAATTTTACGCAAGAAGATATTGTGCTAGATGACTTAGAACAAGACAAAGCACAAATGGCGATTGACATTATGCAGGAGAATGTTAACGAAAAAATTCGAACGATTTTAGACCATATTACATTAGAGGACATTAATGCTATGCTAAAAAATTTAGGGATTTTGAAGGAGAGCGAAATTACTTTTAATGAGGAACCAGACGAAGAAGCTGTGACAGAAGTAGAAAGAAATCGATTCAATTCTAAATTAACATTTTTCATAGGAAAAGAAGTTTCAAAAGATACACTTATGCAGCTATTTGAAGCAGCAGCCGATTGCTTAGAAGAAGCACAGATTATTTACGAAAATGAAGGTGATGCTAGCAAACGAACCATTCGAGGGATCATCTTAGATATTAAGAGAAATACCCCAAATGATGAGAAAAAACAACAACTTGTAACAGCATTAACGGAAGAAAAAAGCAATGAAAAGTATACGGTAGCAATGGCATTTGACGAAACAACAAGATTAATTAATCAAATTACAATTGTGTCAAATGAATTTTTGGAAGAACCGTAAAAATTTAACAAATTTTTTCATTTATGGTATACTATCTGTTGAAGAATTATATAGAACAATAAGAAACAGCCTTCCAAAATAATTTGGAAGGCACCTATTTATTGCTGAAAACATTAAAGTTGAATATGATACTATACAATGCAGAAACAAGGGAAATATAAATAAAAGCAGAAAGAAGAAAAATAATTATATTGAATAAAGAATGTATTGGAGGGATAAAATGATTGAAGTAAAAAACTTTGATAATTGGATTGAAGATACTGAATCTGGAAAATTTGGTAGTGGTGCAAGTGAAAAGTTATGGCTTGTTAATCCTGAAACAAATCAAAGAGGTTTATTCAAATTTCCGAAAGTAAAAAGTGATGGACAGATTACTGGAGAATATTGGGCAGAAAAACTTGCAACAGAAATTGGAAAAGTAATAGATGTAGAATGTGCTAAAGTTGATATTGGTACATATAAACGGAAGAATTGGATCCATGAGTTATAATATTCTAGATGATGTATCATCTAATTTACTTGAAGGAATTGTATTTATTGGTCATAACTATCCATATTATGATAAAAACAAATTAGAGGATTCATATTCTAATATGAAGTATTCTATTCAAATGATACAACATAGTATAGAAGGAATAGTGAGTATAGAAAAATTCTATAAAATTATTATTTTTGATATTCTTATAGGAAATAGTGATAGGCATCATAGTAACTGGGCTATTATATCTAAAAGAAAAAAAGAAACAAACTCTAATATAATAAATGTTACATTTGATTTTTGTCCTCTATACGATAATGGTTCATCACTATGTGCATATGAAGACAATAGTAATTTAAGTATATTGTTTAAAGATAAAATGAAATTTGAAGCATTAGTAAAAGATTACTGAAGAAAATGTTGATAAAATTTTAATTGAATTTGATGATAATATAATAAGCGAAAACATGAAAAAACTATTAAAGATGTATCTTATTGAACGAAGAAAAAGGATGTTAGAAATATATAATTTGAAAGATGAGGTGTAAAAGAAAAAATGGAAAAAGATTTAGTATATTTAGTTTGGAAAGATGTAAAAACAGG
>CANQPE010000040.1 GCA_947625645.1 uncultured Clostridia bacterium | reverse complement strand
AAAAGTTTGATGGACAATTTCCGCGATGTAGAAATTGAAGATTTATTAGGAAGAGAGCCAGTAAAACTAAACAATGAGAATATACAAGAACTTATTAAAGACAAAGTTATTTTGGTAACGGGTGGAGGAGGTTCTATCGGTTCGGAATTATGCAGACAAATAGTCAAATACCATCCAGAAAAGGTAGTGATTGTAGACATATATGAAAACAATTTATATGACATAGAGCAAGAACTAAATTATTACTATCCTAAACAGAAAATTGAAGCCATTGTGGCAAGTGTAAGGGACAAAAAACGACTAGACGAAATATTTGCAGAATTTAGACCATATTTAGTATTCCATGCAGCAGCACATAAACATGTGCCATTGATGGAACACAGTCCATTAGAGGCGATAAAAAATAATGTGTTTGGAACATATAATGTTGTTAATTGTGCCGATACCTATCAAGTAAAACGATTTATCTTAATATCAACAGACAAAGCGGTTAATTCAACCAATATTATGGGAGCGACAAAACGTTTGTGTGAAATGATAGTACAAGCAAAGGATAAGGTAAGTCAAACCCAATATGCGGCAGTCAGATTTGGAAATGTATTAGGAAGTAATGGATCCGTCATACCATTGTTTAAAAAACAAATTGCACATGGAGGACCAGTGACAATTACTCATAAAGATATTACAAGATTCTTCATGACGATACCAGAGGCTGTATCATTGGTATTGCAAGCAATGAGCTATGCAAAAGGCGGAGAGATATTTGTACTAAACATGGGAGAACCGGTAAAAATTTATGACATGGCAATGAACTTAATTAAGCTTTCAGGATTAGAACCTAATGTAGATATACCAATAAAAATTACAGGCTTACGACCAGGAGAAAAATTGTATGAAGAATTACTGATGGCAGAAGAAGGGTTGAAAAAAACAGAACATGACAAGATTTTTATTGCACCACCAAGTGATATTACGATGAAACAGGTAGAGGAAAAATTAGAAAAATTAAAAATAATGATTCAAAATTGCAACAATGAGCAGAAAGAAGAAATAAAGAAAGTGATGGGAGAAGTGGTACTTACATATAAAGAACAACAAAAATAAATCATGATACAAGGAGAAAAGAACATGAACAATCAAAAAAGATATTTGTTAGTAAAAAGAATACTAGATGTGTGTATATCTTTGATAGCAATTATTATTTTATTACCATTTTTTTTAGTATTTTCAATTATGATAAAAATTGAATCAAAAGGACCGATTTTATTTAAACAAAACAGAATCGGAAAAAATAAAAAAATATTTGTTATATATAAATTTAGAACTATGAAAATAGGCACACCAAAGGATATGCCAACTCATATGTTAAAGGATGCAGATAGTTATATAACAAAGTTTGGAAATATGATGAGGAAAACAAGTCTAGATGAATTGCCACAATTAATAAATATTCTAAAGGGAGATATGTCTATTATAGGACCAAGACCAGCTTTATGGAATCAAGAGGATTTGATAAAAGAAAGAGAAAAATATCATGTGAATAATATTAGACCAGGGTTGACGGGATGGGCACAAGTAAATGGAAGAGACGAAATTTCTATACCAGTAAAAGCAAAATTGGATGGAGAATACATACAAAAAATTTCATTTTTATTTGATGTAAAAATATTTTTTAAGACGATAGTTAATGTATTTAAACATGAAGGCATCGTTGAAGGAGAACAAAAGCAAGAAGTTGAACAAGAAAAAATAGCCATAGGTGATAAGTAATGGAAAAAGAAGAAAAGCTAAATATGTTGGAGGAAAAATGAAGAAAATAGAAGAACAATCAATATTTGACAATGTTTGCGACATAACCTTAAGCATTGTGACTTACAATAGTGCTGATGAAATTGATATGTTATTGACATCTATTTATCAATGTAATTGTTTTGATAATATTACCGTATTTGTGATTGATAATCATTCATATGATAATACAATAGAAATAATAGAAGAAAAATATCCATGGGTTAGAGTCATTAAAAATGATAAAAATTTAGGGTTTGGTAAAGCTCATAATTTAGTGATTAGAAATGTTAAAAGCAAATATCACTTAATAGTTAATCCTGATATTGTTGTTTTTAAAGATACCATAGAAAAAGCAATTCAGTATATGGAACAAAAGCAAGAGATAGCGATAATGACGCCCAGTGTGTTCAATACAGATGGTACACAACAATACTTGCCAAAAAAAAATCCAAGGCTAAAATATTTGATAGGTGGAATGTTTGAAAATAGAAGTAAATATTGTAGAAAATTACGAGATGCATATACCTTAAGAAATGAAAATATAGACAAGCAAATTGAAATAGAATTTTGTACAGGTGCTTTTATGATATGTAGAACAAATCTTTTACAAAAAGTTAATGGATTTGATGAAAGATATTTTTTACATTTTGAGGATGCAGATTTGACGAGGGAATTAAAAAAAGTGGGAAAAGCTATATATAATCCAGATATTAAAGTAGTACATAAATGGCAAAGAGAAAATAAAAAGATGAATAAAAGTTTTTGGATTGCACTTCAATCAATGTTTATCTATATGAGAAAATGGAGATAGTTATGAATCAAGCAAATTATGGATTTTTTGAAATAATTAGAAATATCTTTTGGGTATTTAAGACAAAATTATTATTTCCAAAGGCTAGGCTGATTAGATTTCCAATTATAATACGAGGGAGGAAGTATATTAATTTTGGTAAAAAACTTACGACAGGTTCTAGATGTCGCATAGATGTTCATGGGAAACATGAAACCAAAAAGATTATTTTTGGTGAAAATGTAAATATGGGTTATGATGTTAGAATATCTTGTTGTCAAAAAATAACAATTGGAAATAATGTTTTAATTGGATCAAAAGTATTGATTACAGATAATTCTCACGGAAATTATACTGGTAATCATCAAGATTCACCTGAGTCTTCTCCGAATAAAAGAGAGTTAGTTTCAAGTACTGTGAAGATAGAAGACAATGTTTGGATTGGGGAAAATGTAGTGATTCAAAAAGGAGTTACAGTGGGGAAAGGAAGCATTATAGGGGCTAATTCAGTGGTGACAAGAAATATTCCTAAAAATGTTATAGCAGTTGGATGTCCAGCTAAAATTATAAAGAAGTATAATGAGGATGAGCATAAATGGGTAAAAGAGTAATAAAAGGATTATTTTGTTTTGATGGACCATTATATAAAGATAAAAATGGGATTTATTGTAATATTACATTAACAGATGAAATGTTTTCTCGATATTTTTCAGTAGTTGACGATTTGATAATTGTTGTTAGAACTTTTAATAGCAATAAGAGTTATCAGGAGTTAAATATGAAACCGTTAACAATGAAAAATGCAAAAGTGATTGAGATAGAAAATCTTAACACAATCAAGGGATTTATTTTCAATAGAAAAATTTTTGAAAATAATGTAAAACAATATGTTGAGGAAGCAGATTTGATTTTTGCCAGAATGCCAAGCAATATATCTAATTTTATTTTAAAAATAGCCCAAGATTTAAAAAAACCATATTTAGTAGAAAATGGTGGCTGTGCTTGGGATTCTTATTGGAACCATGGATTGATAGGTAAGTTAATAGCGCCGTTGATGTATTATTATGAATATAAGTATGTAAAAGGAGCAACATTTGCAACTTATGTAACGAAACAATTTCTACAAAATAGATATCCAAATGATAATGTGACTACAAATTGTTCCAATGTGTATTTAAAAACAATAGATGATGAAATTTTAAAGCAAAGAATAGAGAAAATTCATGCAATGAATATGAAGAAAATTATAGTGGGACAAGCAGTAAATTCTATTGATGTAAAATATAAAGGAGAACACTTTGTATTGAAGGCAATGAAAACATTGAAACAAAAAGGATATGATATACAATATCAAATTGTAGGACCCGGAAAGGGAACCTTTTTAAAAAAAGTTGCTTCCAAGTTAAATGTTGAAAATCAGTTACAATTACTTGGAACATTTAAGAAAGATGAAATGATTGAGTGGTACAAAAATTTGGATATTTATATTCAGCCGAGTAAGCAAGAAGGTTTACCACGTTCAGTTATTGAGGCCATGAGCGTAGGCTGTCCATGTTTGGGGTCTGATATTGCAGGAATTCCAGAATTATTAGATAAAAATTGTTTATTTAATCCTAATCATAATCGTGAAATAGTTCGTTCTATCATGAATATATTGAATGATGAAAATTTGATTACTCAAGCAAAGAAAAATTTTGAGAGATCGAAAGCGTATACAATAGAGGATATCGAATTGAGAAGAAAAAAAATATTTGAGCAATACAAGGATTTCGTTATAAAAAAAGGGGTTAATGAAAATGATTAAGGTTATGGGAATGATAAGTAATATGGATAATGGTGGTGCCCAAAGAGTGTTATTAAATCAAGCAAAAATGTTTATGCATGATCGAGACATTGATTTTACGATATTTTCATATGAAAAGCCAACAAATTCTATCTATGATACTATCATAAAAGAAAATAATATAAAAGTTGTGTATTTAAATAAAAAGAGGCATTTTTTTAAACTTCCATTCATAGGAGATTTTTTCAATTTTTTTATAACGAATTTGAATTGGTTTTTAGCTATAAAAAAGTATAAACCAGATGTTATACATACACATGTGACAGAAATATTAAGAAAGAGTTTTATTGCTATTAAGCTAAGTGGTGTAAAAAAAGTATATTGCACATTACATAGTAACCCGTATAGATATAAAGGAACATCATATTATGCGGCTGTGATTAGTTTTCGTAAATTTAAATTTGTTCCCATATGCATTACAGAAGAGCAAGCAAAAATGGCAAAAGAATATTATAAAATTTCTAGATATGAAATTGTTAGAAATGGTGTTGAATTTGAAAAAATTGATAAACAGAAAATAAGCTATGAAAAAGCTAGGGAAATGTTAAAAATACAAAAACATGATTTTTTGATTGTAGCAGTAGGAAGATTAGAAAAAATCAAAAATCTAACGGTGCTGGTAGAGGCGGTAAAAGCATTGTATCAAGAAAATAAAAATATTAGGCTTCTTGTTGCAGGAGAGGGGACTGAAAGAAAAAATATTGAAAACTTAATAGATAGGTATCAATTAAAAAATGTGATTCAACTGTTAGGAAATATGGATAATGTGATACCTTTATATTGTGCAGCAGATATATTTTGTATGCCATCATTATCAGAAGCATCTCCAATGGCTTTGCATGAGGCACAATGTTGTGAGCTGGCATGCATCATATCTGATAGTATACCAAAAGAAAATATTTTTTCATCAAAAGTGAAAGTTGTGAAAGAATACACGTCTAGTAAAGCGTGGGAGTATGCCATTAAAGAAACTACAAGAGATTATATAAAACCAATTTGTTTAAAAGAAGATTTTGATTTTAACCATTCGAAAGAAAAATTAAAATCTCTATATAATACATGAAATAACATATGTAATTAGATAAATAAGATATTAGAGGAGTTTTTAATGTATAGAGAAAAAATTATTGTTAATAGGCAAAAATTAATGGTTCTAGTTAGCTTTATTGCTATTATAGGTATTAATTTCATTATTATGAATTCTTGGATGAGTAATGGTAATAATGATAAAGAAATTATCATACGAATTTCTCGTATTGCAACAATAGAGGTAATTGCTTCTATAGTCTGTTTAAAAAAGATAATAAAAGAATTATTATCTCCTTTTGGATTATTTTATATTATTGCAATTATTTATACAATAGGACAAATATTTGGATGGACTTTTGGAATTCAATTAGGTGAAAAAGATTTGTTAACTTATGGGATAGACTTGGAGTATGTTGCAAAAGGATTAATCTATTCTTTAAATGGAATACTTGCATTATTTTGTGGTAGTGTTGTTGGAGCCAAAACAATAACATTAAAGGAAAAGCAAACAGAAAAAAATTTAGAAGATATTAGTATGATTGCTAAAGCGTCGAAATTATTATTTTTAATATCTTTACCTTTTCTTGTAATATATTGGATAAAGCTTTTACCATCTATTGTAAAAGGTGGTTATTTGGAACTTTATTCAACAATGGAGAATTTTTCAAAGTTAGAATTATTGTCATCAATGATAGCAGAACTATTTCCGATATCCTTAATCATGATGTATATCGCGAATTTAAACAAAAAAAATGTTTTAAGTAAATTTTCGCTTATCGTATTATTCCTATATATAATTGTTATATTGTATATAGGAGGAAGAAGTGTAGCAGTAGAACTTTTGCTTGCATTGTTTTTAGCAAATCAATATTTTGGAAAAGCATTGAATAAGAAAAAAATACTAGTAGTAGCTGTGCTAGCTTATATATTATTAAGTATACTAAATGGTATTGCTGATACAAGATCTAATGGCAATAGGACAATATCAGATATGCTAGAGGGAATGTCATTAGGCTTTACAGATACGATAGGAAACTTTCTCGGAGAAATGGGATGGCAACTCTCATCTACATCTTGGACAATGCAATTTATGGATCATGGGTATGCAACACCTAAATATGGTTTATCGTATTTAACAGGTTTTTTAGTAATTATTCCAAATTTAGGACAATGGGAAGTTCACCCTGATGAATTAGTCAATGCTGGTACTTGGATGCAAAAACTTTTAAATAGAAAAACGGGAATGGGATATTCTTTTATTGCAGAATCATACTATAATTTTTCATGGTTTGGACTATTATTTTTATTTGTAATTGGTGTATGCATTAGTAAATGGTTAACAGCTATTACGGTAAAAAATGCAAAATATAATTATAAATATATGATAATAATATTGATGGTATTTTCCACTATGTTAAGACCTTTTATCAGATCGACTTTTAGTGCTAGTTTAAGAAAATTAGTGTATATTGTAATAGCATCTATATTTGTTATGTATATGATAAAAATTTTTTATAAAAGATATCAAAATAATAATCGGGGGTATCACAATTGAAAGAGAATAATATAGCTATTTTTCAAGCATCTAGTACTATGAGTGCAGGATCAGCACAATCGACTCTTCGATTAATCTTTAATTTGAAGGAACTAGGCTTAAATCCATATGTTTTCTTAAACCAAAAAGGTGACGTTGAAACGGTTTTAAAAGAAAATGGTATAAAATATTATATAATTAATGAATATTCTAATGATACATGGACAGAACTTTTATATAGAAAAAACAGTATTCAATTTTGGTTAAAAAAATGTGTTAAAACTATTTTAAATGGTATGAATGTAAACAAAGCAGCAAAAATTTGTAAAAAATTAAATGTAATAATAATATATATTAGTGCAATTACAAGTTGCCAAGGAGCTTTAGTGGCAAAAAAAATAAATGTACCATATATTTGGCACATACGTGAATTTATGGAAGAAGATTTAGAATGTAAATTTATCAATGAAAAGAAAGCAATAAGATTGATGAATGATTCAAATTTGCTAATTGCTGTTTCAAAAGCCATCAAAAATAAGTTTTCTAAATATGTGCAAGAAAGCAAAATTAAAGTAGTATATAATGGAGTTAATATAGGAAAATATTATAAAAAACGTAATATATTTGATAACAAAAAAATTACAATCTCAATAACAGGTCGTATACATCCTAAAAAGAGACAAGACGAACTATTGGAAGCAATTTCATTATTCGATAAGAACATGTTAGAAAATATACAAGTATGCATTATTGGTCAAGTAAATGATATAAATTATGAAAAAAAATTAAAACAAATGATAGAAAGAAATGGAATAAAAGAGCATGTAAAATTTATTAAATTTACGACCAATATAGAAGAGTATTTATGGAAAACAGACATCTTATGTGTCCCTTCTGCAAAAGAAGCATTTGGAAGAACAACGATAGAAGGAATGCAAGCTGGATGTTTGGTAATTGGTTCCGCATCGGGAGGGACAAAAGAGCTGATTTCTGATGAAGAAACAGGATTTCTATATGAAACTGGAAATCCAAAAGATTTAGCGAATAAAATAGAAATGGCAATAAAAAATATAGAATTATCAAAAAAAATTGCAAGAAGTGGTCAAAAACAAGCAGTAGAAAAATTTTCTGATAAAAAAAATGCAAAAGAAATATTAACTATTATCAATGATATTGTGGGGTAATTGTCAAAATGATAAAAAGTAGAACGCAAAATGCAATAAGAAATATCATATTTAATTTATTAAGTAAGTTTATAAATATATTTTTACCTTTTTTAGTAAGAGCTATTTTTATCAATCAAATTGGAACAGAATTACTTGGACTGAATAATTTGTTTAGTTCTATTCTACAAGTTCTGAATTTGTCAGAATTAGGATTTAATGATGCTGTTGTTTTTGCAATGTATAAACCTGTAGCAGAAAATGATAATGTTACAATTTGTGCTATTTTAAATTTTTATAGAAAAGTATACCATGTGATAGGCTTGGTGATAATATTATCTGGATTAATGATTACTCCGTTTTTGGATCGATTTATAACGGGAACTGTACCTGCTGGAGTAAATATATATGTATTGTTTAGTATATATTTAATGAATACAG
This sequence comes from uncultured Clostridia bacterium, assembly GCA_947625645.1. Lineage (GTDB taxonomy): Bacteria > Bacillota > Clostridia > TANB77 > CAG-508 > CAG-269. The sequence goes on along the minus strand of CANQPE010000040.1, from coordinate 9,303 downwards.
CCATCAGCTATATGTTTTTTGCATATAAGGGTTCTTTAATAGTAGCTTATCAAAGAATTGATATTTCTAGTAAAATTACAATTCTAACTAAAGTGTTAGTAAATATATTACAATTGTTAGTCATTGTTACGATAAAAGATATTTATGCGTATACAATCATATTGGTGATTGGTTCAATAATTAATAATTTACTTACAGGTTATACTGCTAAAAAACAATTTCCAGATATCAAATGTGCAGGCAAATTAAATAGAGAAATAAAAAATATAATTAAAGAAAAAATAAAAGGGTTGGTCATTTATAAAGTCTGTATGTCATCAAGAAATTCCTTTGACAGTATTTTTATTTCTGCGTTTGTAGGCTTATCAGCTACTGCTATTTATGGAAATTATTTTTATATACTGGGAGCAGTTGCGTCTTTTTCATCAGCTATTACAGAGGCGTTGTTGCCAACGATAGGCAATAGTATCGTTACAGAAACAGAAGAAAAAAATTATGATGATATGAATAAAATTAATTTTATTTATTTATGGATTGCTGGATTTTGTACTATTTGTATGATGAATCTATATCAGCCATTTACAGAGTTGTTTTTTGGAAAAGAAAATATGTTTCCATTTTCAATTGTTGTATTATTTTGTATGTATTATTATGTTTTAAGAATGGGAGATGTACGTGCTGTTTATAGTGATGCACATGGTTTATGGTGGGAGAATAGATATAGATTATTATTAGAAACAATTTCAAATATAATATTGAATTATATTTTGGGCAAATATTTTGGAGTAATAGGAATTATTATTGCTACATTGGTTTCTCTATTCATATTTGGGTTTGTCGGAGCATCTAAGGTTCTTTTTCAATATTATTTTAAAAAATATAAAATAAAAGAGTTTTGGATATTGAATTTAAAAATGGCAAGTGTCATGTGTGTTACGGCAATGATTGTATTTCCATTATGTCAATTAATTCATGGCAATTTATGGTTTATATTAGCAGTCAGATTTATAATTTGCTGTTTAGTAATCAACATCATATTTTATTTGTTGTATCAAAGGACAAGCTTATTTCAGCATTCTTATGATTGGTTATTAAAAAGAATACATATCAAAAAATTTATTAGAGGGGGTAAGAAATGAAACCATTATTTATAACAATAGATACGGAAGGGGATTTACTTTGGGAGTATTCAAAAAATATAACGACTAATAATGTATTGGCAATTCCCAGATTTCAAGCATTATGTGAAAATTATAATTATGTTCCAATTTGGTTAACGGATTATGAAATGATACAAGATGAAAGATTTGTAGAATATGTAAAAGAGAAGGCTAATAATGGATTATGTGAAATAGGAATACATGTACATGCCCAAAATAATCCACCATATTATAAATTGGACAGAGTCAATCAGGAAGGAGAACTATTAATAGAGTATCCATATGATATTATGCTTAAAAAAATTTGTTATTTAAAGGATTGTATTGAAAAAAAAATTGGAATACCAGTAAAAACGCATCGTGCAGGTAGGTGGGCTTTAGATGAAAAATATATAAAATGTTTAATAGAAGCAGGAATCCAATTTGATTGTTCTGTAACACCAGGAATGAATTGGTATTCATTTTGTGGAGCAACTAAAGACAGCCATGGAATTGATTACTCTAATGCTAGTAGAAATCGTCAAATATTAAATGCAAGATTGATAGAATATCCGGTTTCTATCATGCAACATACAAAGTTTTTTTTCCCAGATAAATTGGGAATCATGACCATCTTGAAAGAAATAATACATAAAATGAAAAATGATAAAATATGGTTAAGACCAACAGGAAATAATTTGAAGCAAATGAAATATATGTTAAGAGAGATTGCTTCACATCCCAATGAAAAATTTGCAGAGTTTATGATTCATTCTTCAGAATTAATGTTAGGAACAAGTCATTTATATTCGTCAAAAAAAGAATGTGATAGGTTTTATCATGATATTGAAGAATTGTTTAAATATGCAAATGAGTTAGGGTTTTATGGAACAACATTTGAATTATATGAAAAAAAATTAAAAGGAGAAAACTAAGCCTATGAGTGTATGGAATAAGATTATTATCATTTATGATTGTCCATGGGAAAATTGTGACAAAAAATGGCTTTATAATGGTTTAGAAGGTATATACGGAAATAAAGTAATCAAAATTTGTCCCAGAAAGAATTTGTTTCAATTATCATCACAAGGCTTTTTAGGAAAGCTGGAAAGATATTGGATTAATATGAATTTAATTTTGAAATCAGTAACACAAGCAAAATCTAATAATGACATTATTATAAGTTGGAATCCATGGGTTGGTATGTTCACAAAGTTTTTTTGGAGGAAAAAAAATGTAATAGCTTTAAATTGGTTGGTACCAAATCGTAATTTGTTTAAAAAAATTAAGAAATATTGTTTTGAAAGTAGTAATTTTTATGCAAGTGTCAATGACAATTCTAGTATTGAATTATGGAAAAATGCACTAGATTTAAAAGATACCAATCATATTTTTTATTTACCAGATGTACCAGAAACAGAACAAGAATATGAGATAATAGAAAAGAAACAAAAGTATTGTTTTACGGGGGGGTTGAATAATAGGGATTGGAATAGTGTTATCAATCTTGCTAAAAGAAATCCTAATATTCAATTTGTTTGTGTTGCAGAAAGAAAAGATTTTGAAAAAAATATTGAACATTTAAATTCACTAAAAAATTTACCTAACAATATAGATGTTTATTTTAATATTTCATTGGAAGAATATGATTCTCTGTTAAAGAATTCCTATGTGTTAGTACTTCCTCTTAGGTCAAATAGAGTTAGTGGTTTGATTAATGTGATTAAAGCAATTCAATATGGGGTTATTACAATAACATCCAATGTGAATGGAATTAATCAGTATTTTCCTAAAGAATATAAAAAGTTTTTATCACCAATAGGTGATTGTGACAAGTTGAATGAGAATTTAAATGAAATTTTTCAGTATGATGAGGAAATTTATAAAGCATGTATCATTGCAATGAGAAAGCATTTATCAGACAATTTTTCTCAAAAAAAAGCAGTATCATGCATTTGTGATATTTTAAAAAAATATAATAGTAATTAAAATGCGAGGTTTATTCTATGGAAGTAATAAGATATAAAAAAAATGGATTAAAAATAGTAGATATTTGGTTTCCTGATAAGTCTTGGAAAGAAATTAAGGCAGATATCATAAGAATTCATTGTATGGAAGAAAAAGAAAATGCAATTGACAAAAAATATATTTCACATCAGAATTCACTGTTTACAAATTTAACACAATCTGAGGAAGAATTGATGAATGGTATTTTAAATAAAACACTTAGATATGACATAAGAAGATCTTATAAAGACAATTTTGATATTCAATATTATAATGGAAATCAATTATTAGAAAATAAAAATTTATTATATGAGTTTAAACAGTGTTATGACCAAATGTTTCAAGAAAAAGGAAAAAATGTATGCATGAATCTTAATGCCATACGAAATTATGCGATTCAAAATGCGTTAATATTGAGTGTGGTATATCTTGATAAAAAACCAATTGTTTTTCATAGTTATGTAGATGGGAAAAATAGAGTAAGGTTCTTTCATTCATGTTCAACGTTTCGTTCAGATGCAGAACATGCAACTATTATAGGAAGGGCTAATAAGAGATTACATTGGGAAGATTGGTTATATTTCAAATCTAAAGGATATGAGAAATATGATTGGGGAGGAATTTTTTCTTTTACTTCAGAAGATGGAATAGATCAGTTTAAAAAAGCGTTTGGTGGTATGAATGTGACATATGATAATGCTATTTTACCAGGAACTTTTAAAGGAAATATAGCCATAAATATACAAAAAATATTACAAGACATAAAAACTTCTGCAATAAAAAGCAAGATGAAAGCTGATTAGGGACAAATAGGGACGGTTCTTTTTTGTCCCATCGTAACATGTTGGGACAGAACTTATACTTAGATTAATAAAAAATAGAATATGCTTCCACAAAGGGAATAGACCTTATGGAGGCATATTTATAATCAAAATTATTTTTTTGACTTATTTTGAAAAATTGATAAAAATGTATTGCATTTTTATCAATTTTATGGTATTTTTATACAAAATTGATTCATTATTTTATTTTTATAGTTTAAAAGTCGATAAAATTATACCCCAAATTTATTTGTAAAATTGTATTGCCAAATAAATCTATTTGTGCTATTATTAAAGGAGGAATTAGATGAAGCAAAAACAAACAATTGATATGACACAAAAGAAATTGTTACCTCTTACATGTGATATTGTATTTAAGCGTGTATTTGGTAAACTAGGAAATGAAGATATTTTAAGGGCTTTGCTAGAAGCCATTTTGGATGTAGAAATAAAAAATGTAGTTGTCAAAAATCCAGAAATTCCAAAGGATTTATATGACAGCAAAGCTGGCGTATTAGATATTAAAGCTGAAATCAATGATAACATTATCATCGATATTGAAATGCAAGTGGAAGATCAAAAAAATATGGATAGTCGAAGTACCTTCTATATAGCGTCACTTGTGACAGAAGCTATCAAAATAGGGGAGAATTACAAAAATATTAAAAAAGCAATTGCGATTAATTTATTAGATTACAACTTTTATAGAAGAAATAGCTACCATAATATTGCGCACATGATGTTTGAAAAGACAAAACCAGAAGAATTTGTGAATATGGGTTATAGGCAGGAAGACCAGATGGCAACAAAAGATTTAGAAATGCATTTTTTAGAATTACCAAAATTTATTCGAAAGAACCCTGAAGCAAATACAAAATTAGAACAATGGCTGTGGCTAATTGTTCGGAAGGGAGGATAAATTAAAAATGGCATTAGAAGAAAATAAAGAATTGGAAAAGGCGATGAAAATTATTAAAGAAATGAGTTCAAACTCTGAAGAATGGGAAAGATTTACATCAAGACAAAAAGCCATTATTAATTATAACTCCGGTATGAGTCAAGCAAAGGAAGAAGGCGAAAAAATTCGGATTAGCAAAAGGAAAAAAGCTTCGGACTAGAAAAAGGTAGACGTCAAGGTGTACAACAAGAAAAAATAGAAATTGCAAAAAAATTGTTGGCTTTAGGAATTTCTTTAGAAGACATTCAAAAAGCAACTGGTCTTACGAAAAAAGAAATTGAAAGTTTAAAATAATGACAAATAGAGACGGTTCTTTTTTTGTCCCATTGGGACATTTAAACAACTATTGTATATAATGAAAAAGAAGAAATTGTAATGATAAAAAGCATAAAAAAACCAAATTTGGAAATACTAAGACTACATAAGTAAATTCCAAAGGAGGTTTTTCTTTTGATACACAAAGTAGAAATCTGTGGGGTAAACACATCTAAATTACCGGTACTATCAAAAGAAGAAAAACAAGAACTATTTATCAAAATAAAAGAAGGAGACGAAGAAGCTAGGCAAAAATTTATATATGGAAATTTGAGACTGGTATTAAGTGTAATACAACGCTTCTATGGAAGAGGAGAATCAGCAGATGATTTATTTCAAGTAGGATGTGTAGGCTTAATTAAAGCAATTGATAATTTCGATTTATCACAAAATGTACAGTTTTCAACATATGCAGTGCCAATGATTATAGGAGAAATAAAAAGATATTTAAGAGACAACAACAGTATACGTGTTAGTCGTTCCATTAGAGATTTAGCCTATAAAGTTATTCAATATAAAGAAAAATATCTTAAAGAAAATAACAATGAGCCGACGATTGAACAAATTGCAAAAGAATTGCAAGTAACGACAGAAGAGATTGCTTTTAGTTTAGATGCCATACAAGATCCGGTTTCATTACAAGAGCCGGTATACAACGATGGTTCTGAAAGTATATATATTATGGATCAAGTAAAAGATAGCAAAAATACAGATGAACTATGGGCAGAAAAAATGACCATTATGCAAGCTATGAAAAAGCTAAATGAAAAAGAAAAAAACATTATTATGAAGCGATTTTTTGATGGGAGAACGCAAATGGAAGTGGCAGAAGAAATACGGAATTTCACAGGCACAAGTTTCACGTTTAGAAAAAAATGCAATAGATAGAATTAAACGTTTATATAAATAAGAAAATTTTTTATTTCATTCCTTTTGGGCATGAACCTCATTGGAAAAGTATGCAAAATCTTTTCTAATCTTTATTGACTGAATAAAAAATAATATGCTAAAATAAATACAGAAAAAGGAAAGGAATGTGATGAAAAATGAAGTACCAAATTCTAGGAAAAACAGTACCAACTGTTGAAGTAACTTTAAATAAAGGTGAAGGTATGTACACACAAAGTGGAGGAATGGCTTGGCAAACACAAGGAATTAAAATGTCAACAAATGCACGTGGAGGTGTTATGAAAAGTTTAGGAAGAATATTTACAGGAGAATCTATCTTTATGAGTTCCTATACTGCTGAAGTAGATGAAGCCAAAATAGCATTTGCGTCAACGGTACCAGGGGATGTTATTCCAATTGATATGTCAAAGTTGTCAAATGGAATCATGCTACAAAAAGGTGCATTTCTATGCGCGGAAGAAGATATTCAGTTACAAGTAAAATTTACAAAAAGATTTTCAGCAGGATTATTTGGAGGAGAAGGATTTATTTTACAACAAGCTACGGGAAAAGGAATGTTATTTTTAGAAATAGATGGAGACCCTGTTATCAAGGAATTAGCAGCAGGAGAAGTACTAAAAGTAGATACAGGAAATGTTGTAGCATTTGAGCCAAGTGTATCTTATGAAATCGAAACAGTAAAAGGATTAGGAAATATCTTTTTAGGAGGAGAAGGACTATTTTTAACGAAGTTAACAGGACCAGGAAAAATCATTATTCAATCACAGAATTTTATGGATTTTGCAGGTAGAGTAGCTTCTTTAATTCCAAGAGGAAATTAAAAGTGTACATAATTTGACTCTGGGCAAAAAATCTGGTATAATAGAGATAAGCAACTGAAGTTTAGTAACAAAATCCTAGCAGACAGTACAGCTAGGTAGAAAGGGCATCATGGAAAAAAGAGCAAAACGAATTGCTTGGGATATGTACAAAATGGGATTGTATCCTTGGCATGTGTCCGGATATGTGAAAAAAATGGCATTGCCGTATACCCGGACAGAAGAAAGCCGGCTCATAGAGCTGGTGAAGAACCAGCTACAGAAGCTGATTCGATAATGTAAAAAGCTACTCTAAGTAAAATAGAGTAGCTTTTTACTTACAACAAGGTTAAGTGACTTTGGATTTTGCGGAATACGCGAAGTTACTTTTAGAAGAAAAATTGAAAAAATGATAAATAATTTGACAAAAAGGAAAAAGGATATTTCATATTTTTTACGAATATGCTAAAATAGAAACAAAGGTAAACAGAGATGAATAACGAATAATGAATTGAAAATAGGAGAAATGTAATGGAAGAATTATTTCGCATAGAAAATTTTAATTTAATAAGTGATGAGGAAAATTATTATTTTTTCCGTGCTTTAAACATGGCAGATAATCAAGATCTAGAAAAAGGCATTATTGTAGATGAAAATGGAAAAATTGTAAAAATACGAACAGACCGAGAAAGATGTGAAGAAGGAGGAAAAGAACAAACACCTAAATATGATAAGAACGAGCCAATCAGTTTAGAACAAGTTTATGACCATGTCAAAGTTCATTATCGCAAAGATACGAATTGCATATCACTTTCAAGCAATAGTAATGTTGCTATTTCATATGGAAGAAACTTTTACAAGGATAGATATGTTATGATAAAGGTTCCTAAAAAAGAATTTGGAAAAAATGTTATTAATGCGGGACAATATATGTTAGAAGAAATAGAGAAAAAAGTCAATGCATATATGGAAACCGTTAATAGGAACAAAAAAATAACAGAAGCATTTCATAAAATTGAAAATAGTCAAACAACGGAAGAAGTTAGGAACATTATAAAAAAAAGGTATACATCAAAAGAAAAACTAAATCCTAATAAAGCAAAACCAAGAAAAGGTATTCAATATCAATCACCAGTCGCAAGAGTGAGTGACTACCAAACACTAAACGAGGAACAATTATTAGAAAAAAATAAATTAATTGCAAAATTAAGCATACTAGAAAAAATAGGGAATATGCCCCCTATGATTCCTCACACAATTAATAACAATCGTTTAATTCAAACTGTAGGAAGGGCATTTGCATCATTAGAACTAATCCATTATGGAAATATAGAAAAGGAAGAAATTATAGATGTACCAAAAGAATTGGTGAATGCTTTTGCTTTATTACAACGAATAGAGGACCAAGACGTCACAGCATTAAAAAGAGACGTCATTAATTTTATGAATCAAAGCAGACACAACAATAATTGAAATTAGGGGAAGCGTATATAAATGAAAAAATAAACGAAGATAGTGAATATGATTAGAATGTTAGTATGGATAGTTTTAGACTAAACTTTCATAAAAGTGGAACGTTTTTAAGATATATGAATATATTATATAGATTGATACGTTCTTTTTTTGTAAAAGAAGGGAGGAGAGTATGGGAGATAAAGGATTGGATTTTAAACACAAAGAAGTTATTAATATAAGAGATGGAAAAAGGCTTCGGATTGGTACAAGATGTATGCGCCGATTTGGGCACAGGGAAAATCACATCCATAATAGTGCCGGGGAATAATAAATTGATAAACTTTTTTACACAAAATAATGACATAGAAATACCATGGCAAAATATCAAATGTATTGGGGATGATTTGATATTAGTTGAAATATAAGGCTTGAAGAGATGGAATGAATTTCCTGCACAAAAAGTATTGACTTTAGACCTAGAAAATGGTATGATAAAAAAGCATCAAGTAAAGATAAAAACATAACATAAAAACTTTAAAAAAATTTCAAAAAAGTCTTGACAAAAAGTTTTAAGGGTGTTATGATAAAAAAGAACCTAGCAACTGACAAAAAATTAAAAATGAAAAAACGGGAAAATTAGTAATAATTTGCAACGTGATGAATAGAATAGAACAGTAATTACTAGTTTTTTATTTTGCTCAAAAATAGAGTAAAAAAATTTTTAAAAAATTGTCAAAAGGTGTTGACAAAATAAAAAAGGTATAGTATAATACAAAACGTTCCGTGCAAAGAGGAACAAAAGTACATTGAAAAGTAAACAATAAAATCCTTTAGAGAAATAAACCGAAGCGGTGCTAAAAAAAGTACCGAACAAGTAAATTTTTTAAAAATTTTTTTGTAAA
>CANQPE010000039.1 GCA_947625645.1 uncultured Clostridia bacterium | reverse complement strand
ATCATAGGTGTCTTTACTTTTTTTATTATTTAATTAAAATCTTTTTATTTTTTCCCCCAGATTATTTAACTCATATTGTACATTGACAATCTTTAGGGGCTGTGATATAATGGGGGCAACGAAAAAACGACACCAAAAGTAACTTGGAATAGAATTTTGTAGAAGAAATATAGGAGGTATTTTATGAAAGCATTAATTAGTGTATCTGACAAAACAGGAATTGTAGAATTTGCCAAAAGATTAGAAAAACAAGGAGTAGAGATTATATCAACAGGGGGAACATATAAAAAATTAAAAGACGAAGGCGTTAATGTTATGGAAATATCAGAATTAACAGGATTTCCAGAATGTTTAGATGGAAGAGTAAAAACCTTACATCCCATTGTACATGCAGGAATTTTAGCAAGAAGAGACAAGCCAGAGCATGTGAAACAACTACAAGATTTAAACATAGATACGATTGATTTTGTGGTAGTGAACTTGTATCCATTTAAACAGACGATTTTAAAACAAGGGGTTACCAGAGAAGAAGCAATTGAAAACATTGATATTGGTGGACCTACCATGCTTAGAAGTGCAGCAAAGAATTACCAAGATGTAACAGTTATTACAAATCCAGAGGATTATGAAGTAGTGCTAAAGGAATTAGAAGAAACAGGAAGTGTATCTAAAGAAACAAAATTTAGATTAATGCAAGCTGTTTTTGAGCATACTGCGCAATATGATGCTATGATAGCCAATTACTTGAAAGAACAAAGACAAGATGAAAGTTTACCAGAAAAATTGACATTGACCTATGAAAAAGTGCAAGATATGCGTTATGGAGAAAATCCACATCAAAAAGCAGCATTGTATAAAGAAATTGGAAAATGTGAAGGGTCTTTAACAACGGCAAAACAGCTTAATGGAAAGGAATTATCTTTTAACAATATCAATGACACAAATGGAGCGCTAGAATTATTAAAAGAATTTGAAGAACCAACGGTTGTTGCATGCAAACATGGAAATCCATGTGGGGTAGGAAGTAGCGATGATATTTATGAAGCATGGAGAAAAGCATTTGAAGCAGATAAAACATCTATTTTTGGAGGAATTGTTGTTGTTAACCGTGAAGTAACAGCTAAAATGGCCAAAGAAATGCAAGAAATTTTCTTAGAGGTAATTGTTGCACCAGCTTATGAGACAGAAGCACTTGATATTTTAAAAACAAAGAAAAATGTGAGAGTATTAGAGTTGCCAGAAATTTCAGTCAAACAAAAAGAAAATGCATATGATATTAAGAAAATTAATGGAGGAGCTATTGTACAAACAATAGATGCAAAATTATTGGATGACTATGAAGTGGTAACACAAACCAAACCAACGCCAGAACAATTAGAAGATTTATTGTTTACTTGGAAAATTGTGAAATATGTAAAATCAAATGGAATTGCTATTGGAAAAGGAAAACAGTCTATTGGAATTGGTCCAGGACAGGTAAACCGTATTTGGGCAACCAAACAAGCAGTAGAACATGGAGAAGAATTAATTGGAAAAGGCGTTACAGAGGGAGCGGTACTTGCTTCAGATGCATTTTTCCCATTTTCAGATTGTGTAGAAGAAGCACACAAAGCAGGAATTACTGCCATCATTCAGCCAGGAGGTTCTATTAAAGATCAAGATTCTATTGACAAATGCAATGAATATGGAATTACGATGTTATTTACTAAAATGAGACATTTTAGACATTAATCAAAAATTTTGACGTTCATAAAAAAGGAAGGGGATAGCTTATGCAAGAAGAACAAGAGTTAGATATGAATCATTTAATGCAAATTAGGAGAGAAAAATTACAAGAATTACAACAGCAGGGAAAAGATCCATTTGAAATCACCAAATTTAACAGAACACACACGGCTGGAGAAATCAAAGCAAATTATGAAGCTTTTGAGCAAAAAGATGTGACAGTGGCAGGAAGGATTATTGCCAAAAGAATTATGGGAAAGGCTTCTTTTTGTACAATACAAGATTGTGATGAAAAAATTCAAAGCTATGTTAGCATCAATGATTTAGGTGAAGAGTCTTACAAAGCGTTCAAAACATTTGATATAGGCGATATTATTGGAATAACAGGGTTTGTTTTTAAAACGAAAACAGAGGAGATTTCTGTGCATGCGAAGGAAGTAACCTTACTTTCAAAATCCTTAAGACCATTGCCAGAGAAATTTCATGGATTAAAAGATCCGGATTTACGTTATAGACAAAGATATGTTGATTTGATTGTAAATCCAGAAGTGAAGCAGACATTTCTTTTAAGAAGTAAAATTATTCGCAAAGTAAGAGAAATTTTGGAAGAAAAAGGGTACTTAGAAGTGGAAACACCTATCTTAAACACCATATCTGGAGGTGCTTCCGCAAGACCTTTTATGACGCATCACAATACATTAGATATTGATATGTATTTAAGAATTGCACTAGAACTTAATCTAAAGAGATTGATTGTAGGGGGATTTGATAAAGTTTATGAAATTGGTAGAGTATTCCGTAATGAAGGAATGGACATTAGACATAATCCAGAATTTACAGAATTAGAGTTATATGCAGCTTATGAAGATTATCATGACATGATGAATATAACAGAAGAAATTTTTTCTAAGACAGCCCAAGAGGTGCTAGGAACTACTAAAATTACTTATCAAGGACAAGAAATTGATTTAACACCTGGATGGAAAAGAATGACAATGGTGGAATCTATTAGAGAAGTAACGGGAATTGATTTTAATGAAATAAAGACAGATGAGGCAGCTTTAGCACTTGCAAAGGAAAGAAATTTAGAAGTTCCAGAAATGAAGCAAACAAGAGGAGATGTGATTAGTATTTTCTTTGATGAATATGTAGAGAAGACATTAATTCAACCGACCTTTATTTATGAGTATCCAGTAGAAATTTCACCACTTGCCAAAAAATGTCCTAACAACAAAGCTATGACAGAGAGGTTTGAAGTGTTTATTGGAGGTCGTGAATATGGAAATGCCTTTTCAGAACTAAATGATCCAATTGACCAGTATGAAAGGTTCAAAAAGCAAGTAGAAGCAAAAGAAGCAGGTGACGAAGAAGCTAGTATGATGGATGAGGATTTTATTCAAGCGTTAGAAATCGGTTTACCTCCAACAGGAGGATTAGGAATTGGAATTGACAGGCTTATTATGCTTTTAACAGATGAAGCTTCTATTAGAGATGTGTTGCTATTCCCTACGATGAAACCACTAGGAGACCATTAATAAAAATTTACATATAAGTATTGACATTTGCTTTCCCATATGATATATAATTGTCAAAGTTTGTTTCAGGATTTTTAATCGTATTGAACCCAAGGTGTACTAGAGAAGAACGGAGAGAAATATACAAAGAAAAGGAGAGAAGTTTATGGAAGCAATGCTAAAAGAAATTTTACAGACGTTACAGGAGTTTCGAGTAGAAGAAGAAAAACATTGGAAAGAGAATGATAGACGTTGGGAAGAAAATGACAAGAAATGGGAAGAAAACACTAGACGCTGGGAAGAAAATGACAAAAGATGGGAAGAAAACACTAGACGCTGGGAAGAAAATGACAAAAGATGGGAAGAGAATACTAGACGCTGGGAAGAAAATGACAAAAGATGGGAAGAAAACAACAGACGTTGGGAGGAAAATAACAAAAGATGGGAAGAAAATAACAGACGTTGGGAGGAAAATACAAAGCAATGGGAAGAGAATAACAGACGTTGGGAGGAAAATACAAAGCAATGGGAAGAAAACAACAGACGTTGGGAGGAAAATACAAAACAATGGGAAGAAAACAACAGACGTTGGGAGGAAAATAACAAAAGATGGGAAGAGAATAACAGACGTTGGGAGCAAAATGATAAACATTGGAGAGAGACAGAGAAAAGGTTGGCAAGAATGGAGAAGAGTCGAGAGACAGATAAGAGGGAAATATTTAGAATACATGATATTCTAGAGAAGAACTTTTCAAAAGTTTTTGCAGAAATAGAATACATTAAACAACGTTTACCAGATGAGAATTATCAAATAGAATTAGAATTGAGATTGCAAAAATTAGAAGCGAACCAAAGATATTATGAACAAGTAAATTTTGCAAAAAATACTTGCAAAATTAAAAAAACATGATATAATATTAGAAATATAAAAAAACGGAATAAGGACAACACAAATTATAAAATACCTAACAGAGAGTCAAAGGAAGCTGGAAATTTGACAAGTAAAAATAATTTGTTATCACCTTATGTTTCTAAGCTGAAAGCAATGCAAATAAGTTTAGACGTAACTCTGCGTTAAAGAGAAATAAGAGAGTAATTTGTATGAGATATCAAATTACTAAATTAGGTGGTACCGCGGAAAGGAAAGCCATTTCGTCCTAAATTGTAGGAAGAAATGGCTTTTAATATTTGAAAAATGGGGGTATGTACATATGTACAAAAAAGTAGAATTAAAAGACGGCTTTGTTGGTATGGAAAAAGAAGTTGCAAAGGTTTGGAAAGAAAAAGATATTATTAAGAAAAATTTTGCTATGAATCAGGGAAAAAGGTATTTCACCTTTTACGATGGACCACCAACGGCAAATGGAAAGCCACATGTAGGTCATATTGAGACACGTGTTATGAAAGACATTATTCCAAGGTACAAAGTAATGAAAGGATATCAAGTCATTCGTAAAGCAGGTTGGGATACACATGGGCTTCCTGTTGAATTAGAAATTGAAAAAAAATTGGGAATTTCAGGAAAAGAACAAATAGAAGAATATGGTGTTGAAAAATTTGTCAAAGAATGTAAAGAAAGTGTATTTCAATATGTAACAATTTGGGAAGAAATGACGAACAAAGTAGGGTTCTGGCTAGATATGGAAAACCCATACGTTACATATCATAATGAATATATTGAATCTGTTTGGTGGGCTTTAAAACAAATGTGGGAAAAAGGCTTGTTATATGAAGGCCATAAAGTTATGCCATATTGCCCAAGATGTGGAACAGCATTATCTTCACATGAAGTAGCACAGGGCTACAAAGATGTAAAAGACATGACTTGTATTGCTAAATTTAAAGTAAAAGGGGAAGAAAACACGTACATTTTAGCATGGACAACAACTCCATGGACATTACCTTCTAACTTAGCGTTATGCCTTAATAAATCTTATGAATATAGTCGAGTAAAAGTAAATGTAGGAACAGAAGAGGAACCAGCATATGAAATCTATATTTTAGCAAGAGATTTAGTTGAAAAGGTCTTAAAAGACAAACCATATGAAATATTAGAAACGGTAAAAGGAGAAAAGCTACTAGGGATAGAATATGAGCAATTAATGCCATTTGCAAAAGTCGAAGGAAAAGCCTTTGTTGTTATTCATGGAGACTATGTCAATTTAGAAGATGGTACAGGAATTGTACATATTGCACCAGCCTATGGTGAAGATGATAGTATGGTATCAAAACAAAATGGAATTACATTTATCAATTTAGTAGATAAGTCTGGAAAATTTGTAGCAGAAGTGACACCATGGGCAGGGAAATTTGTAAGAGATTGTAGTGAAGATATTTGTAAATGGTTAGCTGAAAATCATAAATTATTTAGCAAAGAGAAACACTTACATGCTTACCCTCATTGCTGGAGATGTGATACACCACTTCTATATTATCCAAAAGAAAGTTGGTTTGTTGCCATGAGCAAACTAAGAGATGAGCTAGTTGCCAATAACAACAAAGTCAACTGGTACCCAGACACCATTCGAACCGGAAGATTTGGAAAATTCCTAGAAAATGTTATAGACTGGGGAATTTCAAGAGATAGATATTGGGGAACACCTTTACCAATTTGGACTTGTGAAGATGAAGCATGTGGACATAGAGAATGTATAGGAAGCATTGAAGAATTAAAGCAAAAAGGAATTGATGTACCAGAGGATATTGAGCTACATAAGCCATACATTGACCAAGTATACTTAACTTGTCCAAAATGTGGTAAGAAGATGAAAAGAGCAAAAGAGGTCATTGACTGTTGGTTTGACTCAGGTTCTATGCCTTTTGCACAGTGGCATTATCCATTTGAAAATAAAGAAATATTTGATAAAAATTTCCCAGCAGGGTTCATTTCAGAAGCTGTTGATCAAACAAGAGGCTGGTTCTATACATTAACTGCAATTGGAACAGCACTGTTTGGAAGAAGTCCATTTGAAAATTGTATTGTATTAGGACACGTACTAGATGGAAAAGGTCAGAAAATGTCAAAATCAAAAGGGAATGGAGTGGATCCATTTGTGTTATTAGACACAGTGGGGGCAGATGCAACACGTTGGCATTTCTATACTTGTAGTGCGCCATGGTTACCAACTCGTTTATCATTAGAAAATGTACAAGAAACGCAAAGAGGCTTTTTAAGTACCTTATGGAATGTCTATTCTTTCTATGTACTATATGCTGAAATTGATCAGTTTAACCCATTAAAATATACTGACTTCAAAAGTAACAATGTTATGGATAAATGGATTATTTCTAAATTAAACACTTTGGTAAAAGAAGTAGATCAAAAATTGGAAGAATATAATATTACAGGAGCAGCTTTACAAATTGAAGACTTCACAGATGAATTATCAAATTGGTATGTACGTAGAAATCGTGAAAGATTCTGGGCTCAAGAAATCAATGATGAGAAGATTGGTGCCTATGTTACATTGTATACAGTGTTAACGACTTTGAGCAAAATCATAGCTCCATTTGTTCCATTTATAGCAGATGAAATTTATCAAAATTTGGTTGTGGGATTAGATGCCAACCAACCTGAAAGTGTACATTTATGCTTATGGCCAGAAGTAGACGAAAGAACAATTGCTCCAGCATTAGAAAAAGAAATGGATTTGGCTTATAAAATTGTAAAACTAGGAAGAAGTGCTAGAAATAGTGCTAATATCAAGAATAGACAGCCACTTTCTAAAATGTTAATTTCAGTAGATACATTACCAGAATATTATGCTGATATTGTAAAAGAAGAATTGAATGTCAAAGAAATTGAATTTGGTGCAGATATGGCAGAATATGTCAATTTCGAAATAAAACCAAATTTACCTGTGTTAGGAAAAGAGTATGGAAAATTCATTCCAAAGATTAAACAAGAAATTGCAAAGAAAAATCAAATGCAGCTAGCTACACAAGTAAAAATGGGAAAAGTAGAATATATTGAAATTGATGGAACAGAAATTGGATTAGACAGTGAAAATTTATTAATAACGATGCATGGAAAAGAAGGATTTGCATTCAGTGGAGAAGGCGAAATGGGCGTTGTCCTAGACACGCAAATAACACCAGAATTGAAAAAAGAAGGTTATGTGCGTGAAATTTTATCCAAAGTGCAAAACATGAGAAAAGACAGAGGTTTTGAAGTACTTGATACAATTCATTTATACATTGCAGGAAATGACATGCTAGAAACAATCATCAAAGAAAATGAAACATTTATTAAACACGAAACATTGGCAAAACAAATTATATATGGTGCTGAAAGAAAGGAATATGTAGACACTAACATCAATGGTGAAACATTAAAAATTGATGTAGAAAGATGGGACAAATAATAAACGATTATGAAAATAAAAAATTCACACTACTATTATAACTTTCTTACCAAAAGTGTCGTAAAGTATTGTACTTTACGACACTTTTTATTGTAACATGTTTTTAGATAAATTTCAATATTTTTAGTCAAATTTTTTTGTTCAATTTAGAAAGTAGGAGAAATTCTAAGAAAAATCATAGTTACACACATTTATTATATTTTATTTTTCAAGAAATTCAAAATAAGAAAAGAGCGAGGCTGAAAATTCGCTCTTTTTTGTGTTGAAAAACGAATTTAGATTGTTTACATATGCCTGTTTTAATATGCTTTTGGAAATATGGATAATGGTTATATTTTTGTCGTAAAGTACAATACTTTACGACGAGAAGTTAGGGAGATAAAAAAAGTTGGAAAATAAGGAATATGAGCCAAAACCAGGATATTGTATCACAACGTATACTTTAAAATTATATACCAACCATAAAAGTTACTTTAAGTTAACCCAGGAAAAATATAATACAGTCATTGGAAAATATTATCGAATTTTACTAAACCATGAAGAAATGCTTGAGAAATCTAGTAGAGAGTGTGAAAAAGAACTAGCAAAATTAACAGGAAAAACGAAAGATGGCAAAAAGGGTAAAGAATATTTTGAGGTAGATATGCCAAGAGAGCTGAAAAGAACAGCGATGACGGTGGCAATTCGATATGCGAAAATTTATGTCTCTCATTTGGAAAGAGCCAAAAATGACGAAACAATGGGGGTACCTACAAAGGCAAAAAAGTTTGATTTACCAGTTACTTACTGGGGAGATATGCGAAAGGACCTACAAGATGGTGGAAGATTCCAATTTAAGTTGTATACAAGAAGAGAAGGCTGGAAATGGATTGAAGTAAGGATAAAAGACTGGGAAAGACTAAGAGATTTAGAAACATTATCTCCAACGATTGTGATTAAAAAAGATTATCTTATGGCACGCATACCTGTTAGACATGAAGTAGCAGATGTGACTCCTGTAAAAAATAGGTTAGAAGATAATGAAGTTAGAGTTTGTGGAATTGCTTTTTCCAATAGCAACAATTTTGCTATCTGTACGGTTTTAGATGCCAAAGGAAATTTTTTAAAAGCGTTGTTTGTTTCAGGAGGAAAAGAGTATCGACATCGAACAGCAGGAATTTTAAACAAGATTTATCGTGACAAATGTGAGATAAAACAATGGCAAATGATAAAAAATGACCATGTACAATACTGGAAAAAATTGCATAACATCAATGAATATTACGCCCATGATGTAAGCAGAAAAATTGTGACATTTTGTGTAGAAAATAAAGTGAAAGTGATAGCAATTGCAGACTTTAACGGCAATTCAGCAGATACAGCTTATTATTACAGGAAAAAGATAAAAAAATATACGCCAATCTATCTAAGACCAAAGATTACACAATACTTAAAATACAAAGCGTTTCAAGAAGGGATTTTGTTAAAACTAGTTAGCCCAATCAATACTGCAAGTAAATGTTATCAATGTCGGAGGTCTTGTAAAGAGGGGAAAAGATGAATTGAAGGTAACATGCGAAAATGGACATCATATGGATTATTTTTTTAACATGGCAATGAATATAGGGCGAGAGTGCTTACAACTTAAAAACCAGCCCTAGAATATAGAAAAACGCAATTAATATTTTCTAAGCAATCAATTGCTAAGAAAATCCTATTTGGTGACAAGTAGGTGAGTATATGGACTATATGTCTGTATATTTGTGTTGAATATCGCAGGTTATGTACTTTTTCAAAGTACATACGAAGACGTAAAATATTCAAGATATTTGTACTTTATAGATGAATATTTTAAGGGGAAAGAAGGAAGAACGATGTACATAAAAGTGAAAAGAGTCATGGATGTCGTATTGGCAATTGTATTATTAATGATATTTGCCATTCCTATGGCAATTGTCGCAATTTGTATAAAAATAGAAGATGGGGACCCAATTATATATAAATCAAAAAGAATGGGAAAAGATTTAAAGGTATTTGATATTTACAAATTTAGGTCAATGAAAACGCATAGAGAAGAACTACATAGTGAATTATCCCATGAACAAATGGTAACGAAAGTAGGAAAATTCATTAGAAAAACGAGCTTAGACGAGTTGCCTCAATTGATTAATATTTTAAAAGGTGAAATGAGTTTTATAGGACCAAGACCATGGATACCAGAGTATTATGAATGGTTTACAGAGGAACAAAAACGAAGAGTGGAGGTATTACCAGGAATATCAGGATTGGCACAAGTAAAAGGAAGAAATGGAATTAATATCTTCAAAAAAATCCAATATGACATTGAATATATAGATCATATGAGTTTTCAACAAGATGTGAAACTCGTATTTGCAACCATAAAAGCTGTATTTTCAAAAGCGGATGCGGAAATTACAGAATTAGGAATCAAAGAAGAAATAAGAGAACTGAGAGGAGCCAAACAGGCAGCAGTGAAAGAAAAGTAATATGAAATGTTATAAGTAAAGTGAACCAAAAGAGGGGGAATACGATTGGAAGAAGAATTAGTTAGCATAATAACACCGGTTTACAACTGTGAAAAATTTATAAAAGAAACGATAGAAACAGTAGTAAGACAGACATATAAAAATTGGGAATTGTTATTAGTAGATGATTGTTCTTCTGATAAATCTGCAACGATAATACAAAAATATACAGATGAAAATCCCAAAATAAAATTAATGCATTTAAAAGAAAATTCAGGAGCAGCAATAGCAAGAAATAAGGGAATAGAGAAAGCAAAAGGCAAGTACATAGCATTTTTAGATGCAGATGATTTATGGGAAAAAGACAAATTAGAAAAGCAAATTACATTTATGAAGGAAAACCAATATGATTTTACATTTACAGATTATGAATTTGCAAATGAAGATATGAGTAAAACAGGGAAAATAGTTAAAGTACCAAAAAGTATAAATTACAAACAGGCACTAAAAAATACAACGATTTTTACATCTGCAGTTATGTTTAATGTAGATACATTAGGAAAAAAATTAATTGAAATGCCAAATGTAAGAAAAGGACAAGATACAGCAACGTGGTGGAAGATATTAAAAACTGGGATAGTGGCTTATGGGTTAAATGAAAATTTGTCTTTATATAGAAGGAGTGATAATACGTTATCTTCAAATAAAATAAAAGCATTGAAAAGGACATGGTATCTGTATAGAAACATAGAACACTTTTCTGTATTAAAAAGCTTTTATTATTTTTGTTGGTACATATTGAATGCTGTAAGGAGGAGAGTTTAGTGATAAAAAAAATGGGAAAGAAATTTTTTGAAATATTAACAAAAATTTCTCCTAAATTAAGTGCAATTATATTGTATATATATAGAACAAAAGAGATTCCACATTTGAAAAATCCTCAGAATTTCAATGAGAAAATGACAAATTTAAAATTATCATATAAAGATGACAAACTTGTAAGTAGATGTGCAGATAAGTATGAGGTAAGAGATTATGTGAAAAGTAAAGGATTAGAAAACATATTAAATGAATTATATTTTGTTTGTAATACTCCAGAAGAAATTGATTTTGAAAAATTACCGAATAAATTTGTTTTGAAGTGCACACATGGTTCAGGATATAATATTGTATGTAAAAATAAAACTAACATAGACATAAATGATACAAAAAAGAAATTAAAAAAATGGTTAAAAGAACGATATGGATTGGCCACAACGGAATTGCAGTATTTGAAAATAAAACCTAAAATCATATGTGAAAAGTATTTATGTGATGAGAATGACAGATTACCAATTGATTATAAATTTTATTGCATAGCAGGAAAAGTAGAAGGAGTATTAGTTTGTACAGAAAGAGATTTGGAAACACATACTAAGAAAGTTAATTTTTTTGATTTACAATGGAAGGAATTGCCATATATAAAGGAAAAAGATAGAAGCAAGACAAAAGTGAAAAAACCTGAAAATTTTGAATTAATGGTTGAATATGCAAAGAAATTATCGAAGGATTTTAAATTTGTAAGAGTAGATTTATATAATGATAATGGGAAAATTATATTTGGAGAATTAACTTTTACTCCAGATTGTTGCTGTGTGTTATTTCATAGTAAACAAGGCAATATTGAATTAGGGAGAAATTTAAATGTCTAGTAATGTAAAATATAAAATATCTGTAATTGTTCCAATATATAATGCTGAAAAATATTTAGAACAGTGTATACAATCAATTATTGATCAGACGATGGACGGAATAGAAATTATATTAGTAAATGATGGGTCAACAGATGGCTCATTGAAAATAGCAAAAGAGTTTGAAAAAAAACATGATAATATAAAAGTAATATCACAAAAAAATATGGGAGTAATTGAAGCAAGAATAAATGGATATAAGAATACAACAGGAGAATATATTGGTTGGGTTGATGCAGACGATTTTATAGAAAAAGAAATGTATGAAAAAATGTATCAGAAAGTAATAGAAACAAATGCAGAAGTAGCGATATGCAATTATAAATTTTACCCATATCAACCGAATAAAAAAGTAAAATGGTATAACAATTATAAAGGAAAAGTAGACTATAAATTTATATCTAGAAATTCATTACAGTGGAATAAAATAATAAAAAAAGAATTATTGGAAAAAGTTAATTTAGTTAATCTTTTAAAAAAAATAGGAGAATCAGCATATACAATTGTTTTAATCAATACAGACAAAATAGTTACTATAGATGAAGAACTTTATAATTATAGAGTGGGACATAGTAGTTTGTCTACTAATTATAAAAATTATAAATGGTATGAAGAAAATATAATAAAAGCAAAAAATAAATTAAATATGATAAAAGGAACGAAATTAGAAGAAGAATGGAAAGAATATTTCGAGTATTTAGTATTTTACAATTTATTACTAATGTTAATCATAGCTATAAATAATAACAAAAAACAGTTATGGAAAAAATATAAAAAAGAAATAAAGAATTATGAAAAAAATAAATATATTAAAGAAAGTTTAACTAAGGACTATGGCAAATTAAAAACATTTGTGCTTTTGGAGATAATAATTAAACATTATTATCTATCCATACCAATTGTAAAGATTTTTTTAAGAAAAAATACGATATAAAATGCTAAAGGATTTATATCAAGGAGGGATTAGTTTGAAAATAGGAATTATTGGGCATTTTTGTTTAAATGGAAATATTATGGATGGGCAAACAGTAAAAACAAGAGAAATTAATCAATATATTGAACAATATTTTAAAGAAGAAACTTTAAAATTTGATACATATAAAAATAGCAAAAATCCAATAAAAGTAATACTAAGTACATATAAAATAGTAAAAAATAGTGAAAATATAATTTTGATAGTTTCAAATAGAGGATATAAAGTTTTATTACCAATTATTAACTTTTTTAATATATTTTATAGAAGAAAATTATTTGAGTTTACTATAGGTGGTACTAGATATAAGTTATTTGATACGAATAAATTTATGAAAAAACAAACGAAAAAGATAAATAAAATATATGTGGAAACAAAAAAAATACAACAAGAGTATGAAAAAAGAAATATAAAAAATGTAGAAGTAATACCTAACTTTAAAAATATACAACCTATAGATAGAAATGAAATAATATACAATACGCATAAACAGAAAATTAATGTTTGCACATTTGCAAGAGTAAATATATTAAAAGGAATTGAAGATAGTATAGAAGCAGTAAAATTAGCTAATAAAATATTGAAAAAAGATGTATTTGAACTTAATATATATGGAAAAATTGATAATGATTACAAAGAAAAGTTTAAAATTGTAGAGAGAAATTTACCCCATTATATTATATATAAAGGATGCGTAAATTCTAGTGAAGCAACCAATATTTTAAGGCAATATGATATATTGTTATTTTTAACATATTGGAGAGGAGAAGGATTTCCAGGTACTATTATAGATGCTTTTAATTCAGCTTTACCTATCATTGCTACAGATTGGAAATACAATTTTGAAATATTGAAAGAAAATGAAACTGGTGCAAAAGTACCAGTGAAAGAACCAGAAGAAGTAGCAAATAAATTGATATATTTTTATAAAAATCAAGAAGAATTAATGAAGATGAAATTTGCATGTTTAGAACAAAGTAGAAAATATAATCCAGCAGAAGCAATGCAAAAATTTATTCTAGAAATAGAAAATAATTTTTAAATATGTATTAAAAAGTTAAAAAATGAAACTATCATATAAAACAAAAGAGTAAAAAAATAGACGGAGGTAAAATGAAAAAATATATAAATGAGTTTTTATTTGCTTTATATTTATTTTTATTTACAATTTGCAAACTTATTATGATATACATTCCCAATAATTCAACTGAAATTTTATTTTGTGCTACTTCTTTAGTTTTAGTAATATCTGTATTGTATAACATAAAAGAGAAAAACAATAAAATTTTACTAAATAGAAATTTTATTTTTATAGTACTTATCGTGTCACTCTTATTTTGGATAACAATGATTTTTAATTATAATAATTTAGCAAGCCAATATTTATATGAATTTTTAATATATGGTATTTTTACTATGTACTTATTTTCAAACATAAAAGATTATAAAAAATTTATTACATATTTTGCCAATATATCTATCTTTGTAATCTTGGTATATTGTATGGAGCCCTTTAAGGGGTTTAGTATTTTTTCAGATTATATGGACTATGGTATTACCTGTATGCTACCAGGTTTTATGGCATGTTGCTTAGGAAGCAAGGTATTAAAGAAAAAAATTTATTTAATATTCGAACTTATAGCATTTTTAGAAATATTATTTTTTTGCAACAGAGGAGCCATAATAGTTTCAGTAGTTTTAGAAGTATCATTATATGTTTTTACTACAAAATTGGATACAAAGAAATTTTTTATATGTATAGCAGCCACTATTATAGGTGTGATGATATTACTTAATATAGAAAATATCTTGTTACAAATTCTAAATTATTTGAAAGCAAATGATATAGACAGTTATTCTATAAGAACAATGTATGAGATGGCATCTAAACAAAAAACAGGATTATCTGGTAGAGATGTAATTTGGGAAAAAGCATTGCAATATTATAAAGAGAGTTGGGTAATCGGACATGGAATAGGGGCATTTCAAAGTCAATATGGATTTTATACACATAATATATTTTTAGAAATATTAACAACTTATGGCACATTTGGAATGGGATTTTTTATAATACTGATACTATTTTATATAAACAAAATTAGAAGAAGTCTAGGTTATTATAGAATTATTTTAATTTCATTTTTTATAATGGGAGTTTTTCCATTATTGCTAAGTATATATACATTCAAATGGCAATATTTTTGGGTATTTATATTTTTGACCGTAAAAAAAATACCAAAACAATATATAAAAAATGATATGGAAGAAAAAAGTTATTTACAAATCAATAAAAAAGAAAAAATTAAAATAATTTAGTGTTGTGAATTAAAAATACTTGAAAGGTAAAAAAATGAAAATTTTAATAGATAGTTATAGCACTTGTATGCAAAATGATTCTGGCGGTGTACAAATTAGAATTAAAAAAATAATGGAATTATTAAAAGAAAAAAACATTATAGTAGATTACTTTAATAAATTTAGTACAAAATTAACTGACTATGATATATTGCACATTTTTAGTTTAAATATAGAAAATTATACACTAATAAAATATGCAAAAGAAATAGGTTTAAAAGTCATTATATCTACTGTTATTCCAATAAAATATGGAATGAAAATAGATTTTTATAGACATATAAGAAAATTACCAATTCCTACAACTTATAGAATACTATATAATTCATTACAACTTGCAGACAAAATAATAGTTGAAACTCCTAGAGAAGCAACGTTTATATCAGAGCACTATAAAATACAATCAAGAAAGGTAATTATTATCCCAAATGGAATAGAAGAAACTCAAAAAGGGAATAAAGAAATTTACGATTTACTGGGAAAAGAATATAAATATATATTACAAGTTGGACGATTTGATAAAAATAAAAACCAACTTAATATAATAAAGGCTTTAAAAGATACATATTTGGACGTCGTTTTTATAGGAGGACCAAAAAATGGAGATAAAACTTATTATAAGAAATGTATAGAAGAAGCACAAGGATATGATAATTTTCACTTTTTAGGTTGGATTGATAATAAATCACCAATTTTAAAATCAGCATACACCAATGCAGAGTTAGTTGTAATGCCGTCTTATTCTGAAACTTTTGGTTTAGTAATACTGGAAGCGGGTATCTCTGGAACTAAAATTGCTGTTTCTTCTACATTGCCGATTTTAGATTATAAAGCTTTAGATGGTTGCTACTCTTTTAGTCCTTACAAAATAAAAGATATAAAAGAAACAATTTTAAAGGCAGTTAAAGAAGAAAAAAACGAAAATTTAAAAATAAACATAAAGAAATTTTTTACTTGGGACAATGTTATAAAGAAACATATTGATTGTTATAAAGAGGTTAAAGATGAAAAAAATTCTAATAAACATATATAGAATCTATAAAAAAATAAAAAAAAGAATTATATGGCAGATAGATTATATAGTTTTAAATAATCAAAACAAGAATAATCTTGGTATAGAAATATTACCTAAATGTAAAAAATTGATATTAATTCCTCATGCTGACGATGAGTGGATTGGCTGTAGTATGAATATTTGTGATAATCAAGAAGTAATATTGTGCAATATGGATATGCAAGGAAATGATAGTAAAGAATTACATAGTGTAAGACTTAATGAATTAAAAACTACAGCTAAAAAATTCAACAAAAAATTGATTACTATTTCGAACAATAAAGAACAACAATTGGCTGAAATTATTGAAAAAGAAAAAATTAATATGGTTTTATTACCATTTTTTATAGATTGGCATGACGAACATATAGCAGTGATGAAGTATCTTTATGAAGCAATTAAATGTATGCAGTATGATAATTTCAACATTGCTATGTATCAAGTATCTGTACCAATTATTGAAAAAGAAATAACTCATTATTTGCCTATGGATAAGAAAAATTTCCAAAAAAAGTGGAATTATTTTAGAGAAACATATAAAACGCAAAAGGCAATACCTTGTAAAAGGTTTGGAATAAATGAAAAGACAAATGGCAGATACACTTCTGCTTATGCTAGTGAAGTTTACTCTGTAAATACAATTGAACAATGGAAACAAAAATATAAAAAATTTAAATTATCAAATAATGATAAAGAATGCTTAAATAAAAGTTTAAACCAATTAATAACAATTAGGAAGGAGGCAAAAAGTATATATGAAAAATATAGATAAAGAAAATACAGATAAAAAAAATATAGGAATTATGACGTTTTTTAATGTTAATAATTATGGGGCTGTACTACAAGCATTTGCTTTACAACAAACAATAAGAAAACATGATTGTAATAGCGAATTTTTAAACTATTCAGAAATGAAAGAATTAAGTAAAGAGAAAAATAAAAGTTTATTAAGATATATAAGAACATTGTTTAAGTTGAAATTTGACATTTTTACTTTTTTAAAGACAGAAAAGCCTAGACATAATGTAAATAAAATGTTTGAGAATTTTAGAAATGATTATCTATTAATAGGTAACCAAAAATTATATGATATTGAGGATTTAGAAGAATATGCGCATAAGTACGATGGTGTAATCACAGGAAGTGATATGGTTTGGACAGATATAGGGCAAGATTTAGATGCATATTTTCTTAATTTTATAGATTATAGTAAAAGAATTTCGTATGCCCCAAGTATTACTGGTACTAATTATTTAAATGAAGAACAAAACAAAAAAATGAAAGAATATATTTTAGGCATAAAATATTTATCTTGTAGAGAAAAAGAAGGAATAGACTACGTAAAAAGGATAACAAATCAAGATGCTACTTTGGTAGTTGATCCTACATTATTATTATCAAAACAAGAATGGAAAAAAGAATTAAAAATAAACAATGAAAGTAAAAATAAGAAATATATTTTATGCTATATGTTTCAAGGAGTACCAAATAATGTAAAAAAACAATTAAAGAAAATTGCAAAACAAAGAAATATGGAAATAAGATACATACCAATGAATATTTGGGAATATAATCATGAACTTAAATTAGGCAAAACAGGGTCATATGGACCACGTGAATTTGTTGAATTATTTTTTAATGCTAGCTTTGTGGTAACAAATTCATTTCATGGACTTTTATTTTCTATAATATCTAATATTCCTTTTGTAGTTTTTCATAGAGATAAAAACTGTAAATGGGGTGCTAACGAAGAAAGAATGGGAAACATATTAAAAATATTAAATGAAGAAAATAGATTTATTAATTTAAATGATAAAATTACAGATAATTTTTTTAGTAAGAAAGATTATTATAGCAACTTAAAAGAAGAAATAAATGTATCAAAAGAGTATTTAAAAAATGTTATTTCTGATATTAATAAATATATTAAAAAAAAGGAAGAAAAAGAAATAGTTACCGTAAGCGATATTCCAATAAAAAAATGTACAGGATGTTCCTGTTGTAAAAATGTTTGCCCTAAACAATGTATTGAAATGAAAGAAGATTCAGAAGGCTTTTTGTTTCCAAGTATTGATAAGGAAAAATGCATAAAATGTGGAATATGTGTAAGCAGATGTCCATCATTAAATACTATGGATGATAAAAATCCCCCTAAACTTAGTAAAATTGGATTTTCAAAAGATATTAATAAAATAAAAAGTGCATCAGGTGGAATATTCTATACAATAGGTAAGTATTTTATAGAAAATTTAAATGGAGTTGTTTATGGAGCAACTTTAGATGAAAAAATGCAATGTGTTCATATGGAAGCAACGAATATTCAAGAATTAAAGTTAATGCAAAATTCGAAATATATTCAAAGTAATATAGGAAATTGTTATATTAATGCAAAAAAACATTTAGAGGATGATAAATATGTATTATTCTCCGGAACACCATGTCAAATAGCTGGACTTAAAATGTTCTTAAAAAAAGATTATAATAAATTACTAACTATAGATTTGATATGTCATGGAGTTCCTAGTCAATTATTTTGGGATATAAATGTTAAGAATTCATTTCTAAATAGTAAAAATGTTAGAATTGAAAATTTAGCTTTTCGTCATAAAGATAATACAAAAAATACATTTCAATATGCAATAAAATATGAAAGGATAAAAAGGATAAAAAGGATAAAATATAATTTAAATCCATATTATAATTCTTTTATACGTGGAGATTCTTATAGAAAATCATGCTATTACTGTAAATATAGCAATATAAATCGTGTAGGAGATATTACTATAGGAGATTGCGATAGCTGGAGAAAATATCCTGATTTTTATAAAGATGAAGTTAAATCTACTATTTTAATAAATAGTAGAAAAGCTTATGAATATTGGAAAAAGTTATCAGACTATTTTGTTACTATAGATTTAAATTTAGAAGAGGAAGCAAAGATTAATATTCCACTATCGCATTCAACATATAAGACATCAAAGAGAAACGAAATATATAAAGATATTATAAATTTAAATTGGAATGATTTTAATAAAAAATATACATCTAAACAAAGTAAAATGATATTGATTAAAAAGATTATTCTAAAAGTATTAAAAAGGTAGGATTAAAAAATGTATGAAATTAAAACGATTTGAAAATACAAAAAAGAATAGTTTATGGGGATTACTAGGAAAAATTGTTATTTTATTATTTCCTTTTGCCGTAAGAACAATATTGATACAAAAATTAGGCATTGAATATTTAGGGTTAAATAGTTTATTTTCTTCGGTCTTAAATATTTTGAGTTTGACAGAACTGGGAATTGGTAGTGCAATAATTTTTAGTATGTATAAACCATTAGCTGAAAATGACGTAGATAAGATATGTGCATTAATGAATTTATATAAAAAAACATATAGATATATTGGATTAGTAATATTGGTAGTTGGTCTTGCTCTTTTGCCATTTATTCCTAATATGATATCTGGAAAAATACCAAGCGATATAAATGTGTATGTTTTATTTCTTATATATTTATTAAATTCTGTTGTATCGTATTGGCTATTTGCATATAAAAATTCATTATTACAAGTACATCAACGTGTAGATGTAACAAGTAAGATAGGCATAGTTTTAAACTCATTAATGTATATAATACAAATTGTGGTTTTATTGGTATTTAAAAATTATTATGTTTATGTAATTGTTTTACCTATTTTTTCTATGCTAACTAATATAGTAACTGCTCGTTTTATTGACAAAATGTACCCACAGTATAAATGTAGAGGAAATATAAGTAAAGAAGAATTAAAAAAGATGAAGAAAAGGGTAGTTGGCTTAATGCTAACTAAACTTGCAGCAGCTAGTAGAAATGCATTCGATAGTATAGTGATATCTACATTTTTAGGATTAGAAATTGTAGCAATATATAACAATTATTTTTATATTAGTAGTGCAATTGGAGCTGTATTAACTATTGTTATTAATGCAATGGCAGCAGGAATAGGGAATAGTATTGCAACAGAAAAAGTAGAAAAAAATATAAATGATTTAAGAATAATTAATTTTTTATACATAAGTATATCAGGTTTTTGTTTTACTTGTTTATTGACCTTATATCAACCATTTATGAGAATTTGGGTAGGAGAAAAATTAATGTTTCCTACACAACTGATGTTTTTATTTGCTGTTTATTTTTTAGTAGAAAGAGTTTTAAATATTATAGGGCAATATTTTGACGCAGCAGGTCTATGGTGGCAAGGGAAATATAAAGGTTTAATAGAGGCTTTAACAAATTTAATTTTTAACTTTATTTTGGGATATTTTTTTGGTGTTAGTGGCGTAATAATTACCACAATAATTACTATATTATTTATAGGTTTTCCTTTAACTGCATTTTATACTTACAAATATGCCTTTAAGTCTAAGGCTAAAAATTTTATAATAGAAGAATTTTTATACGTTTTTATATTTTGTATAATAGGACTAATTTCATATTGGGCATGTTCTTTTATATCAGCGGGAGTAGATGTAAAGGGAAATATTATAGAGATAATATCAAAATTAATATTAAATATTGGCGTAACTTCAATATTATATTTAATAATATTCTCAAAATTTAAAATATTTAAAGAATCTATTAAATGGACATTGAAACATTTTAAAAAAGAAAAACTTTATAAAAAGTTATGCAAATAAAACAATAAATGGAAGAGGCGAAAAAACGATGCATTTGAAAGACAATAATTTAAAAATATTATATTTAGTATATTTTAATCTTGAAAATACAAAAATGTTAGGGGTAAAAAAGAAAGTTATAGGACAAGCAGAAGCTCTAAGAGTGTTAGGATTTAATGTAGACATAGGTTATTGTAAAGATAACAAATTAATTATTTGTAAAGATGAAAAAAAAGAAGAATATGATTGTCGCAAAGGAATCAGTAATTATAGAAAAAGCTTAAATAAATTACTAAAAGAAAAAAATAACGATTTGTACTATAACATAGTTTTTTTGAGATTTCCTGATATGATAGATTATTACCTTTGTAAAATGGCATCTATATTAAAAGAAAACAACGTACAACTTTTACTAGAGGTGCCTACATATCCAATAAAAGGAGAAATGAAAAATGCTATAAAAAAATCATTGAAAAATAAGAACTTTGCTAAGTTTATAAAAAGTATTAGTAAATATTTTATACATAATATATACAAAAATAAGCTATATAAAACTGGAACTAAAATAGTTACATATATGCCATATAAAAAGATATGGAAAATGGATGTAATAGAAATAGACAATGGAATAGATATAGATAGTATAAAAAAGGTAGAAAAAAATGATAAAAAGATAGATGCCTTTAACATATTAGTAGTAGCTAATTTAAATAAATGGCATGGAGTTGACAGAGCAATATATGGAATAAAAGAATATATAAAAAAACACCCAGATAATAAAAGAAAAGTCAAGTTAGTTATTGCTGGAAATGGAGCAGTAAAAAAAGAGTTAGAAGAAATAACTAGAAAAGAAAAATTAGAAGATTATATATCATTTATTGGTGTAGTAGATGGGAATAAATTAGATGATGTATATAATCAAGCTACTATTGCTTTAGGATCTTTAGGATTGCATAGAATAGGATTAGAAGTAGGCTCTACTTTGAAAGTGAAAGAATATTGTGCTAAGGGGATACCTTTCGTATTAGGATATAAAGAAAAAGAGTTAGATGAAAAGTTTAAGTATGCATTATTAGTGCCAGCAAATGATGAACCTTTAAATATAGAAGAATGTATCAAGTTTTATGATGAAATAAAAGATTTCAATTATGTAGATGAGATGCGAAAATTTGCAGAAGATAAATACGATTGGAAAATACAAATGCAAAAAATGATAGAGTTATTATAAAAAATTATACAAGGAGAGATAGCTATGAAAATTAATATTATAGGATTAGGATATATTGGACTACCAACAGCCTTGATGTTTGCAAATAATGGGATAGAAGTAGTGGGAACAGATTATAATGAACAATTAATAAAGACTTTAAATGAGGGAAAAACAACATTTAAGGAAAAAGGGTTAGATGAATTGTTTAATCATGCAATAAAAAGCAATATTAAATTTACAACGGAATATCAAAAAGAAGATGTATATATTGTGTCAGTACCAACACCATATATAAAGGAAAGTAAAAAAATAGAACCTAAATATGTGATATCAGCTGTAGAATCTGTATTGAACGTATGCAATAAAGGAGCAATACTTATAATAGAATCAACTATATCACCAGGAACAATAGATAAGCATATTAGACCGATAATAGAAAATAAAGGTTTTAAAATTGGAAAAGATATAAATTTAGTGCATGCGCCTGAAAGAATAATACCAGGTAATATGGTTTATGAATTAGAAAATAATTCTAGAACAATTGGTGCAGATAGCAAAGAAATAGGAGAAAAAGTAAAAAAATTATATGCATCATTTTGCAAGGGAGAGATTGTAGTAACAGATATAAAAACAGCCGAAATGACAAAAGTAGTGGAAAATACTTTTCGAGATATCAACATTGCTTTTGCAAATGAATTATCTAGAATTTGTAGAACATCAGGTATGGATGTATATGAAGTAATAAAAATAGCAAATAAACATCCAAGAGTTAATATATTACAACCAGGACCAGGAGTTGGAGGACATTGCATTTCTGTAGATCCATGGTTTTTAGTTGGAGATTATCCTGAAATTGTAAATGTTATTAAAGCAGCGAGGGAAGTAAATGATGGACAACCTAAGTTTGTGTTGGAAAGATTAAAAAATATAATGGAAGAAAATAAAATAAAAGATATAAGTAGAGTTGGAATTTATGGACTAACTTATAAAGAAAATGTAGATGATATAAGAGAAAGTCCAACTTTACAAATGCTAGAAATTATGGGAGAACAGTCTAAAAAAATAAAAGTATATGATCCAAATGTAAAAAGAAAAATAGTACAAAATCAATGTGAAGACTTTGAAGATTTTATAAATGATATAGATGTTATCGTAATAATGAACTCACATAACCATTTGAAAAATAATATTCAAAAATTAAATGACAAAATAATATTAGATACAAAAAATATATGTAACACAGAAAAGACATATCAATTGTAGTTTATGACTAAATAAAGAGGTGTTAAAAAATGAAAGATGCCAAAACCATTGATACTGTACACACACACACACACACACGGATATTTCATATCTAATAAAGAAGATTATTATCATTTTATAGAAGCAGATAAAAAACAACTAGGAAGAAAAACAAAACATCCTAAATTAAATGATTATGTATGGAGATATGAGATTTATCTAAGAAAATGTGAATACTATAAGAATTGTAAAAAAGGTTTAATTAATAAAATAATTCTTCATTATTACAAGATTAGGCGTTTTAAAATAGGTAGTATTTGTAATTTTTCTATTCCACTAAATGTATGTGGAATGGGCTTAAGTATAGCACATATTGGACCTATCATTATAAATCCAAATGCAAAGATAGGAAATAACTGTAGAATTCATGTAGGTGTAAATATAGGAACTTCTGCAGGTAAGTCAGGAGATGCACCTATTATAGGAGATAATGTTTACATTGGACCAGGAGCAAAACTATTTGGAAGAATTAAAATTGCCAATAATATTGCAATAGGCGCAAATGCAGTAGTTAATAAATCATTTATTGAAGAAGGAATTGCGATAGCAGGAGTTCCAGCAAAAAAGATAAATAACAAAGGTTCAAAGGGGTTAATTTAATATATAAAATCAATTCAAGATGTGATTTAAACTATTTAAAAATAAGAAAATTTTAGGAGTTAAAAATATGAAGAAAGTTATG
Organism: uncultured Clostridia bacterium; assembly: GCA_947625645.1. Taxonomy (GTDB): domain Bacteria; phylum Bacillota; class Clostridia; order TANB77; family CAG-508; genus CAG-269. The sequence continues at coordinate 1,961 of CANQPE010000039.1, read as the reverse complement.
CTGGTTTTTGGGACAAGACCTGAAGCAATAAAAATGTGTCCGTTAGTGAAAGAGTTAAAAAGTAGAAGAAACATTGAAGTGAAAGTTTGTGTATCTGGGCAACATAGAGAAATGTTAGAACAGGTTTTAGAATGTTTTGATGTTGCACCAGATTATAATTTGGATATCATGCAAGATAAACAGACTTTATTTGACATAACCACCAATATTATTTCAAAAATAAAGCCTGTATTAGAAAAAGAAAAGCCAGATATTGTTTTAGTTCATGGAGATACAACAACAACATTTGTTACCTCACTTTGTGCATTTTATATGCAGATTCCAGTAGGACATGTTGAAGCAGGATTACGAACCTATAATATATATTCGCCATATCCAGAAGAGTTTAATAGACAAGCTACTGGCATTATTACAAAATATCATTTTGCGCCAACGGAGAATGCTAAACAAAATTTGTTGAAAGAAGGAAAAAATCCAGATAACATATTTGTAACAGGAAATACGGCGATTGATGCATTAAAAACAACGGTAAAAGAAGGATATACAAATCCAATCTTTAATTGGGTAGGAAAAGATAGATTAATTATACTTACAGCACATAGAAGAGAAAATTTAGGACAACCATTAAAAAATATGTTTAAAGCGATAAAGAGAATCGTGGATGAACATCAAGATATAAAAGTGGTATATCCCATACATAAAAATCCATTAGTAAGAAATATTGCGAATGAGATATTTGAACACACAGATAGAGTCAAATTAATTGAGCCATTAGATGTTATTGATTTTCATAATTTTTTAAACAAAGCGTATTTGATTTTAACAGATAGTGGAGGAATTCAAGAAGAAGCACCATCTTTAGGTAAGCCTGTACTAGTAATGAGGAATACAACAGAAAGACCAGAAGGAATCAAAGCAGGTACTTTAAAATTGGTGGGCACAGAAGAAAATACGGTGTATCATTATATAAAATTATTATTAGAAAATAGAGAAGAATATGAAAAAATGAGCAAGGCATCAAATCCATATGGGGATGGTTTTGCCTCAAAAAGAATCGCAGATATTATAGAAGCATAAAACTTTTCCAATTCCATTGCAAAAAATAAAATAATATAGTAAAATAGATACAGAAAGTGTGCATAAGAAAGGAATGTAAAAAATGAGGGATAAATTTAATTTGACACAAGAACAAAACATATTTTTAGCGAAAAGAAATATTATAGATGCTATATGGAAAAGTGCAAACCTTGAAGGAATAGCAATAACATTTCCAGAAACTCAAAAAATATATGAAGGTGGAAATGTAGACCATTTAAGGGTAGATGAGATTATAACCATTAATAACTTAAAACATGCTTGGAAATTTATTTTATGTTCTATAAATGACGATATTGATTTTAATTATATATCTAGTATACACAGTTTAGTAGGAAGTAATTTAGTGGATTCTCCTGGAAAAATAAGAATTTATGAAGTGAAAATGGCAGGAACAAATTGGATTCCTAAATTACCTTCTAAAGAACAATTAGATGCTTTGCTAGAAGAAAACCAAAACATTTCTTGTGATACGGAAAGAATTATAACATTAATGTGTCAATTAATGAAAATGCAATTATTTAATGATGGAAATAAAAGAACAGCCATGTTAATAGCAAATCATGAGTTAATAAGACATGGAAGAGGAATTATAACCATTTCAGAAGAGAATAAAATAGAATTTGGAACGAAACTAATATCATATTACGAAAATGAAGGACAATTACCAGTTCTAATTGATTTTGTTTATGAAAAATGTTTGGATGGGATGAAATAATTTCAAAGGCTTTTTCTAAATTTAGATAGTAAAATAGCATGTGCATACATATTTTTTTCTTACAAAAGTGTCGTAAAGTAGAATACTTTACGACAAAAATATAAACCGTATCGATATTCCCAAAAGAATACTAATATAGGGTTATATA
>CANQPE010000038.1 GCA_947625645.1 uncultured Clostridia bacterium | reverse complement strand
CATGTAAAAATCCCTCCTTGATATTTTTTATTTTATCACGGAAGGATTATTTACACAACTTTTTCTATACTCTCGTAAACTATTCTACATTTCTTCCGAATTGCTGACGGGCGATTTGCCTTTCAGCATCTTTTTTTGCTATTTCTTGGCGTTTGTCATATAATTTTTTCCCTTTTCCAATACCAAGTTCCATTTTAACAAAACTACCTTTAAAATATAGAGAAATAGGAACTAGACTGTAGCCTTTTTGTTTTGTTAGACCAATTAACTTCATAATTTCGCGCTTTTTTAGTAATAATTTTCTATCACGAAGAGGATCTTTATTAAATATATTTCCATGGTCATAGGGACTAATGTGCATACCAACGACATACACTTCTCCTTTTTTTATAATGGCATACGTATCTTTTAAATTGACTTTTCCTTGTCTGATAGATTTGATTTCTGTTCCACTTAGTACAATACCTGCTTCTAAAGTATCTTCAATGGTATAATTATGGTAGGCAGTAGGATTTTTACTAATTAATTTTGTATTCACCATTTTCATATCCATTCCTTTCCATTTTTTAGCCATCTATTTGCTAGAAAATGTTATTTTGTTTTTATTAGTATAACACGAAATACAAAGAAGTGCAAATAAAAAAACAGAAGTTAGAAATAATTCTACTTCTGTTATGATTATGATTAATCTCTGTTGTTTGTACTTGATGTTTGTGTACCAAAGTACCAAACCAATGCAACAATGGCAATACCAACAATGCCAATAATAAGCCATGTCCAAGCAGTTGCGTTCATACCCATAAATGTCGTACCAGATTCGGCACTAGTTCTTGTTGCAGTATATGAATCAGAATTTCCATTAGAACCATTTGTTGAACCGGTTGCACCCATATCTGAATTGCCGTTGCCATTTGAACTTGTTCCTGTAGTACCATTGCCATTTCCATTTGATCCTGTGTCTGAGTTTCCATTGTCAGTTGCGCCTGCACCAGAATTTCCGTTTGTGTCACCATTTGTTGATCCATTGGATGCAGCATTTTCAGCTCCTCCAGTAGCATCTTTTGAAACATTAGAAATATCTCTAGCACCGTCTTCAATTGCATTTTCAGCACCACCAACAGCATCTCTTATACCATTTGCGGCATCTTGTAACATACCACCATTGTTATTGTCAGCAGCAAAAACAACTGAAAAAGAAAAAATAGCAATAACAAACATACTGATGATAGCAAATAATTTTCTGTACATAAAATTATCCTCCTTTTTGAAATGTATATTATTAGTATTGAAAAATCGCAGAAAAATATACATACAAAAAAATAAATATGATACAAAATAAAGAAAAAAGTCCAAAAAATGGAATTTGGACTTAAAAAATTTATCGTTTTAATTTAATTAAAATAGCAATGGCTAACAAAACTAATAACACACCAACAACGATTAACAAAATATTCAAAATATCGGCTAAACTTAAGTCAGAAGATGGTACAAAACTGGATACGCTTGCTGATGTATCAGGAACACCAGTATAGTTAGCATATGAAGTTGGTGTAGTTTCATTAGATGTGGTATTTCTGGAAGAATTTGTATTAGTATTATTTTCAAATGAATTTGTGTTGGTAGTACTTTCAAATGTGTTTGTGCTTTCATTTGTTGCAACAACATTTTCTGTTTCATTCGAAATCGACATTGGGTTTACCATTTGCTCATTATCAATTGTATTGTCAGAAGAAACAGCAAAAACAGAAGTGGCAAGAGAGAGTAACATCAATACAATCATACCAATCATGAAAGATTTTTCAATTCGAATTAACATGTTAATAACCTCCTAAAACTTTTCATTTGTAAGGAAATGCTATGAAAAGCACTTAGTATACAAATGAATGCTTGTTACATTCAATTTAGAATAATCATATCACAAAAGATAAAAGTTTGTCTAGTATTTTTTAAAAATTTACAAATTTATTATGAAAAGTATTGTCAAAAAAAAAAAATTCATGTATAATAAAAAATGGACACCACAAATAAATCCAATAGACAAAATAAAAGAAGGGGAAAAACGTTGAATTTATTGAAAAAACATAGAAATGTCATTTTAAGAATGATGGATATCATTATTGTCGTCATGGCGTATTATATAGCATATGTTTTAATTAACAACCAATTCATTATAGAAGACGAACCCAATAGAGTCATGATAAATACCATCATATTAGCTGTCATTATGTATTCATTTACATTGCACGTGTTTAAGACATATGATAATATCACAAGATATGAAACGGGATATGATTATTTAGTTTATATTTTAGCATGCCTAATTGCTTATACAATCTTAACAACATTAAAAGTAACATTTCGTTTAACCACGATTGTCAGTACGAGAACGAATATGGTAGCTGCCCTTATTATTGTTACGGCAATTATAGGATACAGAGTGATATTAAGATTAATCCTAACGGAAGGATATAAAGTACAAAAAGAAGATGACACCGTCAAGAAAAATGTATTATTAATTGGAGCAGGAAATGCTGCAACGATTATATTAGGAACTTTAAAAACAACGATGCAAGATACGTACCATGTGGTAGGGTTAATTGATGATAATCCCAACAAAGTAGATTATGCTATCTCAGGAAATAAAATATTAGGAACAAGAAATGACATCATCCGAATTTGCAAAGAAAAAAATGTAGAATTAATCTTGTTTACAATTTCAAATATATCAAATGAAGAAAGAAAAAACATACTCAATATTTGCCAACAAACAGGTTGCAAAGTAAGAATATTACCAGGAACAAAAGATTTAATTCAAAACAAAAGCTTAATGGATAATTTTAGAAATGTAGAAATTGAGGACTTATTAGGAAGAGATACTATTGCGTTAGACAATAAAAATATAGGAAAACTCATTAAAGGCAAAGTAGTTCTAGTAACTGGTGGGGGAGGCTCAATTGGTTCAGAACTTTGTAGGCAAATTGTCAAATACAATCCTAAAAAATTAGTGATTGTTGATATCTATGAAAATAATTTATATGACATTGAACAAGAATTAGCATATAATTATCCAGAACAAGAAGTCTGTGCCATTGTTGCAAGTGTAAGGGACAAGAAAAGACTAGACGAAATATTTGCAGAATTTAGACCATACTTAGTTTTCCATGCAGCAGCACATAAACATGTACCACTAATGGAAACAAGCCCATTAGAAGCCATTAAAAACAATATATTTGGAACTTACAATGTTGTAAATTGCTCAGATGAATATCAAGTAAAAAGGTTTATTCTAATTTCAACAGATAAGGCAGTAAATCCAACAAACATAATGGGAGCAACAAAGCGTTTGTGTGAAATGATAGTGCAGGCAAAAGCTAAGGTGAGTCAAACAGAGTATGCAGCAGTTAGATTTGGAAATGTATTAGGAAGCAATGGTTCAGTTGTACCACTATTCAAAAAACAAATTGCAAGTGGAGGACCAGTAACGGTAACTCATAAAGATATTACAAGATTTTTTATGACAATACCAGAAGCTGTATCACTTGTCTTACAAGCTATGACGTATGCAAAATGCGGAGAGATATTTGTACTTAACATGGGAGAACCCGTTAAAATTTATGATATGGCCTTAAAATTAATTCGATTATCAGGGTATGAGCCAAATGTAGATATGCAAATTAAAGTAACAGGCTTACGACCAGGAGAAAAACTATATGAAGAATTGCTTATGGCAGAAGAAGGATTGGAAGAAACAAAACATGACAAAATTTTTATTGCTCCACCAAGTGATATTGATATGAAAATGGTGGAGGAGAAGTTAGACGTTTTGAATGAAGCAATTATGAAATATAACAATAATCAAAAACAAGAAATAAAAGAAGTTATAAAAAAAATAGTACCAACATTTAGAGAAGAAAGAAGGAATTAAGTTGAACCATATTCAATTTTCACCACCAGATATAACGTCAAAAGAAATAGAAGAAGTCGTTGATACATTAAAATCTGGATGGATTACCACAGGCCCAAAAACAAAAAAGTTTGAAAAACAAATTGCAGAATTTTGTGGAACAAACAAAGCGGTGTGCCTCAATTCGGCAACAGCAGGGTTGGAATTAATTCTAAGATTATTGGGAATTGGAAATGGCGACGAAGTAATTGTTCCAGCATATACATACACAGCTTCAGCAAGTGTAATTGAACATGTGGGGGCAAAAATTGTTTTTATTGACACAGGAAAAAATTCTTATGAAATGGATTATGAACATATAGAAGAAAAAATAACGAATCATACAAAAGCTATTATACCGGTAGATTTAGCTGGAATACCAGCAAATTATGAAAAGTTATTTGAAATAGTCAATAAAAATAAAGATAAATTCACACCACATTCTATGTTTCAAGAAAAAATTGGGAGAATAGCAATTGTAGCAGATGGAGCACATTCTTTTGGCGCAAAATATCAAGGAATTAGCACAGGAAATATAGCAGATTTTACAAGTTTTTCTTTTCATGCTGTAAAAAACTTAACAACAGCAGAAGGTGGAGCTGTAACATGGAAAACGATAGAAGGAATTGATGATGATTATATATATAATCAATTCATGTTATGGTCGTTGCATGGGCAGAATAAAGATGCTTTATCAAAAAACCAAAGTAATGGATGGGAATATGACATAAAAATACCCGCTTATAAATGTAATATGACAGATATAATGGCTTCAATCGGATTGGCACAATTATCGAGATATGAAAATTTACTAAAAAGAAGAAAAGAAATTATAAAAAAATATCATGAAGGCTTAAAAGATTGCCATGTGCAACTTTTACAACATGATACAGAGCAAATGCAATCAAGTGGACATTTATATTTGGTTAGATTGTTAGGAAAAAATGAACGAGAAAGAAATGAAGTCATTAAAAAATTAGCAGATATAGGAATAACTACAAATGTACATTATAAACCATTGCCAATGATGACAGCATATCGTAATATGGGATTTGATATAAAAAATTTTCCGAATGCCTATGATATGTATCAAAATGAAATAACATTACCACTACATACGTTGCTAACAGACGAACAGGTGGAATATATAATAAAAGAGGTAAAAAAAGAAATTGAATAAAAAAAAGATTTTGGTACTTGGGGGTGGATCACTTCAAGTTCCGTTAATAAAAAAAATAAATGAAATGGGGTATATTTCATTATGTGTTGATAAAAATCCTGAAGCAATAGGATTTCATTATGCCAATTATTATAAAGCAATAGATATCGTCAACAGGGAAAAATGCTTACAGTATGCAATCAAAAATCAAATCGATGCAGTATTAACAGTGGCAACAGATTTTCCAATAGAAACGGTTAGTTATATAGTTGAAAATATGAAACTAGTGGGAAATAATGTGAAAGTAGCAAAATTGATAAAAAACAAATATGAAGTAAAAAAAGCCATATATACAAACAATAAAAATACTTCTATACAATTTTTTGAGATTAAAAATAGTGAGGAGTTAAACTCCGTAAAAAAGCAAATTCAATATCCAGTTATTGTGAAACCGGTTGATGGCAGTGGAAGTAAAGCGATTAGTAAGATTGAAGATGAAATTGAATTAGAAAAGGCGGTACAAAAAGCAGTAGAAAGTTCTATTTGTAAAAAGGCTTTTATCGAAACGTTTATACAAGGAGAAGAGTATGGAGTAGAAAGTTTTGTAGACAGAGAAGAAGTATACGTGTTAGGAATTATGAAAAAGCATATGACGAAATATCCTAATTATGCTGAATTAGGTCATTGCATTCCATCTGGACTTTCACAATTGGTAGAAAATAAAATAAAAAATGAAGTAAAAAGAGCAATTAAAATCCTGGGAATTCAATATGGTAGTGTAAATATGGATATTATTTTATCTGACAAAAATGAAGTTAATATAATTGATGTAGGAGCAAGAATGGGAGGAAATTTAATAGGTTCTCATATTATACCAAATGCCACGGGAGTAGATGTCATGCAAAATTTAATAAAACAAAGTTTAGGAGAACAATTGGATTTAAATGTGAAAACACAAAAAAATATTTCAACAAAGATTTTAAACTTTGGACCAGGAATAATAACCAATATAGATAATATAGAGGAATTGATAGATAGAAAAGAAGTAATTGACATCGTATTAAATAAAAAAATAGGAGATGAAATTGGAGAATATAGAACGAATGCAGATGCATGTGGATGGGTTGTTGTTTCTAAAGAAACAATGCAGAAAACAGAAGAATTTGCAGAGCAAATGAAAGAAAATATACGAAAAAAATTTGAAATTAGGAGAGTTAAATGAAGATATATTTCATATTGAAAAGAATGATAGATATCATTTTGTGTATAATAGCTTTACCATTTTTTATTTTAATTTTTATAATTGTAGGAATTGCTATAAAACTGGAAGACGGAGGTCCCATTATATATAAGTCAAAAAGAATAGGAAAGAATTATAAAATTTTTGACATGTATAAATTTCGTTCCATGAAAATAGATTCGCCAAACATATTAAATAAAGATGGAAGTACATATAATGCCAAAGATGATAAAAGAGTGACAAAAGTTGGAAAATTTATTAGAGAAACTAGTATAGATGAAGTCATGCAAATTATAAATGTTTTAAAAGGAGATATGAATATAATAGGACCTAGAGCAGGTGACGTAGAATCTTTGGGAACATATCAGCCAGATGAAGAAGACAAAATGAAAGTAAAACCAGGAATTACGGGGTATACACAGGCTTATTATAGAAATGGAATAGCAGTAAGAGAAAAAAGATTAAAAGATGCATGGTATGCGAATAATGTAAATTTTATATTAGATGTAAAAATATTCTTTAAAACATTTATTACGGTATTTAAAAGAAACAATATTTATACGAATGTTGAAACAAATATAGATGAATCCGTAGTAAAAAAAGAAGAAATCATAAAACAATAAGGGGAAGTATATGAATGAAACTATTATATTTACCAGCTTACTATGAGCCAGAAAAATATTCGGGAAGATATTTGAATGAAAATATTATAGAAGACTTTTTAAAAGAGGATGAAAAGAATGAAATTACAGTATACACACCGATTCCAACACGAGGTGTGAGCAAACAAGAAAGGAATATCTACAAAAAACGAAAAAAAGAACAATTGTATAATGGTAGGTTAACAATCAATCGATATCGATTATTTAGAGAAAAAACAAGCACCATACAAAGAATGATTCGATATATCTTACAAGGAATAAAACAGATTTTGTATACATTCTACCTTAAAAATATAGATGTCATTATGATGGGAAGTACACCTCCGACCAATGGAATCGTAGGAACTATCATAAAAAAAATTCATAAATGGCCATTTATATATAATTTACAAGATATTTTTCCAGAAACTTTAGTCAGTACCAATATAACCAGCCAAAAATCATTCATGTATAGGTTGGGAGAAAAAATAGAAAATATAACATATAAGAATGCAGATAGCATTCATGTACCTTCAGAGGACTTCAAATCTAATCTTATTAAGAAACAGGTTCCAGAAGAAAAAATAAAAGTAATTCATAATTGGGTAGATGAAGAAAAAGTAAAGCCAATAGAAACCGAAAAAAATAGCATTTTTCAACAATTTGATATCGATAAACATAAATTTAATGTACTTTATGCAGGAAATATAGGAAAAGCACAAAATATAGAATTGCTTGTAAAAGTAGCGATCCAGATGCAAGAATATAAGGAAATAGAGTTTATTATTTTTGGAGATGGAACTGAGAAAAAAACGATTGAAGAAATGGTAGAAAAAGAAAAGTTAGAAAATCTAAAAATATTTCCATTACAAACATATGAAAAGGTTTCAGAAGTATATAGTATGGCAAATGTTTCAATTGTTATATGTAAGAGGGGCTTTGGAGGCGTTTCTATTCCAAGTAAAACTTGGACCATTATGGCAACAGGAACACCAATTATTGCTAGCTTTGATAGAGAAACAGAATTGCAGAAAATAATAGAAGAAAATAAAATAGGAATATTTGCAACATCAGATAATGAAACAGAATTAAAAGATGCAATCATCAAGTTATATCAAAATCAAGATTTACTAGCAGAATATGGAAATAATGCAAGAAAATATATTGAAATGCATTTAACTAGAGCACAAGCAACTAAACAATATATAGAATCAATCAAACAAGCATATAAGAAGGGAAGATAAAAGATGTTTAAAGGAAAAAAATTATTAATAACAGGGGGAACAGGTTCATTTGGACATGCCGTATTAAATAGATTTTTAGATACAGATATAGGAGAAATAAGAATATTTTCACGTGATGAAAAAAAGCAAGATGACATGAGAAAAGAATATCATAATGATAAAATAAAATTTTACATAGGGGATGTTAGGGACTTACAAAGTGTTAAAAATGCCATGCACGAAGTTGATTATATTTTCCATGCAGCAGCATTAAAGCAAGTACCTAGTTGTGAATTTTTTCCATTAGAAGCGGTAAAGACTAATGTGCTGGGAACAGAGAATGTATTAACAGCAGCAATTGATGAAGGGGTAAAAAAAGTAATATGCCTTTCAACAGATAAAGCAGCATATCCTGTCAATGCTATGGGAACGTCTAAAGCTATGATGGAAAAGGTAATTGTTGCAAAAGCTAGAACAGTAGACCCAGAAAAAACCACCATATGTGCGACAAGATATGGAAATGTTATGTGTTCAAGAGGTTCTGTCATTCCTTTATTTATTGAACAAATAAAAGCTAGAAGACCATTAACAATTACAGAACCAAAGATGACTAGGTTTATTATGAGCTTGGAGGAAGCAGTAGAACTTGTTATATTTGCATTTCAAAATGCAAATGCAGGAGATATTATGGTACAAAAAGCACCTGCATGTACGATAGAAGTATTAGCACAAGCAGTGAAAGAATTATTTGGGGCTACTGATAAAGAAACGAAAATAATAGGAATCAGACATGGCGAAAAAATGTATGAAACGCTTCTTACAAATGAAGAATGTGTGCATGCAATTGATATGGGAAATTTTTACAGAGTACCATGTGACAAAAGAGATCTAAATTATGATAAGTATTTTGTGGAAGGAAATGAAGAAAGAAATAGCTTATCAGAATTTAATTCAAATAACACAGACTTATTAAATGTAGAACAAGTAAAAGAAAAACTGTTAAAGTTAGACTACATACAAAATGAATTAAAAGGGATGGATACAGGTAATCCTGAAACTAGAGGAAATGAGTTATTTGGAGCAAACTAAAAAGGTGGGAGAAGAACAAATATGAAAATATTGGTGACAGGTGCAAAAGGATTTGTAGGGAAAAACTTAGTAGCCGAATTGAAAAATAGGGGATATAATGAAATCTTTGAGTGTGATATAAATACTACAAACGAGGAGTTAGAAGAGTATACAAAACAATGCAATTTTGTATTTCATTTAGCAGGTGTGAATAGACCAGAAAAGGAAGAGGACTTTATGAAAGGTAATTTTGGATTTACTTCTACACTATTAGAGAAGTTGAAAAAGAACCACAATAAAAGTCCAATATTAATTACATCTTCCATACAAGCTAAATTAGATAATCCATATGGAAAATCTAAAAAAGCAGGTGAGGATTTAATATTTCAATATGCAAAAGAAAATGATGTAACAGTATATGTTTATAGGCTTACTAATTTATTTGGAAAATGGTGTAGACCTAATTATAACAGTGTTGTAGCAACATTTTGTCTTAGTATAGCAAATAATTTGCCAATCAAAATAAATGACCCAGAAATGGTAATGAATTTAGCTTATATAGATGATGTATTAGAAGAATTTATCAATGCTATGAACGGAAATGCAAACATAGAAGGCGGATATGGATTTATACCAGTAACACACACAGTAAAATTAGGAGAAATAGCAAGATTAATAGAAAGCTTTAGAGATTCAAGAAGAAGTTTAGAACTACCAAATATGCAAGATGGATTTGAAAAGAAATTATATAGCACATATTTAAGTTATTTACCAAAAAATCAATTTAGTTATGCAGTTAAAATGAATGTAGATAATAGAGGCTCTTTTACAGAACTATTTAAAACACAAGAAAGAGGACAAGTTTCAGTCAATATTTCAAAACCAGGAATTGTGAAAGGAAACCATTGGCATCATACAAAAAATGAAAAATTTGTGGTAGTTGCAGGAAACGGAATTATCAGATTTAGAAAAATAGACTCTGATGAAGTAATAGAATATAAAGTAAGTGGAGAAAAAATAGAAGTAGTAGATATACCATGTGGTTATACACATAATATAGAAAATATTGGTGAAACAGATATGGTAACAATCATGTGGGCAAATGAGGTTTTTGATCCAGATAAACCAGATACGTATTTTATGGAGGTATGAGATGAACAAATTGAAATTAATGACAATCATAGGGACTAGACCTGAAATCATAAGATTGTCTGCAGTCATGAAATGTGCGGACAAATATTTTGAGCATATTGTAGTTCATACAGGGCAAAATTGGGATTATGAATTAAATAAAATCTTTTTTGAAGATTTAGGATTAAGAGAGCCAAATTACTACCTAAATAGTGCGGGAAAAGATTTAGGCGAAACGATGGGAAACATAATTGCTAAATCTTATGAAGTAATGCAAAAAGAGAAACCTGATGCAGTTCTACTTTTAGGAGATACCAATTCAGCTTTATCAGCGATTTCTGCTAAAAGGTTAAAGATTCCAATTTTTCATATGGAAGCCGGAAATAGATGTTGGGATTGGAATGTATCTGAGATGATTAACCGTAAAATAGTAGATCACATATCAGACATTAATTTACCATATACAGAACATTCAAGAAGATATTTATTATCAGAGGGGATAGATGGAAAAACAATATTTGTAACAGGCTCACCAATGAGAGAGGTACTGAGAGACCATAGCGAAACAATAGAAAAAAGTGATGTATTAGAAAGATTAGGATTAGAGAAAAACAAGTACATATTGTTATCAGCGCATCGTGAGGAAAATATAGACAATGAAGAAAATTTTATGTCATTGATGAGTGCAGTAAATGAGATTGCAGAAAAATATAAGATGCCTATTATATATTCTACACATCCTAGAAGCAAAAAATATATAGAAAAAAGAAATTTTAAATTTCATCCATTGGTGCGAAATTTAAAACCATTTGGTTTTATGGATTACAATAAATTACAAAAAAATGCATACTGTGTTTTATCAGATAGTGGAACATTATCAGAAGAAAGTGCAATGTTAGGATTTGCAGGAGTGCTAATTAGAACATCTACAGAAAGACCAGAGGTTTTAGATAAAGGTTCTGTAGTAATCGGTGGAATTACAGATAAAACGGTGGAACAAGCATTAGAACTTGCTGTATCAATGAAAGATAACAATGAGGAAGTTGTAATGGCAGAAGATTATGCAGATACTAATGTGTCTGTAAAGGTGGTAAAGATAATACAAAGCTATACAGACATAGTAAATAGAACAGTTTGGGGGAAATAAATGAAAAGGAAGCTTGTACAAATAAATACAGTTTGTAATGGAAGTACAGGAAGAATAATGAACCAAATACAAGAGGAAGCAATAAAAAATGGATATGAAGCATATTCATTTTTTGGAAGAGGAACCCCTGTTAATAAAAACTGCATAAAAATAGATACAAAAATAGAAGTATTATGGCATGTTTTTATATCTCGATTGTTTAATTTGCAAGGGCATGGCTCTGTATTTGCAACATATAGATTGATTAAAAAAATAGATAAAATAAATCCAGATATAATACAACTTCACAATATGCATGGATATTATATAAACTTTAAAATACTATTTAAATATTTAAAAAAGAAAAACACACCAGTAGTGTGGACTTTGCATGATTGTTGGGCTTTTACAGGACATTGTACATATTATACAGCCAATAATGAGTGTAACCAATGGAATAATAAAGATAAATGTAGCAATTGTAAATATAATAAAGTTTATCCAAAAGCATTTTTTGGCGATAAAAGAGTAAAAAAAGAATATTTGTTAAAAGAAAGACTAATTAATGATATAAAAAAGATAACTTTAGTAGTACCTTCTAATTGGTTAAAAGAACAGGTAAAAATGTCATTTTTAAAAAATAAGCCAATTAAAGTTATACATAATTTTGTAGATACATCTATCTTTAGAAATATTAAAGATTCTGAAATAAAAGAAAAATATAGAATTGACCAAAATAAAAAAGTGATATTAGGGGTAGCTGACGGATGGTCTGTAAACAAAGGAATTGATAAGTTTATAAAGCTTTCTGAAATTATAGACGATGAAAAAGAAAGCATAGTGATGGTAGGCTTAACAGATGAACAGATTAAGAAATTACCTAAAAATATAATAGGAATAAAGAAAACAGAAAATATAGAAGAATTAGTGAAATTATATTCAATGGCAGATGTGTTTTTTAATCCTTCTATTCAAGAAACTTTTTCGATGGTTACACTGGAATCTTTAGCTTGTGGTACGCCATGTGTAGTAATGAGTTCAACAGCTACGCCAGAATTAATAAAAAATAAAAGTTGTGGAGTTATTGAAGACGGATTTAATTATAAAAAAATTTATCAAGATTTAGAGCAAGTAATGAAAAATAAAAATGTTGAAGAATGCATTAAATTTGCTGGTAAATATGATATCAAAAATATATGTAAATATATTAAACAATATGATGAAGTTTTATAGGGGGGCTATAGTTGAACAATATCTTAATTTTAGTAGGAGAATATAAACCGTATTCTACAACTAATGGAAATATAGCAAGCAATATTGCGGAGGAATTGAAAAAATATGGTTATAATGTCAAAATACTTACAAGAAAAAATAAAAAAGGATTAAAGAAGCTAGAAATTATTGATGGCATGCAAGTATATAGAATTACAGATTTAAATTTAATAATACATTCATTTTGTGAACAAAAAATAAAAAATAACAAAAAAATATATAAAATCTTTTTATTAATAAAAAGAGTATTATTTTATTTTCCTAGAGTTTTAAGAAGGACGAGTATATCAAATTACTATGTACATAAAATAGAAGAAAATATAAAGAGGATAAGTAAAAAAACAAAAATCGATGCAATAATTCCTGTTTCTGCACCACATGAAGAAATATTTGCGGCAATGAAATATAAGAAAAAAAACAAAAAAGTTAAATTGTTGCCATATCAGTTAGATAGATTTTCAAATGCAAATAGTTTATACCCTACAAAAATATTAAAAAATATTAGAATGAAAAATAATTTAGAGTTAGAGCTTGAATTGCTAAAAGAATGTAATAATCTTTTGGTATTACCACCCATCTATAGTCATTATGAATCTAATAGAATCTTTAAGGAATATCTTAATAAAATTATTATTACTGAGCATCCTTTAATAAAAAATTTTAAGGAAGATAGTACAACTAGTAAAAATAGTATAGATATAATTTATGCAGGCTCTTTAGATTTAAAACTAAGAAATCCTACTTATTTATTTGAAATTATGGATAGTGATAAAGTAAGGAACGGTAATATAAAATTAAACTTATATTCATTTGGCAATTGCCAAAACATAATAGATAAATATAAGGCTAAATTAGGCGATATTATAAATGATGTAGGAAAAGTTGAACATGATATAGTAATTACAGAAATGAAGAAGGCAGACATATTACTTACTATCGGAAATAATTCAGATGAAGAGGTACCTAGTAAATTATTTGAATGTTTGTCTTTTTGCAAGCCAATCATCCATTTATATTATTCAGATAATGATGCATATTTAGAATATTTAAAAAATTATCAATATTCAATTTGCATAAAAATGGATAAGAATAAGTTGAAAGAAAATAGAGAAATATTTTATGAATTTTGTAAAAAAATCTGGAATGTAGATATAAAGTATAAAATTATTGAAGAACTGTATGAGAAATGTACTCCCCAATATGTTTCAAAACAGTTTATAAAAATAATAGAAGGAAAATAAAATGAACGAAAACAAAGAAAGAAATATAGGATTAGATTTTTTAAGAATAATTAGTATGATAATGGTTTTGATATTACATTATTTATCCAAAGGAGGGCTATTAAAAGAAAGTAACAGCTATAGTGTGAATTATATCATATATAATATTTTAAAAATAGCATCAATTATAGCAGTTAATTGTTATGTACTTATTAGTAGTTATTTTTTGGTTAAATCTAAATTTAGAATAAAGAAATTTTTGAAATTATGGTTAGAAGTAATTTTTTATTCTGTTAGTATTTACCTATTATTAGTTATGTTTGGACTAATACAATTCAATTTCGGAGATGCGATACAAAGTATACTGCCAATAATAAGTAAGCAGTATTGGTTTATAACTGTTTATTTAGTTATGTATTTATTAAGTCCATTTTTAAATAAATTAATATATGCATTAGATAAAGAAGAGTATAGAAAGTTATTAATAATTATAATGATAATATTTTCTGGTATGACTTTATTACCATCAAAATGGACTTTAGATGAAACCTATGGGTATGGAATTATATGGTTTATCTGTTTATATTTAATAGGAGCATATATTAGATTGTATATTTCCAATGATTATATAGAAAAACATCATAATAAATGGCTTGTAATTTATTTTGCGTGTATTTTTTTAATAACAATAATAAAATTAACTATAAAAAAATTATGTGCATTATGGGGAATAAATGGTGAAGGAGATAGATTATTGGCATATAATAATCCTATTGTTTTGATTGAGGCTATTGCTTTATTTTTGTATTGTAATTCTTTAAAAGTAAAAAACAAGTATCTTAATAAAATTATATTAAATGTTGCTCCACTTTCTTTTGCAGTATATTTAATTCATGAACAAATAGGATTAAGAGAGATTTTATATACAAAAATATTACATACAGAAATATGTTATCATAATGCATTTGGGGTAATAATTGTTATAGGAAGTGTAGTATTGACTTTTATTATTTGTATTACTATAGAATATTTAAGAAAAAGTAGTATGCTTTTTCTTAAAAATAAAATAGAAAAAATAAAAAAAGGAGTAGCAGAATGAATAAAATTATATTAGCCCATCCATTACAGCAACACTCATATAAAACTGCTGAAGGATTAGATAAAGCAGAATTATTAAAGAAATATATAACAACAGTATATTATAAAAAGGATAAAAAAGTTTATAAAATCTTAGAAAAAGTATTAGGAAAAAATAATATAAAAAGAATGAAAGGAAGAGTTAATAAAATAATCGAAAAATATTTAATTACTTTTAATGAATTTTTAGGGTTGTTATATTTATTGGTTATTAGGGTTGATAAGTATAAATTGATTGAACCTAAGTTATATTCTATTTTAACAAATAGATTTGGCAAAAACATATATAAGTATATGAAGAAAAATAAAGAAGAAATAATTATAATGTATGATACAACAGCTTATAAATGTTTTTCTTTGCTAACTAAACATAATATAAAAAGTACAAAAATATTGGACATGTCAAGTGTTGCTGCGCCATATATAAGAAAAATATTATTACAAGAACTAAGAAAAAAAGAAATGAAATATAAAAAATCAATAAAACAAAAAATGAAATCATATACAAAACGAAAATGTTTAAAATATCAAAAAGAATTATGTGAAACTGACTATTTTTTAGTAGCGAGTAAATTTGCAGAAAGATCATTAACGGAATGTGGAATAGATAAAAGTAAGTTTATATACATACCTTTGCGGAGTTGATTTAGAACAATTTAAATGTAAGCAATATAAAAATGACTTAGCAAATAAAAAATTAAAATTTTTGTTTGTCGGTAGAGTAGAAGCTGCTAAGGGAATATTCTATTTAATAGAAGCTTTTAGCAAATTAAAAGATTATGATGTTCAACTAACTATTGTAGGGGGAATTGATACAAAAGATAAGCAGATTTTGAAAGATATCTCTGAAAATAATAATATAATTTATGAAGGAATAAAGCAAAAAAGCGAGATGAATAGAGTATATCAAGAAGCAGATGTATATATAATGGCATCTTTATTTGAAGGATTTTCATTATCATTATTTGAAGCAATGGCTTCAGGAATACCGATAATAGCAACTAGGAACTCTGTAGCAGACGGAATCATACAAAATTACAAAGAAGGTTTTGTTATAGATGCTGCATCAACAGAAGATATTAAAGAAAAAATTATATGGTTTTATGAAAATAAAGATAAAATTTCAACTATGGGGAAAGAAGCAAGAAAATTATCTGAAAAATACACATGGGAAAATTATAAATATAATTTAATTAATCAAATTAATAAAGTATAGAAAAAGGAGGGGAACCAATGAAGAAAATAAATCAGATAGTATGCATTTTAAGTGAAATATTATCAATTGGTTTATTTGTATTAGCTCTATTATATACTAATTATAATATGTTAGTCATTTCATTAGGATTACTACTGCTTAGTAATATATTATATGCAATAAGAAATTTAAGAAAAAGAATTTTCTTTTTAATGTTTAACATATCATTTGGAACATTACTAGTTGGCAAAAAGTTAATCGAAGTTGTGACCAATAACGTAAACAATATATTTTTATTAGATATAGAAATGAATACAATAATATTATTATTTTTAAGTTTAGCAACTCTAAAAATTGGAATGCAAATTAGTGAAAAAATAAAAGTAAACAAAACTGAGAAAAAACCGTCTAATACTATTAGTAAAATGAAACTGGAAAGCATAAAAAATGTATCAAAAAAAATATTCTATCTAACATATATAGTTTTAATACTAATAACATTAGAAAAGGTAGTATATGTTTATCAAAACGGATATTTAGCAATGTATAAAGATACATTTAATAGTATATTTCCTACGATAGTAAAGAAAATAGCATTAAGCAATGTTCTTGTACTATACATTTTTCTAGGAACTTATCCAAAGAAAAGTGAATGTAAAATGGTAATGATTTTATATCAGTTGTATCTTGTCTTATCCATATTTACAGGAGTTAGAGGAGAATTTGTAGTTAGTGAAATAATAATAATAATGTACTATGTCATAAGAAATAATGAAAATGTAGAAGTATGGATTAGTCCAAAAATGAAGCTAGTTTTTCCAATAATATGTGTAATAGCTATTATAGGGTTAGGAAGTTATAATGTTCTTCGAAATGATAAAAATGCAAATATAGACTTATCAAAACAATTTAAGCAGTTTTTTATTGACCAAGGAGGTAGTATAGATGGCATTTTATATGCTCAATATTATAAAAATGACATTGCAAGCTTAAATCAAAATTATACCTTTGGCCCTTTAATTAATTCTATAGAAAAGGGAATATTTGGAAAATTGTTTTCAAATACTACTATCAAAGAAGATCCAGAGAGTACTGCGCTTCATGGAAAAAATTTAGGAGCAACGTTGTCATATTTTGTTTTAGGAAATAGATATTTAAATGGAGAGGGTACAGGTGTCCAATATATATCAGAATTATATGTTGATTATGGATATGTAGGGGTTATAATATATAATTTATTAATTGGTTATTTAATGGGGAGAATTACTATGTCTATTGAGTCAAGAAAATATACAAATCCGTATTTGTTTGCAGTTTCTTTTTTAATATTGGGAGATATGGTGTATATTCCACGAAATTTTGCATTATCATGGATTACTAATTTAACAAGCATTGGTTATATAATGGTAATATTTGTTATATATCTGATATCTAATTATAAATATAATAAGGAAATAAAGTATCAAGGAGATAAAAAAGATTATGTTGAATATAATGTGGATTATTAATTTAATATTACCGTATCCAGCTGAAAAATTAGGACTACAAAAAAATAATTTTGGAGGATGGATAAATGGATTATTATATAATTTAATTAAATATGAAAAAGATATAAAAATATCTATTGTTAGCATTTATAAAGGAAAAGAATTGAGAGAATATAATGAAGGAAATATTTCTTATTATTTGATTCCTAATACCAATAATAAGAAACAAAAAGAATACTGGCGCATTATAAACAAGAAAGTTAAACCAGATTTAGTGCATATACATGGAACAGAATTTTCATCTAGCTTGAATTATATGGAGAGTTGTCCTAATGAAAAAGTTATTACATCTATACAAGGTTTAATTTATAGATATTCTGATGTATATTTAGCTAATATTGATGCAAAAATGATAATAAAAAATATAACGTTTAGAGATATTTTAAAGAGAGATAATTTGTTTCAACAAAAGAAAAAATTCGAAGGCAGAGGAAAGACAGAAATAGAAATTATAAGAAAATCTAATGCAATATTGGGAAGAACCACTTGGGATTATGCGAATACAAAATATATTAATATGAACCAAAAATATTATCAAAGTAATGAAATATTAAGAGAAAAATTTTATAAGTTTGAATGGAATATAGATTCTATAGAAAGGCATACTATTTTTTGTAGTCAGGCTGAATATTCAATAAAAGGGTTTCATTATTTAATACAATCAATAATATTATTGAAAAAGAAATATAAAGATATAAAAGTATATGTTGCAGGGGCCAATATATTAGAAAATTCTATGATAAAATCAAAATTGAGAAGAACAGGATATGCAAAATACATACAACAATTAGTAAACAAATTTAATCTAAAAAATAATATAATTTTTACGGGAGTTCTAAACGAAGAACAAATGATAGAAAGATTATTAAAAACACATGTATTTGTTTTACCATCAGTAATAGAGAATAGTTCAAATTCTTTAGGAGAAGCAATGTTATTAGGGATGCCTTGTGTAGCTACAAATACAGGAGGAACAATGGATATGTTAGAGCACAAAAAGGAGGGATATTTATATCCTTATACAGAGCCAGCTTTGTGTGCAGAGTATATTTCTAGAATATTTGAAGATGATGAATTAGCAATAAAACTAGGAAAAGAAGCAAGAAAAAAAGCTAGTGTGATATACAATCCAGAGAATAATGTGAAAGAAATTATAAAAATTTATAAAGAAATGGTAGGAGAATAGCATGGAAGATAAGCAATTAGCACCAATAGTAGTATTTGTGTATGCAAGACCTAAACATACCCAAAATACAATAGAAGCATTAGCCAATAATGAACTTGCAAGGAAAAGTAATGTTTGGATTTTTGCTGATAATTATAAAAATGATAAGAGCAAAAAAAATGTAGAAGAAGTAAGAAAATACATAAATTCAATAGAATCAAAAAAATGGTTTAACTCTGTTACAGTAGTCGAAGCACCTAAAAATCAAGGACTAGCTAATTCAGTAATAAAGGGAGTAACAGAAGTAATTAATAAATATGGAAAAGTAATAGTTGTTGAAGATGACTTAGTTACTTCAAAATATTTTATAAAGTATATGAATGAAGCACTTGAATTGTATGAAAACGATGAAAGAATATGGTCAATTAGTGGATACAATCCTCCAATAGAAATACCTAAAAACTATAAATATGATGTGTATTTAGCATATAGAGGAAATAGTTGGGGATGGGCTACTTGGAGAGATAGATGGAATACAGTTGATTGGGATGTTAAGGACTATAAAAAGTTTAAACACAATATCTTTAAGAGAAGAAGAATTAATAGAGGTGGACCTGATATGGCACAAATGTTAGATGACCAGATGAAAGGTAGATGTGATTCCTGGGCAATTAGATGGTGCTATGAACAGTCAAAACAAAATAAGTATACAGTATATCCAAAAGAATCTTTAATAGTAAATCAAGGATTAGATGGTACAGGAACTCATAGTGGTAATACAACAAAATTTGATACAATTTTAACGAATCAGCTTCCTAAATTAAAAGAAAATTTAAATATAGATAAAGCAATAACAAAACATTTTTATAATATATTTGATTTGGGAATAAAGCAAAAAATTATAGGATTTATCTATTTTTGTAATATGGAAAAACTATTAGAGGTAAGAAAAAAATATAAAAGAGAAAAAGGTAAAAAGATAAAATGAAAAACAGAATTAAAAATATAGTAAATAAAATAAAAATATTAAAAAATAAAAAAGTAACTAAAAATACAATGTGGATAATGGCAGAAAGAATAGTACAAATGATGATTTCTTTAGTTGTAGGTGTTATTTCTGCAAGATATTTAGGACCAAGTAATTACGGTATTCTAAATTATGGGGCATCATTAGTGGTATTGTTTACAGCGATTAGTAAATTAGGCTTAGAAAATGTAATAATAAGAGACTTAGTAGATGATAGACAGAAAAATGGGGTTATACTAGGATCTGCTATGGTAATGAGACTAATCTCTAGTGGATTATCAATATTATGCATAACAATAATAGTAACGATACTTAAACCTAATGATAGTGTAATACTAGTAACTTCTGTGCTTCAAGCTATTGCTATGATATTCCAAATATACGAAATATTAGATTTCTGGTTTCAATCAAACCTAAATTCTAAATATGTTTCAATTGCTAAAACTATAGCTTATGTTGTAGTTGCAGGTTATAAAATAATATTATTAATATTAAAAAAACCAGTAGAGTGGTTTGCATTTTCAACTACATTGGATTATTTACTAATATTAATAATGACATTTTTCATGTATAAAAAGAATAACGGGCAAAAATTAAAGTTTTCGTTAAAAATATCAAAATCATTGTTAGCTAGAAGTTACCACTTCATAATATCAGGAATTATGATTTCTATATATGGACAGATGGATAAACTAATGATTGGAAGTTATATAAATGAAAAAGAGGTGGGTTTGTATAGTGCAGCAACCACGATCTCAACTATGTGGGGGTTTATACCAGAAGCAATAATTAATTCTATGAGGCCAGTTATTTTTGAGGCGAGCAAAGTAAGTGAAGAATTATATTTAAGAAGACAAAAACTTTTATATGCCATTACATTTTGGTTAGGTATGTTATTTGCAATCGGTATTACTATATTTTCAACATTAATTATTAACATTCTATATGGACAAGAATATATAGGAGCAAAATCGGCTTTACTTGTATCTGCATGGTATCCAACATTTGCTTATTTAGGAATTGCAAGAAATCCATGGACTGTAATTAACAATAAAAATAAATATACAAAAAAATATGTCTTTTGGGGAGCAACTGTAAATTTGATATTAAACAGTTTATTAATACCTAAGTATGGAATTGCCGGTGCAGCAATTGCAACATTAATAGCAGAAATTGTTGTTTCGATGATAGCGCCACTGTTTTATAAAGAGACAAGAATTTCTGTTAAACATATTGTAGAAGCCATATTTTTGAAGGGAGTAAAGTATGATTAGATTATTTTTTACTGGTGATATTGCATACAAAAAAAATAGAAAATTACTAAGTAATGAGTTGAACCATATAGTCAATAGCCATGATATAAAATGCTGTAATTTAGAAGCACCAATTGTTGAAGAAACAATGAATATAGAAAAGGCTAAAAAAGCTGGGCCTTCACTTTGTCAGGGATACAAAGAAGTTGAAGAACTATTGGATAATGGCTTTAATATGTTTAGTTTAGCAAATAATCATATCATGGATTATGGAGTTAAGGGGCTTAATAATACTATTGAATTTCTGAAAGATCAAATAGTTATAGGAGCAGGAAATAAAAAACAGGACGCGTATGAAGCTAAAATAATTGATAGAAATAATATTAAAGTAGGCTTTTTATCACTTGCAGAAAATGGATTTGGCTCATGTATTGATAAAGAAGAAAGCGGATATGCATGGATGAATTACATAGATATAGAAAATAATATAAAAAGCTTAAAAGAAAAATGTGATTATGTAATAATAAATTGCCATGCTGGAGCGGAATTATTTGAATATCCTTTACCTGAAATAAGAGAGTTATATAAAAAATTTATTGACTGGGGAGCAAATATTATAATAGGACATCATCCACATGTTATGCAAGCATATGAAAGTTATAAAAAAGGAATCATATTTTATAGTTTGGGAAATTTTGCATTTTCAAGAGCAACATTACCAGAATGTAAAGAGTCATATTGTGTATCAATAGAATTGGATGAAAAAAATTATAATTGGAAGATTATACCAGTTATTTTTGAGGAAGGACAAGTTCTACTAAATAAAGGAGCAAAAGAAAAAATAGAGAAATTATCAGAGGAAATTAACTCACATGAATATTTAGAAAGAATAAATAAGTTTTGCATTGAAAAATATAAAAATACATATAAAAATTATTATTTATCTTGTTTTAACATAAATAGAAGTACTATGTTAAATAAATTGAAAAGTTGTATAAAAATGCTATTTAATATGAGAGAGGATAATGAAGAATTACTTTATCATAATATAGCAATTGAAACACATTTGTGGATATGCAGACGAGCATTGAATTTAATAATAAAAGAAGGGAAGAGTAATGATAAAAAATAATAAAGTTATAAAAAAAATATATGAAAAGATTATTGAAATTAGAAATTACATATTGACGATCGTATCTCCTAAAACGTTGAACAAAATTTTATATGAGGCATCTCAAGGTAAAAAGTTAAATTTGAAAGACCCCAAATTGTTTAATGAGAAATTGATGTATCTTAAACTAAACGATTACGAAAAAAATGAATTATATGCTAAATGTACAGATAAATATGAAGTTAGAAATTTTGTAGAAAAAAACGGGTGTGCAGAAATTTTAAATACACTATATGGTGTATATGAGAATGCCAATGAAATAAAATGGGAAGAATTACCGCAGAAGTTTGTTTTAAAGGCTACGCATGGTTGTGGATGGAATATTATATGTACAGATAAAGAAAAATTAGATAAAGAAGAAACGATTAAACAATTGAATAAATGGATCAGCAAAGTGTATGGGTATCAATCAGCAGAAACACATTATTTTAAAATAAAACCAAGAATTATATGTGAAAAATATTTGGAAACAGATCAAGGTGTTCTTCCAAATGATTATAAATTTTTTTGCTTTCACGGTGAACCGAAATTAATAGAAACATGTACAGATAGGGCTAATAAAGTACAATTAAATTTCATGGATTTGAATTGGAATAAAGTTGATAATATTTATCCAGATAAATATATTTCAAAAACTACAGCATCAAGACCAGATAATTTAGGCGATATGGTAGAGTATGCAAGAAAATTATCAAAACCATTTAAATTTGTAAGAGTGGACTTATATAATGTTAATGGAAACACCGTGTTTGGAGAATTAACGTTTACTCCTGCTGGGTGTACACAAGAATTTACAGAGGAAGCTAGCAAAATATTAGGAGATTGGATTTGTTTAGACAATAGTTGTAGTTGAAAGAGAGGTATAAAGTGAAAAATTATTTTAAAGAGCTAGAATATCCATTTAATGTAGAATATTTAATAAAAAACAAAAAGAAAATAAAAAAACAATTATTAGAAAATGAACAATTACTAGAAAAGAACATAGCAATATTAGGAGGATCAACAACTAGTGAAATAAAAAATATGTTGGAAATATTCTTATTAAACTATGGAATAAAACCAAGATTTTATGAATCAGAATATAATCAATATTATGAAGATGCTATATTTGGAAATGAAGAATTAGATAATTTTAATCCAGATGTTATTTATATTCATACAACAAATAGAAACATAATGGAATATCCGACAATGCGTGATGATGAGAAAAATATTGAAAGCATGCTAGATAGTGAATATGAAAAGTTCAAAAAAATCTGGCAAAGTTTGAGTGAAAAATTCAATAGTGTAATCATACAAAATAATTTTGAATATCCATATTACCGTTTACTAGGAAATAAGGATGCAGTAGATATGCATGGAAGAACGAATTTTATAACAAAACTAAACCAAAAATTTTATGATTATGCAAACAGTACTAAAAACTTTTTTATAAATGATATAAATTACATATCCTCATGTTATGGATTAGATAAATGGGCAAATCAATTTTATTGGCATATGTATAAATATGCAATGGAAGTACCAGCAATACCATATTTATCATTTAATTTAGCCAATATTATAAAATCTATTTATGGAAAAAACAAAAAAGCATTTGTACTAGATTTAGATAATACATTATGGGGCGGAATTGTTGGAGATGACGGAGTAGAAAACTTAAAGATAGGACCAGAAGTTCCAAGTGGACAAGTTTACTCTGAGTTTCAAAAGTATTTAAAAGCTCATAAAGATTTAGGAGTAATATTAAATATAAATTCTAAAAATGAATATGAAAATGCAATAGCTGGACTAAACCATCCAGCAGGGACATTAAAACCGGATGACTTTATAATAATTAAAGCCAATTGGAATCCTAAAAATCTAAATGTTAAAGATATTTCAGAAGAACTAAATTTAGGAGCGGATAGTTTTGTATTTGTTGATGATAATCCTGCAGAAAGAAAAATAGTACAAAATTACATAGAAGGAATTGCAACTCCTGAGATAGATGTTCCTGAAAATTATATTCGAATCATTGACCATAATGGATATTTTGAAGTTACAAACTTTTCAAATGAAGATTTAAAGAAAAATGAACTATATAAAGATAATGCAAAAAGAAGTCAGATGATGATGTCATTTGATAACTATGAAGATTATTTAAAATCATTAGAAATGAAAGCAGAAATAGCAACATTTAAACCAATATATTTAGAGAGAATATCACAACTAAGCAATAAAAGTAATCAATTTAATTTAACAACTAAAAGATATTCTTTAGCAGATATTGAAGAAGTTTATAGTGATGACAATTATATAAAAATATATGGAAAATTAGAAGATATATTTGGGGACAATGGTGTTATATCTGTTATAATTGGAAATATAAAAAATAAAGATGAATTACATATAGATTTATGGATAATGAGTTGTAGAGTTTTAAAAAGAAACATGGAATTTGCAATGATGGATATGCTTGTAAAAAAAGCGAAAGAAAGGAATATTAAAACAATATATGGTTATTATTATCCAACAGTAAAAAACAAAATGGTTATTGATTTTTATGACTTGCAAGGTTTTCAAGAGATATCTTGTGATGAGCAAGGAAATAAAATATATAAATTAGATATATCAAATGGATATACTAATAAAAATAATGTAATAGAGGTGGAAGAATAATGGAAAAGGAAGAAATCTATGAAAGATTAAACAATGTTTTTAGAGATGTATTTGATGATGAAAGTATAGTTGTAAAACCAGAGACAACATCAAATGATATTGAAGACTGGGACAGTTTAGAACATATTAATTTAATTGTTGCAGTAGAGCAAGAATTTGGAATGAAATTTAATATGAATGAAGTAACAACAATGAAAAATGTTGGAGAAATGGTAGAGATTATAATTTCTAGGATGAATTAAAATAAAAAATGGAGCAAAAAATGAATAAAATAGAAAGTACTGAAAATCATGATGCTGTACACACGTATTCTTACAAAACTATTGGACAGTATCAAGAAAATATTATAAAAGAATATAAATTTGAAGATATAAAAATTGGCTTAGAAGAACAATTTCAAGTTAATATTACTAATGAAATGGTAGAATCATTTCGTGAGATAACAGGGGACATTAATCCTTTACATAATGATTTTGATTATGCTAAGTCCAAGGGGTATAACGAAAAAGTGGTTTATGGTATGTTAACATCATCTTTTTTATCAACTTTAGCTGGAGTATATTTACCTGGTAAATATAGCCTTATCCATAGTGTAGAAATTTTATTTAAAAAGCCTGTATTTGTATCAGATAGCCCATTGATAATTAAAGGAAAAGTTATTGAAATAAATGAAATGTTTAAACAATTTACAATTGGTTTTGAAATTCTTAACAAGAAATTTGAAAAAGTATCAAGGGGAAAAATGAAAGTAGGTGTTCTAAGTGAATGAAAAAGTATTATTAATTACAGGAGCTTCTTCTGACATAGGAGTAAAGTTAATAGATGAAATAAACAAAGATTATGATTATATAATAGCACATCATAATGGAGATGAAAGTAATTTAAAACGACTAAAAGAAGAATTAAAAGAAAAATTGATTTTAGTAGCAGGCGATTTTAGAGATGAAAATAAAACTTATGAATTTATAGAAAATATTAAAAAAACTGGTAAAATCCCAACACATATTGTGCATTTACCAGCAGGAAAATATGAAAATATAAAATTTTCTAAATTAACTTGGGATAGATTTCAAAATGACATAAATATAGCGTTTAGATCGTTAGTTATTGTTTTAAATGCATTTTTACCACTTATGGCAAAAAATAAATTTGGTAAAGTGGTTGTCATGTTAACATCTTGTACAACTAATATTCCACCCAAATATTTGTCTAGCTATGTGAGTACAAAATATGCTTTACTAGGTTTAGTGAAAGCATTAGCCAATGAATATGCAGATAAAGGAATAAGAATAAATGGAATATCTCCATCAATGATAGAGACAAAATTTTTAGAAAATATTCCAGAATTAATAATAAAACAAAATGCGATGAATAGTCCAACAGGTAGCAATTTAGCTGTTGATGATGTAATTCCAATGTTTGAATTTTTACTATCAGAAAAATCTAATAGTATTACTGGACAAAACATTGCAATAACAAACGGAAATATCATGTAATAATGAAAGGGGTAAATAATCATGGCATTAACATCTTTAGTTTTTGCTGTATTTTGTACAATTACGGTCGCAATATATTTTATAGTTCCGAAAAAAATACAATGGGTTGTAGTACTGATATCAAGTGTTATATTTTTATTTTATAATAATTTAACTGTGGGAACCATTGTGCAAGCATTAATTGTCTTGCTATCTTCTTATTTTTGTGGAAGACTAATATATAAATACAAGGAAAATCCTAAAAAATCAAAAGCATTTTTGATATTAGGAATACTTTTAATTTTAGGACAATTAATATATTTAAAATATACTAATTTATTTTTGGCTACAGTTAACCATGTATGTAATTTATTTAATATGGATTATCAATTCCAATTTGTACAAAGAAATTCATTAATTGGAATCAGTTATTATTCTTTAATTATGATAGGATATCTTGTAGACATTTTTAGGGGAAGTACGAGGGCACAGGACAATATATTTAAATGTGCTTTGTTTATGACATATTTCCCCATTTTATCATCAGGACCATTTATTAGATATGAAGATAGAAAAGAAGAACTATATGGAGAACATAAATTTAGTTATGAATCTATGTGCGGAGGATTGGTTAGAATTTTATGGGGACTTTTTAAAATATTAGTTATTTCGCAGAGGATTGGGATGTTTGTAGATACAGTTTGGGCTGATTTAAACACATATAGGGCAATTTTTGCTGTAGCTGCTATATTATTTTTTCCTTTACAATTATATACAAATTTCTCTGGTTCAATAGATATTATTATGGGAATATCAGAAATAATGGGTATTAAGTTACCAGAAAACTTCACAGTACCATTTGCTTCTAGAACTATTACTGAGTTTTGGAGAAACTGGCATATAACCTTGGGAGCTTGGCTTAGAGATTATATATTTTATCCATTACAAAAATCAGATGTAATACAAAAACTAAATAAAAAATGTAAAAAAGTATTTGGAAAAAAAGTTGGTAAAAAAATACCATTATATATTTCTATGTTTATTATGTGGGTTGCAATCGGCGTATGGCATGGAGGTGCATATACATATATAATTGGTTCGGGACTATTGCAGTTCTTATTTATATTTTTAGAAGATATTTTAGGACCAATCTCAAAGAAAATAAATAATAAAATAGGA
Source organism: uncultured Clostridia bacterium (assembly GCA_947625645.1). Taxonomy (GTDB): domain Bacteria; phylum Bacillota; class Clostridia; order TANB77; family CAG-508; genus CAG-269. The sequence continues at coordinate 14,070 of CANQPE010000038.1, read as the reverse complement.
ATTCATACAGAAGTTTTTAGTTATAGACTATACCAAACTATAAGAACATATCTATTATTTTCTTTTTCAATGATATTCTTTAGGGCACCAAGTGTAAGCAGTGCTATCAATGCAATAAAAAGTTGTTTGATGTTAAATAATATAGGAACATTGTTAAATAGAAGCAATTTAAGTAGTTTATTAGGTAATATAGGTTTAGATATGAAAGACTTTATAATATTGGCAGGAGCGATATTTATATTATTTATAGTTGAGAAGCTAGTATTAAAAGGAAATGTAAGAAAAAAATTATTTGAACAAAATATTATTTTTAAATGGACTGTTGTGTATGCATTGATATTTGCAATTATAATATTTGGTTGTTATGGGGCAGGATATAATCCGGCTAATTTTATATATAGGCAGGTTTAAAGAGGTGAGAGAATGAAAAAATTTATAAAAAGTATAATATTTTTAATTATATTTTTTGTTTTATGGACCATTATTTTTAAAGTATTATGGTTAGATAAAACAACAATAGGATATTTTTATGATGAACCAAAAAAATCATTAGACATTGTCTATGTAGGAGGAAGCAATGTTTATGCACATTATAATACTACTTTAGCATATGATTTATATGGATTTACAACAGGTATCATGTCTTCAGATTCTCAACCCTCATCATCAGTTAAATATTTGTTGGAAGAGTCAAAAAAATATCAAAGTCCTAAATTATACATAATAGACTTAGCAAAAGTAGGTGATGATTTAGGAAATATACAAGACGGCCAAGAAAGAAAAGTTATAGATTCTCTGAAAAATTCTAAAAATAGAATAGATGCAATTCAAGGAATGTTAAAATATACAAATATCAAAAAGGAAGATTACATAAATTATTACTTTAGCTTTTTGTTATATCATAACAAATGGAAAAATATTAATAGTATAAATATTATTGGAAACAAACAAATATATAAAGGATACTTATTTTCAGTTTTTACAACGAAAATAGAACCACAAGAAATATATCAGTGGGATAATAATAAAAAAATAGAGTTAAAGCAGGATAATAAGGAAGTATTGGAAGATTTAATTGAGTATATAAAGGTAAACAAATTAAATGTATTATTTGTAGTTCCCAGAAGAGGTTATATAAATAATGCTATGGAATATATAAATACTGCAACAGATATTATACAAAAAAATGGTTATGAAGTGCTTAATTTTAATATATTAGATGATTTCAAAGTTGATTTTGATAAAGATTTTTATAACTATCAACATCTAAATGTATATGGAGCAACAAAATATACAAGATATTTTTCTAAATATTTAAAAAGTCACTACGATTTGCCTGATCATAGAGATGATGCACGTTATAATTCATGGAAACAAGAATATGAAAGATTTAAATCAAACTATAATGAAATAACAACAAATAATTTTGATGATTTATTATTAGAATGAATTAATATACATATGTCCCATTAGGGACATATTTTTTTGAAAGTCGTTATTAAAATGTGTAATTTCACAGCAAAAGTCATTAGTAAAATGTGCAATAAACACAAAAAGTCATTTGGTTTTTGTGAAAATATGTAATATACTATATATAGATATATATTTAGAGGTGATGGTATGCATAGAGATAAAATAGAAGAGTTAAAGAAATGGAAAGAATCATCTAACAGAAAGCCATTGATAATTAGAGGAGCAAGGCAAGTGGGGAAAACATGGTTAATGAAAGATTATACAATATAGGGAATATAGAAAAAATTATTACATGATTCAAAACTTATTGAAACCTATTGAGGGACAAATAGGGACGGTTCTTTTTTGTCCTTTTGGAACATTTTGTGACAGATTGTTTCCAAAAATAGATATGTATTAAAAATAAAATGTGCTTCAATAAAGGGAAAAATCTTTATGGAGGCATATTTTTTTGATATCATTTTAAAAAAGTATTGCCAAAATGAAATTTATGTGCTATTATGTAAAGGTATTTAATTCCTAAAATTAGTTCGAAAAAATCCCAAAAAAGAAGAAAGTAAGAAAAAAGAGAAAGAAACAAAAGAAAAGACAAAAATTTACTGTGATAGCAAATTTGACGAATAAAAGACGATTTTATATAATCAAGAAAGGAGCAAAGGTACAATTTATGACAAAAACCAAAAGAACAAACCAACCATATGACAAAATTTTTCGAAAATTACTGTCAGACAAAACACAAGTGGTGGAGATATTAAACCAACAATTGCCGCTGAAAGAAAAGATAACAGAAGAGGAAATTGAAAGGTACCAGTGCAAATTTGTGAATGCGCAATTTGAGAATCGAGAAGCAGATATCTTATATAAATTCAAAAATGCGAATTTATTTTTCTTAATCGAACATCAATCACGCATCGATTACAATATGGCGCAGAGAATAGCGGAATACCAAGTGGAAATCATGAAATTAGAAAATCCCAAAACCAAAAATCGAAAAGAAATTACAATCCCATTAATCATCCCATTAGTTATTTACACTAGTAGAAAAGTAAAGTGGAATGCTAAAAAGAGCTTAAAAGAAATGCAACCAAAGATAAAAGGATATCGAAATCCAAGTTTAGGAGAATATCGTGTATTAGATATTAATTTAATAAAAATACAAAATTTATTACATAGTAAAATATTTATGTTAAGAGTATTAGGATTAGAAAAAGCAAAGACAGCAGAAGAATTAGCAAAAGTATTGGAATACATATTGTATACAGAAGATAATATAAAAAATATTCAATTTTTAAAAGAAATTGTGCATTATGTGTATGGAGAAATTTTAGGCAACACAGAAATAATAAAAAAATTAGAGGAAAAGGAGGGAACAGAACATATGAGTTTTGTGGATATGTTGTTAGAAGAAAAAGAGAGCTGGATACAGGAAGGAAGGCAAAAAGGAGAAAGAATACGGCTTATCAAAAGGCAGACAAGAAGGTAGACAAGAGGGTAGACAGCAAGGAAGAAAGGAAGGCAGGCAACAAGAAAAATTGCAAATAGCAAAACAATTGTTAAAATTAGGTGTAAAAGCAGAAGACATAGAAAAAGCTACAAAGTTGACAATAGAAGAAATAGAAAAATTAGGATACCAGAGTTGAAAATGAGGGACAAATAGGGACGGTTCTTTTTTGTCCCATAGGGACATTTGGGGACAGATTGTATTTCTAGAAATGTAATAATTTGGAAATCGAATATGCTTTGATAAAGGAAAAATCTTTATGGAAGCATATTTTTTCATAAATTTTGTAACAAATTTTAATTTCAATCGTCATATAAACAAAGGAGGATAAAAGTTATGCAGGATATGGAAAAAATATACGAAGAATATTTTGAAACTGTAAACAAATACTTATTCTGTTTAACGCATAATAATGATATTTCTGAAGAACTTACCCAAGAAACTTTTTATAAGGCGGTAAAGAAAATAGATACCTATAAGGGCGAATGTAAAATGTCGGTATGGTTATGCCAAATTGCTAAAAATCTTTGGTATGATCAATATAGAAAAAACAAAAAGAGAGTCAATACAAAAGAAACGGACTTATTAAATATACAAGCAGACAATTCGGTAGAGGAACAACTGATTGCAAAGGATGAGAAAATTTCACTATATAAAAAGATGCAGTATTTAGATGAGAGGACAAGAGAAGTTGTGTATTTAAGAATAACAGGAGAACTTAGTTTTAAAGAAATAGGAATTATTTTGAATCAAACAGAAAACTGGGCGAGAGTAACATTTTATCGAGGAAAAAATCAATTGAAGGAGGTTGATGGAGATGAAAGAGAAGAGAAATTGTAAAATTGTTCAGGATTTATTACCGAATTACATTGAAAACCTTACAAATGAAGAAACAAATATGTATATTGAAGAGCATTTGCAAGAATGTACGGAATGCAAAAAAGTATTAGAAAATATGCAAAAAGAATTCAATGTAAAAAACAGTAAAAGAGATGAAAGAGAAGTAAAATACATCAAAAAATTTAGTCATAAAATGAAACTATTAAAACTGATTTTGTTTGCTTTGGTCATAATTTATATGATGGTGGTAGGAAGAAGAACTTTCATCATGTTTTCCCTTTCAGAAAAAGCAAAAGAAAATCAATTATATCATAATTATTATGCTAAGTTGTATTCATACCAAGGTGATAAACTCATCATTACAGAAACTCATCATGAAGGAGAAGATTATTTAACGAAAGTGACAAGATTTGTGAATGGTAATCAAATTCAAAAAATAACTTATTATAAGAAGGGAACGGAGCAATTATTAGTAACAGAACGAGAAGGGAAAAAATATGTACAAAATACGGAAACAATGGTAGGTGGGTATGTATCACCAAGAACGTACGTATCAGATGGATTTTTAGCAAATCTGCAATATGCCTTTGTTATAGGGATAGATTCTGCTTATTGTAATGGAAAAGAATGTTATGTCATTAAAGGAACAAGTTATGAAAGATATGTAGATAAAGAAACAGGATTAGCAGTTAGAGAGATAGAAAAGACTAATAAAGATATAACGCGACAAACAGATACGGTAGTTGATTATTATTACCAGTTTAACACAGTAACAGATCAAGATATTGTAAAGCCAGATATGGTTTGATAAAGTTCTTTGTTTTGGAGAGGTATTCAGAAATGGATATCTCTTTTCGATAAACCTTTGGAAAAACAGGAAATTGAGCTATTTTAGATGGAGAGATAAACAATGGCGCTGTTTTTAAAAGATATGCTAAAAGCAACGAATCTTACGAGAAAAGAAATTGAAAATCTAAAATAATATAAAAAATTTTGCAAAGATATTGCTAATTTTTAGGATATGTGGTATTATAAAAACATATTTATTTTTCCATTCTAAATTATAGAATATCATTCTAGGGTATTTCTATAACATAAAAGTATATGCAGACTTTTACAGATGTAAGGGTCTGTATATAATATGGAGTGATATCGAAGTGGTCATAACGAGCTACACTGGAACTGTAGTAGTCCTGAAAGGGGCCCGTGGGTTCGAATCCCACTCACTCCGCCAAAATGCCATAAGCTATAGAGCGCTAAAAGAAAGCAATAATATGGCTTATTTTTTTTGACAATTAAAAAAAATAAAGGTATAATAGTAAAAACATTGGAACAATAGACAATGTATCATAATGGAAAAAAATTATCATTGAGAGAGAAATGAGAAAAAGATGGAATTATTAGAACATGTATCTAAAAAGATTATTTTGTGGTACCAAAAACAACCAAGAATCTTGCCTTGGAAACAAGATAAAAATCCATACCATGTATGGGTTTCAGAAATTATGTTACAGCAAACACGAATAGAAGCAGTGAAAAAATATTATCAAAAATTTATGGAGGAACTTCCTACTATCCAAGACTTAGCTAATGTCCCAGAAGAGGAATTATTGAAGTTATGGGAAGGACTAGGGTATTATAGTAGGGCTAGGAATTTAAAAAAAGCAGCATGCCAAATTCAAGAAAATTATCAAGGGAAAATGCCAACCACGTATCACGAATTACTTAAGTTATGTGGTATTGGAGAATATACAGCGGGAGCGATTGCCTCTATTTGTTATCAAGAAAAAGTACCAGCAGTAGATGGAAATGTTTTGCGTGTGGTATCCAGAGTGCTAGCAAGTAATGAAGATGTATTATTGCCAGAAACGAAAAAAAAGATAACAAATGCGTTACTAAAAATCATACCAGAAGAAGCAGGCGATTTTAATGAAGGGATTATGGAACTAGGAGAAAAAATCTGTATTCCTAATGGAGAACCACTGTGCAATATATGTCCATTACAACAAGAGTGTTTAGCATTTCAAAAACATTTAACAGATGAAATTCCGGTTAGGATAAAAAAGGCAAAGAGAAAACAAGAACAGATGACTGTTTTTATTCTCCATTATGAAAAACAAATAGCCATTCAAAAAAGACCAAAACAAGGATTGTTGGCGAACTTGTATGAATTTCCTAATGTTAATGGTAGCTTAGAAGAACACGAAATACCAGAGGCGTTAAAACAGTGGAACATTTCATTAGAAAATTTATATCAAAAAACACATGATAAACATATTTTTACGCATGTAGAATGGCAAATGACAGTATACCATGTTACGGTAAAAAATAAAAATAAAGCATTCATCTGGGCAAATGAAACAGAGTTTCAAGAAAAATATCCATTACCAACCGCATTTAAAAAATTACTAGCCATCTCCTAGTTGAATAAAAAATACAGGAATACCACTGGAGTATGGGGCAATATCATATTGCTGGTAAAAAAGAGCAACACTATGTTCTGCAAGGTAAAATTGGTCAAATTGAAAGGTTTCAACAGCTAATTTTGCATAATCTTCAAAATAAGAATTGCTTCCATTTTCTATCTGCGTTTCAATTTGATGAAAAATTTCTTTTAGCAGTAAAATGACATAAGAACAGTCCTCATGAAACAAAGAAGAAAGCGAAAATTGAGTACCATTTGACAAGTTCCAGTTCTGTGAGGTTCTTATGGTAGAACCATGTGCACCACCCGCATATACATATTGATCGCCATATAGACTCAAGATGTTATTTTTTTGATAACTAATAGTATAGGTATAGATAAGTTCATAGGGAGAAAAAGGATAATTATGGTTCATATTATAGTCATAAATTTGTTTTGCATTTTCATATAATTCTTTTTCAGCATATAGTTTCATTTCCATAGCTTTTATTTGATTAAAATAATTGAATTTACGAGTGGTATAATAGTAGGCAGAAGAAACAATGCGAGGATATTCAATTTGATATTTTACAATCAATTGATTTTTATAGTACAAATAATTTTCAATTATCATTTTTTGGATGTCAAACATAAAATCACCTATTGCATTGTATGCAGTAATTAAAAATACTTTACAACCAAAGGTAAAGGGTCAAGAATAATTTGTGTGTAAGGAGGAACGTAAAAAATGATGAAATTTCCAGAAAATTTAAAAAAGGGTGATACAATAGGAATTTGTGCACCATCAGGAGGAATTGTCGAAGAAGATAAGCAACAAAAATTAGATGTAGCAATTGCAACTTTACAACAAATGGGGTACAAAGTAATAGAAACAGAAAGTGTGCGAAAAGAAGAAAAGGGGAGAAGTGCATCAGCTAAGCAAAGAGCAAAAGAATTAATGGAATTATTGGAAAATGACGCTGTTAAATTGATTATTTTTGCAGCAGGAGGAGATTATTTATTTGAAATATTTGATAAATTAAATTTAGAAAAAATTAGAACCTTAAAACCAAAATGGATGCAAGGATTTTCAGATATAACAGGACTAGAATTTTTATGGAATACAGTTTTAGAAATTCCCTCAATTTATTGCGATACGATAAAAAGTTATGCCATGCAGCCGTTGTATACGAATTTAATCAATGCATTAGAAATTGCTACAGGAAAAATGGAAACACAAACATCGTTTGAGAAATGTGAAAAAACATATAATGCTATGGCATTAGAACACAACACTGAAGAAGAGAAATCACAAGATATTCGAGCAGGGTATCAGCTAATAGAGCCAGTAAAATGGGTCAATATAAAAGGCGAAAGAAAAATAGAAATACAAGGTAGAATGATAGGAGGATGTTTAGATTGTGTCCAACGCTTTTTTGGAACAGAATATGACAATATTTGTGCTTATATTGAAAAATATAAGCAAGATGGGATTATCTGGTACTTAGAAACATTTGAAATGAACAGCCCAGAATTAACCAGAATATTATGGCAAATGAAGCATGCTGGCTATTTCAAACATGTGACAGGCATAATCTTTGGACGACCATATATATTTCGAGAAGACTATGACATTACCTTTCAAGAAGCAGTAAAAGAAAAACTAAGTGACCTCAATATTCCTATCATCTGTGATGCCGACATAGGACATGTAGCACCACAAATGGCAATTGTCAATGGAGCAATTACGAAAATCACATCAGAAAACGGTTCTGGCACTATTTGTCCCATCAGGGACGTATCTTTTTGAGACAAAATGTCCCGAAAAAATATGTCCCTAATGGGACAAAAAAATTTAAAAAAAGTATTGACAAAAAATAAAAAAAGGAATAAAATACAAACATAAGTTGGGCAAACAAATGAACGTAGAAGGAGGAACCTATATGATTACAACATTACATATTAAAAATATAGGAATTATCGAAGAGGTGACAATTGATTTCAATAAAGGCTTAAATGTTTTAACAGGGGAAACTGGAGCAGGGAAAACTTTGATTATAGATTCATTACTGATATTATCAGGAGAGCGATTTTCCAAAGAGATGATACGAAAAGGGGAGACAAATTCTTTTATTGAAGCGTGTATTTATTTGCCAGAGCATCCACAAGCGATTGATGGAAATATGATTATATCAAGAGAAATCAATACCAATGGAAGAAATCTATGTAAAATTAATGGCAGAATGGTAACAGTTGCAGAATTGAAGGAATTTATGAAACATATAATTGAAATTCATGGACAAAATGACAACCAAACGTTATTAGATCATCAATATCATTTAGCATATTTGGATGGTTTTATTGGAGAAAAGTTAGTTGGAAAAACGGAATATATAACGTATTATGACGCTTATTGTAAAATTGAAAAGCAATTGAAAGAAAATTATGGTGATGAAAAAGAAAGAGAAAGAAAATTAGATTTATTGCGTTATCAATATGAAGAAATTAAACAAGCAAAATTGAAACCAGGAGAAGAAGAAGAATTAGAAACACAAAGAAAGCTTATGTTGAATAGTGAAAAAATAGCAGAAAATTTAAAACAAACAGATATGGCATTAGGAGAAAATGCCATTGATGCAGTAAGTCAAGCCATTCGTTCATTAGAAAAAATTGAAACAATTGATGCCAAATATGAAGAAACAGTAAACCATTTGAAAACCATTTATTATGAATTACAAGAGATTGCAAGAGACATTTCTAATAGCAGAGAAGAAATAGATTTTGATGAAGAACAAAGGAATGAAACTGAACAAAGATTAGATATCATTAATAATTTAAAAAGAAAATATGGAAATACAGTTACAGAAATTTTAGCTTATAAAGAACAAATTAAGTCAGAAATAGAACACATTGAAAATCTAGAAACATATACCAATCAACTAAAAATGGAAAAGAAAATTTTAGAAGAAAAGATGGAAAAATTAACAAACCAAATGCACAACATTAGAAAGCAAGGTGCAGAGGAGTTAAGTATCAAAATTAATCAAGAATTGCAAGATTTAGAAATGAAAAATGCTTGTATACATGTGAAGGTAGAAAAACAAGAAAAATTTTCTGCAAACGGGAAAGATACGGTAACATTTTATATGCAAACGAATTTAGGAGAAGATGAAAAGGAATTGTCAAAAATGGCATCTGGTGGAGAAATTTCCAGAACAATGTTAGGAATAAAAACAGTTTTAGCAGATACGGACCAACTTCCAATTCTTATTTTTGATGAGATTGATACGGGAATTAGTGGGAAAGCAGCCAACAGTGTAGCACAAAAATTACATCATATTGCCAAGAAACACCAAGTATTGTGTATATCACATCTACCCAATATTGCAGCAATGGCAGATGAAAATTATTTTATTAGTAAAAATGTTACAAATAACCGAACCAATACGCATATAAAACGATTAAATGAACGAGAAACGTTACAAGAAATTGCAAGAATTTCTTCAGGAGAAGTGAATGAAGTGAGTCTAAAATATGCACAAGAATTACGAAATAAAAGAGTTTCTTAAAACGTTATAAATGTATAGATAAAAAAATTTATCAAATTGGTATAAATTAGCAATCGTTTGTACAAGATATAGAAAAATAAGAAAGAAGGGAAAAGACGATGAGAAATTTTATACCAATTGAAAATGTAAAAGCATTAGAAGTTTTAGACTCTAGAGGAAATCCGACTGTGCAAGTAGAAGTAGTTCTTGCAGGTGGCTTTTTGGGGACAGCAATGGTGCCATCAGGAGCCTCTACGGGAAGTTTTGAGGCAGTTGAACTGCGAGATAATGATAAAACAAGATATATGGGAAAAGGAGTACAAAAAGCAGTAGAAAATGTTAACAAAAAAATAGCCAAAAAAATAATTGACATGAATGCTTATGACCAGAGAACAATTGATAAAGAATTAATTTTGTTAGATGATACGCTTAACAAATCAAACTTAGGGGCGAATACTATGCTAGGGGTTTCTTTGGCAGTTGCAAAAGCAGCAGCAAATTCATTAGGACTAGAATTGTACCAATATATTGGTGGAATTTATGGAAATGAGTTACCAGTCCCTATGATGAATATTTTAAATGGCGGAAAACATTCAGATAACAACATTAATATTCAAGAATTTATGATTATGCCCGTTGGAAGTATTACATTTGCAGAAAGACTAAAAAGAGGAGCAGAAGTATATCACACGTTAAAAAAAGTATTAAAAGAAAAGGGATATTCTGTGGCAGTAGGAGATGAAGGCGGATTTGCACCTAACTTAGAAAATGAAGAACAAGCATTAGAAGTTATTATGGAAGCAATTAAAAAAGCAGGATATGAACCCAAAAAAGATATTTGTTTAGCACTAGATATTGCCAGCACGGAAATGTTTGAAGAAGCTAGAAATATTGGCAAAAATGGCTATTATTTTTGGAAAACAGACATCTTTAAAACAAGAGATGAAATGATAGCATATATAGAGCAATTATGTGAAAAATATCCTATTATTTCAGTAGAGGACGGCTTAGCAGAAGAAGATTGGGACGGCTGGAAAATTTTGACAGACACCCTAGGAGATAAAATTCAGTTGGTAGGTGATGACTTGTTTGTTACAAACTTAAAGCGTTTAGAAAGAGGCATAAAAGAGCAAGTAGCAAATGCCATTTTAATCAAGCCTAATCAAATTGGAACACTAACAGAAACACTAGATACCATTCAGAGGGCAAAGGAAAAAGGATATAAAACAGTCATTTCCCATCGCTCAGGCGAAACAGAAGATACAACCATAGCGGATATTGCTGTGGCTGTTAATAGTGGGCAAATCAAAACAGGTGCACCTTGTAGAACGGATAGAGTGGCAAAATATAATAGACTATTGAATATTGAAGATATGCTATAATCGCTAGATAGACGCTTAGCAAGAGACAAAAAAACATTGATAGAAATTCAATAAAATGGTAGATTTAAAAATGAGTTTATGATACAATAAAGAAAATAAAAAGGACGAAGAAAAAAATGAAGAAAATAAATGGAATAATATTACAATGTTTTGAATGGTATTTACAAACAAATCAAGATTTTTGGAATACAATGGCAAGCCAAGCACAAAGAATAGCAAACTTAGGGATAACAGCAGTATGGTTACCACCTGCCTACAAAGGGGTTGGCGGAGCCAATGAAGTGGGGTATGGTGTTTATGATTTATATGATTTAGGAGAATTTGACCAAAAAGGTACGGTAAAGACGAAATATGGCTCAAAGGAAGAATATCTTAACTGTATTATGATGTTGAAACAAGCAGGAGTGGAAACGTATGCAGACATTGTATTAAACCACAAAATGGGAGCAGATATGCTCCAAACCATTCCTGCCACAAAAGTAGACTGGGGAAACCATAATAGGGAAGTGTCAAATCAACAAACCGTGAAAGTGGCAACTAAATTTACTTTCCCAGCAAGAAAACATAAGTATTCAGATTTTGAATGGAATTGGACGCATTTTACGGGCATTGATTATAATAATGCAACTGGTGAAAAGGCAATATTTAAACTAAAAGATAAAGAATGGAGCCATACAGTAGATGAAGAATTTGGAAATTTTGATTATTTAATGGGAGCCGATTTGGATTTCCATAATCCGGAAGTTATAGAGGAATGTATAGAATGGGGAAAATGGTATGTAGAGATGACAAAGATTGATGGCTTTAGACTAGATGCCGTAAAACACATTGATAGCGGTTTTTATCAAAATTGGTTAACCACATTAAGAAACCATTTCCAAAAAGAATTATTTGCAGTAGGAGAGTATTGGTCAACAGATATTCAAAAATTACATAGATATATTCAAGAGACAGAAGGTGCGACATCTTTATTTGATGTACCATTACATTATCATTTAGAACAAGCTTCAAAAGACGAGAATGCAGATTTATCAAAACTATTAGAAGGAACATTAATGAAAGAAAATCCATCCAAAGCAGTTACATTTGTAGATAATCATGATACACAACCAGGACAAGCCTTACAAAGTTTTGTAGATGAAAAATTTAAACAAAGCGCATATGCAATCATTTTACTGAGAGAAGAAGGGTATCCATGTGTATTTTATGGAGATTTATATGGAATTCCACACGATAATATAGCACCTGTAAAAAACATAGAAACATTATTACAATTAAGGAAAGAAAAAGCCTATGGCGTGCAACATGATTATTTTGACCATCCTCATTATATTGGCTGGACAAGAGAAGGAGATAGTGACCATATGCGTTCAGGGATGGCTGTTGTTCTTACGAATCAAGGACAAGGAGAAAAATGTATGTATATAGGAACACAACATGCAGGAAAACAATATATAGATGCACTGGGAAATTGTGAAAGAGAAATTTCTATTGGAGAAGATGGGTATGGTGTGTTTCCAGTGGAGGAGAAATCAGTATCGGTATGGATTGAAAAATAATGTGAAAGCACGTAATCGGAAAGGAGTAAGAAACAAAGTGAAAATTGTAAAAATGCTGATGATATGGTTTGTTCTATTCATACTACTACCCATTCCGGTTATGGCGACAGAGGATTTGGTAGAATATGACATACAAAGTATTGGGATGAAAATTCGGTTTAGACAGAAACTTAATTGAAATGGTATCAGGACTAAAAAATAATATTCCCGAATTAGAAAAAATAGAGCAAAAGCAAGAACGTATAGAAACTTACAAAAATGCAGGAATTGTGTTAGATGCAGTGAACCATATAGACAATCAAGTAACACAAGAAATTTTGGTTGTTTCAGGAAGTAACCATAATTATGCAGATAAACCAGATTTAAACCAAGTTTCAGATGAAGATATTGCAACATACCAAGCCCAATTACTAGAATCTATTCATACATATGAAGTAAAGCAAAATGAAATTGTAAAAACAGATAACGGAAATGTATTTATTCACTTAACGTCAACGGTAAATGACAAGGAAAATACGATGGATATGTCTATGTATTATACCATTATGAATGGACGTTTTTTAACCATTAGTTTTCGTTATTATAATCAAAGTGAGCCAATAGCAAATGAACAAGAGCAACAAACCGTGCAGGGAATACAATTCTATGAAATACCAAGACCAAGCTTTCTTACTTCAAATGAAGTAAGAAGCCTTGCAATGGGAATTATGGTTGTTCTATTCATTATAATTGGCATCGTTGTTTTTTTCATTAGAAGAAAAGATAAAAAATTATGGAACAACAGTATTAAGGATGTAAAATTGAAACAATATAGCAAGTTTGGTGGATTAGTTTTATTTTTTTGGACCTTGTGCTTTTATCAAGTGTTCATAGCAGTGATTGATTTAGGAAATGCAAGTCAAATAGAAAATATGGCTTTTTATACCAATTGTGTTAGGATACAAAGTACATTCCTAGCATTAATTGCAATGTATCAAATATATATGACTGTAAAGAGGAAAGATACAACACCTAGAAAAATAATAAAAAGTAATTTATTCATGGCTGTAGCAGGAGTAGTAACTACGCTTGCAAGAATCATATATGCTAAAATAGTACCATTGGAAATTTACACGGCAGAGTATTTCGAACAGGAGCTGTCTACTTTGCTATTTAGTATTTTATATCCGTTGATATGGATGTTATATTTTACGGTTTCAAAACGTGTGCAGGTATACTATTATTTACCAAACAAAAGTTATAAAGAAATAATAAAAGAGAATAAAATATACAAATGGATAAAACGTAGAAAGACTAACTATTAATTGTCAATAGTTTTTCTAAAAAAATTTTTTTAGTAATTTGTTAGATAAAAATTTGCATG
>CANQPE010000037.1 GCA_947625645.1 uncultured Clostridia bacterium | reverse complement strand
CTTGAGAGATAGTTCTTTGAATATTCCCCCAAGTTTCCCCCAAGATGTTTAATTAATTATTTTAAATATAGATTGAAAATAACACAATTTTGTATTATAATAATTTTTATATGCGGCTATAGTTTAACTGGATAGAATGCAGGCCTACGAAGTCTGAGATTGGGGGTTCAAGTCCCTCTAGCCGCACCAGTTCAGGTATTCGACGTTTTTAAGCACTTATTTTTATAAGTGTCTTTATTTTTTTTCTAAATATTTTTTTACCAGTATAACCTATTTTTTTGTTCCTATTTTCCTCGTTTTTATGTTCGCTATCATATATTTCATTTAAAGACTTTTTCTGTGCTTTCTTAAATTCTTCTTTCTTTCTAGCTTCTGATATATAAATGTAATAAAATTCTGTTGTTTCAAAATCGGCATGTCCCATAATTTCTCTTAATACTTCTTTGTTCATACCATTTTCGCTCATCAATGTAGCAAAAGAATGTCTAAATCCATATACAGTCATATGTTCTAACTTATATTTATGTATGATAGATTTTAGCTTTTTATCAAGCCTTTCTGGCAAATATGGTGTTCCAATTGTGTTTAAAAATACGTGTTCTTTGGATGGATCAAATATCTTTTTTTCTTTTTGCCTTAATTCTTTTCTTTCATCATATATTTTTTGTAACATACTCTTTAATCTACCATTCATAGGAATCTCTCTATAGCTTTCATCTGTTTTTAGATCATCATCTATATATTTATGTCCAATAACATTAAATTCATTATCAAATATAGTTGTATCCTTATGAGCATTCCCTACATAAATCATATCTTTATCAAATAAAATATTTGATAGTAAAAATCCACATCCTTCTTCTGGTCGCATTCCTGTTTGTAGTAATGTAGCAAACAATTTGCAAAAACTTCTACCATCATTTTCCAATATATCTAGCCATATAGTTTGTCTTTCCGCTGGTAAATATACCAATTTTGTCTTTTTCGACCTCTTTTTTTTAGGAAATTTTAAATCAAAATCTGGTATTTCCTTAATTAATCCTTTTTGTTTTCCATATTGTAAAATTTGTCTTATCATTAAGAAAATATCTTTTGCAGCACGTGGATAATCTTTTCGTATCATTGTTATATACTCTTCAACAACCTCTTTTGTCATTTCAGGAACGGTATATTGTGAAAAGTTTGGAATAATATGCTTTTTTAATGTATAAACATAAGTTTCAACTGTTTTAGCACTAATTTTTTTCCCAGAAGATGGATTAATATAATCTTTTTTATAATTAAGCCACATTTTAGCAAAGTCCCCAAAATTAATATATGAATTGACACCATGATGTAGTATTGCATCTTCTCTAGCCTCTTTATACTCTTTAAAATACTTTAAATTTTCTTCACATTCATCAGAAAAAACTTTATCATCAATTACTTCATAATTTTGTTTAACTAAATATGTATCAATAATTAATTGTGCTAATCTAGTTCTTGCAATTTCTTCAGTTATACCTGATCGTGATAGCCTTGGGTTTTTATCTACTCCTTTCATTTTCTTTTTTAATTCTAATCTTACTCTCGCTTCAAAACTGTTTCCTTTTTTTCTTATAGTAACTGTACCTTTTTCAGCTTTATTATTTTTTACAGTTGTACAAACCATTTTATTGTTTATTTTTTCCATTTATTATTAACTCCTTCCAAAATGGTCCAAATAAAAAAGAAATAAGATTTATTATAAAATTGTTATAATTATATAATAAATCTTACTTTAAAATCAATGTTGAACAAATTAATATTTTCCATATGTTCCATAATTGTTGTCAAACCATTCTTGCAATTTGTTTCCGTTTATAATAATTTTCCTTTTGAATCGTATAGCTGGAAAACCAGGAACAGTTACAAGTTTTAACATCAAATTTCTTCCTATTCCTAATTGTTTTCTTGCTTCATCTACACTAATTCCAAATTTTAAAATCTCTTTTCTTTCATTTTCATTCAAGGCTTACACCTCTAACATAACTTTCTAATAGTTCAACAATGTTATTCCATTTTATAAGACCATTTTTAGTAAGGTGTATTTCACATTTTTCTATATATTTGTAATCTTCTTTTGACCTTATTGATATTTCTAACTTTTTATTATCATCAGCTTCATAGCAAATTTGAGCAAATACTTTGTCCTGCTTTTCGTTTAATTTGTCTACTAGCTTAAATATTTTTAGTAAATTTTCTTCCATAATTTTCACCTATCCTTTATATATTTTGGTAGAGCATAAGATCTAACAAGGCTATTGTTAAATTCATATCTCCTTTTTGAAGGGTTATAATTATAGGCACTACTATTCCATTTTCTAAATGTTTCATTTGTTAAGTGTCTTGTTTTTGACAATTCTTTAGATGCTTGTTTATGCTGTTCTTGAACAAAAACATAATTATCTTCAAGTTTCTTTCTCTCTCTTTTTTCTTTAATGAATTTATTTTGAGCGATTTTTCTTTTTTCTTTTGAATTATTTTTTCTAAGCTCTTTT
>CANQPE010000036.1 GCA_947625645.1 uncultured Clostridia bacterium | reverse complement strand
ATATAGAAAAAGCAAATTTAATTATAACTCATGGAGGAGTAGGCTCAATTTTAATGTCAATAACAAAAAATAAAAAAGTAATAGCAGTTCCAAGACTTCATAAATTTGAAGAACATGTGAATGACCATCAAAAAGAAATAGTAGAACTTTTTAACGAAAAAGGCTACATTATCGGAATAAATGATGTAGAAGAATTAGAAAATGCTTTAGAAAGGTCTAAAAACTTTATACCAAACGAATATAAACATGACAATGGAAAAATATTAAAGATAATTGAAGAATTTATTGATAATATTAAAAATTAATGCCAACGGGGACGGATCTTTTTGGCAATATTGCCACTAGGGACGGATCTTTTTGGCAATAATTGATATAGTATTTATAAAAAAATAATAAAAAATTGCCAAAAAGAACCGTCCCCGTTGGCATTTTGGCAATTTGTTTGAAAGGAGAGACAATTGATGGATGAAGAAAGAATTGTAAACCCAGAAATAGAAGGACAAGCAGAAGAAAAGTTAGAAATGTCTTTAAGACCAACAAATTTAAAAGAGTATATTGGTCAAGAAAAAGTAAAAGAAAACATGAAAATTTATATAGAATCTGCAAGAAAAAGAGGCGAGGCCTTAGACCATGTTTTATTATATGGACCTCCAGGACTTGGAAAAACCACATTATCTAACATTATTGCAAATGAAATGCATTCAAATTTAAAAATAACTTCTGGTCCAGCAATTGAAAAGCCGGGGGATTTAGCATCAATTTTAACAAACCTTTCAGAATTTGATATATTATTTATAGATGAAATTCACAGATTGAGTAAAAGCGTAGAAGAGATATTATATCCAGCATTAGAGGATTATACATTAGATATTGTAATAGGAAAAGGACCAAGTGCAAAATCTATAAGGCTAGACTTACCAAAATTCACACTAGTTGGAGCAACCACAAGAGCAGGAGCATTAACGACTCCATTAAGAGATCGTTTTGGAATTATACACAGATTAGAATTATACAATAATGAGGAATTAACAACAATTGTAAAAAGGTCAAGTAAAATTTTAGACATTGACATAGAAGAAGGTGCAGCACAAGAAATAGCAAGAAGATCAAGAGGAACACCAAGAATAGCAAATAGATTATTAAAAAGAGTAAGAGATTATGCAATTGTATTAGGAGATGGAAATATAACATTAAAACTTGCAAAACATGCCTTAAATCAATTAGAAATTGATGAACTTGGATTAGATGATATTGATAGAAAATTGCTAGAATGTATGATTGTTCAATATGGTGGAAGAGCAGTAGGAATCGAGGCTTTAGCAGTAAGTGTTGGAGAAGAAATAGATACAATTGAAGATGTATATGAGCCATATCTGATACAGATTGGTTTTATGGCAAGAACATTGAGAGGAAGAAAAGCATTGCCAGCAGCATATAAACATCTAGGATATGATGTACCAGATGAACAAGGAGGAGTTTCTGGACAAATTTCAATTTGATTTTAATAGAAAGAAGTGGAAAAATGAAATTATTATTACATACTTGTTGTGCACCATGTAGTGTATATTGTATTGATTCATTAAGAAAAGAAAAAATAGAACCGACAGTATATTGGTTCAATCCTAATATACATCCATATATGGAATATAAATCGAGAAGAGATTGCTTAAAACAATATACTGAAAGTATAGGTGTTCAAGCTATTTTTGAAGAAAACTATGGGTTGAAAGATTTTTGTAAAAACGCTATTAGTGATTTAGAAAATAGATGTGCAAATTATTGTTATCCTGTTAGATTAGAACAAACAGCAAAATATGCTAAAGAAAACGGCTATGATTGTTTTTCTACTACTTTGTTAGTTAGCCCTTATCAAAAGCATGAATTACTAGTTGAAGTGGCAGAGCAAATGGCTAAAAAATATGGAGTTGATTTTTTGTATAGAGATTTTAGACCTCGGTTTTAGAGAAGGACAAAATAAAGCAAGAGAATTGGGATTGTATATGCAAAAATATTGTGGTTGTGTTTTTTCAGAAGAAGAAAGGTATCAAAAGCAAATTGAAAAAGATAAAAAATAATGAAAACAAAAAAAATTTAGATAGAAGAATGAAAGAAATGAGGTAAAATATGAATATAGAAAATATAGCTCTTGTTAGAGCTACAAATATAATACCATATGATGGAATTATTAAACCTGTAAGTGAAGTACCATATTTAAAGAAAAATACAAGTACAGAATTTGCATTTGCAATATCAAATTTATTAAGAAAAAATGGTATTATGCCTCAAATATCATTTACAATATCTGATGAAGAAAGACAAACAATGGAAGAAATTATTAAAGAATATGTACCATATATGTCAGATTATAATTCAATGGTTTTATGGGCTATAAATGGACTAGTCCCAGATGATTCTGAAAATGGATTTGGAAATAATACTTTCGGAGACAAAAAATGTGTAATAATAGATGGTCTAAAAGAACAACTAGAACTATCAAATGTAGTATCTTTAGTACCTACAGATACAGCCATAAAAGGAAATGTAAAATTATCAAACTCAGCAATTATCCTAATAGAACAGAATGAATATGAAGCAATGTCAGAAAAACAGAAACAGCAAATGTC
>CANQPE010000035.1 GCA_947625645.1 uncultured Clostridia bacterium | reverse complement strand
AGATAAATTGAAAAAAATCTCATTTCGACATAATTTTGCCCGGTAGACAAAATTATGTTTCGCTAAATTGTTTAAATTACGTCATTTTGTATACGAAATCTGTTCTTGCGCATATCGAGACTGTATGTTTATTGTCCAAACTCAATGTCAAGCAGTATATTGGAATGGAACTTGCCATGGCCGAGATGGATTTGATTGCCGCCAAGAAGAAAGTCCGCTATTGAGGAAATCAAGAAGTATGTGCCGGAGAAATTCGGAATGAAGGTTAGCCAATTGTATATCGCGCAAGTAAAACGGAAAAGTGGGATTATTGAACAGGAGAATTATAATAAACCAAAGTCGGAGGATTCATGGCAGCCACAATATCCATCTGAGAAAGAAGCGGCTATAAGGAAAACGTTGGAGCATTTTCGTATGACTTGATGGTGTTTCAAAAATGTTAGGTATTTGTGTAATGCTTTCCTGAAAAAACAGACAGCATGATAAATGTAAATATGAAGATTGGCGTAAGTAAGGTTCTTCTTGATATAATAGCCAAGGGAAGATGTTTATATAAGATAATTGAAAAATATAATAAGTGAAATATTGTACAGTATATTGAGAACACTTGGAGGATAGGTGAATAAAATGAAAAGGATAAATCAGAAAACAACAAAACAGATTAAAAGAGAACATAAAAATTGGTTATTATTAGTAACTGTTAATGATATTGAAACAAAAAGTTTGTTTTCTCAATTAAAACCATTAGATAATTGCTCAGATATTTTAATGGCATATAATAAAAGCAATACTTATTTTATCGGAAAATTTGGAGCATATGATGTTGTTCATGTGCAATCAGATATGGGTGCAATAAACAGAGATGCTGTGATGACTACAGTTGATAATGCGATTCGAATGTGGAAACCCAGAGGAATTATTATGGTTGGAGTAGCATGGGGAATGGAAAAGGGAAGGCAAAAAATAGGAGATGTTCTTATATCTAAAAAAATTCTCCAATACGAGACTGCAAAAATATCTAATGGCAATACTATTCCGAGAGGGGCAGATACTGAGGCGGGAAAAGTGTTAATTAATCGTTTTAAATCTTGTATTGATTGGAAATATAAACTAGATGACGGAACATTGGCAAAAAAATATATTGGCACAATTTTATCGGGAGAAAAATTATTAGATGACAAAAAATATCGAGATAAACTACATAATTCTTTTCCGGAAGCAATTGGGGGAGAAATGGAAGGAGCCGGTTTGGCTAGTGTTGCTATGGCACATAATTTATACGAATGGATTATTGTAAAAGGAATATGTGATTGGGGATATGATAAACAAACTGAAAATAAAGATAAGTATCAAGAAACAGCAATGGATTCTGCATTATCATTATGTCAAGCGGTATTATGTGATAATTCAGTTTTGGAGGAAATTTTAAAGGTTGAGAATAAGGAGAAAAATAACGAAAGCCCATTACTAAGAATTAATGCATACAAATTGTTTTTTTACAGAAATTCAAAAAAATTTACAATAAAAGAGTTAAGCAAGTTAAGCGGTATTAGTATAAATCAAATTTCTAAGTGCGAAAAAATAAACACACAGGAAAACGAGTTTTCAATCAGAATTTTCAATGAAACGTCGTCGAGGAATATTAGAAATTTGGAAAAATCACTTGGCTTAAGAAAGGGAGAATTAGTAGCAGATGATGATAATTTATTGGCAGAAAAATATAAGAATTATTATTTGAAGAGAAAGGGGATTCATTCCACTTCTATGAAATTAAAAAATGCAAAAATCGTGGTATTCGATTTTGACGGGACATTAGTGTCACCAAATTTTTCGAGAACAACATGGGAGCGTATTTGGCTTGAATTAGGTTATAGTGTAAATGATTGTGATTATTATCATAGACAATTCTCTAATAAGCAAATAACTCATGAACAGTGGTGTAAAGTAACCGAAAAAAAGTTTATGGATAGGGGATTAAGTAAAAAAACTCTTAAAAAAATTGCAACAGATATGAAATTGATAGAGGGATGTAGAGAAACTTTGCAGGAACTTAGAAGTAAAGATATTTTATTGTATATTGTTTCTGGCTCAATTAGAGAGATTATTAAAGAAGTACTTGGAGACTTAGTAGATTTATTTGAGGATATAAGTGCAAATAAATTTTATTTTCACAATGACAAACTCTCAAAAATAGTGGGCACAGAATACGATTTTGAAGGAAAAGCAAATTATATTAAACAAATAATAAAAGAGAACCAGATTAATGCATCAGAGGTGCTATTCATAGGGAATTCATTTAATGATACTTATGCCCATTTATCAGGAGCAAGAACGTTGTGTATTAATCCTCAAAATACAAACTACACGAATGCGATATATTGGCATGATTATATTAGAGAGGTTAGCAATTTAAAAGATATTTTACCACTTGTTTTTGTTGAAAAAAGTAATTAGCATTTTTAAAACTTAATATAAACGACATTTAAACATGCCTAAATCATATCACAGAGCCGCTTATTCTTATTGATTTTTAAGAATAAGCGGTTTTTTGTGAAAAAAATTCCCGGATAGTCCGGGGAGTTCAAAAGAGCTTAAGCGATGAGTACAAAAAGTAAGCCTTCTTTGCTACAATAGAATTGCGGCTGGC
>CANQPE010000034.1 GCA_947625645.1 uncultured Clostridia bacterium | reverse complement strand
TCAAAACCAAACATTAAATACATTCTAAATACATCTGAACCATATTTTTCAATATATTCTTCTGGAGATACAGTATTACCTTTACTCTTACTCATTTTGTTTCCATCTGGTCCTAATATCATTCCCTGGTGTACCAATTTTTTAAATGGTTCATCAAAATCTAAATAACCTAAATCTCTTAATACCTTTGTCATAAATCTTACATATATCAAATGCATTGCAGCATGTTCTTTTCCACCAATATATGTGTCTATTGGAGCCATTTTATTTATTGTATCTTTGTCAAATGCTTTTTTTGTGTTTCTAGCATCTGGATATCTTAATTCATACCATGATGAACAAACGAATGTGTCTAATGTGTCAGCTTCTCTTGTTGCATGACCACCACATTTTGGACAAGTACAATTTATAAATTCTTCACATTTTTTTAATGGAGATTCACCATCTGGTTTAAATTCTACATCATATGGAAGTAATACTGGCAAATCTTTTTCTGGTACTGGAACTACACCACACCTATCACAATATATAATTGGTATTGGAGCACCCCAATATCTTTGTCTTGAAACTAACCAATCTTTTAATCTGTAATTTATGCTCTTTTTTCCTTCTCCTTTTTTGCTTAAATCTTCTGTTATTTTTATTTTAGCTTCTTCAGAAGTTAAACCATTGTATTTTCCACTATCTACTAATATACCTTTTTCAGTAAATGGTAAATCTGCATTTTCTCCATCTTTAGAGTTTATTACTCTTTTAATTGGTAAATTATATTTTTGAGCAAATGCATAATCTCTAGTATCATGTGCAGGCACTGCCATAACAGCCCCTGTACCATAATCTTCTAGTACATAGTCTGCTATCCATACAGGAATTTTATCTCCATTTACAGGGTTTATTACATATGCACCTGTTGCAACTCCTGTTTTTGGTCTTTCTGTTGATAATCTATCTATTTCGTTTAATTTTGCTGTTTCTTTTATATAATTTTCTACTGCTTGTTTTTGTTCTTTTGTTGTTATTTTTTGTACTAAATCACTTTCTGGTGCAATTACTACATATGTTACACCATTTATTGTGTCTACTCTTGTTGTAAATACATCAAATTCAAAATCTCCATTTTCACCTTTAAATGTAACTTCTGTTCCTTCTGACTTTCCAATCCAATTTACTTGAACTTTTTTTGTTGATTCTGGCCAATCTAAACCATCAAGTCCTTCTAGCAATTCTTCAGCATATTTTGTAATTTTGAAAAACCATTGAGCTAATTTTTTTCTTTCTACAACTGTTCCGCATCTTTCACATTTTCCATTTATAACTTGCTCATTTGCTAAAACTGTTTTACAACTATCACACCAATTTACAGGTGCTTCTTTTTTATATGCTAAACCTGCTTCATACAATTTTGTAAAAATCCATTGAGTCCATTTATAGTAATCTGGCATACATGTTTGAACTGAATAATCCCAATCATAACTTCCACCCATCTCATCTAGTTGCATTTTCATTGTTTCTATATTTTTTAAAGTTGAATCCTCAGGATGTATTCCTGTTTTTATTGCATAGTTTTCAGCAGGTAGTCCAAATGCATCAAATCCCATTGGATGAAATACATTGTACCCTTGCATCTTTTTAAATCTAGCATAAGAGTCAGATGGTCCATAATTAAACCAATGACCTAAATGTAGTTTTGCTCCTGATGGATATGAAAACATTTCCATTGTATAAAATTTTTTTCCTTTTCCATCTGGATTATATTTGTATATATTTTCGTCTTTCCATTTCTTTTGCCACTTTTTATCTATATTTTTTGAATATTCCATAATTATTCCTCCTATTTTGATTTAATTCTTTTTTATATTACCATAAATTGGATATATATTCAAGTATTGAAACGAAATTCCTCATTTTTAGAAAAAAACAAGAGTGTAATTTAAATACACTCTTGTGATTATTATTGTTCTTCTTTTATTATATTCTTGCTTTCAATGTATGTTGTAAAAAAGTATGCTCCATATATCATACTAATAATTACTGCTGCACCTATAACAGAAGGTAATAAATCATCTTTTGATGCTAATCCTGACATTATTGTTATTGCAAATTGTATCCCAAAAATAGAATGTATAATTGCTAAAATAAGTGGCATACCAAAGAAAATGCCTATTTGCCTAAATAATGCTTTATTAATCATTTTTTCGTCACAACCTATTTTTCTTAAAATTGTATATCTTTGTTTATTATCACTGCTATCTGTTAGTTGTTTTAGTGCTAAAATAGCACTACTTGCTATTAAAAATATAACTCCTAGGTATATTGCAATAAATGTTACAATTGTTGCTATTCCAACACTTGCTTCTACTAAACTTATTTTTGTAAATCCATCTATTTCTATTCCATTATCATTTAATGATTTTATAAGATTTGAAGATTCACCATTTCCTGCAAATATTTTTTCTATTTCTTGTTTTCCTTCATCTGTTTCTGTGTTGTAATTTGCTGATAATAAATACATTTCTTTCATTTCTTCTGTTAAAGGACAACTATCTGGTACTAAAATAATTCCAGTATTAGTATGACTTGTTGACATTGTTATAAATCCATCTTGACATTTATTGTATTTTGACTTATATTCTTTTCCTGCAATAGTTAAAGGATAATTTTCTTTTGCTAATACTTTATTTCTTAATTCTGTTTGACTATCAAAATCACAAAGAACAATATATTCATCTTCATTTAAAGTATATTCTTTTATGCCATAAATTCTGGCAATTTTATTATAATCAGATATTTTTACTATTTCCTCTGCTGTTCCATAAGCCAAACCTGGAAATTCCTCTTTTACTTCATTAAAACTATCTCCAAAAAAAGTTTCCCAAGTTAAATCATTTGTAGCATATACTTCTATTTCAACAATATCTTTTAGTACATTCATATCTAAGCCATTATTTATTAAAGTTTCTTTAATAGAATGCTTTGAATCTTCTCGTTGTGCTTCTGTAGTTGTGTGTTCTATCCCATATCTAGTATAATTTTCTGGTAAATTGGCAGTTTTATATAAATTCAAATCTACTGGTGTCATTTCAATTAATTCTCTTTGCATAGTATTTCTTAATGC
>CANQPE010000033.1 GCA_947625645.1 uncultured Clostridia bacterium | reverse complement strand
CATCTATATTATTATACCATATTTTTGGGAAAAGCGCAAATTAGCCCCATTGACAAGAGATAAAAATGAAAGTATAATAGAAGCAAGTTGGAAAAAATTACGAGGAAGGAATGTGAGTAAAAAATGAAAAAGCCAGAACTATTAGCTCCAGCAGGCTCATATGAAAAAGCCAAAATTGCATTTTTATATGGTGCAGATGCCATTTATTGTGGAACATCATCATTATCTCTTAGGACGAGAGCAGACATGAAAAATGATGATTTGATAAAAACCATACAATATGCTCACGAAAAAGGAAAAAAAGTTTATGTGACCATTAATATTTTTGCATGGGATGATAAATATGAAGAAATCATACACATGGCGAAGACATTAGAAGAAATTAAACCAGATGCTGTCATTGTAGCAGATGGTGGTGTTATGGAAGTAATAAAACAATATGCCCCAAGCATACCGATTCATATTAGTACACAAGCTAATATTGTCAGTTTACATGCTGCTAATTTTTGGTATCAAAATGGTGCCAAAAGGATGATATTAGCACGTGAATTAAATAAAGAACAAATTCAATATATGATGGAACATAAACCTAAAGATATGGAAATGGAAATGTTTATTCATGGAGCAATTTGTTTTTCTTATTCAGGCAGATGTTTTTTAAGTGACTTTTTGTCAGGCAGAAGTGCGAATTTAGGAGAATGTAGTCAAAGTTGTAGGTGGTCATACAATTTATATGCAGAAGAAAAAAATACACCAGGAGAAATGATGCCAATTGAAGCAGATGAGCAAGGAACGAGCATTTTTTCTTCAAAAGATTTATGCTTAATTAAAGAAATTCCAGAAATTGTAGATATGGGGATTGATAGCTTAAAAATAGAGGGAAGGTTAAAAACAGAATACTATATCGCAAGTGTCGTTACATGTTATCGAGCAGCAATAGACCAATACATAAAAAATCCAGAAGCTTTTGATGGAGAAAAATATTTACAAGAGCTAGAAAAAGTGAAAACAAGAGGATTAACCACATTTTATTTTCATGATAGAAACAACCAAGACATCCAAGAATACAGCGGAAGGCAATACAATGAAACCTATGAATTTGGTGGAAAAATAACTAAATATACACCAGAAAAGACTATCATAGAGATTAGAAATAAATTGCAAGTAGGAGACACCCTAGAATTACTAAAACCATACCAATTGGAACCAATTGAATTTAAAATTGAAGCACTATGGAATGTTGAAACAGGTGAAGAAATACAGGCTGTAAGCCCTGGTGTGAAAGGGCAACAAGTAGCCCTACACATTCCAGTAGCGTGTGAAAAAGACTGGATTCTACGCCGAAAAAAATTGTCCCATTAAGAGGTATCTTTTTGAGACATTCGAAAAGGCAAAAGGAGGCTATGCGATATTTCCCAAAAGTGCCCCTAGGGAGACACATACCATAAAAATGAGAATATCTAGTGCGGATGAAAAAGTTGGTAATAGTACAAAAATGGAACCTAGGGAGAATCCAATAATAGCATAGTAAGTAGGCAAACGGTAGTGGGATAATAAAAATTTAATTAATTTCATGCAGAACAAGCTTCCCACAATAAGTCCAATTCCTAAAGGAATTAGAACTGGAAAAAATAAGGTAGATACACTAGATAAATAGGTGGAATATATTCCCATAAGCATCAAAATGACAGTACTACTAACACCAGGGATAATGACACCAGCGGACATACAAAATCCACATAAACATAGGTACCAAGTTGGAATTGTTTGTGTTGCCATAGATAAGTGTAAGGAATTTTCTAAAAATACGCTTCCAATTCCAAGGAATAGGGCTATCAAAAAGAAAATTATGTGATGTTTTTGAAATGTACATTTATCCTGAATTTGCCTAAAAAGTGAGGGTGTACTCCCTAAAATCAGACCAATAAAGATGGATTTTGTTTGAAGGGGAAATTCATAAAATATGTAGTTTAGTAAATTTCCAAATAAAAAGATACCAATAAAACTTCCCAAAGCAATAGGGAATAGGAATTGAAAATTTTTTTTGATGTTTTGGAAAAAGTGTAAAATACTGTCTAACAAGGTCTCATAAATGCCAAAAATGACGCAAAGAACACCACTGCTAATACCAGGAAGAATTGCACCAGCCCCAATCAAAATTCCTTTGATACAATTTGTTAAAAATATCATTTCATCACCTAATATCATCATATGAAGGGGAAAGGATAGTATTACAAAAGTTGATAGAAAACAAAACATCAACCATTTCAGGTTGATGTTGTATTCTAATAATGAATGGTGGGCAGGGAAGGATTCGAACCTTCGTACTCAAATGAGAACAGATTTACAGTCTGCCGCCTTTAGCCACTCGGCCACCTACCCATATTTGATTTAGTTTATTTTTCAATGCTTATTCATTATACTATTTTGTTTTGTGATTGTCAATACCCTTTTTCAATTTTTTTTCTAAATTCTATTGACAAGTAGAAAAAAATAGGTTATACTTTATTTTGTGTTAATCATTCTGCTCCCTTAGCTCAGTTGGTCAGAGCAACCGGCTCATAACCGGTGGGTCCAAGGTTCGAATCCTTGAGGGAGCACCAAGACGAGTTTTTGTCGGACTTTTTATTGTGAAACAACAAGGTTCTCGGGTACCCACAAGCAATCTATGATTGCGTAAGTGGGTGAGGTTCTTATAAGTCTTGATATAACTTAGGTTACGAGATTAGAAAAATTTGATAAACACAAAAACTTCAAACCGTTTCAAAAGAAACGGTCTTTTTGTTGTCTACCCCCCCTAGCTAGGCTAGGGGGGTAGACAACAAAAAGGCTGTTACATATATAAGTAACAGCCTTATATCTTTAAGGAATATTTGGAAAATAATTGAATTTATAGCAGATTTATGATATAAATAAGAAAAATATGAAATTTGCAATGGAGCATTGCAAATGAAGAAAAAGAATTACCAAATTCTTATTATGAACCTGAAGCTGAAAAGAAAAGTTGGGATTTAGGCAAAAAGGAATGCTTTATGATGAAATATCAGGATTTTCTCCAATAGTAATACATGGGGAGTTAAGTTTAGTAAATTAAGTTCAAGAGGAGATGATTATAGTATGACAGATATAATAAAACAAAATAATGAAGTTTTTGGAAATTATTATAATAGAATAAACGCATTGATTT
>CANQPE010000032.1 GCA_947625645.1 uncultured Clostridia bacterium | reverse complement strand
CAAAAATTTTTGCCTGTATTTAAGTTGGCTCAGGCTCTAGCAAAATCATATTTATTTAATTAGGTGTCAAACTAGGGTAGAAATGAGAAGGTTTTGATATAAAGATAAGAAAGGGGATTATACCAGTAACTCAAAAATACAAAAAATGGCAAATTATCTATTGACAACCCTGCATCTTTCATGTATAATAAATGATGTTAAAGGGTTATCCCACATACAGACTCGTATAGCTGGAAGGAGGGGAATTGTAAATGTCAGAGATTAAAGTAAATAATGGAAATATAGAAGAAGCCTTAAAAAGGTTTAAAAGACAATGCGCAAGAAATGGAGTTATGCAAGAAGTTCGTAAAAGAGAACACTATGAAAAGCCAAGTGTAAAAAGAAAAAAGAAATCAGAGGCTGCAAGAAAAAGAAAATTTTAAATACAAAAAGGGGGAGTATGTCAGTATACAGTACTTCCCTTTTGTGATGTTAAATATAGAATAAAAAATGAAAAAAAGGGAAAAATAACAAAAATGTAATTTAAGAAAGGAATGGCTTATGGAATATCAAGGAAAAGAAATCAAAAAAGGAATCAAACTTCATTTGATTCATAATGATAAATTTAAAACAAATTTAGTATCTATTTTTTTAACAACAGAGTTGAATCGAGAAAATGTTACAAAAAATGCTATATTGCCAGCAATCCTAAGAAGAGGTTCTCAAAATATGCCAACACAAGAAGCGATTAGTATGGAATTAGAAGAGATGTATGGAGCTTCTTTTAATTGTGGAATTGATAAAAGAGGAGACAACCAAGTACTAAAATTTTATATGGAAAGTATTAATGACGCTTTTCTTCCAGAAGGCGAAAATAACATGTTACAGACAACAATTGAAAAATTATTAGAAATTGTCTTTCAACCACTTGTTGAAGAAGGTGGATTCCGACAGGACTATTTAGAACAAGAAAAAAATAATATCAAACAAGTCATAGAAGGAAAAATAGATAACAAAGCACGATATGCTATTGACAGATGTACAGAAGAGATGTATAAAGGTCATCCATTTGCCTTATATAAATATGGCTATATAGAAGATTTAGAAACAATAGATGCCAAAGGTTTGTATGAATATTATCAAGAACTCTTGAAAAATTGTAAGATAGACATATTTGTCTCAGGAATCATACAAGAAAACAGTTATGATATCATTAATCAATCACAAGAAATGCAAAAATTGGAAGACAGGGAACCAAAATATAATAAAACGACACTAGAAATTATACCAAAAAATCACGAACAAATTATACAAGAATCTATGGATGTTACGCAAGGAAAATTAATTTTAGGACTCAATGTAGCTTTAGACAATGAAGACATGCAATATGATGCCCTAATATACAACAGCATATTAGGAGGTAGTGCGAATTCAAAACTATTCCAAAATGTCAGAGAAAAAGCTAGCCTAGCATATGTAGCTAGTTCAAGTTATTTAAAAGCGAAAAATAACATATTTATTAATTGCGGAATTGAAATAGAAAACTACGAAAAAGCACTCAAAATTGTTAAAGAACAATTAGAACAAATGAAACAGGGAGATTTTACAGAAGGAGATATAGAAGTAGCTAAAAAAGGAATGATAGATGCGATACAAACGATTGATGACGAACAGGACACAGAAATTATGTATTTCTTTGGTCAAGAATTTTGTCAAAACAAACTAGACATTGAACAATATAGCAATAGAATAGAAAAAGTAACAAAAGAAGATGTTTTGCAAATAGCACAAAAAGTAGAGATAGACACAATATACTTTTTAAAAAATTAGCACATAAGAGGTATATCTTTTGGGGACAAAGTGTACCCAACGTGACAGATGGTTAAGGAAGGAGAAAATATATGCAAGTGATAGAGAATTTAAAAGCAAAAGAAAAATTATATACCGAAAAACTAGAAAATGGATTAACTGTGATGATAATTCCAAAAAAAGGAATGAACAAAAAATATATCATTTGGGGAACAAATTATGGCTCAAATGAAAGTTCTTTTATCGTTCCAGGAGAAACAGAAGTAACGACAGTACCAGATGGGGTAGCCCATTTTTTAGAGCATAAAATGTTTGAACAGGAAAACGGAAGAAATAGTTTAGATGTTTTGACCGAAATTGGTGTTAGTGCAAACGCTTATACGACCAATGATCATACTGCCTATTTATATGAATGTACAGAACATTTCTATGAGGCGTTAGATGAATTTATGGACTATGTGCAACACCCTTATTTCACAGATGAAAATGTTGAAAAAGAAAAAGGCATTATTGGGCAAGAAATTATGATGTATGATGACTATCCAGATTGGAAAGTATATTTGAATGCATTGCAAGCAATGTATGAAAAGTTTCCAGTTCGATTGGATACAGTAGGCACAATTGAAACAATTAGCAAAATCAATAAGGAAATTTTATATAAATGTTACAACACATTTTATAACCCATCAAACATGGCAATGGTAATTTGTGGAGATTTTGAGCCAGATGAAATTTTACAAGAAATAAAGAGGCGTTTAATAGACATAAAGGGAAATGGTGAAATTAAAAGAATTTATCCAGAAGAGCCTGATTCGATAGTGAAAGAAAGAGTAACGCAACATATGGAAGTAAGTAGGCCATTATATACCATTGGAATTAAAGATAAACCAATAGACAATTGCCAAGGAAATGGAAAAGAAGAAATGGTAAAAAAGCACATTGCAATAGAAATTTTACTACATTTACTTTTTGGGGAAAGTTCAGAACTATATAAAAAGTTATATGATAAAGGTACAATTTCATCAGCTCCTAGCATGGACTATGAATTTTCAAGAGGATATGCACATATTTTAATATCAGGACAATCCAATAATCCAGAAGAGGTATATGAAAGTTTTAAACAACAAGTACAAACAGTAAAACAACAGGGAATTGATGAAAATAACTTTAATAGAATTCGCAAAACATTATATGGAGACTATATGAAAGAATACAATGATGTAACAGACATAGCAAGAATGTTTTTAGCAGATTATTTTAAAGGAATTAATAGTTTTGAATATATTGAACAAATCATGACAGTAAATTGTGAATATACGCAGCAAGTTTTAAAAGAAGTTTTTGAAGAAAATAAGATGGTTTTGTCAATTGTAGAAATGTCGGTATAAATCATACTTTATGATTTATGCCGTTTTATTTTATAATTTGGTGTCGAAATATGTCGACAAACGTCATACGAAAGTTATGAAAAAAGCAGAATTTTGCTTGACTTAAAAGGAAAAATATGGTAATTTATAAGTATACGAAAGAGAAAAAAGGGAGAAAGAGGAGAGATGCGAAATGTTAAATGATGAAATTTGTAAATTAAGGGATAAATTAAATAAAAGCATAGAAAATGGAGATGATTATGAAATAATCTACCAATTAAGTGTCGAATTGGATCAACTAATTGCAGAATACTATCAAAAATAGACATCATTGGGGACGGTTCTTTTTTGTCCTCAAAGGACAAAAAAGAACCGTCCCCAATTGTCCCAACCCATTCACAAATTTTCAAATATGAGTTAAATAATCTGGGGGAAAAAATAAAAAGATTTTAATTAAATAATAAAAAAAGTAAAGACACCTATGAT
>CANQPE010000031.1 GCA_947625645.1 uncultured Clostridia bacterium | reverse complement strand
GGACTAGTCATCCAAGGAAGAGACGGGAGTGAATTCGTCTGGGTACCAGTACCAGACATCAACAAGATGGTAATGTGCAAGAAAAACTCAGCATCTTCAGTCTGCAGCCTAGTCTTAGAAGGAAATACTCTAAAATGCAAAATACACAACAGCACCGACCTATGCGGAAGATTATATCCAGATGACGAGACAATCTATACGGGAAATTATACAGAAAACGATCAAACATACTTACGTGACACGAGGGAAGGATGCAGAGAACCTGATAATGTAGATTACTATGATTCAGACTCAACAAACTTACAATTATTAGGTGTATCAACCTTAGAACAATTCAGGACACAAATGCAAACGGATTTCAACAAAATGGCTAATTCAGTAGCAAAATATAAGGGCTTTTACATTGGAAGATATGAACTAAGTTTAACAGATTCAACAAGTTCTAACGTCGCTGGTACTGGAAATGGTCAATCCAAAAGGAATGTGCAAACGTCGTGTCAAGATTTGAATGAACCTAAGTTGTGGTACGGTTTGTATAAAAAAATCAGAGATTATTCAACGGACACGAGGATAGAAAGTATTGATAGCACAATGGTTTGGAATTCTCAATATGATGCTATGTTGTCATGGATGAATCGTAACGGTATTGCTACTTCATCTATTAACCCGCAAGATATAACACGGTACAAAAACCAGTCGCAATAGCGGCTTTTGCACAGGAAGTAGTGAATATGATAAAATTTGTAATGTCTACGACCTGCTTGGCGGTAGAATCGAGTCGACAATGGGTTGCTGTGTACGTTATCAACGTATATATCGCTCTGGATACTATAATGGTGACTGGGCACTGAGTAGGCTTATGGGGCACGAACCGAATGCTTCTGATTATGCATACGGTGCGCGTATCGCTGTAATTTTGCATTGAAGGGATAGTATCTGATTTATAAAATGTTAGCGGATAAGTGAAATTGCCTGTTGGTGGTAGAACTGACAAGTTTTGATAATGAGAAAAACCTTAGTTTTACTGGAAAGTGTAAACCAGTAAAAACTAAGGTTTTGCCATTATAAAAATTTATAAGAGCTGTCAACACGCTATTTCATTTATCACTAACATACTCAACATCATTTATCATTACTTTTGCATATAAGTATTTTTCCCATTAGTTGAATCATTTCTTTACCTTTTATTTTATATTGCCATGAGTCTGATTTTTATTCTAAATTATCTTTACATTCACTATGATTGATTAGCTTGCTTTTTTGATATGAAGTAATGTGAACCCATTTAAGCCAAGCAGTTTTTATTAATTTCCATTCTGTAGGATGTTAATACTCTAGATGCATTGTAGCTGGAAAATATCTCATAGGTCAAAAACATTCTCGTGCAACTGATATACATCAGTGTCGTACCAGAGGTTCTACGAACAACTGATTTGCCATTCATATTTCTTTGTATATCTTTGTCCAATAATCCTAAAGCATACATTGCTATTACTTTTTCATCAAATCCGTTTACTGTTCTAGAATATTTAGGCACTAAATCTGATTCTATTTCTCCGTTTCTGTCTCTTGGCACTTTTATTGGAATATCTTCCATTTCAGTTGACACTGGTCTTTCTTGATAATATCCATTTCGAAAATTTTCATTATTCGTTCTTTCATTTTTTGAATATCCTAGTTTTGCTTCCATTTCTGCATCTAGTAATTTCTGAAAAGCAGGAGCGAAGAAATCTTTCCATGCTGCATACATATCATTCATTGACTTAATGTTCTTTGGATCATTCTTTCTAAAAAATTCTTCTACTATTTCATTTTTTTCTTTTTCTCTTTTTTACTCATGTAAAAATCCCTCCTTGATATTTTTTTATCACGGAAGGATTATTTACACAACTTTTTCTATACTCTCAAAAGATTCAAATTTTTTAAAATTTGGTGAAAAATATATTTACAAAAAAATTACATAGTTTATATTAAAATATAAAAAACAGACACCACAATTTTCTAAATCATGGTATCTAAATCATAGTTAAATTTTATTTTACACAGTAAATTCTATATTCTCTATTTACCTATTTGGCTTTATCGCTATCAAACTTTTTTCTGTTTTTTCTACAATTATGTCATATAATTTTTTCTCATCTTCTGTATTTTCTTTTTCTTTGTGTATTATTCTTCTCAACCTATCTCTTGAAACATTCAATTCTATCTATTCATTTTCTGTTTTCATTGTAACTTTTTCATACATTCCCGTTTGTAATCTATTTCGTTTTTAATTTTCTTAAGTTGACAGCATTGTGGTACTGCGTCCCGTGTACGAATTCTCCAGCAACACCACACATGAATCATTAACTATGAGGAACACCACTAGTGTTGTGTTCGCAATATTTGTGGCCTGGAGCCAGGTGATGTGAAGAGCATAATGTTGCGTGTTCTCCAGCATAACTTACTACCTTCTCCTTGCAGATTGTTTGTTTTTCTCGAACACACAGAACTGGGAAGGGCTCATCTAACATAGCGTAGCAAGAGTCGCACAAGGTAAACTCTTCCACAACACCGTGAACCGGACACATTCCACTACAGTGATAGTCCCACTCCCACATTACCGTCAAATGTCCACATAACAAGCAAGTGCCGCAACTGGGAGACCCCCAATCCTCTAACCTATGAGACCACTTATAATTAGCCCCCTCGAGAACAGTCCCATCGCCCACTACCTTACCACAAGAACCACTAGTCGAATGCTTAATTTCTTGGTGAATCGGACAATGGAAGTGGACATTTCCTTGAAAGTATAAACTACAAGCCGAACAGAACCACATGTCAATACCAATTTCTTCACACGTTTTAGTGGTACCTGAACAGAGAGTTTTCACAGTATTAGTCGCAGTATTAACATTTGTAGCTTTGTCAAATACTTTAACCGTCAATGCGTTAGTTTCATACTCCTTTAGTCCTGTACACTCTATGACGTTACTATTTGACTGTCCTACTAATGTATCACCTAAATAACATTTATACCCGTTGTGGTCAGTGTCAATTCCACTGATTGTGTCAGATGCTGTAACAGTTAACTTTACTGTGGTTGGTCCTACTTCACTTGCTACTACATTTGTTATTGTAGGATTGCTTTTGTCTATGTTTTTTATCTCTATACTGTTAGCTCTGTCTGTTCCTTGATTACTTGAATCAATTTGCTGTGCATATATAGTTTCATTCTTTTTACAGGTATACTCAAACTTTGTTCCATTTACATTATTCCAGTTACCACCATCTATTTTATATTGTCTCGTTAATGTTGCTCCTGCAGTTTCCGGATAATTAATTGTTACCTTAATGTCTTGATTCGTCCATCCTGTTGTGTCTGCACTAAAGCTAGGTGATTCTATATCTAATGTTGTTTTTTTCGCTTCTAATGATTCTGCAAATCCATTTCCTGCAATGTCTTCTACTTTTGTTTGTACAATATAATTAATTCCATATCTAATACCTGAGTTATAGTCGTATGTATATGTATTCGAACTACACGTTACCCAATCTGACCAATTTCCACCGTCTACTTTATATCTGCATTGTTTTGTCTCACCTTTAATTCCGGAACGAGTGTCAGATTGTTTAAACGTTACTTTAAGTGTGTTGGTAGTTGCTTCAAGTAATGGAGCAGTTGTATCTGGTTTTTCATTGTCAAGACAGAATGGCCCTGCTTGTAATTTGCTAGGATTTC
>CANQPE010000030.1 GCA_947625645.1 uncultured Clostridia bacterium | reverse complement strand
GACATTTCTATATTTTCTTATCGTGTTCATTTTCGTCCCCTATTCATTTTTGGATTTTACTGCCTTTGAATATTTTTAATTCTTTATCTATACTTTTTCAGCATAGAATTGCGATATTCAACACCAATGCACTAACCTATAGTTAATGCACTTACCTACATGTTTCCATCTAGGCTTTATTTTCATATTTTTTTAAAATTTCTAATGCCACATTTATTGCATAATTAAAATAGTAGTCCAATTGATGCCCATTTTCACAATATGTTTTTAACTTTCTACTTTTTATTGCTCCACTGCATTTGTAACATTTGCTCGCTTTGTCTTTTCTTAAAACTGTTGTAGAAAGGATGCCTTCTCTATATGCTTTGTAAATTATAAACTCTGTTATTTTTTCTCTTAGATAAATTGGTCTACTCTTTGAACTTTTGGTATAATAATAGGCTTTGTCTTTTGTCGCTAGCGCTGTAACTATTACTTCTACTTTATTTTCTATACAAAAATCTACAATCTGTCTGCTCATGACATGTGCATAATGGTTAATAATCCTGTTTGCTTTTTCTCGATACGTTTTGTGATTTTGCTTGATTTCTTGTAATTTTTTATTTTCTAAAATATTCTTTTTTTGCTTATTGAATAGTTTTGTGATTAAACTTTTGTATTCATTTCCACCAGATATAAATAATGTTTTAACTACTTCCCCTGTCTTGTTTATGACAACACATGTAGCTACTTTATCTGTATTAGAAAATGCAATTCCACATACTCGTACCTCTTCATGTTTCATTCGTTCTTTGATTGGTGTGACATCTTCTATTTTTCTTCTGACCGGAATATGTGCCATAACATAGTCTTTATGAATGACTAAGGTTGGTGATAAAATTTGTGCCTCTTCTGGAAAATTCCAGTTTTTAAATTTTGCATCAAACCATCTCCATTTTTTTCCGTCAAATAATTTGATACGAACGCTGCCATTTGATTCAACATTTTTATACATTCCCTTATACAAAATCAATGAGCAATGAAATGAAGTTGCTTTATTGGGTGACTGAAATTTTTCATTTTCTTCAGACATCTTTAAAAGCTCAAAATACGATTTTACTAAACCAATTGCTTGATTAATAGCTGCTCTTCTTAGTTCTGTTGGTGCATTTTGTTCAAAATATTCTGCTGGCTTTTCTCCTGTTATACCGATTATTGTTAGCTTTTCAAGCTCTCTTAAACATTTTTGTGTGGATAATGCTAGTAACTCTGTATATCGAAAAAGCAAATTGTAATAGGCTTCTATGATTTCATTATAGATTTCTTGTGTTAACTTCAAATATTCTGTTTGGTTGGTGTAAAATCTTATCTTGTATGTCGTTACACTGTATCCCGTTTTCTTTGTGTTATCTGCCATCATATTCTCCCTGATTTTTTTGTCATAAAGCAATATACTTTACGACAAAAAAATCTCTCAAATTGAGAGAGAACTGCAATAAGATTGCTACAGCGCCAGTAAGAAGAGGCGAGTATCCTTAAAAATAGAAACCTTCCGAAAGCAAACTATTATAATACCGTAATTCAATTATGAAACTTAAAAAATTTTGCTAAAAATATTGAATTTCATCTAAAAACATGTTACAATAAAAAGTGTCGTAAAGTATATTGCTTTACGACACTTTTTTTGTTTTCAAAGACAAGGGACAATCAGGGACGGTTCTTTTTTGTCCTAAAAGGACAAAAAAGAACCGTCCCTGATTGTCCCTGCTTGTCCCTAATTGTCCCTATTGGGATACGAAGTCTTCCATGATGAGTTTGATGACAGCTGCGACTGGCACTGCTAAGAACATTCCCATAATGCCAAAGTAGGCTCCTCCGATGGTGACTGAAAAGATGACTAGTAATGGACTTATTTTTAAGGAGTTTCCTATGATTTTCGGATTGATGATGTTGGCGTCTATTTGTTGTAATAGGATGACAATCACTGCCATAGCAAAAGTTTGCCCCAATCCTCCTGTGATGAAGGTTATAATAATTGCTATCAGAACGGCTATGATGGCTCCAATGTATGGTATGATGTTAAAGAGTCCTATCATAAATCCTAATAATGGTGCATATTTTACCCCTATTATGCTCATGGCTACTGTTGTTAATATGCCTATTACAATTGCATCTATTACTTGACTTCCTATAAATTTGAAAAATAGTTCATTGGCTTGCCCAAAGTACTTGTCTAAGTGTTCATAGGTTTCTTCTCTTAATATTCTTTTTCCTAATTTTCTAAAAAATTCAATGATGGATTCTCTTTGTAGTAAAATGTATATGGATACAATAATTGAGACAAATACATCAAATATTGCTAAAAATACATTAAATAAATTCTGTACATATTCTAATATTTTCTCATTGCTTATGCTTAACAATTCTGGAACGTTAATCTGTTGAATGCGTTCTACAATGCTCATAGCTATATCGCTTTTCAAAAATGAATCTTCTGGTAATTCATTAATTGCCTGTACAGCTGTTTCGTAATACCCTTGTATATTGGAAAATAGCTCTACTACACTGTCCCTCAATATTGGAAAAATGACATTAATCACAATCATAACAATTAATAAGGCTATGACATAAGTTGTCAATACGCTGAGTCCTCTAGCATGTTTTGCTATTAATTGCTTTTTACTAGTTCTATATGCTTTTTCAATTGAACGCGATGGTAAAATCAAAATATACGCTATAAAAATTCCTGCAATGAATGGTCGTAATACACGGAAAAATGTTCCAAACCATTCTTGTATATTCCCAAAATTATCAACAACTTTATATACTAAAATTCCACTGACAATTAACAAAAACCATGAAAACCATTTTTTCCAATTACTCCTAATTTCTTCCATCCTTTTCATCCCTTTCCTTTCTCTCTATACTATTTTCTTGTTATAGTTCTATTTCTAATCCCACTGGGCAGTGGTCACTTCCATAAACTTCTGAATATATGGTTGCTTCTTTTATTTGCGTTTTTATTTTATCTGATACAATAAAATAGTCTATTCTCCAACCAATGTTTTTCTCTCTGGCACGTCCCATGTAGGACCACCATGTATATGCCTCTTCCTGATTGGGATATAAATAACGATAGGTGTCAACAAAACCTGCTTGTAAAAGTTCTGTCATTTTTCCTCTTTCTTCATCTGTAAAGCCTGCATTTCCTCGATTAGATTTTGGATTCTTTAAATCAATTTCTTGATGGGCCACATTCAAATCCCCGCACATAATAACTGGCTTTTTGCTATCTAGTTTTAATAAATATCTTCTGATTTCGTCTTCCCACACTTGCCTGTACGCTAATCTTTCTAATTCTCTTTTGGCATTTGGTGTATAAATGGTCACAAGGTAATAATTGTCAAATTCAAGCGTAATGACTCTTCCTTCTTTGTCATGTTCTTCTATTCCTATTCCATACGTAACACTTTTGGGTTTTATTTTTGTATAGATTGCCGTACCAGAATACCCTTTACGCTCCGCACTGTAATAATAGGCTTCATAGCCTTCAAATTGTAAGTCTACTTGTTCTGGCTGACATTTAGTTTCTTGGATACAAAAAATATCTGCTTCTACCTCTTTAAAAAATTCGATAAACCCTTTATTAACACATGCTCGGATTCCATTTACATTCCATGAGATTAAATTCA
Organism: uncultured Clostridia bacterium; assembly: GCA_947625645.1. Lineage (GTDB taxonomy): Bacteria > Bacillota > Clostridia > TANB77 > CAG-508 > CAG-269. Next base: position 88 of record CANQPE010000030.1, on the reverse strand, counting down.
TAATTTTTCATATTCCTTGTATAATATATTTAGGTTTTTAAAAGGTTACCCATAAACCTTTATATAACAATTATTTCATGATATAATT
>CANQPE010000029.1 GCA_947625645.1 uncultured Clostridia bacterium | reverse complement strand
CACCCGTATTTACAATCTTCTCAATATCCGGAAACTTATTTCTCAAATCGGAAACAGGTCTGATCTGCAGCATATGCCTTCACTCCTTATCAAAATTTTATCTAAATTATATCATTTTCTTTATTTTACTCTACTATACCGCAAAAAGCAATGGTTATTACAGATATTTCTTGTTGTTGGGGTCAAAAGTGTTTTGTCCCCTTAAAGCAAAAGGGGGCAACTTTCTCAAGAAAAGCTGCCCGCGCAAAACAACATATTCACTATAAACCTTGTCATATCAAAACTCTTTCTCAAATGGTGTAGTAGTGGTGTAGCAAACGCCTTTTCTCGCCATGAAACCATTGATTTTACAGGCTTTTCCGAAACTTTTCAATATCCTTCCATGTCATTATCGCTATGATTCATAATACCTCTAAATCGTTACTTTGGCACATAATAATTCAAAATAATCACCATAAAACAATCCCGGCAAAAGTGGTCAGGTATTGTTGTTCTTCCTGTACTTCCTCAACACCAACGGATAAAATATCTTTTAAGGTAATTCCCCTAAATTCCATGGACTTCTTCACCATTTCTCTACTACACTCAATAACGCTTTCTCTATCATTAGGTGCTGAATACTCCATGATTACGCCAATTTCTGATGGAGATTTAGGTATACCAACAGATATGGAAGATGCAATTCTGCCAGCCCCGTATATCGTTGCTGTAGCATAAGCTACATATAGTACACTACCTTTGAGTACCTCAACGGAATTTTTTTTGACTGCTTTCGGAGGTAATATGCTACTTACCCGAACGACATTATAATTTCCAATACCAGCAGAACATAATGCGGTATCAAAACTAAGCAACTTGCTTTTGCCATCTTTTCCAATCCCCTTCACGAATGTAAAATTTGAAGCTAAATGCATACTTCACCTCTGTTTATAAATTTTCTTCATATTTACTACTTACAACTACTTACAATGGATAGTAACTCCGCAATATTGCCACCACAACCACCAAATACATTATCGATGCAGTTATTTGTAATACTTTCTATATTGTTTTTAACAATTTCACGGTACTCTATAATTCTCTCACAAATCTTATCATATGCACTATGCTCTGAAATATTTCCCAATGTAATCATATGAGGTGTCTCCATCCAAAACCAGCTACAGGATAATCCGCTTCTTGAATCAAGTACAATATCTCCCTTGTTTGTGACATGTATGGCACCAACAGTCGAAGGACATATAGGTAATTTATATTCTTCCCCAAGATGCTGTTCAATTTGACTATTTAAAAATGACAATTTCTCTTTTGTAATCGCTAGTGTCTCATAACTTGTTTGAGCTTTTCCCGCATTTTCCAAAGAACCAATAAGTGGATAAATGTTACTCTCTATACATTTTTGCGTTAATTCTACAAGAATATCCTCATTATAAATCGTAGGGACTATTGATGCAGCAATATTTGAACAGCCATCTTTGACCTTTACCATTTTGGTCATATCTGTAAAAATATCATTATAACTACCAACGTAATTATTTCCGACTATTTTTTTATTTACTCCGTCAAAGAATGAATCGTACTTAAACAAAATGTATAAAACATCATTATAAATATAGTGTTTTAAATCTTTTGTAATATTTGTTGCATTGGTAAAAATGGAACATTTCATCTTCTTTTCTTCGCACAATTTTAGCAACTTAAGTAGTATATTATAATTCTCATTAAACGTTGGTTCTCCAAGCCCACAAATAAATATCCACTTGAATCTCCCTCTTTCTATAAACTCTTCTATCATTTCAATAGAATAGAGTATCTTCTCTTTTCTATCTGGGGAATCACAGTAGATACAATTACAGTTACATTCACCGCCTAATTCTAAATCTAAAATTGAAAAATGTCCTTGAGCAAAATCATTTAAGATATCTTGTAACACCTTCTTTGACCATGGCAAATATTCAATCATTTTTCTCCTTTCAGCAACGACATATAGTCTTCAGAATAAAACTCATTTGAACTTCTGCTTATCGGACAAGCTCCTCCACATTGAGTTAACATTGGACATAAATGGCATTTCTCTGGCAAAAACTCTTTTTTACGGAATTTACACAACTCATCTGATTTTTTCCATGTCTCAGTTAGAGAAGCTGCAAATAAACTACCTAAAGTGCATCTAGGATCTGCACCGCATCTGGATAGATTCCCTTGATAATCCACAGACACTTTCGTCAATCCCCATTCACATGGATGCATATATTTTTGATATTTCTTATCAACAGCACACATAGGAAAGGGATCTTCAAAAATTATTTCTATACCTCTATCTTCTATCTTTGAAATATCTCTCAAGGCAATGTCCAATTGTTGCAAATTCAATTCATACTTCTTTGACTTAATTGCTCGACCAAATGGAATAATCCTCTGAAAAACCACATAGTTTACATTAATTCCTGCTTTTAGCACATTATCCACAATTGTATAAACGCAATTATATGTAAAAGGTGTTAAATTAATCGTTATTCCTATTTTCTTTCCTAAATCTGAAAAGAATTTGAGATTTCTCAACAGTAAGGAATATGCCCCTGGTCTTTTGCAAAATGAATCATGTAATTCTGCTGTTGTGTTATGAATAGTACCTTCAAATGAATCTATGTAACCAGCCACCTCAATTGCTTTATCCCCAAACTCCAGTGTGTTGGACAGAATTGATTGCTTAAATCCTAAATCTGCCGCATACTGACTGGTCTCTAAAATATATGGATACCTCGCAGGGTCACCACCAACATAAGATACATTTTCTATTCCATTATCCCTAAGATTTTTCAGAACACACTTAACTTGTTTAACATCCGGATGCATTCTCGGAGAAACAAAATCTCCTGCTTCACTAGCATAGCACATTGGGCAAAAATGGGTACAAACATATGTAATATGAAAGGCTGCCGTATTTAATCTATATTTATCTTCCATTGGTAAAATCCTCTCGGCACAACTATTTTAGTGAATCTACTAAACGCTTTGCTGCTTCTGTACATCTCTTAATGGTCTTTTCGTCAACCTCATTTTCCATTAAACATCCGTATGCTAAAACTTTATCAATTACCTTAATTCCTGCATTATCGCAAAAAGATACCATACTTTCCGCTGCTATTGAAATACTGCTATCTTCCTCTTCCTTTGTTTGTCCTACTGCAAAAATAATTGCCTTTTTATTAGCTAACGCCTCTATCGATGCTAACGGATTTAATCGATCCATAAAAACCTTCATTTGCCCTGACAATAGACTCCAGCGTGCAGGACTTGCCAGAACCAGTCCATCCGCATCTTTAACCTTTTCCACAATAGAACTCATATCGTCATTCAAATGACATCTCCCTGTTTCATCACAAGATAAACAACCATCGCAAAATCCAATAGATAAGTCTTTTAAATGAACAACTTCTAATTCAACATCTGAACCCAAAAGGGCATCCTTTACACTTTGCACCATTGAAAATGAATTTCCTTTTCTTGCGCTTCCAATAATGGCCATGACTTTCATATATATTGCCTCCTTAATCTTAGTTAACCACAAATATTTTATGTGCACACATGCAATCAGCTTCTACAGAAGTTCCTATCAAAATAACCCTATAAACACCTTTCGGTAACTTGAATATAGCATCTTCAGAAAATGATTCCCCAGGATCAATAAAATTTACTGATTCTGACGATATATGCTTTAATTGATAACAAGCATGAAATGTATTTTGAAATTCTCTAGTAAGCAAATTTGGCGGCAAACATTGAACTCTTCCTGCTTTGCATGCCTTTGCCAATGAACAGTCAAAGTCTTTCCCTTCATGTACTAAAATATTAGGGAAATCAAAAATTGTTACTCCGTCGTTTTGCTTTTCTATTCCCGAATCGATAAATAGATAAAATGTCTTGGGCGTTATCCTATCGCTACCCTTATTTTCGATAGAACTAGTAATTATAGCACTTTCACCACTGACTGTTACTTCTAAATGCAATTGCTTCTTAGATGAATACCTTTTATTCATACTCGAAGATATAAGATTTATGCTCGCCAAAACGATTGTTACCACCATTGCCAAGGTCGCTATTATCTCTGCAGTAGTCATACTTTGAAACTGACTGTTTCCTCGCAACCATGGTAACATGTAATTAAATAACATTAAAAAGGTTGCTACCGTAATACAAAGAATTAGTATTATATTAACTACTCTTCTTGTCAGCGGAGATAATCTATCTAAAAACAAGCGAACTGTTACAATAATTTTCATATCTCTTTCTCCTTTGCATCATGATGTTCCCTATATATTGTTTTTATCATACTCCATAATCTTCCATCTTACAAGAAAATTGGGAGCAGTGTAAATTTACTGTAGGATTTAACAGGTAATAGCTCACCAATGACGTAACGGATCTGCCACATCTATACTATATACCACTCCGGCTGTTTTTTCAATTCCCATTACCAAACTTTCTTTTTGCTGTCCGTTGAAAAATGATGCGACATACATTCCACATATTTCCCTAATTCGCTATAGTTCTTTCTCTCATAGTTTAACATTTCTGTTACACTGAGCACATCATTTCCCACACCAGCTGCTTTTTTGAACTGCTTCTCGTTCCGCTGGACTCTCACCAGTTCCATCATGTCCCCTCCATTCCATTGGCACACCCTTTGCTGAGGTAAGATAACGTAACCTTTTTCGTGGGGTGCGCTATCCGTCCTCAGCATTTTGTTTATGTCAAATAGCAATACTTTTTACGTCTGCTCCTATCTGTCTGAAATAGGAGATACTTTCGGTAGGCTTTTCGCCACTGTCTACTTTGCCTACAAA
>CANQPE010000028.1 GCA_947625645.1 uncultured Clostridia bacterium | reverse complement strand
TGCCTTTATAGCTCAGTTGGTAGAGTGCAGCCTTGGTAAGGCTGAGGTCACGGGTTCAATTCCCGTTAAAGGCTCCAACGACGTTTCTGTTCGAACTTTTTATAGAACAGATAGATACAAAATCAATCAGAAAGAAACTGGTTGATTTTTTTGTACTTTGACTTGTCCTATCCAAAAATGTCCGACTTACAAGTCGGACATTTTTTTGATGGCTTTTTTTCGAATTCTCTGAATGGCATTATCAACTGATTTTACTGGTGCATCCACCTTTTGAGCAATGACTTCATAACTTTCTCCTTGTATAAATCGGTCTAACACCTGTTTTTCAAATTTACTCAAACTGTCTTGTATGGTGGTTCTTACTTCACGGTAAAATTCTTTTTTCATCATCATTTCTAATGGATCTTCTATTAACTTATTGTCATATGTCTCCATTAAATCAATACTATCATCTTCACTCGCATAAGCTGCCACATTTAAAGATACATAGGAATTTAAAGGCACATGTTTTTGCCTTGTTGATGTTTTTATCGCCGTAATTAACTGTCTTTCTACACAAATATTGGCAAATGTCTTAAAGCTATTTTGCTTTTCATTGTCAAAATTTCGTATTGCCTTAAATAGCCCTATCATTCCCTCTTGTATAATATCCTCTTTTTCGGCACCTACCATAAAATATTTGCTAACTTTATGATTTACCAATGGTTTATATCGGTTTAATAAATACGTAAGTGCCTGCTCATTCCCCTCATTAATTTGAGATATTAACTGTTCATCTGTGTTATTTTGAAATTCGTCTGTTGAATAGTATACATTCTCATTTTGCATATATTATAATACCTCCTGTTACTGTAAAGCTTCCTTAAAAATTTTCCAAACTTCATCTATTTCCATACCTTTTTCCCAAGAAGCAAGTCCACCCAATTGATATTGAGAAATTAAACTTATCTTTGCTTTTAGAGATTCAATATCTTCTATCCACATTTTTTTCGTGTTGCTTCCTTCTTGATATTCTACATAATTTTGCTTTAATGAGTCATCCCAAGTTTTTTGTACACCATTTGGAATGGTACTGTCAATATCCTTCATAGATACAACCTCAGGTTGCTTTACAAGTTCTCCATTACTGTTCTCTGTCCATAACCTTGTATAGAGTGGCACAGCTAAAATAATTTTATCACTCTTAATTTCTTCTGTCTCTAAAAATTTCATTAAACTTAGTTCTACCCAATTAAACCCAGCTGTTGTACCTGCTTTGTCACTAGAAGCTCCATATTCATCATAAGCCATAAAGATAATATAATCTGCCACATCTCCAATGACATGCCTATCAAAACACAATGACCATGTATCGCTACCATCAGGCGCTGTTACATCAACAGATAATACTAGTCCTAATTCTTTCATTCTTGGCATTAATTCTATAATAAATCTAGAATATAAGTCTTTGTCTTCTTTTTTCATGTTTTCAAAATCTAAGTTAATTCCATCTAATTTATACTTAATACACGTGTTCACAATAGATTCTATTAATTCTTTTCTTTTTTCATAATGGTTCATAATATTAGAAGTCACTTTCATCATGCCATCCCCAGCATTTTGTAACATTGGCCATACTTTACAATTATTGCTATGTGCCCAATCTAGGTATGCTTGTCCTCTTGTTCCAATATTTTCAACCAATTTTCCTTCTTCATTAATGCTAAAAAACGCTGGTGAAACGACATTAACTCCGTCAATATTTGTTCCTGTTCTATCTGGGGCAGTGGCTACTTGTGAATAATAATCCCATACAAGATTGACTTTTTGTTCTATCTGTTTTTCTTCCTCCATATTTTGACGCGCCGTAATTTCATTGGCTAATTTTTTTGTTTTGATATACCCTATTTTTCCATTTTCTGTACGGATTCTTGCATACCCATCTTCGCTTTTTTCAATGACAATGACACATTCCCCTTTTTTGACTCTGTCAACTGTTCTGGCAATAAAATTTTTAGAAGATTTTACCGCAACATTTCCATTTACAACAGCCTTAATTTGCTCTCTTGTGACAGAATCTATCACTAACACATTGTTATCTTTAATATGTGTAATTTCAATATCATAGACATCTTTTAATTCTTCAAGTGGTAAATAAATAGTATCATCTTTTCTGATAGCATGGGCATTTGTTTTTTTATCTGAACCGTTAATATTGATTTCATTCTTTTCAAACCCTATCTCTGCTATTTTTTTATTGTTTGTCGTAATCATTTTTTCTGTTTCTGTATCTTCATAAATATATTGGTCAAAAAAGTTTCCTAGGTCTTGTTTTGATAAATAAATCATTTCATCTTGTATGTAAATTTCTCCTTTTAAGTACTCTGTCACATTGCGATTATTGATTACAAGATTGGTTGTTTTGTAATTTTCTAAAATAATAAAATCATTAGCTATATAAGCAATAATCATTACCACAATCACTGCTATGATTGCAAAAAATACGGTTAAAATCCTTTTTTTCTTTTTTTCTATTTCCATTCTTGATATATTTTGTGGTTCTTTTCTATGTTTCATATACTTTCCTTTCTAAGGTACATCTTATATTTGTGGGTGTTTCACAAACAAATTCCTTCTTTCGATTCTTAAACTATATATACTATATCACAAATTTGAATTTTAGCAAATGGGTTTTTGTAATTTTTTTAAGTTTTCTTTTTGTTCTTTTGTTATACGAAAGGATTCTCTTGCTTTTTGAACTGTTTTACGAAATGTAAATTCATCTATTTTTGTTTCTTTTAAGTATTGCTCTGTTTTCTCATAAGCCTTCGTTAAACATTCTGCAAGTAACCATGCTACTGCCATTTGAACATAATATGGCTGTTTTAGATTTTGCATATACATATCATCCAAAATGTTAAAAATATGCGGTAAATATGGTTCTTCTACATAATAATCTAATAGCATAACGACTCCAAAACGCACGCTAAATTCTTCGTCTGCTGTTAGATATGGTTGTATAAATGCCCACATTTCTTTTTTATATTGTTTTGTTATTTTTAACCCTGCGCAAAAAGTATCACATACTGCCCAATTATCTATTTGGGGCACAAAATTTTCTATTCGTTTTTGTACCGTTTGTAATGTTTCTTCTTTGCTAAGCCCAATGACCATCCCTTTTAGCATAATTTCCTCATAATATTCGTTACCTATCATTTCTAGCAATTGGTTTGCCTTTTGTTCTTTTAATAACGCTTTGGCATAGTTTCTTAAGGACGGTATTCTAACACCAAGCATTTCATGATGCATTGTTGGACATAAATTTTTATGAAACTCTCTATATTTTGTATCTGCTAGTTTAATTAATTCTTGTTTCATTCTTGCTTCATCCATTTGACTCTCTCCTCATGTAATTTTTTTCCTAAGGCAATTCCTTCTTGTATTCCGTATTTTTTGCTTATCATTTCTCCTGTAACTTCCTTGATGCACCTCTCCCCTATTCTTTCAAATTGCGCAACTTGCCCATTTCTTGTTCCTTTATCACAATTCACAACAATTTGCAATCCATGTAATCCTAAATAGCTTTTTGCAATTCTTTCAATAAATTCCACCTTTTTGGTTGGCTTCATTTGATTAAAAATTCCTCCACGCATATGCTCTCTACAAGCTGTTTGTCCGCATTTTTTCCACGTGTTAGGAATACCTAAATTTCGAGAAAGTTCACTCACAATTGGAACGCCCAATACTTCATGGTGATAATGATGTGGATATTGCTCTTTGGGTGTTGCTCCTTTTCCTAAATCATGCACTAAAGCTGCATAGCGTATTTCAGGTGCTTTTGTATACTGTACACTGGCATCTAATACCATCATTGTATGATGGTAAGCATCTCCTTCTGGATGATATTTGGCTGGTTGCAAGGCACCAATTAACTTGGCAATTGGTGCAAAATGCACATCTAGTACATCTGCTTGTCTTAATATTTCAAAAAAAATTGATGGCTTGTTTGTGACAAGTGCTTTTTCAAATTCTTTGAATACTCTTTCCTTTGGTAAACTTTCTAATTCTTCTTTTAATAAATGCATCATTTGGATGGTATTTTCTTCTACTGTAAAATTTTCCCATTGTGCTGCAAACCTTGCCACTCTGTATACACGCAAAGGGTCTTCTTTAAATTTTTCTGTCGTTGCCCTTATTACTTTACATTCGATATCTTCTTTTCCATGAAATGGGTCAATCAATTCTCCTGTCAAAACATCCTGTGCCATGCTATTTATGGTAATATCTCTTCTGGCTAAATCTTCTTCTATTGTTATCTGTTTTCCTGTTTTTATTTGAAATGCTTTATGCCCTTTTCCCGTTTTTGTTTCTAATCTTGCCATAGCAAACTCGTTTCCTTCTAATTCAAAAACTTCAAAAGCCTTTCCTCGGATAAACGCTTGTGGAAACGTGGTTTGAAATTCTTGTGCCGTCATTCCTACTACACAGTAATCTTGGTCGTTTCTTTTTACTTTCAAAAATTGATCTCTTACTGCTCCTCCTACTAGATACAATCGTCCTCCTACCTGTTCTATTTTTCGAGCAATTTGAAAAATCATTTCTTCCATTTTTATCTCATTCCTTCCTAAGGCACAAATCTGGTTAGAAAAGTCTACACGTATATTTTATCACAATTTCCAGTTTTTACAAGACTTTCCTATATATTTTTAATTTTATTGTATTTTTTCATATTCTGTTGTTAGTCTTTTAAGGAAATACAATGAGAGCCCATAACGGACTCTCATTCGTTCCTAACAAAAATGAAAATTAAACTCTATAAAATGTTGTAAAATCTTCTGCAGCAAGTTCATGATAAAAGATTAGGGCATCTTCATCATTAAATCTGATAAAAATAACAACATTATTTTCTTTAACATAGGCATAAAACTTAGCTCTTTTTGGTAGTTCTTTGATCAAAAAATGTTCATGCTCTGATTCATCTTTAATGGGAATCACTTCTACCCAATGCATTTTTGATAGCTTTTGTTGAACATATTTCCTGCTCGTTTTAGCTTGTTCATCCGCTTCAATTGATTCTTGTAATGCTGGTCTGAGTAAATATATAAGTCCCTCCATCATAACAAACATGAAAATCAATGATGCAATCGTCTCTCTCACAGACCGATTTAAAATGCCTTCCAATAATACAATAATAAATATCATGCCTCCGATAACCACTTCTTGCCAAATTAATATTGTGGTAATTACTTGCTTTGAAACCTTGCTTCTTTTTTTCATTTTCTTCCTCCCTGTCTGTCAATTGACTTGTGTTGTTTTATTAATAGTTACGCTATTAAAATTCCTTCACTGTTACCTACAGGAGATGCTACAGTTATCAAATCTAATGTACCATATTTTATGTATCCTGTCAATAAAAATCATTAACACTTCTCCCAATTCTTCCAAAAAAATGTCGCGTTTTTTCGTTTTTCCGCATATAATGTCATTAAAAGGAGGAATTCAAATGTTTAGACGAAAATGTTACTGTATGAACAACAACTATCAAAATGAAATGACAAATTCAGCAAATGACATGTTAGAAACGAAATGTTCTCAAGTCCAATCTTATGAAGATGATTTTGACAGTTGTGGTTGTGGGTTCGACGAAGAGAAAAGTGTATTTCCTGAAAACCCTATGCTTGCACAAAGTTATGTACCAATCCAATATATGGATAAGACGTTTAAACCATGTATCGGTTTAAAAATGGGAACTATTTTCCCAGAACTTGTTAGTCCTTATATGCCTTGCCAAGATATGGAAGAACAACAATATATTGCGGCAACAAATACTATTGGAAAGGGGTGCAATCAATGAATGTAGAGGAAAATAGAAATTGTAATTGCGGATATCATTATGATTCTGATAATACAGATGCAATGCCAGTTATGACATCCAACAATGACTACGATGAATGTGACACAAGACGTGAAATGATAAACCAAATTCGTTCCCTAGATTTTGCAATTGTTGAACTTGCTTTATATTTAGACACACATCCAGATGACCAAAAAGCACTTTGCTTGCACAACAAATATTGCAAAGAAGTTGACGAGTTAAAAGACCAATATCAAAAGGCTTTTGGACCTTTAACCATCAATTATCCATGTAATAAATGGAGATGGCTAGAAGAGCCATGGCCTTGGGAAAGGGGGAATTACTAATGTGGACGTATACAAAAACTTTACAACATCCTGTTAATATCAAATGCACAGATCCAAAGCTTGCAAAAGTAATTATTTCTCAATATGGTGGTCCTGATGGAGAATTAGCCGCTTCTTTACGATATTTATCTCAAAGATTTGGTATGCCTGACCAAAATTCAAAGGCTATCTTAAATGATATTGGTACAGAAGAATTAGCCCATTTAGAAATGGTTGGTTCTATTGTTCATCAATTAACGAAAGATGCTTCTATTGAAGAGATTGAAAAGGCAGGTTTAGCACCTTATTATACTGACCATGGACTTGACGTATATCCATCTTCTGCTGCTGGTGTACCGTTTACCGCTGCCTATATTGCATGTAAAGGTGACCCAATTGCTAATTTGCAAGAAGACTTAGCTGCCGAACAAAAAGCAAGAGCAACTTATGAAAAATTAATTAACTTATGTCGCGATAATCCTGATGTTCTTGACCCACTTCGTTATTTGAGACAAAGAGAAGTGGTTCACTTCCAAAGATTTGGTGAAGCACTTCGTGGTGTTCAAGACAAATTAGCTCAAAAGAAATTCTATATGAATGACATGAAACCTCTTGACCAAAACTGTGGCTGCAATTAACAGAAGCTATAAGATTGAATTTTATGATTTCAGATACCAAAATGTTAACATTTTGGTATCTGTTTTTATATTTTTTAATGATAAATTACTTAAATAGTTTACGGTGAATACTACCGTAAACTTATCTGTAACCGATGGACAGCACTCTGCGTCTACGGTTCAGAGTTTGAAGGATGAAACAGGAACACGATATTTACATGCTCACGTGGATAACTTGTCAG
>CANQPE010000027.1 GCA_947625645.1 uncultured Clostridia bacterium | reverse complement strand
TTTACAAAAAAATTTTTAAAAAATTTACTTGTTCGGTACTTTTTTTAGCACCGCTTCGGTTTATTTCTCTAAAGGATATTTTATTGTTTATTTTTCAATGTTCTTGTCTCTGCTTTTGCGCAGTGACAATTTATATTATACTTTGTTTTTTTTACTTTGTCAACACTTTTTTTAAAAAAAATTTTATTTTTTTTCATTTGTTTTTTAACGGCAAAATTAAAAGTGCTCAATCCCTTTTTTCTCAAGGATTCGGACACTTTTGTAAGTTTTTTCCAAAATGGTTTTTGCTTGCTTTTAGAAAATACGTAGTATATCGTGATATGTGATATAAATAGATAGTGCAATGAGAATAGAAAATCCTAATAATTGTATATTAATTTCTGTTTCCTGCTTCAATGGTTTTCTTCGAATAGCTTCTATTAACAGAATTAGTACCTTCCCCCCATCTAAAGCTGGAATTGGTAGCAAATTGGTTACCCCCAATGACAAAGAAATAAGGGCTAACATATAGATAAATTCTTGGAATCCGTCTGTTTTAGCTACTACTTCTGAAATTCCTACTGGTCCCATCATCTGATCAACGCCTACTTTTCCTGTGAAAAGTTGTTTCAAATTATCCATAATGGATAGTGCAAACGTCTTTGTTTCCATCGTCGCATACTGTATATGATTGATAAAAGTCTCTTCCGCCGGTTGCAAAGTAACTCCTAAATAATAGGAAGATACATAACTTGGTGTTAACTCAATATCTACTTTTTGATTTCCACGTGCCACCGTTAATAAAATGGTTCCCTGACCTTTTTGCTGAATTTTTTGTATAGCCTTTTCTAAGTTGCCTTCTATTGCTTCATGATTAATTTCTAATAATGTATCATTTGCTTTAACGCCTTGTTTTTCAGCAGGACTCTCTTTTTCAACTGTAACAATTTTGCAAGTTTCATCTAGATACATTCCCGTATATTTATTTTGTACTTCTGTTGGTTGAATAGTATATTCTTTCACTTCTCCTTGTCTGTCAATCTTTAAATGAATTTGCCTTCCTTCACTTTTGTTTAAAAATGTTTTTAGGTCATATTGGTTTTTTATTTTATGTCCTTCTATTTCAACCAATTTATCTCCTCGTTGCAATTCAATTTCTTGTGCTACATATCCTTCTATGGTACTGTCTACAACATTTGTAATATAATTTCCAGTAAAAGCCATTAACGTAAAATAGACAATCAACCCAAAAAGAATATTGACTGTCGCTCCTGCTACTACAATGGCTAATCTTTTGGGAATACTTGCCTCAGAAAAGGATCCCTTTGTTTCTGACCTTTGTTCCTCTCCTTCCATACTGCAAAATCCTCCCAATGGAACCAGTCGTATCGCATATTTGGTTTCTTTCCCTTGTTTTTGAAATATCGTTGGGCCAAATCCAATCGCAAATTCATTGACTTTTACTTTACAAAGCTTAGCCACTAAAAGGTGTCCTGCTTCGTGAATCAAAATAAGAAACCCTAATAAACAAATAATTTTTAGTGCTGATATCAAAAATGAAATCAATCTATAGCCTCCTTTACATAAATGTAAAAAATGCAAATGCAAATGGTGCTAAAAATAATAAACTATCAATTCTATCCAGCATACCTCCATGTCCTGGAATCAAATGACTGTAATCTTTGATTCCTACATACCTTTTTATACTAGATGCAGAAAAATCTCCTATTTGCCCTATAAGACTTAGGATAACCCCTATAATTGTAATATATGTATATGAATAATTCATATCCCAATACTGATTGGCAAAATAGGTATAAATCAGCATCATACTAACTGCCCCTATTGTTCCAGCTACACATCCTTCTATTGATTTCTTAGGACTGACCTTGCTAAATTTATGATTTCCAAATTTTCTTCCTATAAAATAAGCAAAAATATCTGTCCCCCAAGCAGCAAAGATTGCATACCAAATAAGTATTTTTCCATCTGGCATTCCATTAATAAATGCAATAAACATCATAAAAAATACAATGTAGAATATTCCCAAAAATGTATACGCCACATCTTTGAATGTAATTTTCATATCTGTCGCAATGATAGAAGAAAACAAAATCATTAAAATAGCTGGAACAGATAATGTTACAATAATATTAAGACTTGCTTGTAGAACGAGATGAATAAAGCATATACTAAGGCAACTGACGTACCCTACCCATCGAATGGGTTTACATATTTTAGATATTGCATTAAAATATTCATCAATTGCAAGCATAGCTACAACTGCTAATAATACATCTACAATATATTTATTCCCAATTAGAAAAATGATAAGCACTAAAGGAAATCCCAATAAACTTGACGTTACCCTTTTTATATCCATATAGCTACTCCTTTCTTTAGTTCGCTCCAAATTTTCTCGTTCTTTTTTGATACTCTGCAATTGCTTCATCTAAATCTTTTTCTGTAAAATCTGGCCAATTTTTTTCTACAAATATAAATTCTGTATAGGATAGTTGCCATGGTAAGAAATTGCTCAAACGCAATTCTCCACTGGTACGAATTAGTAAGTCTGGGTCTGGTTGCCCTACTGTGTATAAGTTATTTTCAATTTCCTTTTCTGTAATTTGTTGTGGAGCAAGAATTCCTTGTTTTACTTTCTCTGCAATTTTAGTCATTGCTTGTATTAGTTCTTCTCTTCCTCCATAGTTTAAAGCAATATTAAACACAATTCCCGTATTGTCTTTTGTACGTTCCATACACGTGTTGATACTGCTTTTCATTCTTTCTGATAGTCCTTCTCGATTGCCTATAATTTTTACTTTTATATTTTCTGAATCTGCACGTTTACTATAATCATCTAAATAGCTTTGAAACAATCCCATTAGTGCAGAAACTTCTTCTTCTGCCCTTTTCCAGTTTTCTGTTGAAAAAGCATATACTGTAATATGTTTGATTCCAATTTTGTTGGCATACCTAACAATGTTTTCTAATACTTTTGCGCCTTCTTTGTGTCCAAAAGCTACTGGTTTCCCCTTTGCTTTTGCCCATCTTCTATTGCCATCCATAATAATCGCAATATGTTTTGGCAAGTTTTGCGTTTCACTTTCCATCTTATTTCCTCCTATTTGCAATATATATTGCCAACTGTTTTAAAAAAGTAGCTTTTTCACCATATTTATCTAAACATTTGACTGCTTCTTCTGTTAATGTTTCTAAAATATCTTTTGCCCCTGCTAACCCATACTGTGATACATAAGTACATTTTTGTCTTTCTTTATCATTTCCCACTGGCTTACCTAATTCTTTACTATCCCCTTCTTCTGATAAAATGTCATCTTTTACTTGAAATGCTAACCCAATTTTTTCGGAATACTTCGTTATATTTTTTAAATCTTCTTCTTCACATTTTGCAAGAATAGCCCCCATTCTTACACATAATGTAAGCAATGCTCCTGTTTTATTCTGATGAATATATTCCAATTCCTCTATGGTAATTCTTTTTCCTTCACATTCTGTATCTATATATTCTCCAGCTATCATCCTATCAACTGCACTTGAAAATTCACAAAAGATTCGCGTTTTTGCTTGCAATTCTTCCGGATTTTTTGTTTCTTGAATATCTTGGCTCATTACCATATACGCATTATTCAATAATCCATCTCCTGCTAAAATAGCAGTTGCTTCATTAAATTGTTTATGGTTCGTTGGTTTTCCATGTCTAAAATCATCATTATCAATTCCTGGCAAATCATCATGAATCAAAGAAAAATTATGTACCATTTCAATTGCCACTGCATATGGCATACACACTTTTTCATTTGATTCTTTACTCAAAAGCTCATAAGTTGCTAAAACCAGTATTGGTCTTAGTCTTTTTCCACCTGCCATGAGACTATACTCCATGGATTGGTTTAAAACTTGTTCCAAACATGGCTTTTTTCTAAGATTTTTTTCTAGTTCTTTGTTAATCTTTTCTTGATATTTTTCTAATTCTGTTTTAAACTCCATAACTAGTTCCTTCCACTTCTTATACAGACATAATTTCTTTTTCTTTATCTGCTAACATTTTATCAATTTCTTCAATATTTTTATCCGTTATTTTTTGAATTTCTTGTTCAGCTTGTTTTAGTTCGTCTTCTGTCATATTTCCATCTTTTTGCTCTGCTTTTGCTACTTCTATTCCTTCACGTCTGCTAGAACGAATTGCTACTTTTGTATCTTCTGCTATTTTTCTAATTTCCTTCACTAATTCTTTTCTTCTTTCTTCATTTAATTCAGGAAATGCTAATCTTATGACTTTTCCATCATTATTTGGATTAATTCCAATATCTGATGCCAAAATTGCTTTTTCAATTTCTTTTAAAATACTTGCATCCCATGGTTGTATTACAATTAATCTTGCTTCTGGCACAGAAACACCTGCCACTTGGTTAATTGGTGTTGGTGTCCCATAGTAATCTATTTTTACTTTGTTTAAGATGGCAGGGTTTGCCCTACCTGCTCTTACTTCTGCCAATTTTTCGGCAAATATATTGATGGTTTTATCCATCTTTTCTTTCATATTTGAAAAATCCATTGTTCTTCACATTCCTTTCCCATTTTATATTTACTATTTTACTAATGTCCCTATATTTTCTCCTCTCACAGCCCTTATAATATTTTCTGGGTCTGCGATTCCAAACACCAATAATGGTATGTTGTTATCTCTGCACAATGCTGTTGCTGTTGCATCCATAACTTTCAAATCTTTTTCTAAGACTTCTAAATACGAAATTTTATCATATTTTGTTGCAGTTTTATCTAACTTTGGATCTGCTGAATATACAGCATCTATTGCTTTTCCTAGCAAGATGATATCTGCATTGATTTCTGTAGCTCTTAGTACAGCTGCTGTATCTGTTGTAAAATATGGATGTCCTGTACCACAGGAAAAAATAACCACTCTTCCTCTTGCTAAATGTTTTTCTGCTTTTCGAATAATAAAAGGTTCTGCAATTTCACGCATTTCAATTGCAGTTTGCACTCTTGAATGAATTCCTCTGGTTTCTAAGGCATCTTGCAACGCTAATCCATTCATCCCTGTTGCTAACATTCCCATATAGTCCGCAGTGGCTCTTTCCATTTGATGTCCATTTCTTCCTCTCCAGAAATTTCCTCCGCCTACAACAATGGCTACTTCTACTCCCATTTCTACTACTTCTTTAATTTTATCACAAATTTTTCCAACCGTTTCTACATCAACACCTGTCTTTTGTTCTCCTGCTAATGCTTCTCCACTTAATTTTAATAAAACACGTTTATATTTTGGTTTTTGCAATTCTTTCACTCCCTTTTTTTATTTATCTTTCTCATTTTATCATAAATTTTGAAAAAGTACAGCCTTTTTTGCGAATTTATTAAATTTTTATGAATTTGTAGATTTTTCTTATAAAATATGATATAATGAAATTGAATAGATTGAAAAATGAAATGATATTTCTAAGCAATCAATCGCGATGGAAATCTAAATTTTTCGAAAAAATGGAGTATTAATATGGATGAACTAGTGAAAAAAATATATGAAGATACAGAATTTATTGAAATCATTGCAGAAATCATAAAAAATGAAACTGTACAAGAGATGAAGTTGTATAGGCAACATTATGAAACTTCATGTTTCGACCATTGCTTGGTCGCTTCTTATTACTGCTACCAATTTTGTAAAAAACATCATCTTGATTACATATCTTGTGCAAGAGCCGCTATGTTACATGATTTATTCTTGTATGATTGGCGAAAAAGGCAAGATGGTCGCAAAGGCTTACATGCTTTTACCCATCCCAAAACAGCTTATGAAAATGCTAGCCAATTATTTGATTTAAATGAGAAAGAAAAAGATATTATCCTAAAACATATGTGGCCAATTACATTTTCTTTTCCTAAATATCGCGAAAGTTTTGTTTTAACATTGGTAGATAAACGTTGTGCCCTTAATGAAGCTATTTGTCAAATGCGTACACAATATTCTGAAAAAAAGGCATTTCGCTTTGTATATGTATTTTTAGGACTACTCATTTTGAAAAGGTAAAAAGGAACCCTATTTAGGGTTCCTTTTCTTCGTCAGTTTCTTTTGTCTTTTTCTGCTCCTCTTCTTCCCATTTGTTGAGTGTGACAACCTGGATAAATATCCAAGTCATAACCAATAACACCGCAAGTGTTCCTACAATTCCGATAAGAATCTCTCCTGCAACTGACATAATTTTGCCTCCCTTTTACAAAAATATTTTGTTCTGTATTTTACCATCTATGTTAACTAGCTCTCGCTAGAATTTTTAAAAGGGATTTTATATTACTTTTTATTTTAACTGGTTCATTACTTCTTCTGCAAAGTTTTCTTCTTTTTTCTCAATGCCTTCTCCTTTTTCAAACCTTGCAAAAGCTTCTACTTCAGCATCTTTTTGTTTTAATAATTCAGATACCTTCATATTTGGATCTTTGACAAATGCTTGGTCTACTAAGCAAATTTCTTCATAGAATTTTCCAATTCTTCCCATTACAATTTTTTCTGCAATGGCTTCTGGTTTGCCTTCATTCATCGTTTGCACTTTTAGAATTTCCATTTCTTTGTCAACTCTTTCTTGTGGTACTTCTTCTTTTTTTACATATTCTGGTCTTGCTGCAGCAATTTGCATACAAATATCTTTTGCAACTTCTGGAGTTCCTTTTTTCATGTTGACTAAAACGGCAATTTTTCCATCTCCATGAATGTATTTTTCTACTAATCCTTCTGCTTCAAATCTAGCAAACCTTCTAATATTGATATTTTCTCCTATTGTTGCAATTTTTTCAACAAGTACTTCTTGTACCGTTTTTCCTGCTTCAAAAGTAGCTGGCTGTGCTAATAGTTCCTCTACATTTTTTGGATTTGTTTCTAATATTTGTTTTGCTACATTGGTAACAAATGTTCTAAATTCTTCATTTTTTGCAACAAAGTCTGTTTCTGAATTTACTTCAACAACGGCACCTGATTTTGCATCTTCTGCTACATAAGCTTCTACTAGTCCTTCTGCTGCTACTCTACCTGATTTTTTTGCAGCTTTTGCAATTCCTCTTTCTCTTAAAAGTTCTATTGCCTTTTCCATGTCACCATCTGTTTCTGTCAACACTTTTTTGCAGTCCATCATACCTGCACCTGTTTTCTCTCTTAATTCCTTTACTAAACTTGCTGTAACCATTCAAAAAACCTCCTCTATTCAGCTGTTTCTTCAGCCGTTTCTTCAACAACTTGTTCCATATCAGTTGCTTCTTCTGTAACGTCTTGCTCTGTCTCCTCTGCAACTTCAAAACTTTCTCCTTGTCTTCCTTCAATTACTGCATTTGCCATGACATCTGCAATTAATTTTACTGCTCTAATGGCATCATCATTTCCTGGAATTGGATAATCTACTTCTTCTGGATTGCAATTTGTATCTACTAGCCCAATCACTGGTATATCTAATTTTTTTGCTTCTAAAATTGCAATTCTTTCTTTTTTAGGATCTACTAGGAATATAACCCCTGGTAATGTTTCCATGTCTTTGATTCCACCTAGGTTTCTTTCTAGTTTTTCCATTTCTTTTCTTAATAAAATAACTTCTTTTTTTGGTAAAATGTCAAATGTTCCATCTTCTTGCATTGTTTCTAAATCTTTTAATCTTTGTACTCTTGCTCTAATTGTTTCAAAGTTTGTAAGCATTCCACCTAACCATCTTTGATCCACATAGTACATTCCACATTTGA
>CANQPE010000026.1 GCA_947625645.1 uncultured Clostridia bacterium | reverse complement strand
AATAATCTCCTTCTTGGTGATAAGTTATCTCTACCATAATAAAATCCTCCTAAAATTTAATTCTACTACTTTTAAATCTATAATTTTATATCTTGTTTAGCTGTCCAAAATACAAATTTTTATAAAGTGTACTTAATTAATTCTTACTGGGTTAGGACTTGTGTCAACGATAAAGTCCTAAAAAAATAAAATATTAAAAAACAACTCATATCGGTTGTAATCATATAGAGTGTTCAAACTATATATTTTTCAAAAAAGTGTGACATATGATTGACTAACCTACAGTTTCTCTAATATTCATATATTGAAATGATTGACATTTATGTAAATTTATAGTATAATAAAATTCGGTATTTTTGTGTTGTATAGATCAGAGGTAAAAATATTAACAATACTTTTTCAGCTAGGAGGTAAATTGTTATGGAACAAGAAGAAAAAATTTTAAACTTAATTCCAGTAGAATACCTTTGTCCCTATTGTGGAGAATGGCACGATTGTGGACAATACGATCCACCACGCAAATTAGGCTATTATAACTCACCAGAAAGATCGTTTAAGTTAAAATGCGACATGATTTGGTCTAGTATTGAGATGGGAATTTTGAACATCTATTTTTCTGATGGCTATTGCTATTATCAGTCTAGTCCTCCTTGTGTCAGTCGGCAGTTAGATTCATTCATTGATGGTAAAATATCCATTAATGAAATCATTAGATATTCTGCAGAGCCCTATATAAAGTTTACCGTTCCTTTTAGGGCTGAACGTTGGTTAAACTGTAGCGTTTGCAACCATCTATGTTTGAAAAACTACTTTGGTGATAGAAGTGGAACATCCATTAAGATGTGCGAATCTTTCGGATTTCTCGGCTATCGGATTTAAAATAACAATCAATTTAATTTTTATCTCTAATCGCTCTCCTTGAGGCATTGCCTTGAGGAGGTTTTATGTGAATGGGTATTAATTGGGACGTGCTTTTTTTATTTCTGCTTTTTAAAATGTATCGCAAAATATAAAAAAATATGTTAAAATTAAAATATAATAAAAGTAGTAAAATTTCAAAAGCGTGTATACATTTTCTTGAAATTATTGCTACATAATGTCTATGCAAACCATTACGACATAGTGGCTGTATTCGAATAACCCTTCTGCCCACCAATTCCTTTCATTTGGGAATGGGCACACAAAAAACGCAAGTTTCTCTCATTTGGAAACTTGCGTTTTTCTTTTTTATCTAAGCCTCTACTAAAGTTGCCTCTTTTTCTTTTACAACATCACAAATAATTTGAGCCGTTTTTTCTACACCAAGAACGTCACTGTTTAAGCAAATATCATAATTATTATGGTCTTTCCATTCTCTTTCTGTATAATATTTATAATGGTTTGCTCTTAGTTTATCAATCCTTCTAATTTCTTTTTCAGCTTTTTCTGGTTGAAGCCCATAAATATCTACTGCTCTTTTGATTCTGTCTTTCATATCACTATAAATATATACCTTGATAACATTATTTCTATTTTTCAAAATAAAATCTGCACATCTGCCTATTATGACACAAGATTCCTGATTTGCTAACTTTTCAATCAGTTCTGTTTCTTTTACAAATAACTCATCTGCTACATTCATTCCCACAGAATATCCACTGTTTAACCCTTCCAAAGTCTCTCTTTTTTGTTCTGTGCTTTCAATATATTCTTCTGATAATCCTGTTTCTCGTGCTAATTTTGTAATAAATTCTTTATCATAAAACTTAATTCCCAATTTATCTGCTACTAATCTGCCAACATATCTTCCTCCAGAACCATATTCCCTAGATACTGTAATAATAATTTGTTTCTGTAATTGGTCATCTGTACTTGTATCATCTATCAGTGCTGTACTAATTGTTTTTGCTTTTCCAAAGTTTCTGACTTCTAAAAACAATAATGTTACTGAAATGATAAAAGCCAAACCATCTGCAACTGGTCCTGCATATAGGATACCAACTAATCCAAATAGACTACTCAATACCATCATAGCTGGAATTAAAAACAAAATTTGTCTTGACAAAGATAAAATAGCACTCTTGATACTTTTTCCAATGGCTTGGAAAAAAATTCCTGATGGAATTTGTATTCCATTACAAATGCATAACATCAAATAAATTTTAAAAGACATGCAAGCAAATTCCATGTAATTTTCATCACCATTACCAAAAATGGCAATTAATTTATCTGGTATGGTTTGGAATAAAATAAATGCAATGGTACTAATAACAACACTGAGTCCTAAAACTGTTTTTAAGGTACGTTTTACCCTATCAAATTTTTGTGCTCCATAGTTATACCCTATAATTGGCTGTGCCCCTGCTGCAATTCCTATGATAATACTATTTAAAATTTGGTTAATTTTCATAACAATCCCTAATACTGTAATTGGGATTTCTGACCCAAATTTCGTTTCTTGCCCATATTTTGCTAGTAAATTATTTTCTGCTGCTACTACAAATACAAAACTCATCTGTGTAATGAAACTACTAATTCCCAATGCAGATACTTTTTTTGCAATATTCTTTTGTACACGAAACATCTTCTTTGTCATTTGTACAGATTGAAATTTTTTTAGGTACATGCTATTTAATACAAAGGTCAATATCTGGCTAATTACAGTTGCAATAGCTGCACCTTGCACTCCCATTTTGAATACGAAAATAAAAATAGGGTCCAATATGACGTTTAAAATTGCACCTGATACCATTGAAGTCATAGCATATTTAGGACTTCCATCTGCTCTAATAATAGAATTTAACGTTGTTCCAATCATCATAAATGGTAAACCTAGTACAATAACATATCCATAGGAAAGTGCATATTCCTTTAAGGCTTCTGTACATCCAAATATGGCTAATATATTTGGAAGAAAAACAAATGCTCCAAAACATATTCCGAAAGCAATGATAACGGATAGAATGATTCCATTGGTAACCCCTTTCGCTGCCTCTTCTTTTTTCTTTTCACCTAGTTTTAAACTTAAATATGCAGATGCCCCATCTCCAAACATCAATGAAAATGCTAGTGCTATCATGGTAATGGGAAAAACCACATTGGTTGCTCCATTTCCTAAGTACCCTACACCCCATCCAATAAAAATTTGATCAACAATATTGTATAGTGAATTTACTAACAATGATATAATGCATGGGATTGAAAATTTTTGAATTAATTTTCCTATTTTTTCTGTTCCTAAAATATTTTCTTCATTTTCCAACTTTCATCCTTCCTTTCTGTTTTACAATGAAAAAAATATCAATAGTCAGAGATAAGATAAAGCCTGAACTATTGATATTTTTCCTTTTTAATTGTTTGTTCCTGTGCCATCAAATGGTATGAACTTATTAACAATACTTTCTTTGTCAATTTCATCTGCTCTAAATGTCATATATGATGTATTAATTTTGTTTTCAATTAATTGTTCCATTTCATCTTGCGTTGCATGTTCTGCCAAAACCAATTCACTTACTAAAATTTGTTTAGCATTATTTAACATTTTTTTCTCTCCTGTTGAAAGTCCCTTCTGCTTTTGTTTAAAACTTAAGTTTCTAACAACATCTGCAACTTCATATATGTCTCCACTTTTCATTTTTTCCATATTATCTCTATATCGTTTATTCCAATTTTTATCCATTTCAGTTTCATCTTGTTCTAGGATTCCAATTACTTTTTCTGCTGATTGTTTATCAATAATATTTCTTACGCCTACTTCTTCTGCCTTCGCTGTTGGTATCATAACTTTAACTTCCCCTGGCATTTTCAAAATATAATAAGATTGTTTTTCTCCTAAAATGTCCTTTTCCTCAATTGAGTCTATTGTCCCTGCTCCATGCATTGGGTATACAATTTTATCTCCTACACTAAACATATTAGCCCACTCCTCTCAGATTTTCAGAAAAAAATATTATAAAGTTATGTCTATACGATATAACTTTATTGGATTTTTTTACCATATTTATTATACTACAAAACTTGGTAAAAGTCAAAGGCTTTTCCTAAATTTTTTCTTATTTTTTCTTGCATGTTCTTTGTTGGAAACCGCAATTTTCCCAATCATTTAAGCTATTTACGGGATTTTAAAATAACATAATTTAATGACTTGTTGAGCCAAAACCACCACTTCTAATTCCTGTTGCTTTATCGCCATCTGTCATCAAATATTTTTGAAAAATAGCTTGTCCTATGCACTCACCTTTTTTTATGTATACATCTTCGTCCTTTATATTATAAAATGCAAACATAATATGTCCATCATTATCTACATTTCCATAATAATCTTTGTCAATCACGCCTACACTGTTTGCCAAAATTAAGCCCTTTTTCTTTGGATTAGAGCTTCTGTTATATAATAACATGACTTCATCGTCTTGCATATAGGCTTTTAATCCTGTTTTTACAAGTGTTGGTGCCATTCCCTTTTTAAAACTTGGTACTACAACATCCTCTGCTGCTTCAATATCATAACCTGCAGAATATTGTGTTTTGCGAACTGGCAAATGGATTTCTTGATTTTCAAATCCTTTAGCTACTTCAAACCCTCTTATTTTTTCCATTTTTGATTTCCTCCTTTTTTTGACTGCAATTTAAGTTGACAAAAAATCTTATTTGGCTATGCCAAACCAAAACAAAGATGCTTCAACCTTTTTGAAATTTTAAAAATGAGCTGTATAAGCTCATTTTTATTTTTTATAAACTTCTATAATCTTTTACTTTTTTATAAGCATAGGCTGCTGAAATTCCAAAAATAACGATTAAAGCTACAACTGGAATAGATTCTGCCATACCTGTTTTTGGCAAATTTGCATTATTATATGCATTATTGGTTGTACTTGATGTATTGCTTAAATTAGTTGTATTTCTTAAAGCACTTGTATTTAATGTATTAGCCGTATTGGCTGTATTTGCTGTGTTAGATGTATTATTTCCTGCCGTGTTAGCTGTATTGTTCGTTGCATTATTCGTTGCAGCACTATTACTTGTATTATTTCCACCATTAAGTGCATCTGCTAAATCTTGATATGAATCTGCTGCCAATACCTCATGTGTCATTGCTATTAGCATAATTCCTATTAACATCATTAAAACTACTTTTACAATTTTTGAATTTTTCATTTTTTTCTCTCCTTTAAATCGTTTTTATTAGTATTCTACAAATATTTTTAATTATACCATATTTTCCAAATATTTGCAAGATAATACAACAAATTTTTTTTACTTTTGTATAACTGTAATTATTCTATACCTTATTTTTATATCTGTCAAGTATTTTTTGTATTTTTTTTTTATTTACTAACATTAAACTTAAATAACACGATATCACCGTCTTGCATCACATATTCTTTTCCTTCTGAGCGTACTAGTCCTTTTTCTCTGGCTGCTACCATGCTTCCTTCTTTCATTAAATCACTGTATGAAACAACTTCTGCCTTGATAAATCCACGTTGAATATCTGTATGAATTTTTCCCGCCGCTTCTGGTGCTTTCGTTCCTTTTTTGATAGTCCATGCTCTTACTTCTGGTTCCCCTGCGGTTAAAAATGACATCAATCCTAACAAATCATAACTTTTTTTCACCACTTTGTCCAAACCTGACTCCTCTAAATGATACATCGCTAACATTTCCTTTTTATCCGCTTCTTCTAACCCAGAAAGTTCTTCCTCCATTTTTACACATAGAGGAATCACTTCTGCCTTTTCTTCTAAAGCATATTGCTTTACTTTTTTTACATTCTCATCATTTTCTACTTGTTCTAATTGTTCTTCTGAAACATTGGCAATGTATAAAATTGGTTTGGTTGTTAATAAAAACATATCTTTTACCAGTGTTTGTTCTTCCTCTGTAAATTGTAATGTTCTGGCAGATTTTCCATTTTCTAACGTTTGAGCTATTTTTTGCAACAAATCAATTTCTACTTGGTATTTTTTATCTGCTTTTAAATTCTTTTTTGCCTTCTCTAATCGTTTATTGACAGTTTCTATATCTGCAAAAATCAATTCTAAATTAATGGTTTCAATATCTCTAATTGGATTCACACTGCCATCCACATGCACTACATTGCTATCCTCAAAACATCTCACCACCTCTACAATGGCATCTGTTTCTCGAATATGAGATAAAAATTGGTTGCCCAATCCTTCCCCTTTGCTTGCCCCTTTTACTAACCCTGCAATATCTACAAATTCAATAATGGCATGCGTTGTCTTTTCTGGATGATACATTTCTGTTAATTTATCTAATCTCTCATCTGGAACTGCTACCACGCCCACATTTGGCTCTATGGTGCAGAATGGGTAATTAGCACATTCTGCACCTGCTTTTGTAATGCTGTTAAATAATGTACTTTTTCCTACGTTTGGTAATCCCACAATTCCTAATTTCATGTTTATCACAATTCCTTTCTTAGACACAACTCTAGTTAGAAAAGAATTCCATTCTTTTCCAACCTCCTGTTATTTCTTACAAATTTCCTCGTTTAATACTGTAATCCATTCGTCAAGTACCTGTACACCTTCATCGCCTTTTTCTCTTGAACGTACGGCTACGGTTCCATTTTCTTGTTCTTTATCTCCTACCACTAACATATAAGGTACTTTTTCTAATTGCGTTTTTCTAATTTTGTACCCTATCTTTTCATTAGAAGCATCTATTTCTACTCGGATTCCTTCTTTAAACAATTGATCATATACTTTTTGTGCATATTCCAAATGTTTTTCACTAATTGGTAAAATCTTAACTTGCACTGGTGCTAACCATGTTGGAAAAGCTCCTGCAAAATGTTCAATTAAGATTCCAATGAATCGCTCAATGCTTCCAAAAATGACACGGTGTAACATAACAGGTCTATGTTTTTCTCCATCTTCTCCAATATACGTCAAATCAAATCTTTCTGGCATTTGGAAATCTAGCTGTACAGTTCCACATTGCCAACTTCTTCCTAAACAATCTTTAATATGGAAGTCAATTTTTGGTCCATAAAAGGCCCCATCGCCTTCATTTAACTCATATGGAATTTGTAAATCTTCTAACACTTTCTTTAATGTAGTTTCAGCCATGTTCCATAATTCATCACTTCCCATGGAATCTTCTGGTCTTGTTGATAACTCTACTTTATATGGGAATCCAAATAGGCTATACACCTCATCAACTAACTGAATAACACCTGCAATTTCTGCTTCCATTTGTTCTGGCAAACAAAAAATATGTGCATCATCTTGTGTAAAGCATCTAACACGAAATAGTCCGTTTAATTCCCCAGATTTTTCATGGCGGTGTACTAACCCTAATTCTCCTGCACGAATTGGTAAATCACGATAAGAGTGCATATTGTGTTTGTATACAAGCATTCCTCCTGGACAATTCATTGGTTTTATACCATAATCTACATCATCAATTTTCGTGGTATACATGTTGTCTTTGTAGTGGTCCCAATGTCCAGAACGATGCCATAATTCTTCATTTAAAATCATTGGTGTTTTAATTTCAACATAGCCATGTTCTCTATGAATTTTTCTCCAGAAATCTTCTAACACATTTCTAAGTACCATTCCTTTTGGTAAGAAAAATGGGAATCCTGGTCCTTCTGGTGAAATCATAAATAGCTCTAGTTCTTTTCCTAATTTTTTGTGGTCTCTTTTTTTGGCTTCTTCTAATATGTCTAAATATTCTTGTAGTTCACTTGCTTTTGGAAATGAAATGGCATAAATTCTTTGTAGCATTTTATTTTTTTCGTTTCCTCTCCAATAAGCCCCTGATGATGTTAATATTTTAACAGCCTTTACTTTTCCTGTACTCATCAAATGGGGACCTGCACATAAATCTGTAAAATCGCCCTGTTGATAAAAACTAATTTCTTCTCCTTCTGGCAATTCTTTGATAAGTTCTTGTTTATATGGTTGGTCTTTCATTCGTTCTAATGCTTCTTTTCTTGGTAAACTGAAGCGTTCTATTGGAAGATCTTCTTTGATAATTTTTTTCATTTCTTCTTCTATTTTTTCTTTGTCTTCATCCGTAAAAGGAGTTTCCACATCGAAATCATAGTAAAACCCATCATCAATACTTGGTCCAATGGCAAACTTAACATCTGGAAAAATTCTTTTGACAGCTTGTGCCATAATATGGGAGGTTGTATGCCAGTATGCTTTTTTTCCTTCTAAATCTTCTTTTGCAAAAGTATGGATGGTTAATTTGCAATCTTCTTGTACTTGATAACGCAAATCTTGCACTTCTCCATCTACTTCTCCACAAGTTGCTACCCTTGCTAACCCTTCACTAATTTTCTTGGCAATTTCTAATATGGTGCTTCCCTTTTCTACTTTTATCGTTGCACCGTCTTTTAATGTGATTTCTACCATTTTTATCATTCCTTTCTTCCTTACGGTTCTGTCAACAAAAAAGAACCTATCTAACTGCACACTCCTACACATTGTTATCAGGAGTGCTCTTCTTAGAACACGGTTCCATCCTTGATTTTACTTAATTTTCAGATGCTAACGTATCTGACGCGTCTAGCTTATTCACTAGAAACTTCAAGAGGTAGTTTTCAAATATGCTTGCTTGAATTGATTTCCAGCCCAGACCAATTCTCTCTTAAAAGCAGTATCTATTTTACTCTTCTCTTATTTGTTTTTATATTTTTATATATTTTATTACTTTTTTTCAAAAAAGTCAATAGAATTACTTTACATTTTGTTTTTTTTCATGTATAATAAGTTATGGATTTCGTAATTGCCTTTATAGCTCAGTTGGTAGAGTGCAGCCTTGGTAAGGCTGAGGTCACGGGTTCAATTCCCGTTAAAGGCTCCA
>CANQPE010000025.1 GCA_947625645.1 uncultured Clostridia bacterium | reverse complement strand
GAAGGATCTGCCTCTAAAAGTAAGTCTATATAATCTTCTTTATTTTCTATTTTTTTAACCTGCATTCTAGGTTCTTTGGGTATCTCGTAACCATTGGTATTACTGGTTTGTATAGGATTGCGGTTATAATATCTCATCTCCTCTGAAAAAATGCAACCGGCAATATTTTTGCATGTAAAGCCCTTGTTCTCTTGCTTTGGCTTGTCCTTGTCGAAACCCTACACGGAAGTCTCGATACAAAAATTCCAATCCATAGGCTTTTGCAATTCTTTCCCCTTGTTCTCTTATGATATCATGTTTTTGATAGGGACTTACTAAAAGCGTTGTTGTCATTGCCGTATAGCCATTTGCTTTTGCATATTTAGCAGTTTGTTCTAGCCTTACTGGATAGCAGTAATCTTGGCAACGTGTACGTAACCCATTTATCACATTTTTGCAGAAGGTGTCTAATCCGTATTCTTCTTCAAATATCGCTTGCACCCCTACCATGTTGCTATATTCCTTCAACGTATCTCTCCTCGCCTTATATTCCATATAAGGATGGATATTGGGGTTGTACCAATACAACGTTGGTTCTATCCCTTCTTCTCTTAAGGAATCAATACAATATACGCTACAAGGGGCACAGCAAGTATGCATTAACAATTTCATTTTTACTCCCATTCCTTTCTCTTAGCCACATATCTGGTTGGAAAACATTCTATTCAATGGAATTCCCCACCGCTTTTTTGCTCAAAACCATATATTGGTTAAATACATTCTTTTCGTAATCCTCCATATTTTTAATATTGCTTTCTTCCTCTTTTGCCATTACATACATTGGCTCGGTTAACATCGTATTTTCTTCTATTGCTTGAATGATATATTTCCTTTCTGGTGTTGAAAAATCCATATGCGCCGTTTCCTTTGGGATATAATATTTCACAAATTCCTCTTCTGCAATTTTTTCTTCTATTTGATTTCCTTTTGTTCCATACCTGATAAAAATATCTTTTTTGTCGGTATTACTAACGGTATCAGATAAAACAACTTTGTCTACCCCACTATGTTCCACATATTCAATTGCAGAAACCAACCCTTTTGACCAGGTAAAAGAATTTACAATCTTTTCACTACCCGTTGTGTGGTATTCATTCATAAAGCCAATAAATTGAATCCCATACACAACAAGAAATACAATACTTAATACCTTTTTGTATTTTAGTTGCTTGATAATTTCATAAATTCCAATCGCATTTATCATAAGTAATACATACCATATGATATTAATTCTGTTAATATTAATTTCATTAATAACAATACCACAAACTATTCCAATCAATAACCAAGTTAAAAGTAACGCCATTCCTAAACGCCTTGCGCTATCTTCTTGCTTTTTTCTGAAAAAAGCATATATGAGAAATACCGTTTCAATCGCAACTAGAGGCATACTCATGAAATACATCGTTCCATAATTGGGAAATGCATTCCATATTAAATGATCTGTTTGCTTAACAAGAACATCAGTCAAATATTTTAAATTATACGATAATGTCATCCATTTATTACCAGAAAAAAGAAACATATCATTCGTTCGTGTGGCATATGTAAAATTTTGTATTGTCATGTTTCCTATGCGAATGCTAGGCAAATCAAACAATTGAATGATTGCCATGACGATGATAGGTGCAGAAATGGCTAGAAATAATAAAACACAAATGGCAAGCTCTTTTACCGTTATACTTTTCTGCTTCAAAAGATACCCTGCTACAACACACAAGAAAATCGGTGTTAAATACAATGCAATTCCATAAGTATATAGCGTGATAGCAAATAAAATCATAGAAAAATATACTGTCATTCTCTTTTTATCTTGTATTCCTTTCAATAGTAGATATACGGCTATTAACATCACATGTGGGTAAAAGTTACAATCTAATGACCATTGACTTTGCAATATGTCCCATGGATTAATGGCTAATAATAGTAGCGTAATCATTGCCATTTTTCGGCTTTGAAAGATACGATACATCAATAATGGCATAAAGCATAAGGATGATATGGATACCAACAAAATTGGCAGTCTAATAGAAACGATTGAAAATCCAAACAACTTAATAAACAGTGCCATTATATAAATGGCAAACGCACTTTGTCCACTAATGGCCCAGCCTTCAAAATAAACTGGATACGTTGTTCCATATATATCTGTTCCCTTTTCTGCTATTGATTTTGCATTAATGGCTGCCATCGCTTCATCACAATTAATGTCATAAATTGTATGGGGCCAGTTCCAAATACGAACACTGATTGCAAAAAGAAAAATCAATACCACCACAATTTTATATCTTTCTTGTTTTATCTTATCGCATATATGCATCATAAATTTCTGTTTCTCCTACAATTCTAAAATTTTCTTTTACATAGTTAATGACATCCCAAGGGGCTTGCCAATTCTGCCCATATTCTTCTTTTCTGACAAGATAGATTGTCTCCTCATCTGCTTCTTGGTTAATTTTTTCAATCTGCCCTTGCTCACCTGCTTTTCCAAAATTTCCTTTATTAAACATATCATAATCTTTTGTATATTGTTCCAATGGTATTCTCATCATTGCACTTTCTGCATCTAATATATACACTTTCATTCCTTGTTCTTGCTTTTGTTTAATATAATTTCCTATATTCTCAATTCGCTCATTTAAATACTCTGGAATTTCAATATATTTAAAATGATTGATGGTATCGTTTAATTTCCCCATTTTTGCTTTCTGTTGGTACGTGTATAAATTTTTAACCCCCTGATTGCTAATGATTGCTACCATAACTATCCATAAAATTAATGTAACTGTTTTATACCAAAATTTCTTTTTGCGAAACGGTATCTTTTGGTACCCCTTCTCTCCGATTAAAAAAAGCAAATAGCTAATTAACAGTAATGCATTTGTCACGCCTATTAAAAAATGAATGTTATCTGCAATCGGGTAAATAACCGTTAGCATTGGCAAACTATATAGCGTCAGCTTATGGATATTGGCATATACTTCCTTGGTATTCTCTGCCATATCTGGTTTTCGCATCCATTTTATTTTTGTTATGATTGTAGCAATGATACTACCAATTACTGCAATTGGTACGGTTCTAGCTAAAACAGCTATCACCCCTTCTTTACTTTTTAGTAGGTTTCTATATGGCTTATAATTGTCAAAAGTGGAAATCCCTTGTATGGTATAACTTACAAAGTCTGGAAATGCATTTGTCATAAGCAAATATATCACTAACAATAGACTTGGAATGGCTATTCCTAGTATGCGTTTTCCTATTTTTTTCATGACTGGTTTTAAGTCTTGTTTCGTTTGTAGTTGCAACAATGGACATACTGTAACTGCAATTGCCAAAATTGCTCCTACACTTTGTTTTGTGCAAATAGCAAGTCCTGCCAAAATCCCTATCCATAAAGATTTATCCTTTTGTTGTGTTTTTAGCTCTAAGTATGTAATTCCCAAGCTAAACAATAACACCATAAAATTGTAATCCATGCTATAATTATTACGAAATAGATATCCTATTGCAATTGTTAATATCATGCTAATATTGGTTTCTTTTGTCAGACATTTTGCCATTTTAAATACCAAATACAAAATAGCACTTCCCAAGACTGCCACTAAAATTCTCATGACAATGAGTTCATTTGATAAGAATTTTAAGAAAATTGCACAAATAAATGGTTGCAATGGCGTTGTAATGAAACTGATTTCTTTATACACAATTTTTCCTTCTGCCACATTTTTGGCAATATTATAATTCCAAACTTCATCCAAATCTCCTAGTGGTTTGATAAGCACTGTACTCAAAACCATCAGCCCAATAAAAGCAATTAACAAATATTCCTTTTTTATTATTTTCTTCATTTTATCTCCTTTTTAGCATATGTTTGGGCAAAGCAATTTACTCTAAATACGTATACCCCATATGTTGGTACGCTGGTGGAAGTACCATTCTCCCCCTTAAGGTTCTTGCCACAAAACCAATTTGAATTAAATATGGTTCATACACATCTTCTATGGTATCTACTTCTTCTCCTATGGTAGCTGCCAATGCTTCTATTCCTACAGGCTTTCCTCCATATTGCACAATCATTGTCTCTAACAGTTTTCTATCAATTTCATCTAACCCTAATTCATCAATTTCTAATTTATTCAAAGCATGTTTCGTAATGTTTAATTGAATTTCTCCATCTCCTAAAACAGCAGCATAATCTCTCACTCTTTTTAATAATCGATTGGCAATTCTAGGAGTGCCTCTTGACCTTCTCGCTATCTCCACTGCCGCTGCCTCTTCAATATTGACATCCAAAATACGACTAGAACGTTTTACAATCTTGGTTAAATCTTCCTCAGAATACAATTCTAATCGATGAACAATGCCAAACCTATCTCTTAAAGGTGTTGTCAATGAACCTGCTTTCGTGGTTGCCCCAATGAGTGTAAATTTAGGCAAATCTAAGCGAATAGACCTAGCACTTGGCCCCTTTCCAATAATAATATCTAACGTATAATCTTCTAACGCAGGGTACAAAATTTCTTCCACACTTTTGCTAAGGCGATGAATTTCATCTATAAATAAGACATCAAATTCTGATAAATTTGTCAACAACGCTGCCAAATCTCCCGGTTTTTCAATTGCTGGACCTGAGGTGATTTTAATATTGGCATTCATCTCATTGGAAATAATATTAGACAATGTCGTCTTTCCTAAACCAGGAGGGCCATAAAGTAGCACATGGTCCAAAGCTTCTCCCCTCTTCTTGGCTGCTTCAATATATATCTTCATATTTTCCTTAATTTTATCTTGCCCAATATATTCTTCTAAAGTCTTTGGTCTTAATGAATTTTCTAATCTTTCTTCCCCCTCATTTTCCAGTTCCGGCTGAATCAATCTATCCTCTTCCATTTTTCTCATTCCTTTCTGTCTCACAAAGGGACCATATCCATTTTGAACAAAATGTGCCAAATGGGTATACCCCTCCTCCCCTAATGGGACATGATAAAGTTTTCTATTGTTTGTAGCATTTTTTGGTGATTAGGTTCGTATTTCTTTGGTTGAAATGTTTTGACTTGTTGGATAGCATTTTCTAAATCCTCAACACCATTTGTGCCAATAATATATCCTTTCTTAGAAAAAACTTCTATTATATCTTGTTGGTGGTCATTCACATGCTCTTCATACTTGTGTTTGCGTGGCACAGCTATAACCTTCTTTTCTAATGCTAAAGACGTCATAATAGAGCCAGCACCTCCATGTGTAATGATATAGGATGCTCTCTGCTGATATTTTTCTATTTCGGATTTTGCAATTAATCCAAATAATTTCATATGTTTACTTTCATATTTTGTATAGCCTGCTTGTACCACTACTTTTTCTTGAATTACTTTTTTTTCAATTAATTCATCTATTTTTTCTAACAATCTGTGAAAACTATTATTTTGTGTTCCCAACATAACAAATACCATATTTTGGACAATTGGGGACGGTTCTTTTTTGTCCCTAAGGGACAAAAAAGAACCGTCCCCAATTGTCCCTACATACACTGCTTTGGGGTATATGTTTAACATTTCTTCCCATTGTACAATAAATAAATCTGCAATAGGATAGATGAGCCTTCCTGTCGCTGTTTTTTTGTTCATGTTTGCAATGGTTTCTATATAAATAATTTTGCTTCTCAAGAGTTTTCCTAATATACACATCGGTCCTGCTGTATGGGTTCCCGTTGTAACAATTACTTCTGGTCGTATCTTAAAATAAAAATACACTGTTTTCAAGCACAAATAAAAATATAAAAACAGATATGTAAAAAATTTTGCCCTTGTTCCATATGGTAAAAATGATATTTTGTCTCCATATTCTTGTTTTAAACTAATATTGGCATCATCTTTTTCTGTGATAATATGGTAATCATACTTTTCAAATAGTGGTTTTAATTGCAATAATTCTTCTAAATGACCTCCTGTGCTAGAAATAAACAGTACTTTCTTTTTCATCTTTATTTCATTCCTTTCGCAGGCATTGCTTTTCTACTTTTGTTATCCCTATTATATATTTTTTTTCTCATAATGTCTAGCAATTTATCATTTTTTTGTATAAAATATATATGGTTTTACATATATTAAGTAGAAACCATACAGATATTGTTAGGAGGTTTATCATGATGGAGTTTCAAGAACAAAAATTGGATGATTTTACGTGCCATCCATTTACAAAAATTGCCAAAGAATGGATGCTAATTTCTAGTGGAAGTCCCAACCATTTTAATACCATGACTGCTTCTTGGGGTGGGCTTGGTACCATGTGGGGAAAGTCTGTTGCCTTCACGTTTATTCGCCCACAGCGTTATACGAAAGAATTTATTGATCAACAAGAACGTTTTTCTCTGTGTTTTTTTGACAAACGTTACCAAAAAACCTTGTCTTATTTAGGTTCTGTGTCTGGTAGAGATGAAAATAAAATTGAAACATGTGACTTAACGCCTATGTTCTTAGATGGGGTTCCTTGCTTTGAAGAAGCCAATTGCATTTTACTTTGCAAAAAACTATACTGCCAAGAAATGCTCCCTACTAGTTTTTTAGATACTTCTTTAGATACACAATGGTACCCTCATAAAGATTATCATTTTATGTATGTCAGTGAAATTGAAAAAGTGTTACAACAAATATAGCATACTGCAAAAGTTACTAAAAAACGGAATAAGATTTCCTAGCAATTGTATTGCATAGAAAATCTTATTCTGTTTTTAATTCTATTTTTCAACCTTTTATCCAAACAACCCACGTTTTTTCACAGGTGGTTGTTCATTCATGGTTTTTGCTAATTGTACTAATATA
Organism: uncultured Clostridia bacterium; assembly: GCA_947625645.1. Classification (GTDB taxonomy): domain Bacteria; phylum Bacillota; class Clostridia; order TANB77; family CAG-508; genus CAG-269. The sequence goes on along the minus strand of CANQPE010000025.1, from coordinate 1,970 downwards.
TCGCGTTGCTCTTTTGTTAGTTTTTTAGGTGTTTGCACTATAACCGTAAAAACAAAATCTCCTTGTATAGAGGAATTTACACTTTTAAAACCTCTATTTCGTATGGTAAATTTCGTTCCGGTCTGTGTTCCTTCTGGAATCCTATATTTTTCCTTACTTCCATCTACCATCGGTATCTCTAACTCTGCACCTAAGGCGGCTTGTGTTATCGTAATGGGAATTTCACACAAGACATTATTTCCTTTTCTTGTATAAACGGAATGTCTCTTAATTTTCACTGTAATATATAAATCTCCATTTGGTCCGCCTTTTTCTCCTGGGTCACCTTCTCCTCTTAATGCCACCGTTTGGTCATCATCAATCCCCGCTGGTATATGTACTTTAATTTTGGGTTGTTTTCTAACAGTTCCTTTTCCTTTACATATATCACATGGTTCTTTAATGATTTCCCCTGTTCCATGACATTCTGGGCAAGTTCTTGTGGTTTGTACTTGCCCCAAAATGGTATTTTGCACTTGCCTAATTTGCCCTGTTCCTTGGCAACTTGGGCATTTCATTGGGCTGGTTCCTGGTTTTGCTCCTGTTCCCTTACAGTGACTACACGTTTCATTTCGCGTAATAATAATTTCTTTATCTACTCCTAAATACGCTTCTTCAAAGGTAATATCCATATGCAAATTCAAATTTGCCCCTTTTCGAGGTCCTGCTTGTTTGGTTCTTCCAGATTGTCTACCAAATCCCCCCGTGAAAAAGGATGAAAAGATATCCCCTAAGTCTCCAAAATCTCCAAAACCATCAAAACCAGAACCATTATATGAATAATATCCTCCTTGGCCCCCAAATGGTCCACCGCCTCCGAAGCCCTGTGGTCCATCTGGTCCAAATTGATCATACATTCTTCTTTTTTGTGGGTCTGATAAGGTTTCATATGCTTCATTGACTTCTTTAAATTTCGCTTCTGCTTCTTGCTTATTATTTGGATTGGCATCAGGATGATACTGCTTTGCTAATTTTCGGTAGGCTTTTTTTAATTCATCATCTGTTGCATTTTTATTAACCCCTAAAACCTCATAATAGTCCCTTTTACTAGCCATTTTTCCTCCATTCCTTTCTGCACGATTACACCTTACATTTGCCTGAATACACTATTTATCATCTTCTACCTTGTAGTCAGCATCATAAACATTACCATTATCTGCATTATCTCCTTGGTTTGCTGCATTTGGATCTGCCCCTGCTGCACCATTTGGATTTGCATTTTTATATAATTGTTCTGACATTTCATAAAATACTTTTGTTAACTTTTCTGTTGCCTCTTTAATTTTTTCTGTATCGTCCGTTTCTAGTGCTTTCTTTGTATTTTCAATTTCTGTCTCTACTTTTGCTTTTTCTTCGCCACTAATTTTATCTCCTAAGTCTGATAATGTTTTTTCACTGTTGTATAGTAGACTTTCTGCATTATTTTTGACTTCAATTTCTTCTTTCTTTTTCTTGTCTTCTGCAGCATGTGCTTCAGCATCTTTTACTGCTTTGTTAATATCTTCTTCTGTTAAGTTGGTTGATGCTGTAATTGAAACATTTTGGCTGTTTCCTGTTGCCATATCTTTTGCTGATACATGCACAATACCATTGGCATCAATGTCAAATGTAACTTCAATTTGTGGTACACCTCTTGGTGCTGCTGGTATACCTGTTAGTTGGAATCTTCCTAATGTTTTATTATATGCTGCCATCTCTCTTTCTCCTTGAAGTACATGTACTTCAACTGATGTTTGACCATCGGCTGCTGTAGAGAAAATTTGTGATTTCTTCGTTGGAATTGTTGTATTTCTTTCAATTAATTTTGTAAATACACCACCATATGTTTCAATTCCCAATGATAGTGGGGTAACATCTAATAATACTAAGTCTTTTACATCTCCTGAAAGCACACCCCCTTGAATTGCTGCCCCAATAGCAACACATTCATC
>CANQPE010000024.1 GCA_947625645.1 uncultured Clostridia bacterium | reverse complement strand
ACTAAGTCTTTTGCTTCTTTTAATCCTAATCCTGTTGCATCTCTTACAACTTTGATAACTTTAATTTTTTGATCTCCTGCTTCTTGTAAAACAACATTAAATGATGTTTTTTCTTCAGCAGCTTCTGCTACTGCTCCTCCTGCAGCTGGTGCTGCTGCTGCCACTGCAGATACTCCATATTTTTCTTCGATTGCTTTTACTAAGTCTGCTAATTCAACAACTGTTAAGCTATCGATTTCTTCTAATAATTTTTCAATTTTTTCCATTTTAAAATCCTCCTAAATTTTTATTTGACTTCTCGCCTTATTCAGCTTGTGCTGTTTCGCTTGTTGCTTCTGCTGCAACGGTTGCTTTTTCGCCTTGCTCTTCTTTTTGAATCCTTACTTGATCAAGTGCAACTGCAACTTTTTGAATATTTGCAAGTAATGCTCCAGCAAGCATAGATAGTAATGTTTCTCTTGATGGTAATTTTGCAATTGCGATAATTTCTTGTGCTGACATTACCTTTCCTTCAATGACACCACCTTTAATTTGGTAATATTCATTGTCTTTTGCAAATTGATAAATTGCTTTTGCAGGTTCTAAATAATCACCTTTTGCTATAATCACAGCTGTTGGACCACTAAGTTGTTCCTCTAGTCCTTCTATTCCAGCTTCTTGCAATGCTCTTTTAGTAATGTTATTTTTAATAACTTTATATTGTGCATTGGCATTTCTAACGTCTGTTCTCAATTTTGTAACATTTTCTACTGAAATTCCTCTGTAATCTGTTAAAAGAATTAAACTTGCTTCTTTCAATTCATTGGCTAATTTTGTGACTTCTTCTTTCTTTTGATTTAAGATTTTTTCACTTGCCATATTATTTTCACCTCCTAAGTTTCTTTATTCCTTAAAAATTAAAACCATTCTTATTCCTACCGTCGGTAATAAGAATGGCATATATATGACATACTTTCTTTTTTACCTCGGTAGGGCTTACTGTTGCCTACTGTCTTTGGCTCTATGCAATTTTAATGTTGGTTGATAAATAATGATGGTCCCATGGTTGTTGTAATGGCTACACTTTTAATGTATTGTCCTTTGGCTGCTGCTGGTTTTGCTTTAATGATGGCATTCATAATTGTTTCATAGTTTTCTACTAGTTTGTCTGTTCCAAATGATACTTTTCCAAATCCTAAGTGAATAATATTGGTTTTGTCTAATCTATATTCTACTTTACCAGATTTGATTTCGTTAATTGCTTTTGTTACATCCATTGTAACTGTTCCTGATTTAGGGTTTGGCATTAATCCTTTTGGTCCTAATACTTTTCCTAATCTACCAACTACTCCCATCATGTCTGGTGTTGCAACAACAACATCATAGTCAAACCAGTTATCATTTTGAATTTTTGGAATTAATTCTTCTGCTCCTACATAGTCTGCGCCTGCTTTTGTTGCTTCTTCTGCTTTTGGACCTTTGGCAAATACCAATACTTTTTGTGTTTTACCTGTTCCATTTGGTAAAACTACGGTTCCTCTTACTTGTTGGTCTGCATGTTTTGAATCCACACCTAATTTGACATGTAGTTCTACGGTTTCATCAAATTTTGGTTTTGGCATTTTTTCTACTAATTCTAATGCTTCTTTAATTTCATATTCTTTTCCTTTTTCCACTAATTCTACGCATTTTGCGTATCTTTTTGCTAACTTTTTCATTTTTTACCTCCTTTGGTGCTAACGAGTTATTTTATACTCTCCCAATCTATTTTCAACTAATCTGTTACAACAACACCCATACTTCTAGCTGTTCCTGCTACCATGCTCATTGCTGCTTCAACAGATGCTGCATTTAAGTCTGCCATTTTTTGTTCTGCAATGGCTTTTACTTGTTCTTTTGTTATTTTAGCAACCTTGTCTCTGTTTGGTTTTCCTGAACCTTTTTCAATTTTGATTGCTTTTTTGATTAACACTGCCACTGGTGGAACTTTTGTGATAAATTCAAATGATTTATCTTGATATACCGTAATAACAACGGGGATAATCATTCCTGGTTGGTTTGCTGTTCTATCATTAAATTCCTTGACAAATTGCATAATGTTAACACCACTTGACCCTAATGCTGGTCCTACTGGTGGAGCTGGCGTTGCTTTTCCTGCTTCTATTTGTAATTTAATTACATTACTGATTTCTTTTTCTGCCATTTTCATGGCACCTCCTTTTTATTTTGTTGATTATATTTTTTGCACTTGTGAAAATTCTAATTCTACTGGTGTTTCTCTTCCAAACATAGAAACTAAAACCTTAACTTTATGCTTTTCTTTATTGATTTCTTGTACGGAACCAACAAAGTTTTCAAATGCTCCGTTCATAATCCTTACTTGATCATTGACTTCATAATCTACATTAATATTTAATTCTTCAAATCCCATGCTTCTGATTTCATCATCAGTTAATGGAATTGGATCTGTTCCTGAACCTACAAACCCCGTTACGCCTCTTGTATTTCTAACAATATACCATGTTTGTTCTGTTACAATCATTTTAATCAAAACATAACCTGGAAATACTTTTTTTAGATTTGTTTTCTTCTTTCCGTCTTTGATTTCAATTTGTTCCTCCATGGGAACGATAATATCAAAGAAGTATTCCTCTAATTCTCTGTTTTTGATTGTTTTTTCTAAATCCGTTTTTACTTTGTTTTCATACCCTGAATATGTATGGACAACATACCATCTCGGATTCATATCATAATTCTTTTGAGACATTTTAGAGAGCCTCCTTTTGCTTTTTTATTCATTTGATGTTGTTTCTGCAGAAGTTGTATTCTCTGTATTGGTAGTTTCTGCAGTTGTATTTTCTGCTGTTGCATTTTCTGGCGTTTGTGTCTCTGTTGTTTCTCCTTCACTGCTTTCGTTTGTTGTATTGTCGTCAATTATCATTGTTTCTGGTGTTTCGTTGGTTGTATTATTTTCATCTGTTGTCTCATTTTGACTCACCATTTGCTTTAAGCGGTCCATTCCTTGTTTATTGATTGTTTCAAACACTAAGTCCAACGCAAAAACTATAATGGCTGTTAATAAAACAATTGTAATAACTGCTACTGTATTATTTGCCAGTTGCTTTGGGGTTGGCCATGTTACTTTTTTTAGTTCTGCTTTAAAACTTTTAAAAAAACTTTTTTTGTTTTTATTGTTTTCTTTTTGCTCTTTTTTAGCCATTTTATTTCCTCCTTAAAATAGCTTAACTCTAATTCCTTATTTTGTTTCTTTATGTGTTGTACGTTTTTTACAGAATTTGCAATATTTGATTATTTCTAATCTATCTGTATTATTTCTTTTGTTTTTTGATGTAATATAATTTCTTTGTTTACATTCTGTACATTCCATTGTGATGTTTTCTCTTGGTCCTTTTGCTGCCATTTGTATACACCTCCGTATTTACCTTCTTTTTACTTTTTGAAACGATGTGAATATATGTCCGTAATAACATATACTTGAATATTCTACCATTTTTTTTATCTTATGTCAATGCTTTTCTTACATTTTTTTAAATTTCTATGATGTCTTTTAACTTCTCAAATGCATCAATGATATAAGTTGGATGTGCTTGCATCAAATTTTCTTTTGTATCATAGCCATATGTAACTGCTATTGTATCAATTCCTGCATTTTTTCCTGTTAAAATATCTGTTTGACTATCGCCTATCATTACCGTTTCTTCTTTTGAAACTTTTAATTGTTCCATAATATAATTGACAATTTCTGGGTCAGGTTTATGTCTAAAATGGCTTTCTTCTGTTCCCAAAACATAGTTAAATCCTTCTAATGCAAAGCAAGAAACCATTTTGTCTAAAATTCGTTTTGGTTTACTAGACGCAACCGCCATAAAAAAGCCTTTATGTTTTAATGTTTCTATGACTTCTTTTACATGGGGAAATAATTCCGTTGCATCTGCAAAATGTTCTTCATCAATATAATATTTTTTATACGCTTTTTCAAACTCACTTGCCAAATGTTTTTTATCTGCTGGCAAAACTTTTTCAAACATAGCACCTAAAGGCATTCCTGCCAATGTTTGAAACTCTTCTTTCCCAATTTCAAATGCTGCCAATTCTTTCAAAGTATGATTAAAAGAAAGAAAAACATCCTTTTCACTATCCCAAAGGGTACCATCTACATCAAATATTAATAATTTTTTCTTCATATATACATCTCCCTTGTTATTATACGTGCTTTCCACTCATAAGTCAATTTTTCTACAGTAATAAAATATTCCGTTTTCTCTTATTCTTTTGCTTTTTGGCTTAAATTCTTATTTTTTGGAAATTTTTTGAATTTCCCATTTTTCTTTTATGGATTGTTATGTGTCTATGATAAAAATACCCTATCAACGGTATTGCATGCGTCTTATTCTTAAATTTTTTTTAAAATTATTTACAAATTTCAAAAATTATAATATAATATCACAATGAGAATATTGATAGAATCGTAGGTAAGAAATATGAAAAAACAAATTCATTTAGGAATTGGTTTCGTTACGGGGCGTTCTAACGTATGTAACATCATTAATAGTTACTATAAAGACATGTTGTCACAAATTGCACATTATGACAAAAAAATCCAGTTGACAATTTTTATTTTATTTGATACACAGTATCAACATACACCAAAAGAAGATTTTTATAAACTTGACCCTGACGTTTTAGAAAACATTACCGTAAAATATATTACGCCTGAATGTATCCATCGTCAAATCAATCATCTTATGGAAAAACATAATCTATCTAAAAAAGAGTTAGAACTCTTTTTTGGTCATGGGCATGCTAGGGGCAGAAATACAATTATGTATTATGCCTTAAAATATAAAATGGATTATCTTTTGTTCTGGGATGACGATGAATATCCTGTAGCCGTTTTAAAAGAGCACGGAAAAAATACTTGGCTAAAACAGAATAATATTTTAGAACATGTTCAATTTATGGAACAAACTAATTGTGATGTTACCATAGCACATCATTGTGGTTACATTTCCCCCATTCCCTATATAGACTTCAATGAAAATTTTACAGAAGAAGATTTGAAACATTTTATTGAAGTGATTAGTAATGAAATTATTTCTTGGGATTCTATTAAGGAGAAAATGAAACAAAATAATGGTGTTACATATGCCAATGCCCAACTTGCTAGAGGAATTGGTTCTTTTGAAATCCAATCAGATGGAATTGGTAAATGGGTTGCAGGTTCTACTTTGTGTTTAAATCTTAACCATATTGATAAAATCCCTGCCTTTTATAATCCACCCAATGCCAGAGGAGAAGATACTTTTTTCTCAACGGCGTTGAATGATTCTAGTGTTTTTAGAATCCCTGTATATCATTTTCATGATGGCTTTTTAAAGTACACTTGTATTATGGATGATGCGTATCCAAAAAGGTTAAGGCAAATTAGCATTAAAGAAGAATCCATTAAAAGTAGATTTTTAAAGGCTTCTCTTGGCTGGATAAAATATAAACCATTATTATTATATATCAAAGACAACAAGGGGTACAAAACTGAAATAAAAAATATGAAAGAAAAGCTAATACCCATTATTCCTAAATTAAACCATATCTTTGAAGACACTTGCTTTTCTTCTCTACTCGTAGAATTAGAAAATTATGATAAACATGTTGTTTGCCATTATTCTGATTACCAAAAAACAAATGAAACTTGGAATTTTTTAAAGCAAATTTAAATCTTTAAAAAATCAAGAGGTTTATTTTTAAGTAAACCTCTTGACTTTTTATGATGCATCCTTCTTTATTCTTGCGGTACCATATTTTCTTCTGGCATAGTTTTGGATTCTGTCCCATCATTCTCGCTAGATACCAATACATCTGTATTGTCTACCTTTAAGGCAAAATATGGTTTGCTTTTGCTTGCTTCTTTTAGATATAGTAAGAAGTCACTGTCAAAGTCAAATTCTCTATCTATGTTAGACACGGACATTTTTAAGGCTTCAATTAATGCTTCACTTTTTACACTACCGCCATAATTGTTCAGTTCAAAATCTATGGTTTGTAGAGCTTGGGCAATGTACCAATTGGTTCCCTTAATCATTCTGCCGCATAATTCATCATAATTGATGGCATCACGAATTTGGATAAATGGGATTTTTAGCGTATCTTGTTCTTGTAATGTCTTTTCTCCTTCATAGTGACTTTGTTTTTCTAATATGTCTGCATAATTTTCTTCAAAACTTTTGCCTTCTCCTGTTCCTTTATATAAAATGACTTCTTCTCCTTCTTTTGTTTTTAGCTTAATGGCAAAATCTTCTTTTGATTCATAAAATAATACTTCCACATTAATTTTGGCATCGTCTAGTGTCGATGGTGTGATACCAAAATATTTTACTTTTTCAGTAGCGTTTCCAAACGTAGCATCTGGTAAAGTAGGAAACTTTTCTAAATAGTTAAACTCTTTTTTTAGCATGGCATATATGGTATAGGAATTGGGATCGCCCCAATTTACTTTTTCTAATACTTTACTATTTTCGTGGAATTTTTCTTGAATTCCTTTTTCAATTTTTTCTTTTAACGCTAACGTAGATTCTCCCTGAATTTTAAAATATGCATCTTCAGATAGTTCTGAAACTGTAAAACTTTGTTTGTTTAATTCATTAGCAAGTTCTGAATCTCCATCTTCAAATTCTATTTTGCCCCCTATGACATCATCCATGAAATCATTCCAAACTAAATTAAACGTTCCTACCCAAACTTTATTGGTATCTACATTAGATATTTTCCCTGTATAGATAGGCGTTATTTCCGCCTTTCCTTTAATGGCTTCATAAATTTGAGTTGCTGCATAAACAATTCCAGAGAATGCAATTGATACACATAAAATGATAATGAATACTTTTTTCATTTCATCAAATCCTTTCTTCACTAATATTTTTCTCAATTCTTTTTTTCCTCTATGAATCAAATTTTTTACATTTTGAATTGTTTCTCCTAATATTTCAGCAGTCTCTTGATATGAAAGTCCTTCTATTTTTACTAAATATACAGCATTCTTATAGTTATCATCTAATAAACCAATTGCCTCTAACATTTTCTTTTGTGTGTCATGTTTTTCTACTATTTCGATCACATCTTGCTCTACAAAATCTCTTTCTTCTATTATGTATTGTTCTTCCCATTTTTGCTTTCTTTTTTCTACATAAATCTGATTGAGTGCTCTGCTTTTTGCAATCATATATAAGTAACATTTAAAACTACATTGCTGTTTAAACTTTTCCTGTAAAAGATACATAAACACATCTTGTGTAATGTCTTCTGCCTTTTGATAATCTTTTACCATATTGTACACAAAATATTGAATTTTAGCCTTGTATTTATGATATAAAATTTCCAGAGCTTCCTTTTCTCCGTTCAAATATTGGTTATATAATTTCATATCTAAATCATTTTCCATTTCTACCACCATTTCTTTCTTATTATTAAAGACAATCGAAATGAAAAAAAGTTTCAAATTTTAACGCTTTTTCTTTTTTTGAACAGAAAATCCAAATTTTCCTATCTTCTTCCCTAATGTATAGTAATGTCCATTTGCATATGTAATTAAATCACATTTTGAGATATCAAAGGCACCTTTTTCGTTGATATATGCTTGCTCTGCATTTATGGCTAATACTTCCGCCATAAACATATGGTGTGAACCGAGTTCTTTGATTTCTTTTACTTTGCATTCTATTGACACAGGGCTTTCTTTTATCATAGGGCATTTTACAAATTTAGCCTTTTCTTTATGTAGTCGCATTTCTCTAAATTTATCTACTTTTGCCCCTGTTTTTACACCACACCAATCCGTTGCTCTAGCTAAGCTTTTGGTTGTTAGATTGATGACAAATTCTTTTTGTTCTTTTATTAGCTGATAAGAATATCTACTTGGTCTTACAGAAATATACACAGTTGCTGGGTCAGTATTCAAAATTCCTGTCCATGCAACTGTAATAATATTGGATTTTTCCATGGTTCCACAGCTTACCATAACGGCTGGTAATGGGTATATAAATGTTCCTGGTTTCCACGTTACTTTTGCCATTATCTTTCCTCTCCTTGATTCATTCTTTGTCTTCTTGCTTGTTCTTCTATTTTCTCTGCTTCTTCAATTGCTAATTGTTCCACAGTGTCTTTTCTAATCATATAGTCTTCTCCTTCTTTTTGGATGCTTCCAAAATATGTACTTCCTTCTCTTCTGCTTTGCAAAATTGCTTGTAGTAACATGGCCCTATAGTTTGGTTGATTAAGTTGTGGAAATACAATTGTTCCTTGCACCGTACATGGATATCTTGCGCCATCTTCTCCTTTTAGAATCATTAGGTACTCCTGTACTGATTTTGCAGACATATCTCCCACAAATAGGATTTCTTTTTTGATGCTAAGGCTCATTTCATCATCATGATATTTTTCATCATAAGGAACAATTCCATCTTTTCGTATTTGTACCTGCAATGGGTGACTACCTGCATTCACATATTTTGTTTTTAATTCTTGTGAAGGTTCTCCACCATTTTTAGCAATATGTTCCATTAGTTCATATTCGATTACTTTTTTCCCTAATTTACTTCGTATATATTGCCTTCTACTTTCTTTATCTTTGATTGCTTCATACATTTCTATATACTTTTCTAATTGAAAACCGATATTGACGTTTTCTTGTTTTGTTCTACCTAATTCACGAATGAATTGCTGTAACACTAAGATTTTAGCTTCTGCAGAAGGATATCCTTTTAATTTTGAGTATAATTCGTCCTTATATGCATCTTGTTTTTCTATTTTTTCTTGTTCTTCTAATTTGGTGTTCCCATTCTCTTGGTACATTTTAACTGCAACATATAAATCCACAAATTTATCCATGCATTTGTCTCGCACTTCTTCATCTGTAATTGTTTCTGGTGTTACAATATCAAACTGCTTAAAAAAATCTCTATTATCCCACTTCATTTTTCTTCCCATTCCTTTCTTAGGTAGCTATTTGGTTGGAAAAAACAAAATTCTTTTTCCTTTACGCCCCTTTATTCTCTTTTAGTATACCATATTTTTGAAAAAAATGCAAAATATGTCTACCTTTTCGCTGATGCTTTTTTTAGCATAAAAAAATAGAAACCGCTTTGGTTCCTACTATGACTCCATAATTTCATAAAATCTTGTTTCTTTGATTTTTGATTGTTGGGAATCAATGAATTGAATGGTTCCCGCATGTGTTTCTAATAAGTTATTTTTCTCTAACAATTCTTTTAAATGGTTTGCTACATTGGCAGCACCTTGAAAAAATGTTACTTTTCCTAACACTTCTTCTATTTGTGTTTGAATTAACGGATAATGGGTACAGCCTAATACAACATTTTTTACTTTTCCTCTATAGGTTGCTATATGATTTTCTAAATACTCTTTAATTGCTTTTTTATCGTCTTTTTCAATAATGTCAGCTAGTCCTATGCAAGGAAGTAAATAGGTTTTTTGGTTGTTGTACTTTTCATATAGCATATGAAATTTTTCACTTTCTATTGTTCCTTTGGTTGCCATGACTAATGTTGGTTCTTGGTAGGCATAGTCATATACCATTTTATAGGCTGGTTCTATTGCTACAATTGGCGTTTTCGTATACTTACTTCTTAAGTATTTTGCTGCTTTTGCACTTGCTGTATTACATGCGATTACTATTGCCTTGCAATTTTGTTGCATTAAATCGTAAACAATATTATCGCATATGTTGATAATGGTTTCTTCGTCTTTGTCTCCATATGGATTATGGATAGAATCACTATAATAAATGTAATCTTCATCTGGTAAAATTCTTTTGATTTCTTTTAATACAGTTGCTCCACCAATTCCTGAATCAAAAACACCAATTTTTTTATTTTCCATTTTCTTTTTCTCTCCTGCAATATAAAAAAATCTAGCAACAACCTATCTTCCCAGCAGGGTAACCCGCAAGTATTTTCGGCACATTTAGGCTTGACTTCTGTGTTCGGAATGGGAACAGGTATTACCCTAAATGTTATCATCACCAGAAAATTATTAACTTGTTTTGGTACTTATTTATTATACATGATGATTCATTTTTTTTCAAGTGTTTTTTATATTTTTTCCAAAATTTTTAATTTTATACAGCACATTCAAAAATACATAGATGAAAATTGTTTTAGAATAAAAGATTCTTTTTAAAATTGTGGTTAAGCCCTCGATTTATTAGTATTGGTCAGCTTAATGTATCACTACACTTACACCTCCAACCTATCTACCATGTCGTCTTCATGGAATCTTACTACCTTGCGGTATGGGATATCTTATCTTGGGGGGGGCTTCACACTTAGATGCTTTCAGCGTTTATCCCTTCCCTACTTAGCTACCCAGCTATGCCATTGGTATGACAAC
>CANQPE010000023.1 GCA_947625645.1 uncultured Clostridia bacterium | reverse complement strand
CAAGCAATATATGCTACTTTTCAAAATAGAAATACAGAAAATGATTTGAAAAACATAGAACGCATAATAGAAACTATAAAAAAAGATAAAACATTACATACTTCATGGGTTGATTACAAGGACAAGCACGGTTATGCCAAAAATATAGGCTTTAAAGATATAATTAATGCAATTGAATTTATAAAAGTAGATATTTTTTTAGATATTCAAATATAAACAAAAAGCCAAAAAAAGAAATGAACAAACTTTAAAATATTAAAATTTTAAAGTTTGGCTTTGGTGGATATAAACTAGATAAAACATAATTAATTCTAAATATTTTTACTTACTACATAAGTTACTAATAGAAATGATATACTTATAAAAAACATTACCAGTTTCAATAACTGATAATGTTTTTTGTTTATACATTTTTTATATAAATTAAAACAAAAATCGCTATCCGGATTCAGATAGCGCTATCTTGGTGAGCCAGAAGGGATTCGAACCCCCGACCCCAGGCTTAGAAGGCCTGTGCTCTATCCAACTGAGCTACTGACCCATAACTTTAGACAATCATTATCATAACACAAAAAAAGACAGATGTCAACAGATTCGCGAAAAAAAATCAAAACAAAATTTTCAAAAATCCAGCCAAACCAAATACAAGAAATAGAAGATTGGATAGAATGTGAACATAAACAGGGTTTAATTTAGCATCCAAAAATTTTCCAAACATAATGGCAATACTATTACTAGCAACCATACCAGAAACAGAACCAAGAACTAAAGAGAATTTGTTATAAGGATATTCAATCCCAAGTCCTAAAGAAGCTAAAAAAGTTTTGTCACCCAATTCGCCAATTAAAATACTAATGGCAATTAAGAAAACAAAATATAAATGTGAATGTTCCCATTTATTTTTTATATTCGTTTTGTCTAACATGTCTAAATGCGATGTTTCTGTATCATGGTGTAATAATCCCCAAATACCAAAAAGAATAAAGGAGACGTATGTTAAAATAGATAAATAAAAACGAAAATGTTCATTAACTAACCCTAAATGACTTCCAAATAAAATAGCAACACCATGACTAAGTAGTGTCCCAATAGCAACTCCAAGTAAAATACGAGAAGCTTTCAATTTATTGGAAAAAGATAAAACAATTAATTGTGTTTTATCCCCTAACTCAGAAACAAAAATCAACATAAAAGCAATAAAAAAAGTATAAACAAAATCCATAAGAACCGCTCATCCTTTCCGAAGTGAATGATAATAAAATCTATGAAAAAACAACTAAAAATATGAAGAAAACGAATAAAAAAACAACTAAAAATGTAAATTCTTTGTGAAAATCTTTACAATTTCAAGGAAAGGTGGTATGATACTAGGGAAATCCGAAAAAGAAGGAGGAACAAACCGTGATAGAAATCAAAAATGTAACAAAAAAGTACGGTAAATTTTTAGCTGTAGACAACATAAGCTTTGAGATACAAGACGGGGAAATCATAGGACTATTAGGTCCAAATGGGGCAGGAAAAAGTACCACGATGAACATGATAACAGGTTTTATTGAACCAACAGAAGGAACGATTGTAATAGACGGATATGATATGTCTAAAAAACCAAAGAAAGCCAAAAGAGAAATAGGGTACATGCCAGAAGGTGTGCCATTATACACAGACATGACAGTAAAGGAATTTGTTACCTTTATGGCAGAAATTAAAAAAGTAGATAAAAAACAAAGGAAAGAAAAAGTACAAAAAATTATAGAACAAACAGGACTAAAGGATGTAGAAAAAAAACTTACGAGAAACTTATCAAGAGGGTATAAGCAAAGAGTTAGCATGGCAGGCGCATTAGTGGGAGAACCCAAAATATTAATTTTAGATGAACCAACGGTAGGGTTAGATCCAAAACAAATCACAGAAATTAGAAGTCTCATCAAAGAGTTGGGAAAAACACATACTGTTATTCTAAGTTCCCATATTCTATCAGAAGTAAGCCAAATTTGCAATAAAGTCATTATTATTAATAAAGGGAAAATTGTTGCAATTGATACACCAGAAAATCTAGAAAATAAAGTATCCAGCCAAAACAGAGTATATGTAACAGTAGAAGATGGAGAAAATAAAATAGACACAGTTGTAAAAGGAATGAAAGAAATTGCTAAAATAGAACAAGTAAAAGTAAATGAAGACAACACAAAGCAATACATGTTAGAGTCAGATAAAGACGTAGATTTACGAAAAATTGTATTCCAAGAATTTGCAAAAGAAAATATTACAATATTTGAAATGAAAAAAGCAGATACAACATTAGAAGACGCATTTATGAAAATCATAGAAGGAGGGAACAACGATGTGGGCAGTCATTAAAAAAGAATTCAAATCCTATTTCACAACACCAATTGGTTACATATTTATTGGCGTATTTTTAATTGCATTTAGTGTATCCTTTTATTTTACAGTTTTAGGCTCAGGAAATGTTAACTTTGAATACATATATTATTCTTTACCAACCATATTAGTCCTAGCCTTTATTATACCACTACTTACCATGAGATCCTTTGCAGAAGAAAGAAAGTCAGGCACAGAACAATTATTATTGACATCACCAATTAGTATTACAAAAGTCATTTTAGGAAAGTTTATTGCAGCACTTAGTATTGTATTCATTACAGAATTATTAACATTTATGTATTTTGGAATTATATGCTATTTTGGAATGCCACATATTACAACAGCAATCGCAACTTTGATAGGATTTTTATTATTTTGTATGAGCTATATTGCCTTTGGAATATTAGCATCTAGTATGACAGAAAACCAAATTATAGCTGGGATTATTTCGATAGGATTTTTCATCATCACATGGGTATTACCAGATTTTAATACAAACCTAAGTGGTTTCTCTTTTATTAATATGTTTTATAGCTATACACAAGGTCAAATTGACATTGCAGATACAGTTACATTTGTTACCTTTACCATTACTTGTATCTTGTTAACAATGATATTGATGCAAAGAAGAAAAAGTGTAAAATAGGGAGGGAGAAAGTTGAAAGAAGAGAATGAAAATAAACAATTAATTACCGTTAAGACAAAAGAAAAAGCAAGTCACAAATTCATTGAAATCATTAAGAAAAAATGGCTTATCAACGGAACCAAAACCACTATATTAATTGCTATGATTTTAGCAATGTTTTTTGCTATCAATCTTGTTATGCAAAACCTAGAACTGACCCCCATTGATTTAAGTCAGGACCAACTATTTACGTTAACAGAAGGAAGTAAAGATAAAGTAAAAAATATCGAGGCAGAAATTACAATGTATTTTGTAGAATATGCAGAAGATGATACTGTACTAGACTTAGCAAGACAATATAAAAAAGTCAATGACAAAATTTCAGTAGAACTAGTAAAAGCAAATGATAGACCAGATTTAGTAGAAAAATATGAAATAGAATCAGGAACGCCTATCATTATTGTAGAATGTGGACCAAAATATAAAAAGTTACTTCAATCAGACTTATATACCCAAGATTATACAACCTATGAAACAATAAATGTTGCAGAAGAAAAATTAACATCAGCCATTCAATCTGTATCAACCAGTATTGCGCCAAAAGTTTACTTCTTGACAGGATATTCTAATCTATCTTTAGATAATGGGTTACAGTACTTAAGTGTTTACTTACAAAATGAGGTCAATGAAGTACAAAGTTTTGACATTTTAACAACAGGAAAAGTACCAGAAGATTGCAATGCATTAGTGATTACAATGCCATCAAAAGATTTTGATGAATTAGCGACAAATGCAATTATAGAATATATTAACAATGGTGGAAATATTTTGTGGTTCCAAGCAGCAACTGCACAAAAAGCAGACACACCAAACATCAATAAAATATTAGCTATGTATGGTATTAATCCATTTGAAGGGGGAATTATTAGAGAAACAGATACAAGCAAGATGTTATCAGGTTCACCAGATTTAATTTTACCAAACATATACAGTACACAAATTACTAAAAAAATAACCAGTTCACAAGGAGGCGTTATTTTAGTTAATGCAACAAAAGTAAATACCGTAGAAGATGAAACGTTAGAAGAATTGAAAGTGGAAAAAACAACTTTATTAACAACCAGTGAAAATGCTTACTTTAGGACAAACTTTAATTTGACATCAGATGAACCACAAGAAGGAGAAGAAAAATCAGAAATGACAGTAGGGCAGTTAATGACAAAAACTTTAGTAGAAGCAAATGAAGAAACAGCAGAACCTGCCAAAACTTCTAAACTAATTATTTATGGAGAAACATATTTTATTTCAGACATACCATTAAGCCAAAATTCAATGGCACCAGTCGTTTCGTTTAGACAAAATAAAGATTTAGTTTTAAACTCTATTGCATATTTGGTAGATAGAGAAGAAGATATTACAGCAAGAAAAAGTACAGGAAGTGTAACATATACAGCAACAGAAACAGAAAACAATATTATTTTGATGATTATATTTATAGTACCACTTGCCATTATTTTAGCAGGAATTATCGTATGGATGATTAGAAGAAGAAAAAAATAAGCATATCTTAAAAAAGACCACATATAATATGATGGGGTCTTTTTTATGTTAAAAGAAATGATTAAAATTACATTTGTTGTGATTGGTGCCTTAATTGGAGCAGGATTTGCATCAGGGCAGGAAATATACCTGTTCTTTTTTTCATATGGGATACAGGGAATAGGGGGAATCCTTGTTTCTAGTATCATATTTGGAATTGTGATTGATAAAGTGTTCATGATTATCTATCAGAACAATATCCAAAATTATAAACAGTTTTTAGAAAATATTTTAGGTGCGAGAAATAAAAACAAGCAAAACAGCATAAAAATAATCAATATCTTTATCAATTTATTTATTTTAGTTACATTTTTTATTATGATAGCAGGCTTTGGAACATATTTATCAGAAACACTTCATATTCCACAAATGCTAGGAAGTAGCATATTAGCTATTTTGTGTATCTTGATTTTATCTAAAGAAATGAGAGGAATTGTAAAAATTAGTGAATGGATTGTTCCAATATTAATTGTGTTTATTTTAATGATAGGAAGTATGAGCATAAAGGACATTGACATACTAAATTTGCAATATTATATGATACAAAAACATACCAATTGGCTGATTAGTAGCATTTTATATACAAGTTATAATATGATTTTATTAATTCCCATTCTCATTTCGTTAAACAAAATGATTAGACCACAACAAATAAAACCAATTGCAATATTGGTAAGCATCATAACAATGGTTTTGGCTATATGCGTATATATAACGATGATAAAAATAGATGTAGATATAGAAGTATTAGAAATGCCAATTGCATATGCTGTTATGACAAGATACCCGTATTTAAAAATCATATATGGAGTTGTAATATTAGCTTCCATTTTAACAACAGCAGTTTCCTTAGGAGCGGGTTTTTTACAAAATATAGAAGAAAGTCGAATAGGAAGAAAAAAGTGGTTGTTTACCATTTGCATTATTTCCATTCCTGTTTCTATGATTGGGTTTTCAAAATTAATACAATTTTTGTACCCAGTATTTGGATATTTAGGTCTTGTACAAATTCTTAAAATAATTACGACAAAAACAGTTGAAAAAACAAACAAAGTATAGTAGAATAAAAACAATAGTAAAGGAAAGGAAAAACAAATGAAGGATTATTGGAAAGAACCACAGAAAAAGAAAATTAGCAAAAAAACAATCATCATTTGGGTATTGATAGGGTTGCTCATTATTGCTGCCATAGTGCTAGGGAGCATATATGTCCAAAACAAAGAATTTCGAGAGTGGGTAGATACACAAATTTTGCAAAAAGAAGTTAGCCAGGACAAATTAGCAACCATTGAAATTGCACAAGATGAAAACCCAAAGATATATGCATTTAATCAATATATTGGGGTATTAAACAAAAATGAATTTGAAATATATGGAAATACAGGCAAGAAAGAAGAAAGTCTAGCGGTAGAAATATCAAATCCACTTTTCCATGCTAATGGACGAAATTTAGTCATTGCAGAAGAAAAGGGACAAAAAATCTATTTTATACAAGACAAATCAATTGTTTGGGAAGAAAACATAGAAGGAAATATTTCACAAGTTTATACAAGCCCCAATGGTTATACAGCGATTGCTATTGTGGGAACAGTACATAAAACAGTTGTAACAGTGTATGATGATAAAGGGGAATCATTGTTTAAAACATTTTTGTCAAGCACAAGGGTATCAGATATTTGTATTTCAAATGATAATAAATATTTAGCATTAGCAGAAATTGATACTTCGGGAGTTGTCATAGAGTCAAAAATAGAAGTATATTCTATTGAAAAAGCACAAATAGATGCAGACAATTCCAAAATAGCTACATATCTGGTTGACAATCAGGAACTGATTACAAATATTCAATACCACAGTAAAGACAAATTGATATGCATGTCAAAAGATAAGATAACGGCGTTTTCACTAGAGGGAAATAAAGAAGAACTATATCATAGTGAAAATGCGAAAGCAACTTTTGAGTCTATTGAATTAAACAATCATATTGTTGTTTTAGAAGAAGTCGTTGCCAATTTGTTTACAGCAGATACAAATGTAACAATTGTCAACACAGAGAATAAAAATATGGTCTATTATACAGCAAATGCAGTCACCAAAGAACTATACACCTGTGACAATATGATAGCCATCAATCTAGGCACAGAAATTGAATTTATTAATACAGGAGGCTGGTTAGTTAAGCGATATAAAGCAGAACAAGAAATTACAGATATTGTCTTGTCAGCCAACATAGCAGGCATTATTTATAGAGATAAAATAGAAATCGTAAATTTATAAGAAACAATTGAAAAGCAAATACAAAGTTTAGCAAACTATAGGAAGGAAAGGGATAAAAAATGATAGTAGATGGAATTATTATTGCCGTTCTGGCATTATCTATATTTTTAGGATATAAAAAAGGATTAATAGAATTAGGAATAAAATTATGTGCAGTGGTAATTGCTATTGTCGCTACGCTAATTTTATATAGACCAATTACCAGTCTTGTTATTAATACAACCACTTTAGATGAAAATTTAGAGCAAACCATTATTAAAAACGTTCCAACACCACAAAGTATTGGAGTGGGTGAGATAGATGAAGAAATCCAAAATCAAGTGCAAAGCCAAGAAGAAGCCATTGCCAGAGATTTATCTGTGAATATCATTCGAACTGGTGTGATGATATTACTATATGTTGTCATTAGAATTGCGCTAAGGTTTGTAACAGCTCTTGCGGATTTGGTGGCAAAACTTCCAATATTAGATCAATTTAATAAATTGGGAGGAATTATATTTGGAGCCATTAGGGGAATTGCATTTATTTATATTGTATTATTAATCATTAGTTTTGTTGGACAAATTACTCCAGAAAATGCTTTAAATACGGAAATACAAAAATCTGTTATTGGAAAAGAAATGTACCAACATAATATCATTTACGTACTTGTGAAATAAAAAAGCATAAAGAGGTTGCTTTTTGTCAAAAAATTTGGTATACTAGTCCCATAATCATAAGAGGAAACGTTTGAAAAACTGAAATATGAATTTCAAACTAGGCATATGCCTTGGGAAGGAATGAAATGAACGTGAAAGAAAAGAAACCAAAAAGAAAAATGAAAATATGGAAAACGATATTAATTCTAATCCTACTTGCCATAGTTGCTTATGGCATATGGTTTGCATATAGAACCAAGAAAAATGGAGGAGGACTTTCAGGAATGTTAGCAACAGTGGTAGGACATGATGAAAATACAAGAAAAAATTTACCAGAATTTAAAGTACTATTATTAGGAGTCAGCACAGATTTAGGGGATAATGCACCAACAGATACCATTATGGTTGCGTCATATAATCCCAATACGCAAAAAGCAACTTTGTTATCTATACCAAGAGATACTTACGTTGGAAGTAACCAGAATAAAGCAACACCTTCTGATAAAATAAACAGCTTATATAGCATTAGCATTGACAAAATTTTAGATGCCGTCAATAACTTGACAGGATTAGATATCCAGTATTATGCGGTAGTAAAAACAGAGGCATTTATCAAATTAGTGGATGCAATAGATGGTATAACTTTCAATGTGCCAATTGATATGAAATATGATGATCCAACACAAAATTTACATATTGACTTAAAAGCAGGAGAACAGATTTTAGATGGGGATAAAGCAGAACAATTACTAAGATATAGACACGGAAATTTTGATCCAATTACAAGATCATATCCAACCTATCCAGAGGAATATGGAGATAACGATACCGGAAGAATGAGGACCCAAAGAGAATTTATTATGGCAGTTATGCAGCAAACATTAAAACCAGAGAATATCTTTAAAATAGGAGAAATATTAGACATCGCTAGCAAAAACTTAGAAACAAACTTAGATTTTAATTACTTAAAAGATTATATTCCATATGCTGTGGAATTTAGTACAGAAAACATGACAACAGATACATTGCCAGGAGTGAATGATCAATTACCACCAGAATCTGTTACGACAAAGAATAGGTATTGGTTTTTCTTACCAAATAAAACAGAAACGAAAACCTTAATTCAGAAACTCTTCTACCCAGAAACATTAGAAACAACAGAAGAGGGAGCACAAAACCAGACAGGGAATACAACAACGGCAACATCTACCAAAAAACAAGTAACATTAGAAGTATTAAATGGCACTGGAGACGCTAAAAAATTAGAACAAGCTGTAAACAGATTAAAAGCAAATGGATATCAAGTAACCAAAACAGGCGAAACTTCGGAAATATCTAAAACCATTGTTACAAACAAAAAAGAACTCTCTGAAGAGACACTAAAAAATATACAAGAAATATTAGAAAATGCAAGCATTGGCAACAATAAGAACTTAAGCAGTAAAGTGGATGCAACCATTATCATTGGAAAAGATTTTAATCAAGATGATTAAAAAATGAATTTCTTTTTTTCGTATACTATAAGAAGTGATAAGAAACATTTTTACATTTCTTATCACTTCAAAATCAAATTATGAAGATATTAATTTTTTTCTTTTTTTCTCCCTAATGTACAAATTAGCACTAATGCACTAACAATAATAACCAACCCAATAATAAGTAAATAATAAATGTTGGAAGTTTTTAATAGGACATCATGTGAAGCAACCAACTGAACGGAATAAGATGTGTCGTCAATGACGTAAGTAGCAGTTCCTAGTACTGTACCTTGAGCAATAGGCGCTGCGGGGATATCTGGTAGCGTAATTTGAGGTGCAACTTGAACTGAGCCATTTTTTGCTAACACGCGAAGAGACTCATTTACAACAATGTCAAGAAATTGCGTATCAGGAGTAGCATTTTGTACTGTAATTTGCGTGACAACATCTCCTTTTTTGGCTATCTCTTGAAATGAAAATTGTTCTGCACCATATGAAAACAACTGCTTTGTATCAGAAAAACGATTTTTAGAAATAGCAGAATGTAAAAGCACGCAAACCATTGAAATATCGTTATCAATTGCATATGAGGCTAGACAATATTGTGCAGGAGTGGTAAATCCTGTTTTGGTTGCCACTAAAGGTTCGTAATAATAAGAGCTTTCTGGATTTAGCATAGGGTTCGTATTGGTAAACGTACGCTCAGAAGAAAGGTTGGTAGCAGCAATTTTGCAGGATTTCAAACTAGCATATTTTTTAAACGTAGGATTTTTGATACAATATTGCATCAGTAATGCAATATCATAAGCCGTAGAATAATGATTTTCATCATGCATTCCACTAGGATTAGTAAAGTGAGAATTTTGAATTCCTAATTCTTGCATTTTAGCATTCATGCGATTGGCAAATTGTTCAATAGAACCATCCATATGAAAAGCAAGAACATTTGCTGCATCATTGGCGGAGTATACCATGAGTAATTGTAACAATTGATCTACGGTTAACTGTTCATTTGGGAGCAATTCCGCAATACTATATCCTTCTGGAATATGAGAAACAGCTTCAAGTGGAACGGTTACCATGTCATTAAGATTGGAATTTTCAATAGTTAAAATCGCTGTCATTATCTTAGTAATACTGGCAGGTTCCATTTTAGCATTTGCATTCTTATCATATAACACCTTTGAAGTAGTGGTTTCTATTAAAACGGCTGCATCAGAAGACACGGAAGGCAAATTTGCAGCCGAAACTTTTGAACAAGCTCCAGATATACCTAGAACTATCAATACCGTGCATAAAAATATACCTATTTTTTTCAACAATAATCACCTAACTTTCATCTACTACACTATATCGTATTTTTATATTTTTTTCAATATGTATAAATAAAAAAGGAAGGAATGAGAGAAAAATGAAAGAACGAAATCCAAAACAGAAAATAATAATCATGTGTATTGGCATTATACTATTAGGTGCCATCATGTATTATGCCTATGCTAAAGAGGAAAATCATAAATTAACAGAGGTTATTTCTTATGAAGAGCAGACAAACACACAAGAAAATCAAATGAAAGAGGATACAACCAATCAAGAAACCGCAACAGAAGAACCAAGTCAAATTACCATTTATATTACCGGAGCAGTCAAACAACCAGGCGTATATACATTGCCAGAAGGAAGTAGAATTAAAGATGCCATTGAACAAGCTCAAGGGTTACAAGAAAATGCAGACATCGAAGGAATTAATTTGGCCTATATTATGGAAGACAGTATGCAAATTACAATTCCTAGAAAACAAGAAAATGCAGTAGAACCCCAAACACATATTACCACTGAACCTTCAACCAATACCAAAAGTACAAAAGAAACAACCACACAAAAAATAAATATCAATACAGCAACAGAAGAACAGCTTCAAACACTATCAGGAATAGGAAGCACAACAGCCAAAAAAATTATTCAATATCGAAAAGCAAATGGCAATTTTAAAACCATAGAAGACATCAAAAATGTTAATGGTATTGGAGATAGTAAATACAGTAAAATCAAAGACAAGATATGTGTAAAATAAGAAGGACATTTTGCTAAGTTAGGTCTACAAAGCAATTGCCAAGTACACGTCACTTGCATCTGTTGGACGAATATAAGAAACGGACATAAAAATAGTTGCAATATTAAAATGTCCGTTTCTATTTTGTTTCAAAATACAAGTAAAAAAGGAATAAATAAGATAAAAAATGCATATATTAAAAAAGAAGTGAAAATGTATTGACAAACAAATGCAAGAGTAGTATAATTTAAACATCATACATCGCGGGGTGGAGCAGTTGGCAGCTCGCAGGGCTCATAACCCTGAGGTCGTAGGTTCGAGTCCTACCCCCGCA
>CANQPE010000022.1 GCA_947625645.1 uncultured Clostridia bacterium | reverse complement strand
AAATATGCAGAAGAAGCAGATATTTTAAATGTAATTATTTTCAAAACAACTGCCAAAAAATGGAGAGAACTTAATCCGGACTTAGCTAAGAATTCTAATGTTAGAGACTATGCAACAATTAATGAATTAACAGTATTATCTAATTTAGAATCACATAATGCTGAATTAATTAAAGAAGGAAAAAGTAAAGAAGAAAGATTTGAAATATTAAGTGAGATTGCCAAGTATCAGTTGGATATACTTAATAATGCTGAAAAAATAAAATTATTAGGAGATAAAAATGAATAAAAAAATTAGGATATTAGTAGTGGTATTTTTAGGAATATTTGGTATTCATAAATTTATAGATAAAGATTATAAAATGGGGATAATATATTTATTCACAGGTGGTTTATTTGGAATAGGGTGGATTATTGATATATTTAAAGAATTAAATGGAACAGAAAATAATAAAAACAAATCACTAATGACAAAAGAAAGCTTAAATATGATACATGAAGGACGATTGCCTAATATAGCTATTTCAAATCTTAACTTATCAAAAGATGAAATATGTCACTATGCAGACATAGGATATACTTTTAAAGATAAAATAATAACAACGGGATATATAGGAAAAAGTAGTGGAGTTAGCATAAATATTATGAAAGGATTAACATATAGAACAGGTGGAACGGGTGGCAAAGCAATAATATTACAAATAGGTTCTTCGTCATACTCAATAATATTAAATACCCATTCTGAATTTATAAAAGTATTTAATATGGTAAAGAATGTTGGTTATTAATATAAAAAATGATTAAAAGTAAATAATACATTTTATAAGGAAGTGAAAAAATGAACGAAAATAAAACAAACATCAACTGGTACCCAGGGCATATGGCAAAAACCAGAAGGCAAATCATGGAAGATTTGAAATTGGTTGATATTGTGGTAGAATTGCTAGATGCAAGAATTCCCATATCTAGCCAAAACCCAGATATACAAGAAATGACAAAAAATAAAAAGAAATTAATTGTATTAAATAAAAGTGATTTAGCTGATGAAGTGCAGAATCAAAAATGGGTTTCATATTTTGAAGAACAAGGAAAAACGGCTGTTTTAGCAGAAGCACATTCTGGTTTTGGCATTGACAAAATCATGAAACAAATAGAAAGAATGAGGCAAGAAGAACAGCAAAAATTACAACAAAAAGGGAGAACAGGGAAAAACATTCGCATGATGATAGTAGGAATTCCTAATGTGGGAAAATCATCATTGATTAATCGTATGACGAAAAAAACATCGGCAGGAGTAGGAAATAAACCAGGGGTAACAAAACAAAAGCAGTGGATTCGTATTAACAATGGGATAGAACTATTAGATACACCAGGTGTTTTGTGGCCAAAATTTCAAAACCAAGAGGTGGGACTGCACCTATCATTTACAGGAACAATTAAAGAGGAAATTTTAGATAGAGTGGAAGTGGCGTATGAATTAACAAAATTTTTGTTAGCAAACTATCGTGAACAATTATGCAAACGTTATCAATTAGATGGAAAACAAGTAGAAACGATTTTGGCACAAGATGAACCAGAAAATCATAATATTTATGAAGTCATGTTAGCAATAGGAAGAAAAAGAGGTTGCATGGTAAGTGGCGGAGCCATAGATGACGAAAAAGTGGCAAGAATTTTATTGGATGAATTTAAAAATGGAAAGTTAGGGCGAATCACCATAGAAAAGAGGGAATCAGTTGGAAAATTTTATTGAAATCAAACGTAGTAAAGATGAAGTCAAATTGCTTTCACCATTAACTTGGGCATATGTGGGTGACTGCGTATATGAATTATATGTTAGAACAAAATTGATTAATGAAACAAATCAAAAACCACATGCCCTACATATGACAACCATTCAATATGTAAAAGCGCAAGCGCAGGCTCATATTTTGAAACAAATCGAACCAATGCTTTTAGAGGAAGAAAAAGAGATTGTACGAAGAGGGAGAAATGTACAAAATCATCACTTACCAAAAAATGCGAATGTACAAGACTACATGTATGCAACTGCATATGAGGCATTAATTGGATATTTATATTTAACAGAGCAAACGGGAAGATTGCAAGAAATTTTAAGCAGGAGTGTTGACGAAATCAAAAAAACATGATATAAATAATAAGGAATAAAAAGGCCCCTTGGTCAAGAGGTTAAGACGCCACCCTCTCAAGGTGGAATCATGGGTTCAATTCCCGTAGGGGTCACCACAAAAAAGCTATACAAATACTGAGTTTTAGTGCTTGTATAGCTTTACTGATAGGTTGGAAAATCAAAAAATTTTTTTCCAACAAAATATAACTGGGAAAGGAAGGCGTGTGCATATGGAGCAAAAGGAATGGTTTCAACGAGAAGTAAAAGACGTTGAAAAGGAACTCAATACAAACTTAGAAAAGGGACTGACTGAAGAACAAGTTGAACAAAAAAGAAATCAATATGGCTGGAATGAATTACAAGCCAGCAAGAAGAAGACATTATTTCAAAGATTTATGGATCAATTTAAAGATTTTTCAATCATTGTTTTAATCATTGCAGCAATTGTATCAGGAATTGTAGGAATTTCAGAAGGAGAAGGCATAACAGACACCATTATTATTTTAATCGTTGTTCTTGTCAACGCTATCATTGGCGTCGCACAAGAAGCAAAGGCAGAGAAATCTTTAGAAGCTTTGCAAAAATTAAGCGACCATGTGGCAAAAGTGGTTAGGAATGGACAAATTCAAGTAGTAGCTTCAAAAGAACTTGTACCAGGGGATATCGTTGTATTAGATACTGGAGACTATATTCCAGCAGATTTAAGAATTACAGAAGCCATCAATTTGAAATCACAAGAAAGCTCTTTAACAGGAGAATCTGTACCAGTTGAAAAAAGTGAGAAAGCAATCCAAGAAAGCGACACCGGAATTGGAGACCGCATCAATATGCTATTTTCATCAAGCCTCATTACATACGGAAGAGGAAAAGGAATTGTAGTAGAAACAGGAATGACAACTGAAGTAGGAAAAATAGCAGGAATGATTAATCAAACAGAAAAGCAGGAAACACCATTACAGCAAAAATTAAATGCATTAGGAAAAACATTAGGTATTGTGGCTTTATCTATTTGTGTTATGATATTTATCATTGGATTAATCCAAGGTAAAGAAGCAATTCAAATGTTTATGACAGCGGTATCACTTGCAGTTGCTGCTATACCAGAAGGATTAGTTGCCGTGTCTACCATTGTGCTGGCAATAGGTGTGCAAAAAATGGTAAAAAAACATGCCATTGTAAAACGATTACCAGCAGTTGAAACGTTAGGAAGTAGCACTGTCATTTGTTCAGACAAAACCGGAACGCTCACACAAAATAAAATGACAGTACAAAAAGTGTTCTTTAATGACCAATTACAAGAGTTAGAAGCGGTTCAAAAAAGAGTAGAAGGATTAGAAAAAGTTAATCGCTTGGAATTAAAAGATAAAGAATTAATTGAATTAATCTATGCTAACATTCTATGCAATGATACAAAAGTAGGGGCAGATGGAAAATTAACGGGAGATCCAACAGAAACAGCATTAGTAGATATGGCTTTTCAATTAAATTTTGATCCCAGCATTTTAGATAGAACACCACGTATCCAAGAAATTCCTTTTGATTCTGAAAGAAAATTGATGACAACTGTCAATGAAGTGAACGACCAATATATCGTATATACCAAAGGAGGCGTTGATGAATTATTAGAAAATTGTGTAGGATATCAGATAAAGGGAGAAATCAAACATGATATAGAAAACTATAAAAAGACCATTTATGAACAAAATGAGTTGATGGCAAAAGAAGCATTGCGTGTATTGGGGTGTGCCTATAAAATCGTAGACCACGCACCAACGCAAGAGGAAATGGCCAATATAGAAAGCGAATTAATCTTTATTGGAATGGTTGGAATGATAGACCCACCACGAGAAGAAGCAAAATTAGCTGTGCAAAAATGTAAAACAGCAGGCATCAAAACGGTTATGATAACAGGAGACCATAAAATAACAGCAACAGCAATTGCAAAACAATTAGGCATTTTAGAAACAGAAGAAGAAGCCATAACAGGAACCGACTTAGAAAAGATGTCTGATGAAGACTTAGAAAAAAATGTGCGAAACTATTCAGTATATGCAAGAGTATCACCAGAACACAAAGTTAGAATTGTAAGAGCCTGGCAAAAAAATGGAGAGATTGTTGCCATGACAGGAGATGGTGTGAATGACAGTCCAGCACTAAAAACAGCAGACATTGGATGTGCGATGGGAATCGTAGGAACAGATGTGGCGAAAGAAGCAGCAGATGTCATTTTAACAGATGATAATTTTGCAACAATTGTATCAGCGGTAGAAGAAGGAAGACGTATTTATGACAATATTTTAAAAGTCATTCAATTTTTATTGTCAAGCAATGTAGGAGAAATTGTAGTATTATTTGTTGCAACATTGTTAACACCACTATTTGCAAAATGGTTTGGAATTGCAGATATCAATCATTTAGAAATTTTATTGCCAATTCATATTTTGTGGATTAACTTAGTTACAGACTCATTGCCAGCATTGGCATTAGCTTTTGACCCTGCCAACGAAGACATTATGAATAGAAAGCCAGTTAAGCCAAAAAAAGGCGTCTTTACAAAAGGCATGACATGGCGTATCCTTTACCAAGGAATCATGATAGGCGCAATTACACTGATTGCCTTTATGATAGGGTTAGCAACAACAACGGAGCCAATTGGAGACCTAACACTTGACGAATCAAAAATTGAAGTAGGGCAAACAATGGCATTTTTAACATTAGCATTATCAGAACTAGTTCATGTATTCAACATTCGTAACAATAAAAAATCAATATTCAGAACAAAGGTATTCAATAACATGAAATTAATAGGCGCAGTTCTAGCATCAGCATTTTTAATGTTAATTATTGTATTTGTTCCTGTATTAAGAAGCATATTTAGTATACCAGTTTTACCAACGACAAATATAGTAGAACTAATCGCACTCATTTTAGCACCAATCGTCATTGTAGAAATTTTAAAACTCTTGAAAATCAATACAACAAAAGACGAATAGGACAATTAGGGACGGTTCTTTTTTGTCCTTTTGGGACAAAAAAGAACCGTCCCTAATTGTCCAAAAAAAGAAAGTTTGCTATTGACAAATGCAATATTTTAATAGATAATAGATGTAACAAAGTTACAAAGGAGGAAGAAAGGAATGTACGTGTTTAATAGGATTACGGTAAATCCGCAATTACCAAAGAGAATTGAAAAATTGTCAGTGATTGCCAACAACTTATGGTGGTCATGGAATACAGAATTTTTAAGATTGTTTCGTAAAATTGACCAAGATTTGTGGGAGAGAAGTGGAAAGAATCCTGTCAAATTTTTAAAAGAAGTTTCGCAAGAGGCATTAGAAAAGGCAGCAAAAGATTTACAATTTTTAAAAGAATATGATAAAAATGTAGAAAATTTTGAAAGCTACATGAATAGCAACAATACATGGTTTTCAAATAAGTATCCAGACAATAAAAATGATTTAATTGCCTATTTTTCAGCGGAATATGGATTAGATGAAACCATTCCAATATATTCAGGTGGATTGGGAATTTTATCAGGAGATCACTTAAAATCAGCAAGTGACATGGGAATACCATTAGTAGCAGTAGGATTATTGTATAAAAATGGATATTTTCATCAAAAGATAAATGGAAATGGAGAACAAGAGACGGAATACCAGGATATTGATTTATATGATTTACCAATTCATCCTGTAAAAACAGAAGAAGGAGAAGACTTAACAATATATATTAAATTTCCAAAAAGAAGAATATACCTAAAAGTTTGGAAAATTGCGGTAGGCAGAGTAAATTTATATTTGTTAGATTCTGATATTGAAAAAAATAACCCAGAGGATAGAGATGTAACATTGCGTTTATATGGTGGAGACCAAGAAATGCGCATAAGGCAAGAAATTGTTTTAGGAATGGGCGGCGTTAACCTATTAACAAGAGCATTACACTTAAAACCAACAGTATATCATATGAACGAAGGACATTCTTCATTCTTAATCTTAGAATTAATCAAAAATATTATCACAGAAAAACAAGTTTCTTTTGATATTGCAAGAGATATCGTATCTTCAATGACAGTATTTACAACACATACACCAGTTCCAGCTGGAAATGATATTTTCCCAATTTCATTGGTTGAAAAATATTTTAAAGATTTCTGGCCAAGAATAGCAATCACGCGTGAAGAATTTTTGAAAATGGGAATGAAACCATGCCAAGAGTTAGAGCCTGGATTTAATATGGGAATATTAGCATTAAAGGTGGCTGGCAAGAAAAACGGTGTTAGCAAATTGCATGGTGCAGTTTCTCGAGAATTGTTTGGAGAAATTTGGCCAGAAATTGCAGCAAATGAATCTCCAATTGGTCATGTGACAAATGGAATCCATACATGTTCATGGTTAGCACCAAACTTAAAACAACTATACAACAAATATTTAATTCCTTATTGGCAAGACAAAATTCAATATAACTATGTATGGGAAAAAATAAGAAATATTCCAGATGAAAAACTATGGGAAGCACATCAAAATCGAAAGGAAAAATTAATCAAACTAGTAAAAGATAGCACAACAGAAAGGCTAAGACGTTCTGGATATAGTTATGAGGAAATTCATTCTATTATTTCAAAATTAGATGCCAATGTCTTAACAATAGGTTTTGCTAGAAGATTTGCTACCTATAAACGAGCAACCTTAATTTTTAAAGATTTAGAGAGAATTACACAAATTTTGAATGACAGCAATAAACCAGTACAATTCATATTTGCAGGGAAAGCACATCCGGCAGATAAAGAAGGGCAAGACTTAATTAAATATATCCATGATATATCTATGATGCCACAATTCAAAGGAAAAATATTTTTATTAGAAAATTACAATATAGCAATGTCAAGATATTTAGTGAGTGGGGTAGATGTGTGGTTAAACAATCCAAGGCGCCCAATGGAGGCTTCAGGGACGAGTGGACAAAAGGCATCTGTTAATGGCGTTATTAACTTTAGCGTACTAGATGGATGGTGGGCAGAAGCATACAACCAGAAAAATGGTTGGAGAATAGGGTTCAACAGTGATTATGAATCTTATGAAGCACAAGACGTCACAGATAGTCAAAACATATATGAAACATTGGAAAATAAAATCATCCCAATGTATTATCAAAAAGACGACAATAAATTATCAAAGCAATGGATAGCAATGATGAAAGAGTCTATTATATCAACAGGAGGAAATTACAGTACAGCTAGAATGCTATCAGACTATACAGAGCAATACTATATGCCATTATGTAACTTACACCACAAATATTATGAAGACTTAAGCAGTGTGACTGAATTCAACTCATGGAAAAAGGACACCTTTAACCGTTGGAAAGATGTATCAATTACACAAACCAATAATTTAGATAACATTACCATTGACGCAGGTAACTGCATTGAAGTAAAATGCCAAGTAAATTTAGCTAACATAGATCCAAAACATGTTGAGGTAGAGTGTTATTACGGAAAGATACTAGAGAATGGAGTTGTAGAAGACATCCAAATTATACCAATGAAACAGAAAAATGGAGAATATGAAGTAAAAATTGAATTAAAAACAGGCGGAAATTATGGGTACACATTCCGTATTATGCCAAAACATGAAATGCTGTTAGAGTCAGCAAATCTAAACTTGATAAAATGGGTTACAAGATAAGAAAGGTGGACTTATGCAAAGAGTATGTCTAAAAGATAGAATTTTACCTAAATATACAAAGGGAGAAGAAATTTTCAACATGACATCCCACATTGTAGGGGCTGTTTTAGGGGTTGTAGCAACAACCCTTTGTGTCGTATTTGCGGCAATTCATCAAAATATATATGGTGTCATAAGTGGAGCAATATATGGAGTCACAATGATACTATTATATACAATGTCAAGCATTTATCATGGACTAAAACCAGACAGGTTTTCTAAAAAAGTATTTCAGGTGTTAGACCATTGTTCTATATTTTTATTAATTGCAGGCTCCTATACACCATTTTGTTTATCAACTTTTGTACCATATCATCCTGTGATTGGTTGGACAATATTTGGAATGATATGGTTTATGGCAATTTTAGGAATCATATTGAATGCAATAGATATTAAAAAGTTTAAAATATTTTCGATGGTATGCTACTTAGGGATGGGCTGGTGTGTTATATTTACAGCTAATCTATTACCAAAGTTATTAGGAACGACTGGAGTTGTTCTATTAGTGGCAGGAGGAATTGCTTATTCGGTAGGGGCTATTTTATATGGTGTCGGAAAAAAACATAAGTGGATGCATTCTGTTTTTCACTTGTTTATCTTATTAGGTAGCCTATTGCAATTTTTCTGTATCTTGCTATATGTTATGTAGAAAATAAGAAGCAGGGGCTTTTGTCTCAATAGGAACAAAAGTCCCGATTGTGATACCAATGTTCTATTTTACAATTTTTTGTGTATAGTCTAGATTTGCTAGAGAGGCAAATTCATAGCCTAGCGTGTATATATTCGTCGCAAAAATATCTTTTTCAAGCATTTGTTTTAAATTTTTTGTCACACAGGAATCCTCAAATTTTTTTACAGAAGTAATAATAGGAAGTTTAGGATTTACTTTGCTAATCTCAGAAAGCAAAAATTCTCCTCTTTTTGTCATACCTAACACACGTGCATAAGGAGTTGCTTTTTTAGAAAGTAGCATATCTTTTTTTGTAATGCCTAGTAAAGCATAAAGCAAGATCCTTTGCATACGAGTATTGGTGTAACGTTTTGATTTCACAATATTTAAAAATTCCACAACACTATTGCAAGAATTAGCAGCTTTTTTAATGATATTTTCTAAGCCCTCGTTTACATCAGGAAGATTGGCAATTTCTTGCGTGGACATTTTTCGTAAAGAAAATAAAATTTCCTTTTCAAAACTAGAAATATCAGGAACAACATGACCAACCTTAATATTGTCCATTAGGATAGAATAACTGCTTTCAGGCAAAATCTGAGACAAAACTTTAAAGTGATTACTTTTTACAATATTACGAATGGCGGTGCTACTAACAATATTACCAGAAATTCCTGTACTATTATAATCAGCTTCGATTCGTTCAATGGCATGAGGAACTAAGTGACTATGCAGTAATTTCAAAGCTTTTAAATATTCAATGCCTAAGATATTATTAGGATTGGATAGGACATTCGAATATCTACGAATATGATTCAAATACAATAATAATGCATTTTCTCGTGCTTTCGGAAAAGAAATACCAGTACTTAACTCATGTGCTAACATTGCTTTAAAAGGTTTGGGCTCTTGGTAAAGAACTGTTGCAATTTCATCTAGAACCTGGAAGTCACTACATTCTGCACCAAAAGAAATATCATCAACAACTTTTAAAGAATCTAAAAGTTGAACTGCGCCATAAGCAAAATTTTCTGCACTAGAAATGGAATATAAAACAGGAAGTTCAAGAACCAAATCAACTCCATTTTGAATAGCCATTTTAGCTTTTGACCATTTATCAATTAAAGAACAAGAACCTCTTTGTGTGAAATTTCCACTCATGACACAAACAGTATAGCGGCACTTGGATTGTTCTTTACTTTTGGCTAAATGATAGGCATGTCCATTGTGAAAAGGGTTATACTCTGCAATAACACCTAAAACCCTGCTCATTTTATGCACCTCCTAAAAAATTAAAAAAATATATTGTCATCTGAATCATTTATTGATATAATCATATCATAAAACAACGAAAAACACAAATGAAAAAAAGAAAGGTTGAAAAATTGCTTTCCAATCAGATTTGTAATGAGAAAGGAATATGAGAACATATGGATAAAGTTACAATTTATACAGATGGAGCTTGCTCTGGAAACCCAGGACCAGGTGGGTGGGGAGCAATTCTGATGTATGGCAACAACAAAAAAGAAATATTTGGTAGCAAAAAAGACACCACAAACAACGTCATGGAATTAACGGCCGCATTAGAAGCTTTACGACTTTTAAAGTATCCTTGTGAAGTTACTTTATATAGTGACAGCGCATATCTGGTAAATGGATTTTGTAATGGATGGATTTATAACTGGAAAAAAAATAACTGGAAAACAGCAAACAAAGAACCAGTAAAAAATCAAGAAATTTGGGAAGCATTATATGCAATGACGAAAACGCATAAAATTACATTTATCAAGGTAAAGGGGCATAGCGATAACGAATACAATAATCGATGTGATGAATTAGCAAGAGAAGCCATTAAAAAAATAGGATAGAAACAACAGAAAAAAAGGAGAGATATACATGGAGACATTTGCAGATTACATATTAAATGAAAAAAATTTAGGCTCTAAAATGGAAATTGTTTATTATTTGGCAAAAAAAGAAGGCGTATTTTTTGAAAAACCTGTTATTTTTAAAACAGAAATTTTAAGAATGTTTGTGAACAGTGTTGATTTACGGTGTAGATAATAATTTAATCTTAACGGCATGTTTATTAGCCAACTGCAAAAAAATACAGATTGCCAATGATTTGGACAAAATAAAAGCATATGCGTATGAAGGAGCACAATATTTGGCAAGTATTGGATTTGATGAACGCTTTTGTAAAATATGTGAAGGGTTAAACAGATATCATGAACAAAGTAGCAGAGAAAAAGAAAGTGATATTTTAGAATTAGTAGACCATTTTGGAGCAATGTTATTAGACAGACCAGAAAGAATAGGAATGGAAGTAGACGAAGCATTGGTACTTTTGGAATATCGAAATTTAAAAAATGTAGAAAATCAGTATTTAAAGAAATTTGTAGAATTTATCCAAAAATTAGAAACCATAACCATAAAAGAACATGAAAAAGAAATGACGCTATTAAAATTACTAGTCAAAATGTATAGAGAAACCGGAGATGTAAAGCGTTTTATTACAGCAGTGGTATATGAATACGAAGCCAGAGTAGATGAAGCAATTTGCAAGGAAAGATGTGACGAATTTTTTAAATTCCATAAAAATAGAAAACAATTAGAAGAAGGAAATCCATACAGACCACTATTTAGTGAAGAAACAACGAAAAAGATTATAGGACAATTGTTCAACAAAAAATAAACTTGTTCCCAAAAGATACATTCCTAAAGGGACACGAAAAAGGAGAAAAAAATGTACGAGATATTTGCAGATTTGCATGTTCATATTGGTAGGTCAGAAACTGGAAAACCAATAAAAATTACAGCAGCAAAATCTTTGAATTTTGCGAATATTGCCAAAGAATGTGAGTCAAGGAAGGGAATACAGGTAGTAGGCATCATTGACTGTGCATCTCCCTATGTTATTGAAGACATAGAGAAGTTTTTACAAGAAGGAGATGCGTATGAATTAAAAGATGGAGGCATTATATATAAAAATAAAGTTTGCATTTTATTAGGAAGTGAAGTAGAAACTTCAGAGAAAGGAAGAAATGGAAAAAGTGGAAGTGCTCATAATATATGTTTCTTTCCATACTTAAAAGATATAAAAGGCTTTTCAGAAGAAATGAGCCATCATATTAAGAATATAACATTAAGTACGCAAAGATCAGACCTATCAGGCTATGAGTTAATTGATATTGTGCAAAAATACAATGGGATTTTAATACCAGCACATGTATTTACTCCATTTAAGAGTTACTATGGAAATTGTACAGATAGGATGAAAGAGATATTTAAAGAAAAATACGATTCTGTATTTGCTGTTGAATTAGGTTTAAGTGCAGATACGTATTTGGCAGATATGATTTCAGAGTTAGAACATAAAACCTTTGTAACAAACTCAGATGCACATTCATTACCTAAGATAGCAAGAGAATATAATAAAATGCTAGTAGAAGATATTTCTTTTCAAGAAGTAGTAAAAGCTTTAAAAAATGAGGATGGAAGAAAAGTATTAGCCAATTATGGTTTAGATCCTAAACTAGGTAAATATCACAGAACGTATTGCGACAATTGCGAAACAGCCATAGAAACAAAAGAACCAGTAGAAATTTGCCCTCATTGTGGAAGCGATAAAGTTACCTTTGGCGTGTTTGATCGCATTGAACTGATAAAAGATAAAGAAACGAGTCAAAGTCCAAAAGAAAGACCACCATATATTTATCAGATACCATTGGGATTTGTACCTGGAGTGGGAGGAAAGACGGTTGAAAAGTTATTGGAAACTTTTGAAACAGAAATGAATATTTTACACAAGCTATCAAAAGACGATATTGAAGCAGTTGTAGGAGAAAAAGTAGCAAATAAAATTGAAGAGGCACGAACTGGCAAAAGTAAAGTACATGCAGGTGGTGGTGGCAACTATGGAAAAATAGAATAATAGGCAGGAATAAAAAACCGTTTATTGCATACACATTATGTTAGAAATGTGTATGTGATAAAGGAGTTTTTTATGGAATTTTTAAAAAGACATGTTGTGCAAAATTACAGAGAATATATTATTATGATGCTTTTTTTTGTGGCTGGTATTTTTTTAGGCGTATTTTTTATTAATCGAATGGATAATACACAAAAAACGGAAATACAACAATATTTGGGAGAATTTATACAAGATTTAAAAGCAGTACAAACAGTCAATCAAGGAGAAGTTTTAACGGCAAGCATATATGACAAGTTGTGGCTAACGATTGGAATTTGGTTCTTTGGAACTACTATAATCGGTATACCAATTGTTTTAGGATTGGTTATTTATCGAGGATTTTGTTTAGGGTATACCATAGCAGTTTCGATTTCATATATGGGATTTACCAAAGGCTTTTTATTTATGCTCATGACCTTAGTTTTACAAAATATTATATTTATACCAGCATTAATTGGATTGGCAGTTAGTGGGTTTAAATTTTACCAATCGATTGTAAAAGATAGAAGAAAAGAAAACATCAAAATTTCATTCGTAAGGCATACCATATTTTCTAGCATCATGTTGGGAGTAATGATTGTTTCGTCTCTAATAGAAGTGTTTGTGTCTACCAACCTATTAAAAGGGTTTATAAAATACTTTTAGAAAAAGTAAAAAAAAATTTAATAAATCTATTTACAATTTTAAAATACTTTGATATAACATATGTAGTTTATGTAAATAGATTTTTAACAAAAATGTAGGGGGAAAAGAAAATGGAAAAGCAAATAAAACTTTTTTTAAAATTTATTGAAACAGAAAAAAAATTATCAAATAATACCTTACAGTCATATAAAAGAGATTTACAGCAATTTCAAGAGTATTTAAATGACAATGGGGTACGTTATACATGTGTACACGAAGAACATATCAAAAATTATATTGAAACATTAACTGAAATGGGGAAAAAACCTTCTACAATATCTAGAAGTATTGCATCAATCCGCTCATTTTATCAATTTTTAGTTAGAAAATCTAAAGTGAAAGAAGATCCAACAGAAAAGATTCAATCACCAAAAATTGAAAAACGTGTCCCAAGTGTATTGACTTCAAAAGAAGTAGAGCTATTATTAGGGCAACCAAACAGTGTTGAATTAAAAGGAATCAGAGACAAAGCAATGCTAGAATTTGCCTATGCAACAGGTATGCGTGTGACAGAAATTATATCATTAAACATGGAAGAT
>CANQPE010000021.1 GCA_947625645.1 uncultured Clostridia bacterium | reverse complement strand
CATTAACAGGAAAAGCATATGATACATTAAGTGGTTTGGTAGGATACCTATTCACGGAAACTACAGCAGCAACAGCAAATTCTACAGGTTGGGAAACGGTTAATAGAAATACATCACAACAAGGAATTACACAAGCGAAGACAATAGACCATAATGGAACCTACTTCTTTAATGTAATAGATGCTGCAAAAAATGTAACAAGTACAAGTGTAAAAATAGATAATATAGATAAGGATGTTCCTACAATTGTATCTGTGGTTACAGATACAAATTGGAGAAACGACGGAAAGACAATAACAGTAAATGCACAAGATGGTGGAACAAGTGGTATCGCAGGTTATGCGATAACCACTTCCTCAGAGAAGACAGCAATAAAAGACACAGATTGGGTATCTTACGACAAATCTCCATGGACAAGTAGCCAAAAATATGAAATGGGAGAGTACTGGGCATGGGTAAAGGACAATGCAGGAAACATTTCGGTAGGAAGCAAAATTACCATTGAAAAAATCGAAAAAACTGCTCCAGTACTAGAGGTAACATCAAATCCTGACCCTAAAAGAGAACATACAGCAACGATTACAATAAAGGACACAGACTCAGGACTAAAAGGAGCAACCTATACAATAAAATACCAGTGGACGACAAACGCTCAAGCACCTACAGATTGGAATGCAATACCAGATGCTTTATCTGCTCAAGTTCAAAATAGTGCCCCATCTTGGTCACAAACTCTAACTAAGAATAAAGAAACAGGAACATACTATTTGCATGTTCACGTAGAGGGATTAACTGACATGGCGGGAACTTCTGTTACGCTAACTGTGACAGGTGTATTTGAACTGGATAATACAGGTCCTACAATCGAATTTGTGACCAATGGAAGTCAAGTTTATCAAAAAACACAAAAGACAAAAGTAAATATTCAAGATGTTGGAAAAGCAAATGTGGATAACGCAACCGTAAAATATGAGTGGAAACAACAAGAAACTGGTGTTTCAGATAATGATATTACAAAAGGTTTCATACCAAATACAGAAGTATCCATCAGTTCTGGGACAGGCAATAATTTCTACCTATGGGTAATTGCAAAAGATACTGTAGGAAATTCAACGACAAAAGTTTCTAACGCATTTTTCCTAGATAACACCAAACCTCAAGATGAAGCACCAGGAGTTCAAGCAACGACTAATTCGGTTACAGTTACCTTTCATCAAATAGATGCTCACTCTACGATTGATATGAGTACCTTAGAATATGGAATACGTCAAGGTTCTACTGGTAATTGGGAATGGACAAAAGATTCAAGCCAAATACATGTATTTGATAAAAGGACATATAACACAACCTATGAGGTAAGGACAAAAGCGAAAGACGTAGCTGGAAATGACTACACAGAATCACAAACAACGCAGATTACCACTTCAAATATTACCAAGCCAGTAATTACAGTAAAAAATCCTAATTGGAGCAATACAACTATTCCAGTTCAAATAGATTTCCCAGAAGTAACAGGTTCGACATTGATAAAAGAATACAAGAATGTAGATGATGCCTCTTGGACAAGCGTTGCAGGAAATACTGTCACAATTCAAGTATCTAAAAATGGTACGGTATCAGCACGCCAATATGATACATTTAACCAAGGAAATGAGTTGGTTGTAAGTACGCAGATTACGAAAATAGATAAAGTGTTACCAGTGGTAGATAATGCAACATCCTCTGATGCATGGTCTAATGCAGATAAGAAGATAAAGGTAACAGCCCATGATGCAGAAGGAAATACTGCCAATGGAAAAAGTGGTATAGCAGGGTACGCCATTACAGAAACAAACGATCAACCAGCAGCGGATGCCTTTGAGGCAGCTACCTCAAGTCCATGGGATTCAACCAAGTCATATTCAGCCAAAACTTACTATGCTTGGGTAAAAGATGCAGCTGGAAATATTTCCGATACTGGTGTAGCAGTCACAGTGGGAAATATTGAAAGAACTGGACCAAGTATTGAGGTAACACAAAATACGACAGCCTTAAAAGCTCAAACAGCAAAAGTTACAATAAAAGATACAGAATCTAAATTAGCACAAGGAAACTATACGATAAAATATAGTTGGGAACAAAACACAACGCCTCCTAATTGGTCAAGTATACCAACAAGTCAACAGATTACAATTAATGTAGCATCAAATGGACTTGAAAGTGCAACAGGGGAAATTACAAAAAATGGTTTAACAGGAACATACTACTTACATGTACAAGGGGTTAGCTTAAGAGACGTAGCAGGAAACACCTCTACACCTAACGTAAATGGAAAATTTGTATTTGACAACACTGGACCAACAGCCACATTTACCCCAGATGGAAATGGAACAACTTGGAATCAATCAACAAGTGTAAAAGTATCACTTTCAGATTCTACAGGAGTATCAACTACAGTATCTCATAAATACTTGTGGAACACAGACAACGTTCAACCTGCAGCTTCTGCCTTCTCAGGAAGTCAGACTTTTACAAATGGAGGAAACATCAACTCACCAGCAAATGCAAATGGAAAATACTACCTATGGATATGTGTAGAAGATACATTAGGTAATCAAACCATCACATCTTCTAAGGTATTCAACCTAGATAGTACAAAA
Source organism: uncultured Clostridia bacterium (assembly GCA_947625645.1). Lineage (GTDB taxonomy): Bacteria > Bacillota > Clostridia > TANB77 > CAG-508 > CAG-269. Next base: position 11,308 of record CANQPE010000021.1, on the reverse strand, counting down.
CCAACAGTTGATTTTAAAACAAATGGAAGTACAAATTGGGCAACAAACCAAAGCACAATAGTAAATGTAACAGATTCTGGTGGTAGTGGATTAGTTGATTCCTCATTAAAATGTGCTTGGCTACAAAGAAACAGTAATGTATCAGCAAGTGATTTTTCAGAGACATTTAAATCGGGAGCTACATTATCAAAGAGTGGAGTAACAGGAAGTAACTGGTATCTATGGATATATGCAAAAGACAATGCTGGAAATGAACAAATAACATGTTCTAGCCCATTTTATATAGACAATGCTCTTCCTGTAATTAAATCAGCAGTACAAGCAAATGCAGATTGGAGCAAGGAAAACAAAGCAATAGCGGTAACAGCTTCAGATGAAGGCAGCGGTATAGCAGCCTATGCGATAACAAATGGGAAAAATGGTACGAAAACATACGAGAATGTAGAAAATGGAGCAACCTCATGGACAAGCCCTGCAAATTACGCAAATGGTACAGAATATTATGCATGGGTCAAAGACAAAGTTGGATTAGAAACTAGTAGGGGTCCGATAACAATTGATAAAATAGATACGGATGAACCTGACTTAACGATTACTGGAAATAACACAGTTCAAAAAACTCATACACCAACGGTTACAATTACAGATAACACATCTGGTCTAAAAGCTAATACATATAAAGTTTACTATACTTGGAGAGAAAATTCTGGAGGAATTGACTGGAATGGTGTTAGCACTTATATTGAAATTACAGCAAGTAACGGACGGAAAGGGATTAACGGGAACCATTCCAACGCCTACTCCGGCAGTAACAGGTTCTAGAACACTTCATGTGAGAGTAACCTTAGAAGACCAAGCAAATCATTCTAAAACAATTGAAAAATCTGACAGTTTTACCTTTGACAATGCAGGACCTAACATGGAGTTTAATCCAACAAACTCTAGTAGTTGGTTACGAAATCAGTCAACAATAGTTACGATTGCAGATAATGGCTTAAGTGGCTTGAAATCTGGAACATCAAAATATGTATGGAACCAAATAAGTGATGAAAAACAAATGACAAAAGATAAGATAACCCAATCATTCAGTAGCGCTACAGGGGGAAAAGCTGAGAAGACAGGAGTGACAGGAAACGATTGGTATCTATGGAGTTATGCTGAAGATAACTTAGGAAATACAACCATAAAAAAAGCAGGACCATTTTTTATGGATAACGAAAGTCCAACAGACGCGGCACCAATAGTTTCATCGACGACACACTCCATAACAATAATAATGAACCAAAATGACAACAATCGTTCTGGAATACAAACTTCCGAAAACCAGTTTAGGTGGAAAGAAGGTACAAATGGTAATTGGTCAGCTTGGTCTAAACCAAACGCCGGCCAAATAACATTCAATGAGACAGTAGGAATTAAGCCTAATAGAACCTATGTTGTTCAGACACAGGCTAAAGATATAGCTGGAAATCCAGCAAAAGACTCAAAAGAAGCAACTGTTGTAACAAAAGAAATTAAAGCGCCTGTTCTTACTGCAGATCCATCAACAGGCTGGACAAAAAATGATGTAATAGTAACAATTGAATACCCAACTACAGAAGGAGCAAATTTGACCAAACAACATAGCACTGATAACAAAAGTTGGACTACAGTAAACTCAGGAACAACTGCAACAGTAGAGGTAGACAAAAACAATACAACAGTATATGCTAGACAATATGAAGTACAAACCGATACAACTATGGTAGCAAATAGCTTCACGGTTAAAAATATAGATAAAGAGATACCTAAAATTACAAGTGCAGTAGCAAATGCAAACAAAACGATTACTATTAATGCTACAGACACAGGAGGAAGTAACATAGCAGGATATACAATAACCCAAACAACAGATACACCAACGAAATTTACAACAGATACAAAAAATTCATGGACAAGTGTAGCACAAAGCCCAGGAACATACTATGCATGGGTATCAGACGGTGCAGGAAACGTTTCCAATTACACAGAAGTCAAGATTGTAAATCCAGGAAACCCAGATTCAAGCAACTATTTTACAGAAAACAGCACCGTAAATGGAGACAAACCAGACGCAAATAACCCAACAATCCCAGCAGGCTTCAGGCCGTTTACAGATACTACAACAGAACAAGCGAAATGGACAGACGATACAGATGGAGGACCATCAGAAAACAGTGTGAAACACGGGTTAGTGATTCAAGGAAAAGACGAAAGTGAATTCGTATGGATTCCAGTACCAGATATCAACAAAATGGTAATGTGCAAGAGCAACAAAGAAGGGTCTGTCTGCAACCTAAAACTAGAAAACGGACAGCTTGTGTGCAAAACCCACTCCAATAGTACAGATTTGTGTGGAAGACTATATTATATACCATATTCTACACCAGGATTTACGTATACCGGTAAAAGTTATGTGCAAAATTTGGGTCATAGAGAGCCAGATTTAATAACAGATTATGATTCTGGGTATATGAGTAACATAGGATTAGCTAGTACAACAGACTTTCAAACGCAAATGCAAGAAGATTTCGACGAAATGGCGATATCAGTTGCTAAATATGGAGGATTTTATATTGGACGATATGAGTTAAGTTTAGCAGGTTCTACGAGTACAACCTATTCAACGAGTGGCAACGGACAGTGTAAGAGGAACATGTATATAGCTGTTTCTGCGAATGAGGGAACATTAACTTGGTATGATTTTTATAACAAAGAAAGAGGTTACGCGACGGATACTGGGGTTTCAAGTTCTGTTAGAAGCAGTATGGTATGGGGATGCCAATGGGAGGCCATGGTGATATGGATGGACAGTAATGGCATTAACGTATTTAATACTCCTACATATGACGTGACAGGAGAATCAAGAACGAATAATACTGGTTATTTTGTAACGGGAAACACTGAAGATGATAAATTGTGCAACATTTACGACTTACTTGGAGGTCATGATGAGTGGACGCTACAGGCAGTGGACAAGTCTTCCCGTGCTACTCGTGGTGGCAATAATACCTGGACGGAAAGTGTGCAGCATCGAGGTTGGTGTGAACCAGTCACTAGTGGTATAGGATCACGTCCGTCTCTTTATCTAGATTAGTGTAGATTGCAAGAACTAATACCATTGTGGAATAGAATGACTTTAATGTTTTTCAAATCTGTAAAGCAGTCGACTATGAAAAAAATCATTCAGAATAAAAAACATCAATAAGATAACACAATAGAATATATCATTAGCAGTAGAGAATAAAATTCATCTTTTCACGAGTAAGGCTGGGATGACCTGCAATTCTTCCATCAGCCTTACTCACTACCATATGTATACACATCTACTGTGTCAATTATATAAATAAAAAAGTAGCAAAAAAAATAGTGAATAGGAACATAATTTTCTAATTCGCTATTTTTTTGTGCTAATTTTCAGCTACTTTTTTCAGCAGCTTCAGATCAAGTGATGTCTTTCTTGTTTTTTTATGCAATACATAGACAAGAAAAAATAAAAATGTTATAATAGAAATGGCTAGAAACTTTTCAAATAGTTTAGTACTTAAGAAAGGAACATTTGTAAATATGGAAAAAGGATTTATTAAATTGATAGTTAATCTCATTATTACAATTGTAATCATATTAATTATGACCATATTATTTATTTTTGGTGTACTAGTTTATCAAGAAATGACAGGAGGAAATGCAATAGAGCAAGTGGGAAATTTTGTGGCAAAATATGAAACAATATTTGACGACATGGAAGATACTGAGAACAAAACAACGCCAGAAATTATAGAAACAACGAAAAATGAGGATAATGATGTCTTTAATCACCTTCCAAGTACACCAACGACTGCAACGCAACCAACCCCAACAGGAACATATGTTAATGATAAATATTTTTATGCACAATTAGGAGAAAATTCTAAAAAAATTTATCAGGCACTAGACCAAAATAAGGAGCAAATGAAAACAGGTACAGCACAAATTAATTTTGGATCTGCTTTTTCAGAATTATTAGCAACAGAAGATGGAGATAAAAAATTGGGAGAAGATTACCAGTCAGCAATAGAAGCATATTTGTATGATAATCCAGATATATTTTATATTTCTGCGAATAAATTATATTTAAACATTGAGACGACAACAAGGTTTGGGAGAAATACATATGATGTATTTATTAATAGCGGTTCACAACCAAACTATTTTTCAGATGAATTTACCAGTGAAGAACAAGTAAGGCAAGCCATTCAATCAGTTGAACAAGTTAGAAATCAAATTCTAGCACAAAAAACAGGAAATGCATATCAAGACGTCAAAATGGTACATGACTATCTTGTAGACAATATCCAATATGAAACAACAGTTTCAAAGGATAATATATATAACATATATGGAGCATTAGTCAATCATGAAAGTGTATGTGAAGGGTATGCAGAATCTTTTAAATATTTATTAGATGGATTTGACATTCCTTGTGTATTGGTAATTGGACAAGGAACAAACTCACAAGGAAGTACAGAAAATCATGAATGGAATTATGTACAACTGGGAAGTAGATGGTTTGCAGTAGACTGTACATGGGATGACCCCGTTATTATTGGAAACGGTAGGTTAACAAATGAAACAAAATACAAATATTTTCTAAAAGGAGAAAATGTCATGCGTGAAGATCATACGCCAAGTAGACGTTTTACAGAAAATGGAAGAGAGTATAATTACCCAACAATTAATGTGAATAATTATAGTTAATCAGTATAGCTGTAGGAAAGGATGGTATCAATTATGGACTTATTAAAAGACATATTTGGGCATAAAATGCAAGTGTATGCTTTTGTTGGTCCTTCTGGGACAGGTAAGAGCTATCGCGCACAAATGGTTGCAGGAGAAAAAGAAATTGAGTATATTATAGATGACGGGCTGTTGATTAAAGGAAATGAAGTAATTGCAGGAGAATCTGCGAAAAAAGCACCTACGAAAATTGAAACTGTGAAAAATGCTTTATTTTACAAAGAAGCAGAAAAGCAAGAAATGGTAAAAGCCATTAAACACTATAAACCAGAAAAAATATTGATATTAGGGACTTCAGATGGAATGGTCAAAAAAATAGCAGCAAATCTAGGACTACCGGAAATTCAAGAAATTATCTATATTGAACAAGTAGCAACAAAACAAGAAATGGAAACCGCCAGAAGAATACGTGTGACAGAAGGAAAGCATGTTATCCCTGTTCCAACTTTTGAAATTAAGAAGGACTTTTCAGGATATTTATTAGATCCATTACAAATTTTCAAAAGTAAGGGAAAAGGGCAAAAACCATATATTTCAGAGAAATCCATTATTCGACCAACATTTAGTTATATGGGGAATTTTACCATATCTGATCTAGTTTTTAGGCAGATTTTAGAGTATTTAGCAAGCAAAACTCAAGGCATTTACAAAATTTTAAAAGTTCGTGTATCTAACTTTGGAGAAGGCGTGAGTATGTACATGGAGGTAACCGTTACATATGGAGTGAATGTAATGCAAGAGATCAAAGCTTTTAAGGAAAAAGCAACAAAAGAAATTGAAAATTTAACATCTATGAATATTGTAGAATTAGAAATTATTGTGAAAAATATTTATGTACCACAAGAAGAGAAAATTGAGAAATAATTGCAATTTTTCATTGCGTTAAATTCAAAGGATCGTAAAAAAATAATTGAGGAAAGAAAGAGGGGAAGAAAATGTCATTTGTAGTTGCAATTGATGGACCAGCAGGAAGCGGAAAGGGAACAATTACAAAATTAGTAGGAGAAAGATTAGGGTTACTTAATATTGATACAGGTGCTACATTTCGCTGTGTGACATTAGCCATGTTAAAGCAAAATATCAAAATTGATGAAACAGAAAAAATAAAAAAACTTTTAGAAACGATAAAGATAGAGTTAGAAAGAAAAGGAGAAGAACAAAAGGTATGGTTAAATGGGGAAGATGTTAGCGTGCAGATACGTGAAAAAGCAGTAAATGATTTTGTTTCTCCAGTTTCAACACTGAAAATAGTGCGAGAAAAATTACTAGAATTGCAAAGGAATATTGCACAAGGGAAAAATGTGATTATGGAAGGAAGAGACATAGGAACAACGGTATTTCCAGATGCGAATGTCAAAATATATTTAGACGCTACACCAGAAGAAAGAGCCAAAAGAAGAGTACTGCAAAACATAGAAAAAGGGATTCCTACAACATATCACGAAGCACTTGAAAATGTGAAAGCAAGAGATAAAATGGATTCAGAAAGAGAATTAGCACCACTGAAACGCGCAGAAGATGCGATATATATCGATAGTACAAGAATGACAATACCAGAAGTTGTAGAAAAAATTTGTCATATGATAGAGCGTGCAAAATAAGAAAGGATAGGAGATTGCATTGAAAGAAGAAAAAAATTTAGAAAAAAGTTCAAAAAAATTTGATAAACCAGGAGATTCCTGGTTTACAAAATTACAAAGAAGAGTGATTTGGACGGTATTAAGAGGATTTTATCGACTTGTTTATCGCATTAAAGTAGAAGGCACTGAAAATATTCCAAAAGAAGGAGCTTTTGTGATTTGTGGAAACCATATTGATTTTATCAAGGTTCCTGTGATTGTTTTGTTTTCACCACGAAAAGTGAATTTTATAGCTAAAATAGAGTTGTTTAAAAATCCATTTTTAAAACGATTAGGAGAGTTGTTTGATGTCATTCCTGTTAAAAGAGGTAAGCAAGATGTAGATGCTATGAAAAAATCCCTAAGGGTGCTAAACAATGGGGAAGGATTAGGCTTATTCCCAGAAGGAACGACAAGAGGATTAGAAAAAGGCGTAAAAGTAAAAAACGGTGCGTCTTTTATGGCGTTAAGAACTGGAAAACCTATTGTTCCAGTAGGAGTAGAAGTAACCAAAAGGCCATTTTCAAAAATTATTGTGCGATATGGAAAAATTTTAGATTATTCACAGTATCAATCAAGAAGTCCTGAGAAAGAAGTTTTAGATAAAGTGACAGAAGAGATGATGGATGTGATTAAAGATTTAGCAAATTTTGACAAATCTGCTTTATTGTAGTATAATAGTGTATAGTGTTTAAAAACAGAATTTAGAAAGGAAGAATGAAAAAAATGAACAACCAAAAGATTAGAAATATAGCAATTATTGCACACGTTGACCATGGTAAAACAACTTTGGTAGATGCCATGTTAAAACAAAGCCACGTATTCAGAGAAAATGAGCAAGTACAAGAAAGAGTAATGGATTCAAATGACTTAGAAAAAGAAAGAGGCATTACGATTCTTTCCAAAAATACTTCTGTTATGTATAAAGATATTAAAATCAATATTGTGGATACACCAGGACATGCGGATTTTGGAGGAGAAGTAGAAAGAGTTTTAAAAACAGTAGATGGTGTATTACTGTTGGTAGATGCTTTTGAAGGCGCTATGCCACAAACAAGAGAAGTGCTAAAAAAATCATTAGCACTCGGATTAAAACCAATTGTTGTTATTAATAAAATTGATAGACCAGGTGCAACACCAGAAAAAGTAGTTGACCAGGTCATTGAATTGTTTATAGAATTAAATGCAACAGATGAACAATTGGATTTTCCTGTTGTATATGCTTCCGCTAAAAATGGAATTGCCAAAATGGATTTACAAGAAGAAACCACAGATTTAACTTGTTTGTTTGAAACGATTATTCATACCATCCAAGCTCCAAATTGCGATATGGATGGAACAGCGCAAATGCTAGTGTCTAATATTGAATATGATGATTATGTGGGAAGAATTGCAGTAGGAAGAATTGAAAGAGGAGCGTTTGAACTGAATATGCCAGTGGCAATTTGTGGAAAAGACGAGAAAGTAACACAAGGTAGAATTGCCAAACTCTATACACATATAGGGTTGAAAAGAGAAGAAGTAGAAAAAGCAAGTGCAGGAGATATTATTGCATTAGCAGGAATTTCTAACATCAATATTGGAGATACCATTTGCGATTTCAATCATCCAGAAAAAATTCCATTTGTAGATATTGATGAACCAACCGTTTCTATGACATTTAGTGTAAATAATGGACCTTTTGCAGGAAGAGAAGGGCAATTTATTACTTCAAGACATATTCGTGATAGATTGTTTAAAGAATTAGAAAGAAATGTCAGTTTACGTGTGAAAGAAACAGAAAGCCCAGATTCCTTTGAAGTATCTGGAAGGGGAGAACTACATTTATCTATTTTAATTGAAACAATGAGAAGAGAAGGGTTTGAACTATTGGTGTCAAGACCAAAGGTTATTTTAAAAGAAATAAATGGGGAAACTTGTGAACCAATAGAAAAACTTGTTGTCAATGTGCCAGATGACTGTGTGGGAAATGTAATTGAAAAATTAGGAAGACGAAAAGCAGAAATGGTAAATATGGAACCAGCAGAATTAGGACATACCAAAATTGAATTTAAAATACCAGCAAGAGGTTTAATTGGGTATCGAACCGAATTTCTTACAGATACCAAAGGGGAAGGTACCATGAACCATATATTTGATTCTTATGAGCCATATAAAGGGGATATTGTGGCAAGAGTAAGAGGAACCATTGTAGCATTTGAAGCAGGAAAATCGATTACATATGGGTTATATAATGCGCAAGACAAAGGAGAATTGTTTATTGGACCAGGTGTTGACGTATATGAAGGTATGATTGTAGGGTTAAATGCAAGAGGAGAGGATTTAGCAATTAATGTGTGCAAGGAAAAACATTTGACAAACACAAGGGCATCAGGTTCAGATGATGCATTGCGTTTGGTACCACCAATCCAGATGTCTTTGGAAAAAGCCATTGAGTTTATTCAAGATGATGAGTTGGTCGAAGTAACGCCAAAATCAATTCGTTTAAGGAAGAAAATTTTAGATAGCAAGGAGCGCGAAAGAGCTAACCGCAATAAAATTGAAAAATAATGATAATTTTGGCTGTGAAGGGAATGAGCAAAAAATGAACCGAGAGGAATTAGAAATCATTAAACAGAAAGCCATACGGGGAACATATTCCGATTATTATGGACGAAACATTACAAGTAATAAAAAACTATATAGCCAAAAACAAACCAAAGACAATATTGGAAATTGGGACAGCTGTTGGCTATTCTGCAATGTGCTTTTCAGAATTTTTGCAAGATGGTGGATATATTGATACCATTGAAAGAGAATCAACCTGCATTGAAGAAGCCAAGCAAAATTTTATCAAGGTAGGGGTACAAGATAAAATCCATTTATATGAAGGAGATGCACTAGAAATTTTGCCAACAATCCAAAAAACATATGATATGGTTTTTATTGATGCTGCAAAAGGGAAATATCCATTTTTCTTAAGTCAAGCATTAAGAATGTTGGCGCCTAAGGGAATTATTTTTGCAGATAACGTATTGTATAAAGGTTATGTAATGGGGGGCTATCATAAACATAAACAGCGTACAGCGGTTAGAAATTTACGAGAATATTTGAAAGAAGTTACAGAAAATCCAGAATTAAAAACAGAAATTTTAGAAGTGGGAGACGGTTTAGCTGTTAGTCAGAAAAAAAGTGACATGTAATAACATGCCACTTTTTTTTATTTAAAGTTCCATACCTTCATCATTAGGTGCTTCAGGAGATACAGGTTTTTGAGTTTCTTCTAAATTTTGTTCAGACATTCTGGTAACGACAGAAGCAAGGTAGTTTGCGTAAGAACTAAAATCTAGAGGTTTTACATTAGGATCTAGAGAAGTATGGGTTTTAACATATTTCATAAATGTATGGATAAATGTCATTTTAGGGTCTAATAGATAGGTATCAGAGACACCGTTTGCAAAACTTGTTGAAAAGAAGTAGGTTCCCATAACGTCGTTAATGTCAATTTCAGGATGTTGTTCTAACAGCTTCATTAAGGCTGGCGTAGAAGAGTCCAAAGCATCTTTATTTTTTTTGTAGATTTGAGCCAAAAAAGGATTTTGTTTTTGTTTGGCAACACGAGCTTCTTTATGTTGGTCATGGTCGCAATCATATAGCAATAGTCCTAAAAATGTACGAAGTTGACCTTCTATATCATAGTTATATTTTGTATTTTTGGCAATTTTGTGAAGTGCCCAATAATAAGGAATGTTTTGTTTATCGACTTTTGGTGTTGTGTTATAATCTTTATCTGAGACAGAACGCAAATCGTTTGTTTGGTAAAAACTAGAGATTTTAGAACGAATGGTATATTCTGCAGATTGACAAGTTTTTTCATCGTATTTTTCTAAGGTTATCGTGTGTTTGGCAAGGGCACGGGTTAAGTTAATACGATCACCTTGTGGTGTTGTAACAAAATAAGTATTTTTTTGCTGGTCAAAAGAAAGTGATTCGATAGGATAAGAGGTTCCATCTGCAAATTTTAAAGCATCTTGCATTAGTGTTACCATACCGTTTTCATCTCTTAATGCATTTTCAAGTGTTCGTTTTGAAAATGGGAGTGTGTCAGGGTAAACTAAGTATTGTTCATTAAGAGGATATTCTTGACCATTGACATAGACATACGGAATATTTCGTTCGGATTTTTCAATGATATTTGTATCAGGATTAAACTTTACTGAAGGAAGAGGTTTATGAAGTTTTAGCGGATTTTGTGGGTCATTTGTTTTTTGAACCATGCCAATGGAACCATCTTCTAATGTGGTGATATCTGAAATGGGATAATGAACGTTTTTAACTGTGACGCTATAAGCAAAGGTATCATTTGTTTTTGATACCATTTTTATAAAGGATTCTTTTTCACTGTCAGAAAGTTGTTCAAAAATGTATGAAAAACGTTTTGGAAGCGGAACACTAGAAGCATTAAAATTCATAATTTGAGCATTGATTTCTTCTAATTTTTCTTTTGGTAAAAAAGAAAAATTAGCTAGAATGGCTTTCTTTTGGATGTCTGTATGGTCTTTATCAAAAGAAAATATAGAATTGAGATTTTCAGCAAGTTTAATAATTTTTTTATCTAGAAAACTTTTCAAAGCTTTTTGTCTAGCAGTAAGAGAAAATTCAATATCTGGTAATTCATTATGAATATATTGGTGCAAATCCGTAAAAAGGCTACGAAGTAAGGGTAGACATTGTTTATAATCATTATATTCTCTATAAAATAGCTCTGGACTAATTTTGCATATGCTAGAAAGTTCTTCTTCAAAAATTTGTTTAATACTTGTCATGATAAATCCCCCCCATCTATATTATTATACCATATTTTTGGGAAAAGCGCAAATTAGCCCCATTGACAAGAGATAAAAATGAAAGTATAA
>CANQPE010000020.1 GCA_947625645.1 uncultured Clostridia bacterium | reverse complement strand
GAAACTATTTGAGTTCTTATTATTTCAACTAATTGAATATAAATTGGTCTTTCATTATCAAAAATATAATCCACAATGATCTCCTTCCTTTATTGTATTACCTGCATAATACAATAATACTATTTTGCTTTTATATTGTCAATACTTTTTTATAAAATTTTTCTGTTATATAACATAAAAGCAAGTGATTGTAAATGTTCACTTGCTCATAAAGAGTGTAATTTGTTAACCTATGTTACATATAAATTGAAAATAAAATATTGACAACATAAGTGACAAGTTATATAATAAATGCATAAATAAGTTTGAAATAATATGATGTGGGGGGAAAACCTTCCACATTCATTTTATATGGAGGGAAAGAAATTGAAAGGAAAAAGAGGAAAGAAAAACAATACCGTTTCAAAATATATTTTTATTACATGCTTAATTGTCTTTATATGTGGGGCTTCTTATTTGTTTTATGATTTCTATCAGAAAAATACAGATAAAAAGAAAATTGAAGAAATCAATAACGAAATTGTTGCAAATAATGAAGAGGTAAATGAAGTAGCCAAGAAGGAAGTATCTACAGCTAATATGGAAAAGGTAAAAGAGTACAAAGCGATAAATGATGAAGTAATTGGCTGGATAAAAATTGAAGATACCAAAATAAATTTTCCAGTATTACAAAATGAAGACAATAATTATTATTTAACACATGACTATAAAAAGGACTCTAATAAATATGGCTCAATTTTTCTAAAAAAGGAATGTGATATCAATGACATGAATTCAAATTTGCTTATATATGGGCATAATATGAAAGATGAAGAAATGTTTAATTGTTTATTAAATTATCAAAATAAGGGATATTATGAACAGCATAAGACCATACAAATTACGACTGAAAATGAAGAAAGGGAATATGAAATTATTTCAGCTTTTAAGTCAAGAATATTTTATGAAGATGAAAAGGATGTTTTTCGTTTTTACTATACATATGGTTTTAAAGATGAAAATGAATATCAGCATTATATTGCAAATGTAAAAAAAATACAATTATATGATACAGGGGTGACGGCAAATTTTGGCGAGCAATTGGTAACATTGATTACCTGTGAATATTCACAGGAAAATGGTAGAATGGTAGTGGTTGGAAAGAGAATAAAATAAGTATGGTTAATTCCGTTTTTTTCTTCCAAATAATTGCTATTTTGAAGAAAATGTGATATATTGGCAATAGAAAATGAGATAAAAATAAGGAGGTTACTATGTTTCATTTTTCATTTGATAGAAGAACAATGCACATTTTAATTGGTGTCTTGATTGCAATTGCGGTTTTACAATATATAGCCAATCCAGGTGAATTGTATCATTTATTAATTAGTATACCAGGTGTATTAATTGCAATTACATTTCATGAATTTGCGCATGCTTTTGCTGCCGATAAATTAGGAGATGATACAGCCCGTAGAGAAGGAAGGCTTAGTTTAAACCCAAAAGATCATATAGACCCGATTGGAGGCCTAATGCTACTTGTAGCTGGGTTTGGCTGGGGAAAACCAGTTCAAGTAAACCCACGAAATTATACAAGAAAAATGTCCATGGAAAAAGGAGAGGCCATTGTTTCTATTGCAGGGCCATTCATGAACTTTATTTTAGCATTTGTTTTTGCATTACTATACTGTGCTATATATAAATTTGCTAATCCTGCCTTTTTGGTGTCTACAACAGGAAATGCCGTTTTACTCATTGTAGCAGGCGTGATTAGTATTAACATTGGGTTAGGGGTATTTAATTTAATACCATTGCCACCATTAGATGGATCAAAAGTATTAATTCCATTTTTACCATACAAAGCCAAAGAATGGTTTATGAATAATGGACAAATTTTTTATATGGTATTTATTATTATTTGGCTAACAGGAATTGCAGGAAGCATTATTACACCAGCCATTGGAGCTGTTAGCAATGGCATTTTAAGTTTAGCAAGCTGGATTTGTGGTATATAAACAAATGTTATAGTTAGACTTGGATAGAGAGGAATGAAAGAACGATGAAAGATATCATCACACTAGGAATTGAATCAAGTTGCGATGAAACAGCAGTGGCCGTCATAAAAAATGGAAGAGAAATTTTATCGAATATTATTGATACACAAATTCCCATCCATGAAAAATACGGTGGAGTTGTACCAGAGATTGCTTCTCGCAACCATATAGAAGCCATTTCTCGTGTCGCAAACAAAGCAATACAAGAGGCAAAAGTCACGTTAGAGCAAGTTGATGCAATTACAGCAACGTATGGACCAGGTCTTGTAGGGGCGCTATTAGTAGGGATGTCTTATGCAAAAGCACTTAGTTTTGCAACCAAAAAAGTATTGGTAGGTGTCAATCATATAGAAGGTCATATTGCTGCTAATTATCTTACCTACCCAGAATTACAACCACCTTTTTTATGTGTTATGATGTCAGGTGGCAATACACAAATCATTTACGTAAAAGACTATTGCCAATTTGAAGTTTTAGGAAAAACGCGTGATGATGCTATTCGGAGAAGCATTTGATAAAGTGGCAAGAGTAGTAGGGTTGGGGTACCCAGGAGGCCCTAAAGTGGATAAACTAGCCCAAGAAGGCAAGCCAATCATTCCACTTCCTAAAACACACTTTGAAAATCTAGATTTTAGTTTTAGCGGCATCAAAACGGCAGTAATAAATTTGCATCATAAGACGCCAGATATCAATCAGGCAGATTTATGTGCTAGTTTTCAAAAGACAGTAACGGAAATTTTAATAGAAAATGTGCAGAAAGCAATTGAAAAAACAGGAATCAAAACAGTAGCCTTAGCAGGAGGCGTATCAGCGAATACATATATTAGAAATGCCTTTTGTAACTTACCAGGCGTTACAGTCTATATGCCAGATTTAAAGCTATGCACAGATAATGCGGCAATGATAGGCTCTGCTGGCTATTATCATTACATAGCAGGACAAAGAGATGCACTAAACTTGAATGCAATTCCAAATTTAGAAATCTAGGGACAATTAGGGACGGTTCTTTTTTGTCCTTTGAGGACAAAAAAGAACCGTCCCTAATTGTCCCAATTTGTTTCAGAGGAGACAGAAAGGAAGAAGATATGGCAATATTTGCAATTGGTGATTTACATTTATCTTTTCATGAAAACAAGCCAATGAATGTGTTTGGGGATAATTGGGAATCACATGAAGAAAAAATAAAATTGAGTTGGGAAAATAAAGTAACAAAACATGATACAGTGCTTTTGCCAGGTGATTTTTCATGGTCTATGCATTTGGAGGATTGTTTAGAGGATTTTTCATATTTAGAAAAGTTGCCGGGAAGAAAAGTTTTGTTAAAAGGAAATCATGATTATTGGTGGACGACCATTCATAAAATGAAACATTATGTAGTAGAAAATGGGTTTACTTCTGTTGATTTTTTACATAATAATAGCTTTTTTTGCGATGGGTATATTATAGCAGGAACAAGAGGATGGGTACAGTCTGAGGCAGAAGAAGATAAGAGATTGGTAGAAAGAGAGCTGATTCGATTAGAACTTTCTATGCAAGATGGAATACAAAAGTTTGGAAAAGATAAACCAATGATTGTATGCATGCATTATCCACCAGTTACCAATTCCCAGCAAAAAATGATGTCACCATTTATAAAGTTGATGAAGCAATATCCTGTGACAACGTGTCTTTATGGACATTTACATGGAACCTCTATTCAAGAGGCCATCCAAGGAGAAGTAGGGGGCATTCAGTTAAAATTGGTTAGTGCAGATGCCTTAAATTTTGAAGTGATAAAAGTAGAATAAAGGAGTAGCGCATGGTAGATTTAAACAAACCAGTACAATATATAAAAGGTGTAGGACCTAGTCGAGCAGAGTTATTGAATAAGTTAGGAATTTTTACATTACAAGATTTGATTACGTATTATCCAAGAGCATATGAAGATAGAAGCAAGCCAAAAACATTGTGGGATTGTGAAGATGGAGAGGAAGCATTAATTGAGGTTGTGGCAAAGAGTAAGGTTGTTGAAACACGCATGGGAAAAAGGACCATGCAAAAATTAATGATTGGAGATGAGACAGCTAGTGCAGAGGCAGTGTGGTTTAATCAAACGTATTTGAAATCTAAATTTTCCATCGGACAAAAATACCGTATGTATGGAAAAATTGATAAAAAATATAGGAAAATTCAAATAGTATCTCCTGTGTTTGATGAGTATGGATATACACAAAATACAGGAAGAATTATTCCGCTGTATCCATTGACATATAGCCTTTCTCAAAATGTGCTCAGAAAGATTATGGAAAATGCAATCAAAGAAGTGTATGGAAATCTTTCAGAAACGTTGCCAGATGGTATGTTAAAAAAATATAAACTGCCAGCTATTAATGAAGCAACGAAGACCATCCATTTTCCAAAAGAATTAAAAGATTTTGAACTTGCAAGAACACGTTTGGTATTTGAAGAATTGTTAATGACGCAATTGGCTTTGTTAAAATTAAAATATCATGATATGAAAGCCATAAAAGGCATTGCTTTTTCAAAGGAATATAAAATAGAGACCATGATAGAACGTTTTCCGTTTACACTAACCAATGCCCAAAAAAGGGTGTTACAAGAAATTGAGAGGGATATGGAATCCCCCAAAATGATGAACCGTTTATTGCAAGGAGATGTGGGTTCAGGGAAAACAGCGGTGGCAATGTGTGCAGCATACAAAGCTGTAAAAAGTGGTTATCAAGCTGCTATTATGGCGCCAACAGCTATTTTAGCTGCACAACATTTAGAAAACTTTGAGAAAATGTTGACAAGTCTGGGGATTAGGTGTGAATTGTTAATTTCTGGAATTACCAAAAAGAAAAAGGAAGCAATTTTACAAAAATTGCAACAGGGAGAAATTAATATTTTAATTGGAACACACGCGGTTTTGGAAGATGATGTTGCATTTAAAAATTTAGGGTTAGTGGTAACAGATGAGCAACACCGATTTGGTGTTAGACAAAGAGACAAAATTACCAAAAAAGGACAAAACCCAGATATTTTAGTTATGTCAGCAACACCGATTCCACGAACACTCGCATTAATTCTTTATGGAGACTTAGATATTTCTATCATTGATGAATTGCCACCAAACAGGAAAAAGATTGAAACATTTGCTGTGACGAAACGTATGCAAGAAAGAGTAGATCAGTTTATTAAAAAGCAAATTGAAGAAGGCAGACAGGCCTATATTGTATGTCCTTTGGTGGAAGAAGGAGAAGATAATACCTTAAAGTCTGTCATAGAATTGGCAGAAAAATATCAAAAGGAAATTTTCCCAGAATATCGCGTGGCGTATTTGCATGGAAAAATGCGACCAAAAGAAAAAGATGAAATTATGTTGCAATTTAAAAATCATGAAATTGATATTTTGATTTCAACAACGGTAATTGAAGTTGGTGTAGATGTGCCAAACAGTAATATTATGGTGATTGAAGATGCCCAGCGATTTGGTTTAGCACAGTTACATCAATTGCGTGGTAGAGTAGGAAGAGGGGAATATCAATCTTATTGCATTTTAAAATATGAAGGCAATGGAGAAACCATTCGCAAAAGGATGAAAGTCATGTGTGATACCAACGATGGGTTTGTAATCTCTGAAAAAGATTTGGAATTGCGCGGAAGTGGAGACTTTTTTGGAACCATGCAACATGGACTTCCAGAATTCAAAATAGCCAATTTATTTGAAGACATGGCAATTCTAAAAAAAGTACAAGGAGAAGCACAAGAAATTTTAAGACAAGATGCAGAATTAAAATTACCGGAAAATCAACTATTGCGTAGAGTTGTAAATCAAAAATTAGAAAAATTAGGAACGGGTACGTTGTAAATTGCTTGACCTCGAAAAATTTATGTGATACACTAAGAACAACAAAACATAACTATGTTTTGTAACACATATATTTACCGTAAGAGGTGACAAAAATGATTCAATTTACAAAAATGCAGGGGCTAGGGAATGATTATGTATATATTGATGCCATCAATCAAGATATCAAAGAACCATCTTCTCTAGCTCAATTTGTTAGCAACAGAAATTTTGGAATCGGATCAGATGGGCTGATTTTGATTTGCAAAAGTGAAATTGCTGACTTCAAAATGAGAATGTTCAATCGTGATGGAAGTGAAGCAGAAATGTGTGGCAATGGGATTAGGTGTGTGGGAAAATTTGTCTATGACAAAGGATTTACCCAAAAAACGGAAATTACAATTGAGACATTGGCAGGTATGAAATACTTGCAATTAAACGTGAAAGACAACAAAGTAGAGACCGTAAGAGTAGATATGGGAGAACCGATTTTAGAACCTGAAAAAATACCAGTAGTATCTACAGAACATCCAGTGAAAACCTTACACACAACGGCAGAAGGAAGAGATTTTACAATGACATGTGTGTCCATGGGAAATCCCCATGCTGTTACAATTGTGGAAGCAGTCAAACCATTTGATGTGGCAAAATATGGAAAAGTGTTAGAGGTGGATAAAGCCTTTCCAAAGCGTATAAATGTGGAATTTGTAGAAATTGTAGACAAAGCAAGAGTGAAAATGCGCGTATGGGAAAGAGGGGCTGGAGAAACATTAGCGTGTGGAACAGGAGCATGTGCAACAGCAGTAGCCTGCTATTTGAATGGGTATACAGAAAGAAAAGTTGTCATAGAATTGTTAGGAGGAGAGCTTCAAATTGAATGGAACGAAGAAGACAATCATGTATACATGACAGGACCAGCTGTGACGGTGTTTGAAGGGGAACTAATTGAGGAAGGAATGTGATAAAATATGAGTTATATAAATGAAAATTTTTTAGAATTACAAGAAAGTTACCTATTTTCAACCATTGCAAAAAAGGTAGCAAACTATACACAAGAACATCCAGATAAGAAAGTGATCAAACTAGGAATTGGAGATGTTACTAGACCAATTGTGCCAGCTTGTATTCAAGCAATGCACCAAGCAGTAGAAGAAATGGGAACGCTAGAAGGGTTTAAAGGGTATGGACCAGAGCAAGGGTATGACTTTTTAAGAAAAGCGATTGCTCAATATGATTATCATGCAAGAGGTGTAGATATAGCAGAAGATGAAATTTTTGTGTCAGATGGTGCAAAGTGTGATACGGGAAATATTGTTGACATTTTTGCACAAGGCAATGTAGTTGCTATTACTGACCCTGTGTATCCAGTGTATTTGGATACCAACGTAATGGCAGGGAGAAGTGGCGCTTTCAATCCAGAAACAGGTACCTATGAAAAGATTGTCTATTTACCAGTTATGGCAGAAAATGACTTTAAGCCAGAGTTGCCAAACCAGAAGGTAGATATGATATACTTATGTTTCCCAAACAATCCAACAGGAACGGTTTTGAAAAAAGAAGAATTAGAAAAATGGGTAAAATATGCACGAGAAAACCATGCTGTTATTTTATATGATTCAGCATATGAGGCATTTATTACAGAAGAAGGCATTCCACATAGCATATATGAAGTAGAAGGGGCAAAAGAAGTTGCCATTGAGTTTAGAAGTTTTTCAAAGACAGCAGGATTTACCGGCCTAAGATGTGGCTATGTTGTCATACCAAAAGGTGTGAAAGGATATACAAAACAAGGGAAAGAGGTTTCTTACCATCAATTATGGAATAGGCGTACTTGTACAAAATTTAATGGTGCCTCTTACATTGTGCAAAGAGCGGCAGAAGCAATCTATTCAGAAGAAGGACAAAAACAAATCAAAGAAAATATTGGCTATTACATGGAAAATGCTAGAATCATTAGAGAAGGGTTAGAGAAAGCAGGAATCCCATATTATGGAGGCGTAAATGCTCCTTATGTATGGCTAAAAGTTCCAGATGGAAAGACATCATGGGAATTTTTTGATACGTTATTACAAGAATACAATGTAGTAGGAACGCCAGGAAGTGGTTTTGGACCACATGGGGAAGGGTATTTTAGATTAACTGCTTTTGGAACAAAAGAAAATACAATAGAAGCAATGGAGAGAATAAAAAGTAAAGGATGTTGATTACAGTGGGACTAATGATTATAAAATTAATTTGTATGCTGATTGTATGGTTAGGCGTGATTGTCATATTTGATGCTAGAAATTTAACAAAGCGTTTTTTCGGGTTTGGTGACCAAAATGAAGGCGCAAGTGGGCTTAAAATATTAGGTTTTATGGTAGTTATTGTCAACGCAATTGTCTTAATGTTGTTAAAATGATAACACTTTATTTTGCACAAAAGGTATATTCACGCAATTTTTGATACATATTATAAGCAATTAATATGTATGAAAAGGAGTGTTGGTAATATGAGTGAACATCCAATAGAAGGGCTTATGACGACAGCAATGAATAGTATTCAAGATATGATTGATGTAAACACCATTATTGGTGAACCAATTGAAACCTCAAACAACATTGTGATTATTCCCATTTCAAAAGTTTCTTTTGGGTTTGCAGCAGGTGGAAGTGAGTTTAAAGGAGAAACCGTTGACGAGTACAAAAAGGCAGACAAGGAGGAAGAAATTCAATATCGTCTACCATTTGGAGGAGGAAGTGGAGCTGGTGTAACCATTAATCCAATTGCGTTTTTGGTCATTACACCAGAAAATGTGAAATTAATACCTGTCAATCATTCTTCTAGTATTGATAAACTATTAGACTATATTCCAGACTTAATAGAAAAGGCCAATAGCATGATGAACAGATGCATTCAAAATAAAAAAGAAGAAACAGAAAAAATTATCAACAAAATGGGAAAACGAGAAAAAGAAACAGAAAAATCAAAAGAAAATGCTCCCAAAGAGCAAGTGGAAAAAACCATAAAAAAAGTAGAGAAAAAGAAAGAAGAAATTCCACAAGAGCCTCAAGAAGTTACGTATGAATTTGAATATGATGAAACATCAAATGAAGATGAAATGTAAAACGCGCTAGTTGGCGCGTTTTTTATTATGGATAAGAACGCTCTGGCAAAAAATGTCGAAAACTTGTCAGAATATGACAAAACTTCCCTTGTTTTGCTATTGGAAAATATTGGAAACTGGTGTATAATACCAGACGAAAGGAATGATGGTATACATGGAGACGAAATTTTATGAAAAGGACAAGCTATTACTTTTTAAAATCACAGAAGAAATTGATGACCATAGTGTCCAAAAGATAAGGAGGAGAGCAGATTATGAAATGGAAAGATTTATGCCTAAAAGAGTTGTATTTGATTTTGATTGTGTCACTTTCATGGATAGTGCCGGAATAGGTTTTTTGGTTGGCAGATATAAATTTGCCAACTTAATTGGAGCAAAATTAGAAGTAACAAATCTCACACAAAGTGTCCGTAAAATCTTTGAGATGAGCGGTATTTTGAAATTGATACCAGTGACAACTGTAAAAGAAATGACTGCATAAGGGTGCGAGAAAGGAATGAAAAGTTAATATGAAGGAACCATTTGATAATGAAATGAATTTAGAATTTTTAAGCAAATCAGCAAATGAAGCTTTTGCAAGAATTACAGTAGCTGCTTTTGCTTCACAACTAGACCCAACGATAGAGGAATTGGCAGATATGAAAACAGCAGTTTCAGAAGCAGTGACAAACTGTATTATTCATGGGTATGAAAATAAAATTGGAATTGTGAAAATACATGCCAAACTATATGAAAATGAAATTGTAATTGAAATTGCAGATAGTGGAAAGGGAATTGCTAATATTGAAATGGCAAAAGAGCCACTTTATACGACAAAACCCAATTTAGAAAGATCTGGAATGGGATTTACCATTATGGAAAGCTTTATGGATTATGTTCACGTGGAATCTATTGTGGATGTGGGAACCAAAATTACCATGTCCAAGAGAATCAAAAGAGAAGAGATGAATTCTTCAACAGAAATATCACAAATGACAAGTATGCCTTAGGAAGGAAAGTAAACTATGTTTGAAAATGATAAAAAAGCGATTCAAAAAGCACAACAGGGAGACAAGCAGGAATTAGAAAAATTAATAAAAGAAAATAGTGGATTAATTTGGAGCATTGTCAAAAGGTTTCATGGAAGAGGATATGAAGCAGAAGATTTATACCAAATTGGTTGTGTGGGGTTTATTAAGTCCATTAAAAGATTTGACACAAATTTTGATGTAAAACTTTCAACCTATACGGTGCCATATATTTTAGGAGAAATTAAACGCCATATACGAGATGATGGAACCATTAAAGTTAGCAGAAGTATTAAAGAATTGCAAGCAAAAATAAGACAAGTACAAGTAGAATATCAAAACACATATAAGCAAGACATGACAATAGATGAGATTGCTAAAAAATTAAAAGTTGCCAAAGAAGACATTGCTATTGCCCTAGAAGCAAGTACCCCCATAGAGTCAATTGATGGAATGGTTCAATCAGACAAAGGAGAAAAAGGGGTTGGATTACTTGAAAAGATATCAACAGGAGAAAATGAAGAAGAAATGATTACAAACCGAATTGCTTTGAGGGAGGCAATAGAAGAATTAGCGCCCAAAGATAAGCAGATTATTTTGTTGCGTTTTTATAAAGAAAAAACGCAGATGGAAGTAGCAAAGATACTAGGCGTTAGCCAGGTGCAAGTGTCAAGAACAGAAAGAAAAATTTTGGATAAGATGAGGATGTTGTTGTCAGATGTAGGATGAATTCTTTTCCAACTTAGGAAGAACGTGTAAAAAACACGCTTCATTGAAAGGAATGGTAGTAAAAGTGAAAAAAATAATAATTTATGTATTGTGTCTGATGACAGTCTGCTTCATTTTGCCTGCCATTTTTACGAACACGAGTCAACTTACTGCTTCATCTCAAAATATTCCAGAAAAAAATGAAGCAGTGCAAGAAACAAAGCAGCCAAAAGAGCAAGACACAGTTCAAGAATCAACAAAAGAAGCAACAGAAGGAAAATACAGTAAAATCAAATTACTTCATTTGGAAACAGGTGAAGTGGAAGAAGTTCTGTTGGAGGAATACTTATGTCATGTGGTGTCAGCAGAGATGCCAGCAACTTTTGAAAAAGAAGCATTGAAAGCGCAAGCAATGGTAGCTAGAACGTATACCATATACAAGGTAAATCACAAAAAGCATGATAATGCTGACATTTGTGATAGCAGTAGTTGTTGCCAAGCTTGGATTTCAAAAGAAGATAGATTTGCAAGGTGGGAAGAAAGTAAACGTGAAGAAAACTGGAAAAAGATAGAAGAAGCGGTAAATGAAACTAAGGGAAAGGTAGTGGCATATAATAAGCAAGCAATTAATGCATTTTTTCATTCTAACAGTGGAGGGACCACAGAAATACCGGTTAATGTATGGGGAGGAAGTCAATATCCTTATTTACAAGTTGTAGAAACAGCAGGTGAAGAGGGATATACACAATATGCTTCAGAAGCAACATTTTCAAATGAAGAAATCATGAATAAATTGAAAGAAAAGTATAGTGATATTCAGATTGATTTTACAAATCCAGAAGAAATTAAGATTTTAGAACATACAGAAAGTGGAAGAGTCAAAACCATCAAGTTTGGAAATCACAATTTGTCTGGGGTAGAAACTAGGAGTATATTTGGCTTAAAATCTGCTAATTTTGAAGTGATAAGACAAGAAAACCAAATCCAGTTCCAAGTAAAAGGCTATGGACATGGCGTCGGTATGAGCCAGACAGGAGCAGATAGTTTAGCAAAACAGGGGAAAACAGCTGAAGAAATTATTCATCATTTTTATGCGAATGTAGAAATTTTAGATAGCAATGAAGTGTAATTTTTAGCTTTTTATGTATATTTTTCTAAGAAAAGGAAATAATGCTAATAACATTAATTTTGGAGGAGGATATATATGAGAAGAAATGCAAGAAATTCGCAAAATGATGATATGGGGAATCAAATTATAAAATATGCTAGCATTGGTGTTGTCATATTAACAGTTATTGTCATTGGGTTATTGATATATAGTCAAAGTTTAACAGATGATGTTAGAGAAAGCACTTTAAATAGAGAGCAACTTGCTAACTTAATGAATCGTTCCAATGAAAATGAAGTACAAGAAGAGGGGACAGAGGCAACCAGTACAGAAATGGGAAAGACCGTAGAAGAAGCAAAAAATGAATTAGAAAATTCAAATACCACAAACCAAACAAGTGACAGAACAAGTCAAAGCAATACAACTAATACAACAAACAGCACAAGTACAACAAACACAAGTAAGTCAAGCAACACAACAAAGACAACAACGAATTCGTCAAATACAAACAAACCAGTAACAACGAATACAAATCAAACAAATGCCACAAAAACAGAAAATGCGGTAACAACAAACCAGACAACAGAACCAAAAACAGAAAAGAAAGAAACAACGCAGGAGTTAGCATTTGTCAAACCAGTTGAAGGTGAAATTGTGAAAGAATATGCAAAAGAAAATTTATTGTTTTCAGAAACGTTACAAGAATGGACGGTACACACAGGAATTGATATTCAAGCAGATAAAACGACAGTTGTAAAAGCAGCAGAGGCGGGAACCATTAAAAGTATCAAAAATGATCCAAGATATGGATTGACAATTGTTGTAGAGCATGCAAATGGTTTTCAAACTGTGTATTCAAATCTTTTAACTTCAGAGTTTGTAGTAGAAGGTGAAAAAGTAGAAAAAGAACAAAGTTTGGGAACAGTTGGAAATACGGCAGCTTTTGAGAGTGCAGATGAACCACATTTACATTTTGAAGTGTTAAAAGATAATGCACAAGTGGATCCAACAATTTATTTAAAATAATGTGAAACGGAGAAGCCCTTCCGCCAAAATTGATTGGTGGAAGGGCTGTTCATTTTGAAACAATCGTTTCGTCTTATTCATGAAAAAATAGTGTATGGGACATTCTTAAAACTGTGCAGGCATACAGCAGTTCTAATTTTCCGTCATCTTCAGCAGGTACGAAAACCCTATTCCAGCTTTCGTTGGTAATGAGATCACCATCTAGTTTCTTGTCTGTCCAGATGTAGAGAGGGAAACCAGAATTTTGGAAGCAATGTATTAAAAATTCAATGGTTTCCAAATCATCCATTTCGATTATAATGGCATCTACTTCAGGGAAAACTAACCTGCTAAACCGTTGTAGGAACCACTTGCCTCCAATGGTATACACTTGAAAAGCAGGGGAACGTTTCCCTTTTATACGGTAAGTTTCAAAATCGTCTTTCATGTCGTTGTTGGGATTACCGAAATATAAGATTTTTTGCATTTTTTGCACTCCTTATAAATGAAAAATTAAATGGTTTACTTTTCTCCCTGAAACTGCGTGATAAATTTCACGAGGCTTGGTGCTGCAAGAAAACGTTTCAATTGTTGTATAACAGCTGTCTCGTAACAGATTTCTTGGAAATCCATGGTATAGGTTCCGATGTGTCCAGATACAAATTGGAATTTCTGCATTATTTTGGACACAACCAAGCAGCATTTTGATTTCTTCTAAGTCAGAAGAATCAATTACAATTGCATCTGCACCCAACACGACCATGTTTAAAAGCCGATAGGGTGTTAGTTTTCCTTCTAAGGTAGTTACCTTAAAAGCAGAAGTATTTCCTATTTTGTAAGTTGTAAAAGGTGAGGGATCTTTCCCAAAGTACAATATTTTTAACATGTTCTCCTCCTTATGCTACAAATTTTATGGTAACATTTGAATTATATCACAATTATGTTAAATATGCAACAACTAAAAAATTTCCCATTGACTTCTTTTTTGAAATAAGGTACAATATAAGTGGAAAACAAAGGAGGAATATCATGAGAATTACATACAATGACAAAGAATATGATGTAGAAGCGCCAATGAAAGTACAAGATTTATTGAAAGAAGAAATCCAAAAGAGCTTATATAAAGTCGTTGGTTGCCTATTTAATCATGAATATCAAAATTTAGCCTATGAAATGCAAACAGATGGCACAATAGAGTTAATTCATACGAGTTCAAAAGAAGGCATGAAAATTTATGCAAGAACTCTTATTTATATTATGGGGAAAGCATTTGAAAAACTATATCCAAATGAAAAAATGACTGTAGAATATAGACTAGGAAATGCTATGTTTTGTACTTGTGATACGCTAAAGATTACGCAAGAATTTTTACAAAAGATGACACAAGAAATTCAAAACATTGTAGACCAGGATTTGCCAATTGAAAAAGTAGTGATGACAAGAGAAGAAGCGCAAGCCTTATATGAAAAAAACGATACCTCAAAAGGAAGATTGCAAATTGACTTACAGGAAAATGAAGAAATCAGTATGTATTATTGTGAGGACTATTTCAATTATTGTTTTGGAACAATGGCAAGTAGCACAGGAATTGCGCAGCACTTTGAAATGATTCCCTATAGTGAAGGCTTTTTAATTCGATATCCAAGTTCAAAAGCACCAAATGAAATGCAACTATTCAAACCAACGAAAAAATTATCATGGGCGTTAGAAGAGTATGAAAGAATTCACAAAATTTTAGATATGAATATGGTATATAAATTGAACAAAGCGATTGAAGAAAATAGAATGAAAGAAGTGATTATGCTTGCAGAAGCTTTGCATGAAAAGAAAATAGCAAATATTGCAGACGACATTGCCAAACGCAAACATGTAAAAATGGTGTTGATTGCAGGCCCATCCTCTTCTGGAAAAACAACATTTGCACAGAGATTAGGAATTCAGTTACGTTTAAATGGAATCAAACCGGTTACCATTTCTGTTGATAACTATTTTGTAGAAAGACAAGACAATCCTAGAGATGAAAATGGAGAATATGATTTTGAATGTATAGAAGCAATTGATTTAAAGTTATTAAATGAACATCTTGTAAGGTTGTTAAATGGAGAAGAAGTAGAAATGCCAAAGTTTGACTTCCATGTAGGAACCAAGCGATACAATGGAACAAAATTGCAGCTTAAAGAAGATGAAATTTTAATTATGGAAGGGATTCATTGTTTAAATGATAAATTAACGCATCAAATTAATAATAAAGATAAATATAAAATATATATTAGTGCATTAACCGTATTAAATATGGATAGATATAATCCCATTTCAACAACAGATACGAGATTAATTCGTAGAATGGTTAGAGATTATCAGTTTAGAGGATATTCTGCCAAACATACACTCAGCACGTGGCATAATGTAACCCAGGGAGAAGAGAAGAACATCTTTCCACATCAAGAAAATGCAGATAAGATATTTAACACATCGTTAATTTATGAAATGAATGCCTTAAAAGAGATTGCAAAACCATTGCTAGAAGCAATATCGGTAGAGGAACCAGAGTATGCAGAGGCACAAAGATTGCTGAACATGTTAAAATATTTTAAGGCAATTCCCAAAGAACAAATTCCCAATAATTCCCTTATCAAAGAATTTTTAGGAGGCGGAGATTTTAAATATTGATTGACTTTTTGAAAAAAAAGGGGTATAACCTGAGTTTGACAGTAAAAAAATGGAAAAATAGCCTTGCACAATACTAATATCAGTATGTACAAGGCTTAG
>CANQPE010000019.1 GCA_947625645.1 uncultured Clostridia bacterium | reverse complement strand
ATAGTGTTTACCTCCTGTAATAAAATTTATCAACAACTGTGACAACACCCAACTAGTTTTATTACTTGTAACCTTGCACGAAATGAAAGTTCAAAGACTTATCTAACTAATTACCAATTAATAATAAAACTGTGGCAATATTCTTTCTAAAGTAGTCTAAGCTACAAGGAACGTAAAGAGTCCACAGTGTTAACATAACAATTATATCATGAAATAATTGTTATATAAAGGTTTATGGGTAACCTTTTAAAAACCTAAATATATTATACAAGGAATGAAAAAATTGCAAAAGATACAAACAATCGCAGCATTTATATTTCAGAAAACATATAAATGGATTATTTTATTTATATGTATACTAGCATTTATTGGAATTTTACGAAATGTATTTGAACAAGAAAGTTTACAAATGGATCAGACGGTTTATGAATATGTGGTGCTGCATTTAAGGCAAGAACCATTAACCATTGTTATGATGCTGTTTACCAATTTAGGAGAACCGTATTTTTTAATGATGGTGGTATTACTATCTTTTATTTGTGCAAAAGATAAAAAAGTAGGCATATGGATAACAATTAATTTAGTCATTTCAGTAGGACTAAACTTACTATTAAAAAACGTAATCCAGAGACCAAGACCAGAGGGGTATAGGTTAATACAAGAACATGGGTATAGCTTCCCATCAGGACATTCTATGGTAAGTGTGGCATTTTATGGATTTATAGCTTACCTAGTTTGGAAAAAAGTAGAAAACAAACGAGCAAAATACATATTATGTGCCATTTTTAGCATATTGCCAGTTTTGATTGGCTTTAGTAGGATTTATTTGGGTGTTCATTATGCAAGTGATGTGTTAGCAGGTTTTTTGCTATCTATTTCATATCTTATCATTTGGACTACAATTATTAAATCTTACATTCAAAAATCTTGAAAAAAATAAAAGAATATTGTAAAATAAAGACGAAATAAAAAAGAAAAGGAAGAAAACATGGAAGACATACAAAAGATTTTGATGAAAAAAGAGGCACAAAGGCGAAAGAAAAATATGAGATTGTATCCAGTGTATATGATGTTTGGATATGATTTGGCATTTTATTATGCGATACATATTTTATTTTTATCACAAGTAAAACAAGTATCTGATGCTAATATTATGTTGTTATCTTCAGTATATGCGATAAGCAGTTTGATTGTTATTTTACCAATATCAGCCGTTACATCAAAGATTGGAACAAGAAAAGCACTAATGTATGGAAACTTATTGAATGCAATTTCAACTGTATGTTTAATAATAGGAACGGACTATGACATTTTCATTTGGGGACAAATATTGTCATCCCTTGGATTTGCCTTTATTAATATTTCTACATCGCCTATGCTAAAAGAATCCATTCCACATTCTACAATGAAGGACAAGATATTTGTCAAACATTATAGTAATGCATATTCGAAATATTGCATTTTTGCAGCAATAACAACATTTTTATCAGGTTATTTATACAATATAGATCCATATATTCCAATGTATTTATGCATGTTTTGCAGTATGATAGCATTCATAGTAGCATCACAGCTAGTGCAATTTAAAAAAGAAGAGCAAGACAGAACATTAAAAGAAAGTATGATACGATTGAAAGATGTTGTGCAATTTGGGATACACTCAAAAAGATTAAAAGCATTATTACTAGCATTAGGGTTAATATGGGGAACTTTAATTACTTTTACAACATATGGAACAACTTTATTAAAAAATATGGAAGTATCAGCTGAATGGATAGGAGGAGTTCTAGCTGTTTTAGAACTTGTAAAAGCAGTATTTTCGAAAAAAGCAAATCATTTTCATGAAAGGTATAAAAATACAAGCATGACTAAAATTTTATACACGATATCAATTAGTTATGTGTTGATTGGAATGATAGCCAATATTCAAATTCCTTTCAAATATCAAATGGCAATGATTCTTCTTTTATTTGCTATCATTAGGGGAATGCATGGAATCTATACGATAGTATACAATAAATATCTGAATAATTTTATGAAAACAGAAGTGTTGCCTTCAGTGTATTCTATGCAATCAATTACAGATAATATTTTTAGAGGAATCATTACATGGGTAGCTTCTGGAATTTTAAACATTATGAATATACAATATGCTATGTTAGCGATAGGTGCTTTATTTGTAATATTGACTTCTATAGTTCACGGCTATATGAGAGATAGGATAGGATTAAACCCATTAGAATATGATAAGACAGATACAAAATATGCGCGAAAATAAGAAAAAATCTTTGAATGAGGAGAGGATGAAAAGCCAATATGAAACAGAAAAAAAATTTATTGTATAGCTTTTATTATGCCGGAAGAGGAATTATTTCAGCATTAAAAGAAGAAAGAAATTTAAAAATTCATATAGCTATTATAATAGTAGTCATTCTGGCAGGAATATATTTTCACATCAGTAAAGCAGAATGGATTATTTGCATTATACTGTTTGGACTAGTCATTTCCTTAGAGCTAGTGAATACAGCAATAGAAACAACTGTAGATATAGCGATGCCGGAGAAAAATGAAAAAGCCAAAATAGCTAAGGATGTATCAGCTGGAGCAGTATTGGTAGCAGCAATTGTTTCTGTGATTATTGGGTTGATGATATTTATACCCAAAATCATGTAAGGGAGAAATGGTTGCGAAAGAAAGGAATGGGATAAAATATGAGCAAAAAAATAGGAGGCATCATCATCGTATTAGTTATCATTTTAGCAGTAGGAGGAGTAGGGTATTGGAAGTTTAGTAATCAAGAAAAACCGCAAGACATATTAGAGCAATATGTAGCCTTATTAAATGAACACAAATATGATGAGATGTACCAATATTTAACAGAAGAAGCAAAACAAAAGATTTCACAGGAAGATTTTGTAACTAGAAATAAAAACATTTATGAAGGCATTGATGCAGTAGATATAAAAAATGAAATTCAAGAGGTAACAAAAGAAGAAGATAGAATTAAAATTGCATATACACAAACGATGTCAACGGCAGCAGGAACGGTTCGCTTGGAAAAAATGGCAATCCTTAAAAAGCAAGATACAACATATCAGTTGGATTGGAACTCTAGTCAAATTTTTCCACAATTGCGTGATACGGATAAAGTCAGAATTTCTACCATCAAAGCAACAAGAGGGAAGATTACGGATAGAAATGGGATTGTATTGGCAGAAGATGGGAAAATTTCATCCGTTGGCATTGTCCCAGGGAAATTAGGAGAAAATAAAGAAAAAAATATTGCTAAAATTGCAGAAATAACTGGAGTGACAGCAGAATATATTGAAAACCAATTAAAAGCATCTTACGTAAAAGAAGATACTTTTGTACCAATCAAAAAAGTGGCGATGAATGCAACCGATTTAAAAGAACAACTATTAGAAATACCAGGTGTTATGATAACACCAATTGATGGCAGAGTATATCCTTATGGAAAAGAAGTTGCCCATATTACAGGATATGTACAACCAGTGAGTCAAGAAATTTTAGAAGAAAAAGCAGGACAAGGTTATAACAGTGACAGTGTCATTGGAAAAACAGGAATAGAGTATGCCTATGAAGATAAAATTCGAGGAATCGACGGTGTTGAAATTTATATTGTAGATGAAAACGAAGAAAGAACACATCAAATTGCCAAACAAGATAAAAAAGATGGGCAAAATATCCAATTAACAATTGATATTGCGTTACAAACAAAAGCATATGAACAATTAGAAAATGATAAAGGTTTTTTTGTGATTATGGAGCCACAAACGGGAGAAATGTTGGCACTTGTTAGCACACCTACTTTTGATGCAAATGATTTTGTGGTAGGGTTAACCAATACGCAATGGGAAACCCTAAATAATGACACAGCTAAACCATTATATACGCGTTTCTTACAAACATATTGCCCAGGTTCAACCTTTAAACCAGTCACAGCAGGAATTGCTATGACAAACCATACAATTGATGAAAATACAACGTACGATTACCAAGATTTAAGCTGGCAAAAAGATAACAGTTGGGGAAATTATAAAGTAACAACATTAACAGCTTATCCAGGTGCAAAAAATGTAACAAATGCCTTAATCCATTCCGATAATATCTTTTTTGCACAAACAGCATTAAATGTGGGAAAAGATGCGTATGTGGCGGGATTGCAAAAATTAGGATTTGGGCAGCCAATCGATTTCCCATTAGCAGTTACAAAATCACAATACGCAAATGGAGCAACGATTGAAGGAGAAATTAAGTTAGCAGATACGGGGTATGGGCAAGGAGATTTATTGGTCAATCCTATTCATATGGCTTCTATCTATTCGGCTTTTGCAAATGAAGGGAAAATGGTAAAACCGTATTTAATATATGATAATAAAAAAGTAAAATATATAAATGAAACCGCTTTTTCAGAAGAAGCAAGTACTATTATAAAAAATGCATTAATTCAAGTTGTAGAAGATCCAACAGGAACAGCAAATGACATGAAAATGAATGGAATCACCATTGCAGGAAAAACAGGGACAGCAGAATTAAAACAATCTAGTGAAGATACAGAAAGTGGCACCTTAGGATGGTTTAATTGTTTTACAACGAATCGAAGTGCCGGAAATCTTCTCATTATTGGCATGGTAGAAAATGTGCAGAATAATGCCAGTGGCGGTAGCCATTATGTAATTCAAAAAATTAAAAAAATATTGTAAAAAATTTTCGAAAAACTATTGCATAATAAAAATAGAAATGTTATAATACATATAGTTTAAACAAAAGGAGGAATTTTAAATGAAAAAACTAATTTCAGTTGCAATCTTATTTGTAATGGTAATGACATTAGCTACAACGATGGTTAGCGCTGTAACAACTGCAACATTAGCAGATGAACTTTATGCTATAGGTGCAAAATATGGCGTAAGCAAAGCTACTATTGAGAGAACAATCAAAGAAGTTGGAGTTACGAATGCACAAGCTGATGACGTTTTAGCAAAAGCAAAAGAAGCTGAAGCTGTTATGCAAGCAGCAGGTGTTACAAATGTTAGCCAATTATCTCAAGCAGATAAGGACCAATTAGTAACAATTGCAAATGATGCAGCAAGTATCGTTGGAGCAGATGTATCTTTCAAAGATGGAAAAATTGCCATCAGCAAAGACGGAAAAACACTTGAAGTTATTTCATTAAGTAGCAATGGAACATTAGCTTATACAGGAAATAATGTAAGCACAGTTTTAGTTGTTTCTTCAATTGCAGTTTTAGCCCTAGCTACAGTTTTTGTAGCAAGAAGAAAAATGGCTAATGCATAAAAAGGTCATAGGAAAAACAATACAAGCAACTATTATTCATATAATAGTTGCTTTGTGCTTTACAGGTGCTATTGTATTATCAATCTATTTATTTTATGGGGCTAAAATAGAAGAAACGATATCTTTAGTCAGTAAAGTTGCTATAGAAAAACAGAAACAACAAATACAAGAAACCATTATCACAGAGGAAAATGGCATGGAAAATTATCCAGAATATGGAACCCAATATGCAACAATTGAAATACCTAGAATTGGTGTTAATTTACCAGTGTATTTTGGTGATACATTAGAAATTTTAAAACTAGGTATTGGACATTCTAGTACAAGTTATTTCCCAGGCGAAGGTGGTTCTATCATTTATATGGGGCATAATTCTAAAAATGTATTTCGAAGATTTTCAGAATTACAACTGAATGACCTCATTACAGTAAAAACGACATATGGAGAATATACATATAAAATTTATGATATGCAATTAATAAAAGAAACAGAAGTAGAAAAACTACCAATTCAAAAACAAAAAGAAATTTTAATGGTATATACCTGCTATCCATTTAATAATATTGGATATGCAACCCAAAGGTATGTGGTATATGCGGAATTACAGAAATAAAGGGAGGAAGAAATAAAAATGATAAAGCAAATCATAAGGTATATTATGGCCATTTTATTAACCATATCTATTATTATATTCACTTTTGTATCACGAATTTCTTCCACCATACTAAGTGAAAATTATGTATTAAGCAAATTAGAAGAAACCAATTACTATGAAAAAGTGTATGAAGATGTCAAATCTAATTTTGAAAATTATATTTATCAATCTGGATTAGACGAAACCGTGTTAGAAGATGTTGTGTCAATAGAGAAAGTGAAACAAGATACAAATTTCATTATTCGTAATATTTATAATGGATTATTAGAAACAATTGATAGCCAACCAATTAAAGACAAATTGAAGCAAAATATTGCCAAAGCGACAGAAGGCATGAATTTAAACATAACACAAGAACAAGCAATTGAAACTTTAGTTGAAACAATTAGTGGAGAATATACCACAACGATTTTACATTTTGGGTTTGAAAAAAATATTAATACAGGTTATCAAAGTTTAGTGAAATATGTTACATTAGCGAAAAGAATTGCATTAGTGGCTATGGTAGTATGTATCTTTATCATTGTGGCTGTTAGCACAAGAAGAATTTATCGCATTTTTGTTTTTATATCCATGTCTCTTGTTGCATCAGGAACATTTCTTGTGGTTGTCAACCAGGTCATTACGAGTAAAATTGACATACAAGCTATTTCTATTTTAAATACAGCGATATCAGTTGCTTTAAGAAATATATTCTCAGAATTATTGGGAAGCATGTTCGCATATGGATGTGGTTTCATTGTGGTAGGCTGTATAACAATCATAGTAGCAAATTTAATACATAATATTAGGAAATATAACCAAAAAAACCATACAAAAGAAGAAGCGTAGAAGACTTTATTAATAGATATATTTTGGAATTGAAAGACGTAACCCTGTAGATAACAGGGAAAACTGAAAAAAATCATACTTTTTTTCAAAATGTCTTGAAAAAAATATAGGTAACGTGTTATAATAGAAAAGTACGAAAATTAACTTAGGAGGAAATGAATGGAAGAATTAGATTTAAAAGAATTGTTTAACATATTTTGGACCAAGAAAGTGCAAATTATATTAATCGTATTAATTTTTATGGTAATTGGAATTATTTATACAGTGGGGTTTGTTACACCAATGTATAGTTCCTCTACGTCACTCATTTTGGCTTCTTCAGGAACTGCAACAGGAGATAATAACAATACAATTACAACAACAGACTTAACCTTGAATTCGAAGCTAGTTTCAACATATAGTGAATTAGTCAGAAGAAAAAGTGTTTTAAGAGAAGTTATTTCTAATTTAGGAATTGATGTGAATGAAAATTCTTTGAGAAATAATGTATCTGTTAATTCTGTAAAAGATACAGAATTAATTGAGATAACAGTAAAAAATGAAAATGCTACATATGCAGCAAAAATAGCAAACGAAATTACCAAAGTATTCACAGAAAAAGTAAAAGATATTTATAATATTGACAACGTTCAGGTAATTGATGAAGCAGAAGTACAAACAACACCATCTAATATTAATCATGTAAAAGATGTTGTTATCTTTATGTTTATTGGTTTAGCAATTGCTATTGTTTATGTTTTGATATTAAATATGTTAGATACCACTGTCAAAACAGCAGAGGATATTGAAAGATTATTTCCTACCTTACCAGTGCTAGTATCCATTCCTATGTATGGAAATGCCCAAGAGCATAAGACAAAGTCAAAAGCTAAAGGAGGTAGAAGATAATGAGAAAAGAATTAATTGCACATGAGGATCCAAAATCCACTATTTCTGAGATTTTTAGAACCTTGAGAACCAATATACAATTTATGAATAATAGAAATAAATTACAAACACTTTTAATTACTTCAACATTACCAAGAGAGGGAAAAAGTTGGACGTCTGCTAATTTAGCTGTTACATTTGCACAAGCAGGAAATAAAGTAATTTTGGTAGATGCCGATATGAGAAAAGGAAGGCAATATGCTATCTTTGGACTTCCACCAAAACCAGGACTTTCTAATTATTTAGCAGATTTTAATGCTAACGAAGGGAACTTACGTTTATCAGAATATATTAAAGAAACAGAAGTAGATGGACTGTATTTAATGCCAGCAGGAAATGTTCCTCCCAATCCGTCAGAATTATTAATTTCTGGAGCAATGATACATTTACTAGAACAATTAAAACAACTATCTGATATTGTTATTTTAGATGGTCCTCCAACACAACTTGTAACAGATTCTTTGATTTTAGCAAGAATGGCAGATACAACGGTTGTTGTAACAGCAAGTAATCAAACCAAGAAAGATGATTTACGAAGAATTGTTGATAATATTCAAAAAGTTGGTGGAAAAATGGCAGGGATTGTTGTTAACAAAATACCAATTTCATCTAAAAAATATGAACAGGCCTATTACTATGGCGCTAGCACTTCTTTGGGTGAACCTAAGAATAAAAATAAGAAAATGCCAAGCGTGAATAAGAAAAAAATGCCAAGTATCATGAATCAATCTGGATACGATGCAGATGACATCAAAGACATAGAACAGCAAGAATTAACGCAACCTGAGATTCAGCCTGACATACAGCCTGAAATTCAGCCTGACACACAGCCTGAACCCGAATCTAACACTAATTTACAACAAGAAGTACCAGCAGAAGTAGAACAAACACAGGGGGTATCGTTTGAAAAAGCCAATGATATTTTAAAGCAGATAAACGAATACATAGACCAAGAAAAAAAGAATTTAGATGAATAAAGAGGAGATTACCATGATTGATATGCACTCACATATATTGCCGAATATTGATGATGGTGCAAAGAGTATAGAAGAAACGTTCCAATTAATAAAAGAAGCGAAACAAGTAGGGTTTGATGCTATTATCTCTACGTCGCATTACATGGAAGGATATTACGAAACAGCTTCTGCGGAGCGTGAAGTGTGGGTTAATGCTATTTATGAAAAATTACAAGAGCAAAATATGGATATAAAACTATACTTAGGAAATGAAATCTACTTTTCAGAAAATATTGTAGCCTTATTAAAAGAAAGAAAAGCATCAACGATTAATGATACAAGTTATGTACTTTTTGAGATGCCACTAAATGTAGAACCACTCAATTTATACGATGTGATTTATGAAATGTTACAATATGAGCTAGTTCCTATATTAGCGCACCCAGAAAGATATAGCTTTGTACAAAAGGAACCAGAATTAATTTATGATTTAATTCAAAAAGGCGTATATATGCAAGCAAATTATGCTAGTATCATAGGAAAATATGGTAAAAAAGCACAATTTATTGTAAAAAAGTTCTTAACAAATGATATGATACATTTTTTAGGAAGCGATGTCCATAGGAAAGAATCAATTTATCCTAGGATACCAGAAATATTAAAAGAATTAGAAAATATCATTGGAGTAGAAAAGTTAGAAAAGTTGACAACAATAAATCCCAAATTAGTATTACAAAACAAAAAAATAGACATGCCAGAACCTATACCAATTAAATTAACGTTAAAAGAAAGATTTTTTAATATATAATATATAAAGACCGCCATTTTCCATTTGGAAATTGCGTGAGTCTTTTTTATTTTATATGAGAGAAAAATCTAAAATCCTCTTGACTTTTTTGTATTCTTAGTATAAGTTAATAAGGAGAAAGGATGGTATATATGATAGAAGAATTATACAATCATATTGGGGGAGATTATGCAAAAGCAATTTCAAGAATGCAAAATGACGAAAGAATTAAGAAATATTTAAAATTCTTTTTAATGGATGAATCGTATCAACAACTGGCACAAGCAATGGAAGCCCATAATTGTGAAGAGGCTTTTAGAGGAGCACATACGTTAAAAGGAGTAAGCCAAAATATGGCGTTTGCCGTTCTTGGCAATATTGTAGAACAAATAACAGAAGAATTAAGAGCAAAAGATTTTGATAAAGCACTTGAAACATTTCCTAAGGTAACGGAGAGTTACCAAAAAGTAATTGAAGAAATTAAACGTATTATGGAATAGAGAGGGATTTTATGGAAGAAAAAAATACACTATTAATTGCAGATGATGTTATGATTAATAGAGAATTATTAAAAGATATTTTTGAAGAAAATTATGAAATTTTAGAAGCAAGCAATGGAGAAGAAGCAATTGAATTGTTAGATAAGCATCAAGATGAAATAGCTTTACTATTTCTTGATTTAGTTATGCCAAAAAAAGATGGATTAGAAGTTATGCATCATATGTCTTTGAATGGGATGATATCTACTATTCCTGTTATTATGATTACAGGAGAGGCAACTGTGGAAAGCGATGTAAGGGCATATGAATTAGGGGCAGCGGATATTATTTATAAACCATTTGAACCAGCTGTTGTCATTCGTAGAGCACAAAACATTATAGAACTATTTAGGCACAGAATTTCTATAGAAAAAGAATTAGAGCTAAGAACGCAGGAATTAATAGAAAGCAAAAGAAAAATAGAGCAAAGTAACATATTCTTAACAAATGCACTAAGTGCTGTTGTTGAATTTAGAAGTTTAGAGTCTGGAGAGCATATCCAAAGAGTCAAAAAATTTACAAGGATTATGCTATGGCATTGGAGGGCTTTATTTGGAGAAAATCAATTTACAAATGAGCAAATTGAATTAATGGTGAATGCATCAGCACTTCATGATGTTGGTAAAATAGCCATTCCAGACAACATTCTTTTAAAACCAGGAAGATTGACAGATGAAGAATATGCAGAAATGAAAAAGCATACCATATATGGTTGCCAGATGCTAGAACATTTTAAACAAGAAGAAAATGAATTTTATCAATATTGCTATGATATTTGCCGTTACCATCATGAAAGGTATAATGGAAAAGGGTACCCAGATGGATTGCAAGGTGACGAAATTCCAGTTTGGGCACAAGTTGTATCTATTGTGGATGTATATGATGCCCTTGTGAATAAAAGAGTATATAAAGATTCATTTACCATTGACCAAGCATTTCGTATGATACATGACGGAGAATGTGGTATATTTTCTCCTAAATTATTGGAATGTTTTGATGATGCCAGAGAAGAATTAACCATAGAAACGCAAAAAGAACAACAAAAGGTAGAAAATGGCAAAGGAGGATAAAAGATGAAAGAAAAAGTAAAACCTAAAACATTGCCAGGTTTCATGGAATTATTACCCAATGAACAAATTTTATTTAATAAAATGAAGGAAATCATCCAAAAAACGTATGAAAAATATGGATTTTTACCATTAGATACACCTATTATTGAAGATGCAAACGTATTATTGGCAAAAGCAGGGGGAGAAACAGAAAAGCAAATATATCGTTTTGAAAAGGGAGAAAATGATTTAGCACTAAGGTTTGACTTAACAGTTCCACTTGCAAAATATGTGACAGAATACTATGATAAGTTAAGTTTTCCATTTAAACGTTACCAAATTGGTAAAGTATATAGAGGAGAAAAGCCACAAAGGGGAAGATATAGGGAATTTTATCAGTGTGATGTGGATATCATTGGGGATGGAAAGTTATCAATCATAAATGATGCCGAAATTCCAGCCATTATATATCATACTTTTCAGAATTTAGGATTTGATGACTTTACAATATGTATTAATAATAGAAAACTATTAAATGGAATATTTTTAAGCATGCAATTAGAAAAGGAATCAACTGAAATTTTAAGAGTCATTGATAAGATTGACAAAATAGGCGTAGAAGAAGTAAAGCATGAATTACAAAAACAGATAGATATAGAAAAAGTAGAAACAATGATGAAATTTATAGCCATTGATGGAAATAATGCTCAAAAAATCCAAGCATTAGAGGAACTAAATATTAGCAATGAGGTTTTTCAAGAAGGATTAGAAGAATTAAAACAATTGCTAAAATTTATTACCATATTTGGAGTCCCTGAAAACTATTTTCAGATTGACTTAACCATAGCAAGAGGATTAGATTATTATACAGGCACAGTATATGAGACATTTTTAAATTCATATAGAGAGTTAGGAAGTGTTTGTTCAGGAGGCAGGTATGATAATTTAGCAGAATATTATACAGATAGAAAAATGCCAGGGGTTGGAATTTCAATAGGATTATCACGACTATTTTACCAATTGATGGAACATAAGATTATATCTGCGGATAATCAATCTATCTCAGATGTACTGATTGTATCTATGACAAATCATTATGAGATGTGTGCTGACATTGCCAGAAAATTAAGAGATGAAGATTTTAATGTGCAAATCAATATAGAAGAACAAAAATTAGGGAAGAAATTGAAATATGCAGATCATTTAAATGTAAAATATGTCATCATAATCGGAGAAGACGAAGTAAAAAATAATGTGGTTACATTGAAAGATATGGTTACAGGAGAACAAAAAACAGCACCGTTTGAAGAGGCAATCAAACTCATAAAAGGAATAGACGAATGAAAGAAAAATAAACTTATGTTGAAAGAGTAGTATTGATAAATATTACTCTCTTTTTTGTGAAAAAGTGTAACGAATTTTCATTTCGATTGTCTTATCAATAGAAGGGGAATAAAATGGAGAATGTAGATATAGAAAAAATATATAACGACAACTTCATAATTGTATATAAATTCCTAGTTTGCCTAACGCACAATAAAGAAATTGCAGAAGATTTAACACAAGAAACGTTTTATAAGGCAATCATGAATATCGATAAATTTAAAGGAAACTGTAAAATGTCCGTATGGTTATGTGAAATTGCTAAAAACTTGTGGCTTAATGAACTAAAAAAAAGAAAGAAAATAACTTTTACAGATGTAGATACAATTGAAATATATCATCAATACAGTATAGATGAAGAAGTTGAAAATAAAAAAGAAATAGAAAAACTGAACAAAAAAATTTCAATGCTAGATAAAGAAGTCCAAAAAGTGGTATATCTAAAACTATATGGTGGTATGACATTTAAGGAAATAGGCAGTATACTAGGAAAAAGCGAAGTGTGGGCAAGAGTTAATTTTTATCGAGCCAAGCAAAAACTAAAGGAGGTGGGAGATGATGACAAACTTTTGTAAAATTGTTCAAGATTTATTACCAAATTATATGGAAAAAATAACATCTGATGAGACGAATCAATTTGTAGAAAAACATTTAGAACAATGTGAAGAATGCACTAGAATATATAATAACATGAAATCAAACTTAGAAGTTCCCACAGAAAATATTGATAAGGGGGTGGACTACATGAAAAAGTTTAATAAAGAAGTAAAACACTTAAAATTTTGGAAAAAAATATTAATCGTAATAGCTTTAATAATAGGCATACTAGCAGGAATTGTATTGTATAGGTACTCTGTTTTGACAAAGATGTATAATTTATATGAAAAAGGCAGTAAGGAAATAACTAATATACATTGTATCCAAGAATTTTCTGATGCAGGTTCAACTACTATAACAGAAGCGTGGAGAAAAGATAATTTAGAAATTGAAAAATTAACAAAAGTAGGAACAGAATATGAATTAAGAGTATGGTTGGATAGAAAAACAAATGAGGAATATTTTATTATCGAAAATGAAAAGAAATATCAAAAAACAGGTCTTCCTATGATAAGTATTCCAGCTATGTCCACATTTGCAAATCCTGGAATAGAATATAGATTAAAAGATGCGATAAATCCAACAATTTCAATAAAAAGTATAGAATATGAAGGAAAAGATTGCTATCAAATAAAACAGGATATAGAAGGACTTTCATTTGACAGAGAGGTGATATATGAGAAGCAAACAGGATTTCCACTATATGTAAGTACAGAAGGAAGTAAATCAGAAGGAGATACAACTTGGAGTCAAAGAGAAATAAAATATAAATATGAGATAAATGCAGTTACAGATGAAGATGTTGCTAAACCAGATTTTACTGAATATGAATATATTGAAGATTAAGAATTAGAACAGATATAATGCAAGGTATTAAATGCCTTGTATTTTTTATGAAAACATGTTAAAATACTAATGATATAATTATTTAATTTTAATTAGATTTATATAAGAGTATCTAGTTTAGAAAAACAAAGTATAACTCAAAAAGTAATTGCTAATAATCTACATATTACAGAAAGAGCAGTTTCAAAAGTAATTAGAGAATTAAAGGAAAAAAACATTATAAAAAGAATTGGCTCAAATAAAAGTGGTTATTGGGAAATTAAATTATAAAAAATAAAGTTCGTAATAAAAAAGCGAACAAATTACACGAATTTTTTGGTTAATAGTTGTCGTTTTTTGGG
This sequence comes from uncultured Clostridia bacterium, assembly GCA_947625645.1. Lineage (GTDB taxonomy): Bacteria > Bacillota > Clostridia > TANB77 > CAG-508 > CAG-269. The sequence continues at coordinate 2,563 of CANQPE010000019.1, read as the reverse complement.
TCATAAGAAGGAAAATATGAAAGAAATTTCATCTGAAGATTATAAAATATTGTGATATGGATAAATTAAACTAATATTATTAAAAAAGTGAGGCAAATATATATGATAGGAAAATTTTTTGACTTAGAGGAGAGATAAAGTTTAATTTAAATATTTTTTGAAAATTTTAGAAATGTTATAGACATAATATAAAAAATATTGTAGAATAATTAACATAGGAAATGAGAATAAGCAGATGTGGTTTGCCACTTTTAATCCACAACATCAGTTGTGAGAATGGAGGTGGTACATATGATAGAAGCAGTTTTATTAAAAATAATATATCTACTTTTATTCGGTCTAGTTACCGAAACTATCGTTGTATTTGCCTTAATTATACTGGTTATAATTTTAAGCAAATAAACAATTAAAAAACACATCTGTAACTTGACGGTTGATGTGTTTTTTCATATTTAATCGGCAAACCACGTTTGTGGTTTCTCCATTTCCTATCTTTATTATATCCATTTTTAACTAAAAAGTCAAGAAAATATGATAAATTATTATTGGATTTTTTACTTAGTTTATGACCCAAGTCGTGTAATTGCTAATTATGTTTACAAAAATCCTAAAAAATGGAGGCGATTATCATGTTTAAATTACAATCTAGCTATCAACCAACTGGAGACCAGCCAGAAGCAATAGAATACTTATCAAATGGAATTAAAGAAGGCAAAAAATTCCAGACTTTACTTGGAGTTACAGGTTCTCGGAAAAACGTTTACAATGGCAAATATCATCCAAAAAGTGCAAAAACCAACACTCGTTTTAGCACACAATAAGACACTAGCTGGACAACTATATAGCGAATTCAAAGAGTTTTTCCCTCGGCAATAACGTAGAGTACTTTGTATCTTAATATAGCACCCAGAAGAAACGCTGTTATTTAGCCCCTTTTAGCCCTTTCTAGTTTTATTTAGTTTAGTGAAAAATGACCAAATAATGCTAAAAAAACTAATTAAAACTAAATAAACAAAAAAAGTTTATGACCCAATTCGTGTAAAATTCGTGTAATGAAAAAAGGAGGATTTTATGGAAGAAAATAAAGTGGAAAAAGACCTTACAGACGATAATGAAATATTAAACATTATTGAGAACTATATAGAAAAAGTCGTACCAGAAGAAAATTAAAAATGAAATAAGTAGAGCAAGTTTTTATGACTTGCTTTTTTTGATGCAAAAATGAAAGGAGAGGAGCAATATGAAAGAAGATGAAGCAATCGATTTTTTAGAAAATTTAGAAAAAGGAAATTTTTTGACAGTTAATATTCCAATATACAAAGGACAAATACAACCAGTTACAGTAATGTATACAGGAAAAGACAATGAGGGAAGATACAATTTTGTTGATAATGGAGTATTTAAAATGTCAAAAGAGTTTTTAGAAAAAGGAACAGTAACAATAGACAAAGAATTTGACGGAGAGGTAGCATTAGATATTCACACAAAAGTTAAAATAGAACAAGAAAGAAAGCAAAAGCATAAAAACAATCGAGATATTAGATAAAATACTAATTTACACATTTGCTAAAAACAAATGAAATTAGTATTTTATTATAGGGAGGAATGAAAATTGGAACAAGATAATATTTTGAAATTTAATGAAACGAAACTATTTAATTATGAATTTTTACATCAATATGATAAAGATGGACAATTAGGTTTTTTAGGTTATTTATTGAGATATAAACAATGGAAAATATCAGATAATAATATAAATTTTCCAGAAATTAAACAACAAGATGATATAGCAAAAGCATTGATAGAATATACCAATGATAAAAAAGTAGAAAATATAAAGATAAAACAACAGATATTAAGAGATGCTAGATATTTTGGAATTGAACATTGTGAGAAAAGTACAGAACAAGCGTTGAATCATTTATTAAAAAAGAAAGAAAACCTAGAAAAAACTAAAAATTGGAAAGAGGTATTAAGGTAATTTGAATAATATTTGTAATAGGGCGAATTGATGAAATATAAGTAATCAATTCGCTTTTTTCATAAAAAAAATTAAGGAGAATATAAAAATGAAATAATTTGAGAACTACATAGCTTTTATTACAAAAGTAGTAAAAGCAAATTAAAAGAAAGGAGGAACTCACAGTGTCAAAATGTAATGTTATAGCAATAGCAAATCAAAAAGGTGGAGTAGGAAAGACAACAACGGCATTTAGTTTAGGTGTTGCATTAGCAAACAATAATAAAAAAGTATTGGTAGTTGATGCAGATCCACAAGCAAATCTAACAACATATATGGGATTTTATGATGAAGATAATATTCCAATTACGCTTTCAACACTCATAGAAAGATATATAGATGGCGAAAATATAAAGCCAGAAGAATCTATTTTACATCATAAAGAAAATATAGATTTAATTCCGTCAAATGAATAAGAAATTAATCGAAGTAAGTTTAAGAAAAAACTCCACTAGAAGCTCTTGCTGAGAGTATAGAAAAAGTTGTGTAAATAATCCTTCCGTGATAAAATAAAAAATATCAAGGAGGGATTTTTACATGAGT
>CANQPE010000018.1 GCA_947625645.1 uncultured Clostridia bacterium | reverse complement strand
AGGGGTATAGTGTTAATGGTAGCACATCGGTCTCCAAAACCGCTTGTGAGGGTTCGAATCCTTCTACCCCTGCCAAATAAAACCTTACATCTAAAACAGTTGTAAGGTTTTATTTATCAAACTGAAGGAGAAGGGAATGAACTTTTTATGGTAAAGTCAATGGATACAATTGTTAATTTATGTAAAAATAGGGGGTACATTTATCCGGGTTCAGAAATTTATGGAGGGTTAGCCAACACATGGGATTATGGACCATTAGGAAATGAATTAAAAAATAATATTAAGTTAGCATGGCGAAAAAAATTTGTACAAGAAAGTCCGTATAATGTAGGTCTAGATGCAGCTATTTTAATGAATCCAACAACATGGGTAGCATCTGGTCATGTAGGCGGATTTTCAGACCCTTTAATTGATTGCAAAGAATGTAAAACCAGACACAGGGCAGATAAACTTATTGAGGAGTGGGCGCATCAAAAAGGAGAAGACATCATTGCTGATGGCATGTCAGATAAGGAATTGGTTGATTTTATTGCAACCAATCATATTCCATGTCCAAACTGTGGAAAAACAAATTTTACAGAGATTAGAAAATTCAATTTAATGTTTAAAACTTTCCAAGGGGTAACAGAAGACACAACAAGTCAAATTTATTTAAGACCAGAAACGGCACAAGGCATTTTTGTAAACTTTAAAAATGTCATGAGAACGACCAGAAGAAAATTACCAATGGGAATTGCTCAAATTGGAAAATCATTTCGAAATGAAATTACACCAGGCAATTTCATTTTTAGGACGCGTGAATTTGAACAAATGGAGTTGGAATTCTTCTGCAAACCGGGAACGGACTTAGAATGGCATAAATATTGGAAAACATTTTGCGAAAATTGGTTACTTTCACTAGGAATGAAACAGGAAAATATCCGTTTAAGAGACCATTCACCAGAAGAATTGTCACATTATAGCAATGCCACAACAGACATTGAATTTGCATTTCCATTTGGTTGGGGAGAACTATGGGGAATTGCTGATAGAACAGATTTTGACTTAAAGAGTCATATGCAAGTTTCCAAAGAAGATTTTCAGTATTTAGACCCAGAGACAAACGAAAAATATGTACCATACTGCATTGAACCATCTTTGGGCGCAGATAGAGTATTGTTGGCATTTTTATGTAATAGTTATGAAGAGGAAGAAATTGCTGAGGGAGATACCAGAGTGGTTTTACATTTACATCCAGCATTAGCACCATATAAAGTAGCCATATTACCATTATCCAAAAAATTATCAGAAAAAGCAACTGACGTATATCAAAAATTAACCAAAGACTTTATGTGTGATTATGATGAAACAGGAAGTATTGGAAAACGCTATCGTAGAGAAGATGAAATTGGAACGCCATATTGTGTCACAATTGATTTTGATACGTTAGAAGATAATTGCGTTACCATACGTGACCGTGATACAATGGAGCAAGTCAGAGTTCCTATTGATGAGTTAAAAAATTGGATCCAAGAAAAAATGACATTTTAGAGAAAGACACAAAAGGGAATATGAAAAAGATATCTATTGTTTCATATGTTAAAAAATCCCCATCTGGAGCGGTACCAGAGGGGATTTCCTTTTTTTAATTATATAAATCCTTTTCATATAAATCTTCAATATATACATCTTTTTCCTCAAAATTGTCTATAAAGCCAACTTTAGCAACATGTTGTGTAATTCCTTGAATCCAAACAGGACGATCTTCATAAAAAACATCTAATTTTTCTTCATTATCCAAAATAGAATGAACACGCTTTAAATCCATACCACCAACCTCCTTGTATTTTAAGTATATCCAAAAGAAGGAAAAATATAACTAAAATTTTTTTAAAAAAATTAAAACTTTTGTTTGACATTTTTTTGTTTGTATGATAGAATAGAAAAAAATTGAGAAATGGAGTGGTAAAAATGCCAAAAAAGAAAGAAGAATTAAATAAAAGAGAACGTGCAATTTTAAAATTTATTGAAAAACAAATTATGTCAGATGGTTATCCACCATCTGTAAGAGAAATTGGAGAAGCAGTGGATTTAAAATCAACAGCAACGGTTCATGGATATTTAGAGCGATTAGAAAAAAAAGGGTATATTAAAAAGAAAGATAAAAAAGGAAGAACTTTAAGACTACTAAAAGGAAGTACAGGAGAAAGCAAAAAAACATCTAGCAAAGACTTCTATACACAAAAAGAATTGGTAGAGGTGCCAGTAATAGGAAAAATTACAGCAGGAATGCCAATTCTAGCAGTAGAAAATGTAACGGATACCTTCCCCATTCCAATTGATTTTGTGGGAAATTCTGACTGCTTTATGCTTACTGTTAGAGGAGAAAGTATGATAGAAGCAGGCATTTTAGATGGAGACTACATATTAGTAAAAAAACAAAGCAACGCCAATAATGGAGAAATTGTTGTCGCATTAATAGAAGATGAAGCAACGGTAAAAACATTTTATAAAGAAAAAGATCACATCCGTTTACAACCAGAAAACAGTACAATGGATCCGATTATTGTACCAAACTGTGAAATTTTAGGAAAAGTTAGTGGTGTATTTAGAAAGATGTAAAAACAACAGAAGTGTAAGAAAACAAGAACGATTTTAAATAGAAAATGGGGGAAATATGTTTAAACAATAGTTTTAGGCATATTTTTTCCTATTATAGGAAAGAGAGTGGTTACAGAAGAAACATGCCATATAACAAATTCACATAAAATTTACAAACCATATATTGACATTGAAAATCATATCACATATAATAAAAGATACCGTAAAAAAAGTTTAACCTAATAGAGGAGGAAAGAGATGTTAAAAGTATTAGCAAACTTAAAGAAGTCATTTTGGAGTGTTTTGGTCATCATTATTTTTCTTGTCATACAATCACAAACGGACTTAGCATTGCCAGAATATACCTCTAAAATTGTAAATGTAGGAATACAAGCAGGAGGAATTGAAGATGCTGTCCCTGAAGTCATAGGAGAAGAGCAAATGCAATATATACAGCTATTTTCTTCTGGGGAAGAGGCAAAACAACAAATTCAGGAAAGTTATGCAAAAGTGAGTTCAGAATTGGAGAAAGAAGAAGTAGAAAGAGCAAAACAATTCTTAGGAGAAGACTACCAAGAAAAAGAGGCATATGTATTAAAAAAATTGGACCAAGAACAAAGAACAGAATTGGCACAGCAATTGCAAATTCCTGTGATAGGAGTGGCTGCAATAGAAAAAATACAAATACCAGAAGGCACCTCACAAGAACAAATGGCAAGTATGTTAGAACAATCTAAAAGCCAAGCAGAGAATTTAGAAAATACAGTCAAAGAACAGATAGCGATTGCAAGTGTTAAGACAATGTACCAACAATTAGGTGTCAATACAGATAACATACAAAATAGGTATATTCTTCAAACAGGTTTACAAATGTTAGGCGTTTCACTCATTACTATGATATCAGCTGTAACTGTCATGTTATTATCTGCAAGAGTAGCAGCAAAATTAGGAAAGACCCTAAGAGAAAAAGTATTCCAAAAAGTAATTCGATTTTCCAATAAAGAATTAAGAGAGTTTTCAACAGCATCACTGATTACACGTAGCACCAATGACATCCAGCAAATTCAACAATTATTGACAATGCTATTTCGTGTTGTAGTGTATGCACCAATTATTGCAATAGGCGGATTTTTTAAGGTACTTCATTCAGCAGACCATTCGCTTGTTTGGATTATTGCAGTTGTTATTATGGCTACGTTGTTTGTCATTTGTATCTTATTTATCATTGTAATGCCTAAATTCAAAAAATTGCAAAGTTTAGTGGATGGGTTAAATGGGGTTTCAAGAGAAATCTTAACTGGTTTACCTGTTATCAGGGCATTCCATAAAGAAGAACGTGAAGAAGAAAGGTTCCAGAAAGCAAATGAAAATTTGCGAAAAACCAATATTTTTGTCAATCGTGCCATGTCAATGATGATGCCACTGTTAATTTTTATTATGAATGCATCTATGATATTGGTCATTTGGTATGGTGGTCATAGTGTTGATGAAGGCATGTTGCAAGTAGGAGATATGATGGCATTTATCCAATATATGATGCAAATTGTGATGAGTTTCTTAATGATTTCTATGATTTCTATTATGTTACCACGTGCAGCTGTTTCTGCAAAACGTATCAATGAAGTAATTGAAACAGAGCCAAGTATTCAGGATAAAGAAACGGTAAAAGCATTTGATGAAAGCAAAAAAGGAATGGTAGAGTTTAGAGATGTATCATTCCGCTATCCAGATGCAGATGCTGAAATTTTGCAAGACATTAATTTTGTAGCACAACCAGGAAAAACAACTGCCATTATTGGAAGCACGGGAAGTGGAAAGTCTACAGTTGTCAACCTCATTCCAAGATTTTATGATGTAACAGGTGGCAGTATATTAGTAGATGGGGTGAATATTAAAGAAGTGTCACAAAAAGAATTAAGAGAACGAATTGGTTATGTACCGCAAAAAGGGATTTTATTTTCAGGAACAATTGCGTCCAATATTCAATATGCCAATAAAGTCATATCAGATGAAGAGATGGAACAAGCAGCAAGGATTGCACAAGCAACCGAGTTTATTGAAGAAAAAGAAAAACGTTATCAAGAAGAAATTGCACAGGGAGGTGCCAATGTATCTGGAGGGCAAAAGCAACGTTTATCTATTGCAAGGGCAATTGCAAAAAATCCAGAGATTTATATATTTGATGATAGTTTTTCAGCCTTAGATTTTAAAACAGATAGTAAGTTACGAGAAGCATTAAAAGAACAAGCAAAAGATAAAACGATTATCATTGTAGCACAAAGAATTAGTACCATACTCAATGCAGATCAAATTATTGTGTTAGAAGAAGGAAAAGTAGTGGGAAAAGGAACGCACCAAGAATTAATGAAACATAATGAAGTGTACCGTCAAATTGCACTTTCACAATTATCTGAAGAAGAATTAGGAGGTGAATAAAATGCCAGGACCAATGGGGAGAGCAAGAAGACCACAAAAAGTAGAAAAAGCAAAAGATTTTAAGGGAACAGTTAAAAAATTAATTCAAAATTATATGGCAACATATAAAGTAGCTATGGTGGTTGTCATTTTATTTGCCATAGCAGGAACCATTTTTGAAATTATAGGACCACGCGTTTTAGGAGATGCTACAACGGAAGTATTTAATGGATTTGTTAGCAAATTATCTGGAGGCGCAGGAATTGACTTTGGAAAAATTGGGCAAATTTTAATGACACTATTCATATTGTATATTTTAAGTTGTATTTTTTCTATTGTACAAGGGATGACTATGACAGGGGTATCACAAAAGTTAACGTACCAAATGCGAGCCGATATTTCCAAAAAAATCAATCATTTGCCAATGAAATATTTTGATAAAAGGACCAATGGAGAAGTGTTATCTATTATTACCAATGATGTGGATACTTTAAGCATGAATTTAAACCAAAGTATTACACAAATTATTACATCTGTTTGTACCATTATTGGAATTTTAGGGATGATGTTTTCCATTAACTGGCAAATGACATTGATTTCACTAGCCATTTTGCCAATTGCTAGTAGCATTGTGGGCTTGATTGTGAAACATTCACAAAAGTTTTTTGAAAGACAACAAGAATATTTAGGGCATGTCAATGGTCAAGTAGAAGAAATATATGCAGGTTTAACAATTGTAAAAGCATTTAATGGAGAAGAAAAGGCAGAAAAAAATTTTGAACAAGCAAACCAAGAACTTTATCATTCTGCTTGGAAGTCACAGTTCTTTTCTGGATTAATGTTTCCTATTATGAATTTTATTGGAAATATTGGTTATGTAGCAGTAGCTATTGTAGGAGGCTATTTTGCAATTAATGGGGTGATTACAGTAGGAAATATTCAAAGCTTTATTGGGTATAACAAGCGTTTTACACAGCCAATTAACCAAATTGCACAAGTTTCTAATATGTTGCAAGCAATGGTAGCTGCTGCTGAAAGAATATTTGAGTTTTTAGAAGAACCAGAAGAAGTAGAAACAGCAGAAGGAAATCTAGAAACACAAAATTTGCAAGGAAATATTACATTTGACCATGTAAAATTTGGGTATGATGACAATCAAACTGTTATTCAAGACTTTAATCATGAAATTCAGCAAGGACAAAAAGTTGCAATTGTAGGTCCAACAGGGGCAGGAAAAACAACAATTGTAAAACTTTTGATGCGTTTTTATGATGTGAGAGAAGGTGCCATTCTTATTGATGGACATAATATTAAAGCGTTTAAAAGAGGAGAGTTGCGAAAAATTTTTGGAATGGTGTTACAAGATACATGGCTATTTGAAGGAACGGTGAAAGATAACATAAAATATGGAAAAGAAGATGCAACAGATGATGAGGTCATTGAGGCGGCAAAAGCTGCACATGTGCATCATTTTATAAAAACGTTGCCAAAAGGATATCAATCGGTTTTAAATGAAGAAACGAGTAATATTTCAGCAGGGCAGAAGCAGTTGATGACAATTGCTAGGGTAATTTTAGCAGATCCGAAAATTTTAATTTTAGATGAAGCAACAAGTTCCATTGACACAAGAACCGAAATACAAATTCAAGATGCGATGGACCATTTGATGAAGGGAAGAACGAGCTTTATTATTGCGCACAGATTATCTACCATCAAAAATGCAGATTGGATTTTGGTCATGAACCATGGAGATATTGTAGAGCAGGGAACACATGCTACCTTATTAGCACAAAATGGATTTTATGCAGATTTATATAATAGCCAGTTTGAAGTAGAAGAAGCATGATGACAATTTAGATGAGAAGCATGGCAAAAAGCCGCTCAAATAGGAGCGACTTTCGGGTAGGTATGTGTGGGCAGGGGGTGTTCCTGGAAAAGTTTGCAGAGTTATTTTATTTTTTATGAAAGGAGAAAACATTATGATGAGTACTACCCACACATACCGTATATGTAAAGTAGCGGTCTCGACCGACTACATATTTAGTATACCATATTTTTAAAATTATGTCAAATTTTATTCAAGTAAATTCTAAGAGCATATAATTTACTAGCATAAGTTTGCACAACATTACGTAAAATATAGCGCTCTTGGGACATATGTTTTGGGTCACGGTAAGCCTTCCCTTGAAAGGTACATAAGATGGCCTTTTCTAGTTCAAAGCAAAATTGATTGTAGGCTTGTTCCACAGACGAGGTTTCAATAGCTAGCTGAATTAGTTGTTTAATGTCGTTGATGCTATAGACTTGTTTCAAAATAAAAATCACAATTAAATACGCAAGGTGCTCACGATTATATTTTTTATTGACAGGTGGTTTTATGACCTTGTGTTTTACATAATTATTAATCATAGTTTTCGTAATGCAGTTGCCTTCTTTTTCATTATCACTTTCGACATAATGAGATAAATATTTTTCCAAAAAGGAAACGACTTGATCTAAATACAAGTCAATATCTGGAATCTCTTTCCATCTAGGCAAATGAAAATCTGTTATTTCACTTTCTCGGTTTAAAATTGTACTACTCATGGTATCACATTCTTTCTTAGACACAAGCTTAAAATTGCTTGCTTGTGCTTTCTATTGTATCATTTTTAGAATGATAAGTCAATTGCTTGACACGTTATTTCAAATGTGATAATCTAGTATCGAATACTAGATATGAAGGAGAATGTTATGGAAAGAGAAAGATATTTTGAAGCGACAGAGTTTGAAAATATAAAGGAACTCATCTATCATTCAGCAGAAGTATTTGCAGAACATACAGCATTTATTATTAAGCATAAACAAGAAAAGCAAGTGACATATGAAAATAAGACATATCAACAATTATTATATGAAATTAATTCTTTGGGAAGCAGATTTTATGAATTAGGGTATCAAGAAAAAAGAATTGCCATTGTAGGAAGAAACCGCTATGAATGGGTACTAACGCATTTGACAAACTTACTAGGGGGAATGGTATCTATTCCATTAGATAAAGAATTACAAATTGAAGAATTAGAAAGCTGTTTAGCCAGGAGCAAAGCGGATGTCGTTGTGTTTGACGAAAAATATATAGAAATGATAACACAAATACAGCAACGAAAGCAAACCCAACTGTCAGACTATATTTGTATGACAAAACAGGAAGGGTATGTGGCATTGCCAGATTTACTAGAAGAAGGCAAAAAAATATTAGAAGCAGGAAATAGAGCATACCCAGATGCCAAAATCGATTCCTATAAAATGAATATTTTGTTATTTACATCAGGCACTACATCAAAATCAAAAGCTGTTATGTTATCACAAAATAATTTGGCAAGTAATATCTATGCCATGTTATTGGTTGAAAAATTTGTCGTGGAAGATATCAATTTAGCCTTTTTGCCAATGCACCATATCTTTGGTTCAACAGGGATGATTGTTATGCTAGCAGCGGGGGTTACAACAGCTTTTCCAGATGGATTGCGCTATATTGCTCAAAACTTAAAAGAATATAAGGTATCAGTTTTTTTTGGTGTGCCATTACTCATAGAAGCAATTTATAAAAAAATTGAAGAAGGCATTGCAAAGCAAGGAAAAACGAAAATAGTGGCAATTGCGAAAAAAGTGAGTCATTTTTTGTTAAAGTTCCATATAGATATTCGTAGAAAATTATTTAAAAGTATTTTAGAAGAACTAGGTGGGAATATGCGTTTTGTCATTTCTGGAGGAGCACCTTTAGATAAAAAGGTAGCACAAGGAATGAATGAACTTGGGATCCAGTTAATACAAGGGTATGGTTTAACAGAAACTTCACCAGTGATTGCAGCAGAAAATGACAGAAAAGTCAGATATGGCTCTATTGGGATTCCAATGGACAATGTAGAAATAGAAATTGTAGACAAAAATGAAGATGGTGTGGGAGAGCTATGTGTGAAAGGACCTAATGTCATGTTAGGGTATTATGAAAATGAAGAAGAAACAAACCGCGTGTTAAAAGATGGCTGGTTTTATACAGGTGATTTAGCATACCAAGACAAAGACGGTTATTTGTTTATCACGGGAAGAAAAAAGGATGTGATTGTACTAAAAAATGGAAAAAAAGTATTCCCTGATGAACTAGAAATTTTAATTAATCGTATTGAGCTGGTACAAGAAAGTATGGTATTTGGTATGCCATTAGACAATGATAAAAATGATGTAAAACTGTCAGTCAAAGTGGTTTATGACAAAGAAGTAGCAAAAGAAAAATATGCCAATTGCACAGAAGATGATATAAAACAAATCATTTGGGAAGAAATTAAAAAGATTAATAAAACATTACCACCATATAAATACATGAAACATCTCATTGTGACAGACCAAGAATTAATTAAGACCACTACGCAGAAAGTCAAAAGAAATGAAGAAATGAAACAAATACTACGTACCAACATGTGAGAACATAGAGAAAAAATTTCTTTTTTCTATTGTTTTTTTAGGGAAATGTGGTACAATAATAAGCAAGAAAGGAATGTGATAAAAATGAAAAAGTCAGGGATGATTATTATTGGCGTAATTGTAGTCATTGCAGTAGTTTTGATTGCAATGTATAATGGATTGGTAGGAAAGAGAGAAGCAGTGGATAATAGTATGGCAAATTTGGATGTTATGCTACAAAGAAGAGCAGATTTAATTCCCAATTTGGTGAATACTGTAAAAGGCTATATGCAACATGAAACAGAGATTATTGATAAAATTACAACCGCTAGGCAAAATTTAGTAGGTGCAAGTAGTGTTACTGAAAAAGCAGAAGCGAACCAACAATTATCAACTGCATTGAATGGATTGATGGTAATTGTGGAGAATTATCCCGATTTAAAATCTTCTGAAAATTTTATACAGTTATCAGATGAATTGGCAGGTACAGAAAATAGAATTGCAACAGCCAGAAGGGATTATAATGAGGCAGTAAAAGGGTATAATGCCTCCATCAAAAAATTTCCAAACAATATATTATCTGGAATGTTTGGATTTGAACAAGTAAGTTATTTTGAAGCAACAGAAGGAAGCCAGGAGGTACCAAATGTTAGCTTTGAGTAAAAAAATAATGGCAATGGTTGGTGTGATGCTACTGGTATGTAACGTCGCAACTATAACACTGGCTGTTGTCAGCCCAACAAGATATTTTTATGTGAATGATTATGCTAACTTAATCGATGAAGAGGTAGAACAATATATTATACAAACCAATGAAACATTGGAATCTGCAACAGGGGCACAAATTGTAGTGGTAACCGTTCCCAATTTAGGAGGGCAAAGTTTGGAAGAATATGCAACAGCACTTTTCCGAAGTTTTGGAATTGGGGATAAAACCAAAAATAATGGTGTGTTGTTGCTTTTAGCGTTAGAAGAAAGACAGTTTAGAATTGAAGTAGGGTATGGATTAGAAGGGGTACTCACAGACGGAAAAACGGGAAATATACAAGATGAATATATCATTCCATATTTAAAAAATAATCAATGGAATGAAGGAATTAAAAATGGGTATAGCAAAATACTAGAAGAGGTATCTCGTGAATATCAAGTAGATGTAGGAGAAATTACAACCGTTAAGCACACGCAAATGAACCAAAGCATAGGACCTATTTTTGAAATAACTATCATAGGAAGCGCCATCATAAGTTCTTGTATTAGCAAAAAAATAAAAAAAATAATATTGCTAACAGATGGGGTATCCTTTATTGTGATGTTGCTTGTGAACTTGTTTTTTCCCATTCCTAATTTTTTTATGATTGCAATATGGCAAGCAATGGTGGGGATTTTTTTCTTAGCCTCTCTAACAACACGAAGAGGAATAGGAGGTGGCCATTTTCGGAGGTGGTGGTTTTTCATCAGGCGGTGGCTTCTCTGGTGGAGGCGGTTCATCAGGTGGAGGTGGCTCTTCTAGAAGTTTTTAATAGATGCAAAAAGAAGGTAAGCGTCCAAGCAAACCTTCTTTTTTAAGACTTAATCGTTTCTTCTTCCAAAAAGAGAAAGAATACGTAAGAAAATATTGATAAAGTCTAAGTATAGTTCCATAGCGCAGTAAATATACACTTTGTTGGTATCAAGATTAGGGTCATTTTGCAATAGTTTCATTTTATTGATGTCATAAATTGTAATACCGAAAAATAATGCAAGGATAAACCAATCTAAAACAATGTCAAAACCAGTACTTTTAAAGAAAAATAAATTGACAAGGCTTAGAAGAATTCCAGCAATTAAAAATACGGTAATATAGGTTCCCCAACTACTTAAGTCTTTTTCTGTTTTATAACCAATCCATCCTAAAGTAGCAAAAATTAGGCTAGAGGCGGCAAACAAGGAAACTACAGAAGACAATTCAAAAACGGCAAAAACAGTACAAAGTGTTACACCATTTAGCATCGAATACAAAAAGTAAAGGACAGCGACAGCGGCAGGAGAAAGTCTTCTAAACAATAGGCTGAATCCAACTACGACAACAAGCTCTAAAATCAGTAAACCATTAAAAAATCCATCTTGAACAATGTTGATAAAAAGACCAGAGTAATAAGTGTATGCTGCAACAATAGCAGAACCCATAAGTCCTAAAAACATCCAGAAGAATGTTTTCCCAAAAAGCTTATTTTCGGTATCTTTGTCAATGATAACATCATAATTTAATCCTTCTTCCATCATAAACTCCTTTCTTCATTATTATATATCATATGCATATTTATTATAAAAGAAAAATGAAATAAAATCAACTTATTTTTTATCAATCATCCTTCTTGACAAATTTTAATGAAAGTGTATAATGAAAAAAAAAGGAGGAAACCTATATGCCAAACTGGACGAAAGAACAAAAACAGGCAATTTTAGAAACAGGAAATCATATTTTAGTAGCAGCTGCTGCACGGAAGTGGAAAGACAGCTGTATTAGTTGAAAGAATGATTCATAAGATAATTGATGAAAAAATAGATATACACAAAATGCTAGTGGTAACTTTTACAAATGCGGCAGCTGCAGAAATGAGGCAAAGAGTTTTAGATGCCATTTATCAAAAGTTAGAAGAAAATCCAGACGATGAACATTTGCGTAGACAAATTACCCTGTTAAATATGGCTAGCATTTGTACGATTGATTCTTTTTGTTTAGACATTGTAAAGAGTCATTTTTATGAATTAGAACAAGTATCTCCCAATTTTCGCATTGCAGATACTGCAGAAATAGACCTGTTAAAAGAAGAAATTTTGGAAAATATTTTCGAAGAAAAATACCAAAAAGAAGACGCAGATTTTACGAGTTTAATTCATACCTATACAACTTATAGAGATGATACGCCACTCAAAGATTTAGTCAAAAAGGTGTACACCTATATAACTTCCACACCGTTTCCGAAAGTATGGTTGCACAAAGCTGTGGAGATGTTTAATTTGCAAGAACAGGATGGTTTAGACAAAGATTTTAAAGAAACGGTTTGGGGAAAAGAATTATTATGGCAATTGCAAGAAGAAATAGAGGATGATGTCCTTATTTTAGAGGAAGTAAAAAAGAAGGTAGCAGGAAATAAAGAGTTAGAACCATATTGGCAAACGTTGCAAAGCGATATAGAGCAGATGCAACAGTTAAAAAACAGTTTAGGTGCATGGGATACAGCTTTTGAAACTTCACAACATATACGATTAAACGATTGGCCAAGAAAAAGAAATTTTGTATCTAAGGAAAAAGATGAGGCAAAGGCAGTTCGTGATATTGTGAAGGATAAGTTTAATGCGAAAAGAAACAAATTACTGATTGTAGATTCTAAGCAGGCCAGTCAAGATGTGCAAGATATGTATCAGATTTTGAAAAGATTGGAAGCCTTTGTTTTAGAATTTGACACGCAGTTTTCAAAGGCAAAGAGAGAGCGTAATATTGTAGATTTTACAGACATAGAACATTTTGCGTTACGCATTTTAGAAAATCAAGAAATTAGCAAGAGTTATGCAGATAAATTTGAAGAAATTGCCATTGACGAGTACCAAGATAGCAATGAAGTACAAGAATATATTTTAACAGCTATTTCAAGAGGCAACAATATGTTTATGGTAGGAGATGTAAAACAAAGTATTTATAAATTTAGGCAAGCAATGCCAGAATTATTTTTAAAAAAATACAAAACGTATCAAAAGCAAGGAGAAAAAGCAGAGGGAGTGAAAATACAGTTGTTTAAAAACTTTAGAAGTAGGAAAAATGTGTTAGATTTTACCAACCTTGTTTTTGAAAATATGATGAGTGAAACGTTAGGCGATGTAGATTATACAGAAGATGAATATTTAAATTTAGGTGCTACGGATTACCAAGAAAATGGGCAAAACTTAAAAACAGAAATTCATGTATTACATACAGAGGGGGGAGAAAATGCGATAGAGACCATACAAGAGGAAGAAGGCGATGAAGAAGATGAACCACAAGAGCAAGAGTTTTTAGAAGATATTGACATAGAGGCTAGATATATTGCAGATAAAATTGAAGGGCTCATCCAGTCAAACTATCAAGTGTATGACAGAAAGATGCAAACATTCCGAAAGATTCAACCACGAGATATTGTCATTTTGCTACGCTCAACGAAAAATAAAGCCGGAATTTATGAGCAGGAGTTAATGAAAAGGAATTTGCCTGTTTTTTCTGATAGTACGCAGGAATATTTAGATACCATAGAAATTGAAACCATAATGAATTTGTTAAAGATTATAGATAACCCAATTCAAGATATTCCGTTGGTGACGGTACTACGTTCTCCAATCGGAGGGTTTTCAGATGATGATTTAGTGAATATTCGTTTAAGTGATAAACAATGCCATTTTTATGAATGTATGCAAAAAGCAAAAATCAATGTGACGCCTGAGCTAAAAGAAAAAATTCAGACTTTTTTGGTACAATTAGAAACTTGGAGAAAAGAACAAGAATATCTTGCATTAGATGAATTTATCTGGAAAATATATATAGACACGGGGTACTACAATTATGTGGGGTTAATGCCAAATGGTATACAACGACAAGCAAATTTGAAAATCTTGTTTGAAAGAGCCAAACAGTATGAATCGGCTAGTTTTAAGGGATTATATCATTTTATCAATTTTATAGAGAAATTACGTATGACAAGTGGGGATATGGGTGCTGCTAAAATAATTGGTGAAAATGATGATGTGATTCGTATTATGAGTATTCATAAGAGCAAAGGCTTGGAATTTCCAGTGGTATTTTTAGCGAATGCCAATAAACAATTTAACAAGCAAGACATACGAAACGATTCGGTATTGTTACATCAAACGTATGGAATTGGTGCAAAATATATTAATTATGAGATGCAAATTCGATATGATACTTTGGCAAGAGAGGCAGTAAAAACCAAAATTGAAATAGAAAACTTGGCAGAGGAGATGCGTATTTTATATGTGGCGCTTACCAGAGCAAAGGAAAAAATTTTTATTACGGTTGCAGGTAAAACGGTACGAGATAAAATGGAACAATTGCAAAAACAAGTGGAAATTTATCCAAAAGAAAATGGAAAAATCAATCCTATTTTACTGAAAAAATGTCAATCCTATTTTGAGTGGATATGGCTTGTGTATTTATATAATCAAGAGGAAATGAAGTCAATTGTAGACTGCCATATTATGGAAAAAGAAGCATTAGATAACATGTTACAAAAAGAAGGCGCTTCCAAAGATACAATCGGATTAGAAGAAAGGTTGGGATTAACGGCATATGTGTCTAACGAAACAATGGCTCAAGAAATTCACCATATGTTAGAATACCAATATTCTCATATAGAGGCAACAAAATTGCCAACTAAGATGTCTGTTAGTGATATAAAAAAGGGTGGTTTATCATTAGGTACGCAGTCAATGGAAGTAACATTAGCAAAACCAGCATTTTTACAAGAAGACGAAAGGCAAGAATTAACGGGGGCACAAAAGGGAACGGCAATGCATCTTTGTATGCAAAATTTGGATTTGCATACAGTTTATGATGAAGAGAAATTAAAAGAATTCATACATAGGTTAGCGCAAGAACAGATTCTTTCAGAGAAAGAAAAAGAGAGTATCAAAGTAGAAAAATTGCTTCGTTTTACGCAAAGTAGTATCTGGCAAGAGTTACAGCATGCTAAAGTGGTAGAGAGAGAAAAGCCATTTTATATGCAAATGCCGGCTAAAGAAATTTATCAAGAAGAGGTAGAAGGAGATATTTTAGTACAAGGGATTATTGACTTGTATTATATTAATCAAAAAGATGAACTGGTTTTGTTGGATTATAAAACAGATTATGCGCAAAATGTTTCAGAATTAGTGGAAAAATATCGCTCACAACTCACCATTTATCAAAAAGCATTGGAGGAGAGTTTGCAGAGAAAAGTCGACAGGGTGTTGATTTATTCGACGTTTTTTGACAGTTCTTGCCAAGTGTGATATAATAAGAAAGAGAGGAACGGGATGTAAAAATGAGTCGATTAAAAACCATATTACTATATTCAGTAGCTTTAGTAGCATTTATTTTGTTTTCTGAGCTTTTAATTCATGTGAACCTAGAATCTAGTTATCAAAAATTGGGGAGAAAGGATGCTATAGAGCAAGTTTCTATTTACCAAGCAGAGGCAACGATTGTAAACGGAAGAATTAAAGGAACTATTAGTAATCCGCAAGAGAAACCATTGAAGACCCATTATTTACGATTTGATTTTTATTCTCCAAGAGATGTATTGATGGGAACGAAATATGTTGATGTTTCAGATTTAGAAGAAGGTGAAACACAAGACTTAGAAATGTATTTTAAACTAGAAAATGTAGATTATTATAATATTAGTCTAGCAAATGAGAAAGAAGAGACGGAAATTGAGCTATTGCCACATGACCTAACCAGACAGCAAATTTTTGTAGCAACACTATTTACATTCCTCATTTTCTGGTAGATGTTTTTTGTCCCCTCTGAGAGGTATCTTTTCAGAGGGGACAAATTATATAGCAAGATTATACATAAATGGTTTTGTAATCTGTGTAGATAACCATGCCGGGCTTGCTACCACTTGGCTTTTTCACATAGCGTACTTGACAATAGTCAACGGGAACATTGGAAGAGTTTTTAGCTTTACTGTGAGTAACGGCTAATTTAGCAACTTTGGCAAGTAGGTCTTGGGGAATGTGATGGATAGCGTCGCTGTTTGGTAAGGTTAAGATGGTGTGACTTCCATGAAAATCTTTGACATGGAACCAGATGTCGTATTTATGGGCATATTTTAGGGTTAAATAATCGTTTTCTTTATTGTTTCTTCCTACAAAGACCGTGTAGCCATCTATGGTATATTTGATAGGGTTAAAAGAAACGTTTTTGTTTGTGGTTAGCTTTGATTTTTTTATTTTGGCAGAGGCGCCTGCCGCTTTTTGTTTTGTATTTTGTAGTTGCTCAAATAAAGAATTTTCAGAGATTTCATCAAAAATTTCATAAATTTCTTCAATAGATGAGGCATTTTCTAGTTCATAGACGACACTTTGAAGGTACTCTAATTCTTGTTCTGTTTCTTGTTTTTGCTTTCCTACAATTTCCAGTGCATTTTTCAATTTGTGATATTTTTTAAAGTAACGTGTTGCATTGGCATGTAGAGAGTAGCGCGTGTCTAAAGGAATGCGGATTTGTGTATTATCATAATAATTGAGAACCGTAATTTCTGATAAATTTTTTGTACCGTCCCATTGATATAGATTTGATGTAATGAGTTCTCCATATAAGCGATAAAGTTCCATATTTTCACATTCTTTTAATTTTTCTTGTATGTTGTGCAGACGTTTGTTGTATTTTTGTAAAATGCTTAAGATATATTTTAGTAAAGTATTTCTTTCTGTTTTTAAGAGGTTTCCGCTTTCTTTTTGGTAATAAAAGTCATCAATATAAAAGTTAAGACAATAGCGTTCATTTTCTGAAGGAAATGTATTGACTAGATAATAGTCTTTTTTTTGTGTTCCTTCAGGAGAAAAGGGGGCAAATGCTAGATAGGGGGTACCAATATGTGATGTAATATTAAAAATATACTGATAGATGGTCTCTAAAAAGGTTCGGGTAGAGGGGTCTTGTATATTTTTGGCATCACAAAGGGGACAGGTTTGGATTCCGTTTTCATTCATATGCCATATAATTGCTTCTATAAAACTTTTACTAATTCCATTAAAAGCAGAAGAAATAAGCGTAGCAGTGGGAACAGTAGTATCTTGCAGAGAAAGAAAATGACAAAGGGTATCATAGAATTCCGAAAACTGCGTGAAAGCTAAAAAGTTTTGTTTTTCTGTATTAGGAAAGACGTATTTTGTATGTGGCAAGATATCTCGAAATTCTTCACTATTTTGTTTGATGTGGCGCAAACTATCTATAATGATTTGTTGTTCATCTAGTAATATGATGTTACTATGTTTTCCCATGAGTTCAACAATTAATTTTTTGCAAATGATATCATCTGCCTCATCAAAGCCTTCAAATTCCATGATGATAAGTCTTTCTAAGTCTAATGTGAAAATGTTTTTTAGGTGTAATCCGAGAAGATTTTTACGTAATACCATACAAAAATTAGGGGCTACCTGTGGGTTAAGGCTGGCGTGGGTTGTGAGGTGCATTCTACAATTTTGTGCGTCAATACACAGATTAAGAAGATAATGATTGTGATTGCCGTAAAGTCCGATCGTAATGGTATTTTTATTAGGTTCAAAAATTTTATCTATGCGAGCACCTGCTAAAGAAGAAAGTTCAGAGCAGATTGCTTTTGTTACAATTCCATCAAATGCCATAAAAAAAACTCCTTTATGAAATGATTTTGGTTTATGCTATTGTATACCTTTTTGTTTATTTTTTCAAGTCTTCTGGCAAATGATACAAAAATATCTTATGTCGAGCAATTGACTTATGTCTACTAAAATGGTATAATATTAAAGAATAAGCAAAAAAAGGAAGGAATGGTAGAAAATATATGGGGGATTTCATGGAGGAGAAACAAAAAGCATTAATACGCATGAATACAGAAAAAGTTGCTAAAATAGCAGAAGATACGGGAATACCATTAGAAACATTATATGAATGGAGAAGAGAGGAAAGAAAGTTAGAAAAAACGGCAGTGGAACTGATAAAGACATATAAGGAAACTGGGAAGGGAATCGAACAGTTAGAAGAACTTGAAAAGAGTTGTTTGAGTAATTTTGTCATACAGTCTCAAGTGATTGCAATTTATGCGCAAAGTGGAACTAAGGCGGGAAAAGAAACAGCCAAAAAAATAGCAATGCGATTTCCAGAAAGTGAAGTGATACAATCACAGCTAATGAACATGTATATACAGAGTGGAACGGAAGAAGATATCAAAAAAGCAAAAGAAATGGCAGAGCAATTTCCTTCGTATCGACCAGTACAATTTCAATTGATGGCAATGTATGTGAAAAGTGGGACAGAAGAAGACAGCAAAAAGGCAAAGGAAATTGCAAAGCAATTTCCTGATTATGATCGAATACAATCTCAATTAATGACAATATATATAAAAAGTGGAACAGAAGAAGACATTGAAAAAGCAAAAGAGATTGCAAAACGATTTCCTAAAAATGAAAAAATACAATTTCAATTGATGTCGATCTATATAAAACATAAAACAAAAGGGTATATGAAAGTAGCAAAAAAAATTGCAGAAGAATTTCCAGATTGTGAAGAAATACAGGCACAATTAATTACCATGTACCAAAATTGCGGAAACCAAGAATATATAGAAAAGATAAAAGAAATTGCAGATAGATTTCCTAAGTGTGGCTCAATACAATCGCAGTTAATTACCATTTATTTGAAAAGTGGCATGCCAGAAGATATCCAAAAGGCAATAGAGATTGCAAAACAATTTCCTACGTATAAGCCAATACAATCCCAATTGATAACCATGTGTATACAAAGGGGAACAGAAGAATCCATTAAAACAGCAAAAGAAATAGCAAGCCGCTATCCAGATTATGCACCAATGCAATCTCAATTGATGACAATTTATAGGAAGAGTGGGAAGGCGGAGGATCTTGAAAAGGCTGTGGCAATTGCAAAGAGATTTCCTGAAAATTCATTTATACAATCTCAATTGATGGCCATTCATATACAAAATGGAACAGAAGAGGGAAAGAAAGAGGCGGAGAGTATCTTACAACAGTTTTCTGATAACAATATTATGAGGAAAAACTTTTATAAATATGATAAGAGAATGCAGAAAAGGAAAAAACGAAATGACTTCCAGAAGTGTTGGCAAGAGAAGATGGAGACTCGTATTTTGTCAATGGTAAGGGAAAAGATACAGAGGAAAACAATTGGCGTAGAAGATATAGAGTATTTAAAGAATAAAAAGGAAATGTTGGAGGCAAGACAATATTACCTTGCGTTAATTGCTATATATGAAAGATTGAATCAAAGACGTAATGCGTTGGATGTGATAAAGCAAATGGAAAAAGAAGGGATTCAAGTAAAAGGGATAGCAGTCATTAAAGACAGACTAAAAGGAAGTAAGAAGTATTTATATGATTTGAGCCGATGGGATGAACTAATAGGTTGGGACTTAGCGTATTCTGCTCAAGCTACTCAAGAAGCGAAGAGGCAGCAAGAAGAACCTAAAACCCAAATGCAGGAGTCAACGGTGGAACTCGTTAGGGAACAAGAGGGTGAAAAACAGGAGGCCGCTGAAGAAAAGCTTCAACAGTTAGAAGGAATAGAGGAAAAGATAGAAGAGAAGCTGGAGGAAACAAGGGAAGTAAACACGCCTTTGGAAAATATTAGAAAGCAAGAGAAGAGCAAAGAGGGGAAACCTGTGAAAAGAGTTAAAGTAAAGACGATAGCTTCTAGTATGAGTAAGCAATTAAAACAAACAATTGCTGAGATATATCAGAAGTATTACGTACAAATGCAACCATGCCAAAGGGACATGATGAGTCCGGAAGATGCGTATCAAGATGGGCAAAGGCAAGCCAAATATATGAAGAAATTTGATAAATTGCAAAGGCTTCTGGAATATGATAAAGATAATAAAAGAGCACAGATAGAATTGATGTTGGTTTTGATAAATGAAGGGTACAAAGATGTTGTAAAAAAGGAGTTTCCGGAAGAAGAAAATCGTTTTATAAACGAAATTATAGCAGAATATTACCATAAAAAAGTGACACCAGAAGAGGCAGGAAAGAAAATGGATGATTGGTGTTTGTAAAAATGTAAGCGGGCTTTCTCATTTTAGAGAAAGTTCGTTTTTGATGAAAAAACAGTAAGGAATAAAAGGAATTTTCAAGTAAAAAAATAAATAAAAAAATATCATAAGATTTCTTGCAAAAAGGAAATAAATATGTTAAAATAGGAAAGAAATGAAATAATTTGCCAATATAGCTCAGTTGGTAGAGCAACAGATTCGTAACCTGTAGGTCGGCAGTTCGATTCTGCCTATTGGCTCCAACGACGTTTCTGTTCGAACTTTTATAGAACAGTAGATACAAA
>CANQPE010000017.1 GCA_947625645.1 uncultured Clostridia bacterium | reverse complement strand
GTGCAAGAAGGAGATGTTCCATATACCTACGACAATGAAAGAAAAGATGCCACTGTATTTAGAACAGATGAAAATGGCAAGTTGATCATAAAAGATTTATGGATTGGAACCTACTATTTCTATGAAGTAGAAAATCCAAACAAAGGGTATGATGTAGAGCCAGAAAAAGCAATAGAATGTACAGTAGGCAAAGGCGCAAATTATCAAACAATTGAAAATTTACGTAAAAGAGGAAACATTGAAATTGAGAAAGTAGACCAAGATGTCAATACATTCAAATTACCAAATGTAGGATTCATTGTACAAAACAAAGAAACCAAAAAATATGTGCATCAAGAAAATGGTGTTACAACCTATGTGGACAGTCGAGAAGATGCAACGATATTTAGAACAGACGAAAATGGAAAACTAACAGTATATGACATTGAAATTGCCACATACTATTTCTACGAAGTAGAAAATCCAAATAAAGGGTATGAAGCAGAACCAGATAAACCAATTGAGTGCGAAATGAAAAGAGGAACCTTAGATAAAAATGGAACGGTATACTATAAAATTGAAAATAGACGTAAATATGTAGATCTATCTGGATTTGTATGGAAAGATATTGCCAGTGAAAAGATATCAATTAGAAATAATTTATATCAATCTCCAACAGGGGCAGATGGCAATGATGTCCGCATGGAAGGCGTGACAGTTAGACTAAAAGATAAAGAGGGAACTGTTGTAAAAGAGGCAAAAACAGATGCTGAAGGTAACTATCTTTTCGTGGATGTTGAAATCGATAAATTGCCAAACTATTATATTGAATTTGAATATGATGGATTAATTTATCAAAATGTGACACAATGGAATCAAATCCAACAAGAAGTTTTAGACAGAATTACGGCATCAGCAATCAAAGAAGGTGTGACAACAGAAAGCGAAAAAGCAACATGGCTAGAAAAAATGCTAGAAACAAATGGTTCAAAAGCAGCAGAAGGAGAAGCTCGTAATCAATTGAACCGTAATTTCGCAAACGTAGAAGGATATGACCAAGACACTGTACAAGCAAAAGACGCCAATGGTAAGGTGACAGCACAAGTAGATTATACACGAGACACAACAAGGGGAACTGCAGAAATTGCTAAAACGCAAGGTACGACAATGACAGCAGATACTAAAAATGCAGGACTTACCATTACCTATGACAGAAAAAGTTTATTAACAGAAATAACAGGATTCAATTTAGGATTATATGAAAGACAACAAGCAGATGTGGCATTAACACAAGATGTTAAAAATGTAACAGTTGGCATTAAAGGCGTTTACCATGTATATGAGCATGGTGCAAAATTGAATAGTGATGGAGAGTTTACGGATGAGGCTTGGAATGTAGGCGTAGTATATGATGACTATCAACAACCAATTTATCGTGCAGATGTAGTCTACAGAAATGAAAGCCATCCAGAAAGTGAACTACAAGTGCGCTTAACTTATAAAATTGCATTGAGAAATCAAAACAGTACCATTAGCACAACCATTCATGATATTGTAGATTACTATGATAGCAGATACACCATTGCAGAAAAAGGAATTGGAACAGAATTAGATGAACATGGAAACATAAAATCAGGTACTGAATTAAGTTATGAAGTAAAAGCATCAGAAGGTTCTTATGGCATTGCTAAAATTGCGCTAGGTGAAGCTGGAATGTTACAACCAACAGAGACAAAATACCTTTATATCCAATTTATGTTATCAAGAGAAAATATAGAAGCGGCTCTAAACCAGGGAGAAAGATTAGAAAATGTGGCAGAAATTACTTCTTATACATCTTATCATGATGGAGAACTATATGCAGCTGTAGACAAAGATGCAGTGCTAGATAACGTAACACTTGGAGATTACGGTACATACGAAGATGACACAAGAGAAGCACCAGGAATTGGATTAGTTGTAAGTGAAGCAAGAGCGATTTCAGGCTTTGTATTTGAAGATGAAGCAGTACAAAGTTACTTAGAACAAAACTTACGTTTAGGAAATGGAAGCTATGACGATGCAGAAAAGCTAATTTCTAATGTACAAGTACAACTATTAGAAATCAATGAAGACAAGGAAGTAATTGCTAAAAATGAACAAGGTGAAGAAATTAAATTTACCACAGGAAAAGACGGAAGTTACACCTTGACAGGATTTACCCCAGGAAATTATAAAGTTCGATTTATTTGGGGAGATGATACTTACCCAGTTACAGACTATAAATCAACCATTTTTGAAAAAGAAAGATATGACAAAGAAATAGCAGATAAGTATTTCTATAGGAATATGTCAGAAGAAGACAAGAAGAAAACACATGCAGTAGATGATGAAGGCATTAGAGCAATGATTGACAAACAATTAAACAGCCATGGAAATGGTGAAAACAACGGATATAATTATGAAACACAAGTCACACAAAAAACAATGAATTCTGATACACCTCAAATGAAGTTTGATGTGGAATATGATAATACAGAACTAAAAGCAGCAGATTACGTACAAGGAAAACTAAAATTCATGGTAAATGGTATTAACCTAGGAATTATTAGAAGACCAATTCAAGGAATAAACCTTGACAAACGTGTTAGCCATATTAAAGTTGTATATTCTTCAGGAGAAGCCATTGTAGATGCAGACATTGACAAAGATGGTGTAGTCAGCGGACAAAAGAATTATGTATCTTATATTAAGAGCAACGAACGTAGAAAATCATTGGTTAGAGTAGAGCTAGACAATGAAGTTTTGCAGAATGCAGCAGTAGAGGTAACATATGATTTTACAATTGCAAACACTAGTGAAATTGACTACAATACAAGAGAATTCTATTGTTATGGTGCTTTAGGAACAGAGGACCAAAAAGTAAGTATTTCACCTACAAGAATCATTGACTACTTAGGAGAAGAAGCAGCATATAAAATATGTGATGAAAATGGTAAGTATGGTTGGGAACAAATAACCATTGATCAATTAGATGGACTTGTAACAAATGAAGTAAAACAGGCAGAGGCAACACAAGCAACACAAATTTATCAAACACAAAAGCTTGCCAATGTAAAAATTGCACCACAAGGACAAGAAACGGTACGAATGGTAGTTGAAAAACGATTATCTTCTGGAAAAGACACAAACTTAATGAACCAAGTAGAAATTGTGGAAGTTCAAAAACCAGGCGGAAGTCAAATGATAGACACAGCAACCAATCAACATATGTCATTAGGAAACTATGTGCCACTAGGACGTAAAGCAATAACCGAAGCAGATGACGCTATGGCAGAAACCGTTATCTTACTACCAAGCACAGGAGCAAATAAAAATTATTTGCCATACATTGCAATTTCCATTACATCACTCGTAGGACTAGCAGTCGGAGTTTATTACATCAAAAGAAAATTAATGAAATAATATAAGAAAGACACCTAACACAAGGAAGGTGTCTTTTTTTTAGCAGGGAGAGGGGACAATCAGGGACGTATCTTTTTTGTCCCTTAGGGACAAAAAAGATACGTCCCTGATTGTCCCCTCTCTCTGATCTGTTTCAGATTTGTCTTAGACTTTTTTTTCAAATTTATTGCTTTTTTCTATAAAATATATTACAATAAAGTGGAAAAAATAAAGAAAGTTAGAAAAAGCATCACTTTTTGTAAAAAACTTTTTTAATTTAACTGACGAGAATAGACAAAATATACAAAGGACAAGTAGTAAAATAGGCATGTAAAAAAGTTTTAGAGGTGGTAAGGATGTTCGAGAATGTAAAACAAGAATATATAGAACAAAATGTCCAAAATACAAAACAACAGAGTGGGACAAGCATTTTTACAAATGTTGTCTCATTACAAAATATTCCCCTATATATTGTTTCGTTTATGATAGCAATGGTGGGAATAGGAGGACAATTTTCACCGTTTAGTATCAGCTTACTAGGGGCAGCTATGGCAAATTCTATTCCTCTTTTGGGAATTGTTATAACAGGATTGATTGGAAATAGCATTGGATTTGGATTAGAAGGCACACTTAGTTATTTACTCATTACGTTGGTGTTAATTGTATCTACATTTATCATAAAACCAATGTATCAGGAAGAAGAAAAAAATGAAAAGAAACGTCTTTCAAAACATATTTTTATGGCAACAATCATTATCCAATTAGCAAAAATAGGGTTAGGCGGATTTACAGTATATGACATTTTATCTATTATTTCATTTTCTATCATAGCGGTTGTATTTTATAAAATATTTGTGAATGCCATTTGTGTATTGCAAAGTATAGGAGAAAGAAGGGCTTTTTCCATTGAAGAAGTATTAGCAGCAAGCTTATTACTAGCAATTAGTTTTACCTGTTTTGGAGAATTTCGTATTTTAGGGTTTTCTATCCGCAATATTTTGAGCATTTTAATTGTACTCATTTTAGGATGGAAAAATGGTATATTAGTTGGAACCACAGCGGGCGTTACCATTGGAGTTACCTTAGGGGTCATCACTGATACAGACCCATTAATGGTAGTAGCATATGCAGTCTCTGGTATGTTAGCAGGAATTTTGAATCGTTTTGGAAAAATTGGTGTTATCATAGGATTTTGTTTAGGAAATGTGGTTGTAGCATATGTGTCAAATGGATACACGGTAGAATTAATTTATTTTAAAGAGATTTTGATTGCTTCTATTGCGCTATTGGCCGTGCCAAAAAACATACAAATCAATATAGAAGAATTTTTTGGTAATTCAAAATATTTACCAACTGTTCCAAACGGTGCATTGGTACAAAGCCAACAAACAGCGGAAAAACTAAACAATGTTTCTCAAACAATTGAACAAATGGCAAAAGCCTACCATGAAGAAACGATGACACCAGAAGAAAGTAACCTACAAATTTTTACGACAGAATTGTTAGATAACTTGCGCGGGTATGAGCAAAATATGTTATATGATGATATGTCTCATGTGGAAGGCGAAATTGTGTCTAAAATCTTTACGACGTTACTAGATAAACAAGAAATTCAAAAACAAGATTTATTACAAATTTTTGCGGATTGCAATAGTTACATTGTAGGTGTTGAAGACGAACAGATAAGTGAATTTTTGGAAGAAAACATTATGCAAATGGTTAGAATTATCAATATGTCCTATAAAATTAGCAAGTCAAATTTTGTATGGCAAAAAAAGATGGAAGAAAACAAAAAGAATATGCGTAACCAGCTAAATGGTGTTTCCAAAGCAATTTCCAATTTAGCACAAAACATAGAAGAAGAAATTTCAAGCCAGGGGCAGTTTGAAAAAGAAAAATTGCAAATCATAGAATTATTAAAAGAAAAAGAAATTACACTACAAGAAATCTCAATCAAACAACAAGAAAGATACTTAATAGAAATATACATACAAGAAATTCATAAGAACAAAATTGATGTCATAGAAAAAGTATTAAGTGACGTTTTTGAAGAACCAATTGTTCTAAATGAAGAAGAAAGTTTAGGAAATCGATTACACTTTTTATCAGATGATAAATTTGTTATGGGTATAGGAACGGCAGATACCGTGAAAAACAAAAGTGAAGTTTCAGGGGATAGTGTGTTAAACATTCGATTGAAAGACGGCAAATATTTGCTTGCCTTAAGTGATGGAATGGGGTCAGGAAAAGAAGCCAAAGAAAGTAGTAGCAAGGCACTAAAAATGCTAGAAAACTTGTTATTAGCAGGGTTCCAAAAAGAAACATCCTTGGAACTGATTAACAGTAGCTTTCTTAGTCAAAACAAAGAAATATTTGCTACATTAGACATTGCCATTATTGACTTATATAAAGGAAATATTGAATTTATCAAAAATGGAGCATGTCCTACATATATAAAGAATAAAAATAAGGTGCAGATGATAAAGGCAAATTCTCTTCCAACAGGAATTGTACCTAATAGCAAATTACAGGTATATGACAAAGACATTGCCAGTGGGGACATTATGGTCATGTGTTCAGATGGAATTTTAGATTCCAATATTGAATATAAAAACAAAGAATTATGGCTACGTTATGTGTTAGAAGACATTGAAACAGCCAATACGAAAAAAATTGCAGATATTATTTTAAATGAAGCAGTTGACAACAACTATGGGGTTGCCAAAGATGATATGAGTGTACTAGTATGTAAGTTCTTAGAAAAGTAGAAACAAGGAGGAGCAAATGGGTAGCAAGGGAAAAAGATATGATGAAGAACAACCAAAACTAAATATGAAAAAAGTAATAGCCGTTATCATTGCCATTATTATTATCATTATGTTTATCTTTTATTTAAAAGATTTATTTTCTAATAAAGAACCAAATGCGAGAATTACAAGCAAAAGTTATTTCTCCATATTTCAAGATGGAAGATGGGGCGTAATAGACAACGAAGGAAACATTGTAATTGACCCTGCCTACGAAGAGATGATTGTCATACCAGATGCAAAGACAGATATCTTTTTGTGCACATATGATGTCAATTATGAAGATGGCAGTTATCAAACAAAAGCACTGAATGCGCAAAATGAAGAAATATTGACGGAATACCAAAGTATACAAGCACTTTCTAATAAAGATAACAACCATGTCTGGTATGAATCTAATGTACTAAAAGTAGGAAAAGATGGAAATTATGGAACGATTGACAGTCATGGAAAAGAGTTGCTACCGATAGCATATCAAGAAATAACACCTCTTTTAGGAGTTGAAAATGCTTTAGTCATTCAAAAAGATGGGGTATATGGAATTGCTAGAAATGATGGAAAAATCGTGATAGAACCGCAATATACACAAATTTCAGCTTTAGGGCAAAACAGTATTGCAGGGTATATTGTACAAGACAGTAATGGAAAATATGGGATTGTAGGGTATTCAGCCAATACCATCTTACCATGCCAATATGATGGAATTTTGCCAGTGTATGGGAATGACCTATATGTTGTTAAAAAGGGAGAAAAACAGGTGCTAGTAGATAAGCAAGGTGTTGAAGTGTTAACAACAGGGTTTGATGAAATTACGCAAATTTTAAAATCACAAGAAAATGGCGTTATATTCAAGCAGAATGAAAAATATGGCGTTATGAAGACATCTGGAGAAGTGACGTTAAAAGCAGAGTATGATACTTTACAAGAGGCAAAGACCGGAATATTGATTTATCAACAAGGAGAAAAATTTGGGGTTATAGATGTGAAAGGAGAGCAAAAAATAGAACCACAATACACTAACATTACGTACCAAGAAACAGCAGATATATATATTGCGGAAAAAGCAAATTTTGAGGCAAACATTATAGATAACACCTTTACAACAAAATTATCAGGAATGGTATTAGAATTCAATACAGATCATGGATATATCAAGTTATTGGAAAATGGTGTGACGCAATACTATAGTTTTCAATTTGAAGAAAAGCAAGAACAAGACTTATTTCCAAACAGAACATTATTCTTAAAAAAACAAGATGGAAAATATGGGTTTGTCAATAAGCAAGGAGAAGTAGTAGTAGATTATCAATATGATGATGCAACAGAACAAAATGATTATGGATATGCCGGTATCAAAAAGGACGGAAAATGGGGAGCAATTGACAGCACAGGAAAAGTCATACAAGAACCAATATATGATTTAGAAAAGTATTTACTAGTAAACTTTATTGGTAGATGGCATCTAGGAGAAGACATCAATATGAACTATTACGTATGTACATAACCGAGGGACAAATAGGGACGTTTCTTTTTTGTCCCAAATGGGACATTTTGGGACAAAAAAGAAACGTCCCTATTTGTCCCTGCTGTGGGGAAAGGTATGGTAGAAAATGAACATTCAATGTGGAACAGATATCATAGAAATTGATAGAATACGAGAAGCAATAGAAACAATGGGGAACCGTTTCTTAGATAGAGTATATACGCCAAAAGAAATTGCATATTGTGAATCTAAAAAAACTCAAAAATATCAACATTATGCAGCTAGGTTTGCTGCAAAAGAAGCAGTTTTTAAAGCAATTTCTGAAGATTTGAACGATAAGTATGCAATTAGTTGGAAAGATATTGAAATCGAAAATGATACACAAGGAAAACCTCATGTCATTTTACATGGAATGGATGTTACAGGTTTAAAAAGTATGGATATTAGTATTTCGCATTGCAAGGCGTATGCGATTGCTTATGTTGTTGTATGCAAGGGGGAGAAAGATGGTATTTGATAGTCATGCCCATTTAGATGATGAAAAGTTTGATTTAGATAGAGAGGAAGTAATTGAGAAGATAAAAAAGGCGGGGATTACCAAAGTGGTGTCTGCTGGCTATAGTTTGGAGGCTTCTGACAAAGCAATTGGTTTGGCAAAAAAATATGATTGGATTTATGCAACATGTGGCATTTCTCCCAATGATATTCCACAGCAAGAGGAAGAATTGTGGAAAACCATTTCTAAAATCGAAGAAATGGTGAATCAGCATAAAAAATATGTTGTTGCCATTGGAGAAATTGGTTTAGATTATTATTGGGAAAAAGATATGGTCAGAAGAGAGTGGCAAAGAAAAGCCTTTAAGAAACAAATAGAGATAGCAAATGCTTTAGAATTGCCAATTGTTATACACACAAGAGATGCAGTAGAAGATACGTTGGCTATTTTAAAAGAAAATCCTGTGTTTTGTAAAGGGGTGTTTCATTGTTGCCCACAAAATAGAGAATTAATCAAAGAAGCACTTAGGTTGGGTTTTTATATTTCTTTTGCAGGACCCATTACTTTTAAAAATGCAAAAAACGCAAAAGAAATGGTAAATTTGGTGCCAAATGATAGATTGTTAATAGAAACTGATAGTCCATATTTAGCACCAGAACCAGTTCGTGGAACACGTAATGATCCTAGAAATGTACAATATATTGCACAAAAGATTGCTGAATATAAATCGTTAGAAAAAGAAACAATTGAAACCATAACATATAAAAATACTTGTCAAGTTTTTAAAATACCGTCATATCTTTAGTTCAGCCAACATATACTATAATAAGAAGCTTGGAACAATTACGGACAAAGCTTATTTAGGATTTTTCTACAAAATTTGACAAATGTTCCAAAATGTAGTATAATAGAAATTGTATTACCAAAGGAGGTAAAAAAAGATATGAAAAATAAAGAGAACGCTTCACTTTCAATCATCAAGATTATCTGTGTTAGCATGATCTTAATCTTAATATCTGGGATTAGTGTTTTAGCAGTAAATACCAATTTAGCTGATGTCAAAATCGATTTACAAAATGGGTATGAATTAACAGCATTAACAAGCAAACAAACGGTAGCAGAAATTCTAGAAGAAAATCACATCATCTTAGAAAATACACAAAAGACAATACCAGAGTTAGATGCAACAGTTTCTTCAGGAG
Source organism: uncultured Clostridia bacterium (assembly GCA_947625645.1). Taxonomy (GTDB): domain Bacteria; phylum Bacillota; class Clostridia; order TANB77; family CAG-508; genus CAG-269. The sequence continues at coordinate 12,163 of CANQPE010000017.1, read as the reverse complement.
ATGTTATCAAAATTACAGACAAAACCTATAATGAAGTAAAAATAGCCGAAGTATCAGAACAAGGTGTGCAAACTTCTTTAGATGAATTAATGCAAAACTATGCACCCATTACAGAAAAAATTGTCATTGAACAAGTAGCAATTCCTTATGAAACGATTACAAAAAATACAGCTGGAACAGACAGCAATGTAGAAAACAAAGTGTTACAGCAAGGAGAAGAAGGCTTAAAAGAAATTACGTATAAAGTAAAATATCAAAATGATGTTGAAATTGAAAAAACGGTTTTATCAGAAACCATCGTGAAAGAACCAGTCAGCAAAATTGTACAAGTTAACAAAAAAGTAGTAACATCAAGAGGAGCCACTACTTCAAGAACATCAGCCGTATCTTATGGAGGAGGAAAATGGTCTTATTCAGCAAGTGACATGGATTTGTTGTGTGCCATTACCGCACAAGAGTCAGGTTCTAGTTATACAGGAGCTTTAGCTGTTATTTCTTGTGCATGCAATAGAGCAGAAAGTGCAAAATGGAGAAAAAACGGAACAGATCCGCTAAGCCAATACAAAGCAAAAGGACAATTTTGTTATTCCATTGACAGCCATTGGAAAAAACGTTTGAATGGAAATTATGCATCTTTTGTCAAACAAGCTGTAACAGATGCTTTAAATGGAAAAAGAAATCACAATTACTTATCTTTTAGAGCAGCCGGAACCCATTCAGGGGCATATATTGGAGGAAATGTATATTTTTAAGATTAAGAACAAAAAAGATTTTTAGCAATTGGCTAAAAATCTTTTTTTAAAGTGTAGAAAAGTGTAAAAAAGTATGATAGAATAAAACAAATGAAAAGGAAAGGTGAGGAAGATGGAGCAGAAATTTATCAAAAAAGAAATAACAAGAGAAAGACAAAAAAATCTAGAAATACTCATGAAAGCATTTCCAACTGCATTTCAAGAGGGAAAATTTAACGTAGAAGCATTCAAAAATGAGTTAGGAGAATTTGAAACAGTATCAGAAGAACAGTATGAATTTAATTGGATGGGAAAGCAAGCAGCAAAACAAGAAGCAGCAAGTGGAATTAGTGGTGTCACACTAAAATATATTCCACAAGACAGCGAAGATGCCCAAACGACAAAGAATTTGTACATACAAGGGGATAATTTAAAAGTGCTAAAATTACTCAGAAACAATTATGACAATCAAATTAGAATGATTTATATCGATCCTCCATACAATACAGGAAACGATGAATTTTTGTATGACGATAATTTTTCCATATCAGATAAACAAAGCCAAGAGGAATTAGGTTTCACCCAGGAAGGAGAAAAGGTTGTCAATATTGCAAAAGACATTATGAAAAAAAATATGAAGAACGCCAATAAATATCATTCTAGGTGGCTTAGTATGATGTACCCAAGATTAAAAATTGCACAAGAATTATTGGCGGAAGAAGGTGTCATTTTTATATCCATTGATGACAATGAAGAAGAAAATTTAAAGAAAATGTGTGATGAAATATTTGGCGAAGAAAACTTTATTAATATCATAGCAGTAAAAACGAAGGCAAGTTCTGGTGCTAGTGGGGGAGGAGAAGACAAGCGATTAAAGAAAAATACAGAATTTATCTTAATCTATTGTAAAAATCGTGATGAAATGATATTAGAAAAACCTGTGAACTTTAAAGAAATCACAAAAGTCATACAAGAGCACGAAGACAATGACGTGGGATTTTATTATACAAGAATTGTAGAAGATTTTGGAGAGAAAAAACTCATCCAAGAAGTAGACGATATGAAAATATATGAACATAGTCATTTTCAATTTTCAAATGTTTCCGAAAAGATGAAAAAAGAACATTTAACATTGCAACAAGTCTATAACAAGTATTTTGATAAAATATTTATGGTAACAAATGCACAAACGTCATTACTAGAGAAAGTAAACGCATATACCCAAGGAAGCCAAAAATTAATTTCATACGAATATATACCAAAATCAGGAAAAGACAAAGAAAAAGTCACAACAAAATACATTTGGAACAAAACCTTAATGGTATGGTTACATGATAGTGCTATCAAAAACAAAGAAGGTGTCTTTAAACAAGAGCAACTAGGAACATTATGGGATGATATATCTTATGGAAGACTAGATTTACAAGGGGACGTTTCTTTTAAAAATGGAAAAAAACCATTAAAACTAATCAATAGACTTGTTGAGATGGCAACAGATGACGATTCTATTGTACTAGATTTCTTCTCAGGTTCTGCCACTACGGCACATTCTGTTATGGAAGTAAATGCGAAAACCAATGGGCATCGCAAGTACATCATGGTACAAATAGAAGAAGAATTAAAAAAGGATTCGGAATTCAGCAATACATGTGAATTAGGAAAAGAAAGAATACGTAGAAGTGCACAAAAGTTAAAAGCAGAAACAAATGCAGATATTGACTATGGTTTTAAAGTCTTTCAATTAGATGAAACCAATATCAACTGGGAAAAACAAGAGTACAAAGCCAATGTCGATGAATATATCTCTAAAAATGGGTTTATAGATGGAAAGCAAGAAGAAAAGTTGATGCAAGACTTTGTCCAAGGTGCCAATGACATTGATATTGTGTATGAAATTTTATTGCGCTATTATGGAATGCCATTATCTGCGCCTATAGAAAAGTTGTCAGAAGTAGGAGAAAGAACCTATTCTATCAATGGAACGGTCATTGTTTGTTTAGAAGACCAGATAACAGAAGCGTTCATGGATCAACTTGCTAAAATAAAATTTGATAAATTATATCTTCGTGATAGTAGTTTTCAAGGAGAAAATAGCTTAGAATTAAAACAAAATTTAATGACAAGATTAAACCTACAAAAAGAATATGAAGACCAAAAAACATATAAAGTAGAATTTATTTAAAGGGATAGAAAAAATACCTAGGAAGGAATGTGGAAAATAGTGAAAACATGGAATTTTGAGCCAGATATAGAATATCAACGAGAAGCAATTGATGCAGTATTAAATATATTTGAGGGGCAAGACCAAATCAGTCAAGATAATCTAAAACGATATTATAAAAATGAACTTAGCATTTCCAAAAGTAAAATGGCAGAAAATTTAATGCGCGTACAAAAAAATCCAGTTAACCATGTAGGCTATTGGGATGATGAATTATTACCAGATTACAAATTTACCATAGAAATGGAAACAGGAACCGGAAAGACATATGTGTATTTGAGGACCATTTTAGAATTGTATGTGAAATATGGATTTTCAAAATTTTTATTGGTTGTCCCATCAATTCCTATTAGAATGGGAGTCGAAAAAACAATTTTTCAGTTAAGAGAGCATTTTATGAAACTATATAATGGGTTAGATATTACAGGCTGTTGTTTTGTTTATGATTCGAAAAAAACCATACAAAAATTAAATGCATTTACACAATTAGGTGGTTTAAAAATTGTCATTATGAATTACCAAGCATTTGATAAATCTAGCAATACCATAAAAAATCCAAAAGAAAATGGAAAAATTTACTGGGAAGAATTAAGAAAAACAAACCCCATTGTTATCATAGACGAACCACAAAAAATTATTGGAACAAGTAAGAAAAAAAGCAATGCATTAAAATCAATAGAAGAATTAGAGCCAATGGCAACTTTTATGTATTCTGCAACACATACCAATTATTATAATTTAATATATAAATTAGATTCATTTGATGCGTTTCAAAAAAATTTGGTAAAGCAGATACGTGTATCTACCATTTATAGTGACATTGATAAAAACTATCCCTATTTTCGATATATAAAATTTAATCAAGATTTATCAGCAACTGTAGAGGTATTGAAAAATGAAAGTACAGGTGTTCAAATCCGTCCAATTAAGGTAGAAGGCCCATGCGATTTATATTCACAAACTGGGTTAGAGCAATACAAAGGGTTTAGGGTTTTGAATGCACCCAACAGGGTAAAAGGAATTCGTACCAATTTTTATACGCAAGTTTCTTCGGAACCCTATGATTTTCAAGAGGGAGAAAGCAATTATAAACTCTATGAAGAAGATATGGCAAGAATTCAAATGAGAATAACCATCAAAAAGCATTTAGATAAGCAAATTCAAATGTTAAAGGAAAATGTAAAAGTCTTAAGTCTATTTTTCATTGATGATGTTGGCAAATATAGAGATTATGAAAACGAAAATGCAATGGGAATATATGCCAAAATGTTTGAAGAAACATACAATGACGTTATCAATAGCAATGAAGCATACCAAGAATTAATCCAAAAAATGCCCAATTTAGCCAATGCTTCAAAAGTCCATGAAGGGTATTTTGCCATTGACAAAAATAAAAAAGTAGTCATGAATGAAGAAACATATACATCAACAAAAGATAAAACCATGGAAGATATTCAACGAGGCATCCAAAAAATCTTAGAAGGAAAAGAACAATTAATTCAATTGGATGAGCCAATTTCGTTTATATTTGCCCATTCAGCACTTTCAGAAGGATGGGACAACCCCAATGTGTTCCAATTGTGTTTCTTAAGACAAACAAAATCAGAAATTAGAAAAAAGCAAGAAATTGGAAGAGGACTAAGGTTGGCACGTGGCAGTGGAGAAGACAGTGAAATCAAGAGAGACAAAAATATCAACCAGCTAACCGTTATTGCAAATGAAAATTATGAACAATTTGCGAAATCGCTACAAGAAGAATTTAATGCAGAAAATCAGTATAACCATGAAGCAATTACCATAGAAGATACAAAACAAATACAACTAGCAATTGAGCGTAAAATAGAAAAAAATTTAAGTTCAGACTTTTTTAAAAAACTACATCAAGAATTGATCAGAGGAGGCTTTATCAAAGCGAAAGATAATGTCATTCAGAAAAACAAAATAGCACAAATTGAAACGTATCATTTTGAAGATGCGGAATTAAACCAAAACAAAGACCGTATCATCATAGCCTTAAAAGAAGTTATGACAGAAAAAGAAAGCCGAACCATTGAAAAATATTTAATTAATGATGATGAGGTTGTGACAAACCAGTGGCCAAAATATGTATATAACCAAGACTTTCAAGAAATGATAGCTTACATAGAAAAACAATTAGCCAAAAAAACAATTTACCAAATCCATTATGATGAACAAGAACTAATTTACAATAGTATGATGAGTGCTTTACAAAGTATAAAGAGTCTCGACCAAGAAGTCATAGAAAAAACAGGAATATTGCAAGGGGATAATCGACAAAAAGGTGTGACAATAGAAGAAAATCCTGGAGAAAAGCAAACTTATAAAATGGAAGAAAAAACGAGTATGACAAAATCTTTTGTGGATGTCATTCAGTATATTGTCAATAAAACCAATTTTACAAGGCGAAGTGTTATTAAAATCATAACACAATTAGATAATCCGTTGCTTCTTCAAAGGCAGGAAAATGTAGATCGCTTTGTTAAAATCATTGAGGAACAAAAGAAAATGCAATGCCATAAAAATAATGAAGACATTACCTATCTGCTAACAACAGAGACAGAGCCAAAAGACGCCGAAAAACTATTTTTTGTAGAGGATATTGTAGCAGCAAAAATAGGAAAAACTGTGTTTGCAGCAGATGAAGCAAATCAAAAGGCATTGTGTAAATATTTCCCAACAGACAGCGACGGAGAAATGGCTTTTGCAGAGCATCTTGAAAGAGATCCTAATGTTTTAATGTATGCAAAGATAAGAAAGGGAAGTTTCATTGTAGAAAATCCAGTTGAAAATTATTCTCCAGATTGGGCAATTGTGTACCAATCAAACGACAAAAAAACAAAACGATATTTAATCATAGAAACAAAATGGGCAAAGAAATGGGAAGATTTGTCACAAAAAGAGCAAACAAAAATTATATGTGCTAAAAAACATTTTGAAGCCATTCATGATAATATTGAATATGGTGTGATTAGTGGGGTAGAGGAAGCATCTGTGCAAAGTGACAATTATATTTATCATTGGGAAAATTATAAAAAGAAATTAGAAAGTCAAGAGTAAACCAAAAAATGCTACATGCTGGTTGCCACAAAATAAGCAAGATAGAAAAGTCCTGCCCTAAAGTTAGGGCAGGATGAAACTTAAAACTTGTATGTGAGTGTTGGAGAATTAGATAACCAAGACACGCATTTTATCTCGATGGAACCATCTCTTTTGTAACGACGTGCCAAAATAGTGGTTTCATCATTGACAGGGTAAATATACGTAATTTCATGCACGGATTCAATGAGCAAGTGCAGGTTGCTTATTTTTGTGTCATATCCGGTAGTGATCCGGACTTTTTCGGCTAATTGCTCTTTCCATACTTCTCTTTGCGTCATGTCTTTCCTCCTTTTATAAGTTTGCCAATAGTTTCTATGTAGTATAGTTTATCATATTTACATAAAAAATGCAAGAGAAAAATAAAATAAAAAATAACTTGAAAAACGAATCTAAATCATATATAATAAAACAAATCCTAGAAATATAATTATATTTTTAGTTACCTTTCTTTAGAAAAGAGGTAGTAGTATGAAAAACATTTTTACAAATTACAAGTCAACTTTGATTCTTTTAGCTGCAATCATTGTTGGTGCCATTGTTGGAATTATATTCCAAGAAAAAGCAGCTATCTTACAACCATTCGGTGACATCTTCATCAATCTGTTACTGGTTATTATCATTCCACTTATTTTTTTAACCATTACCACATCCATCACAAAAATGAAAACCCCAAAAAGACTTAGTAAAATTATTGTAACCATTATTGGCGTATTTATTGTTACGTCCATCATTGCTGTATTAATTGGATTTGCCAGTACATATTTTGTCAAATTAGTGAATACAGAAGAGGGAGAAGTCATTAAGCAAAGCTTAGAAACAGAAAGTGGAGAAGAAATGACAGAAACGGAAGATATGACAATCTTAGAAAGAACCGTTAATTTATTGACAGTGAATGATTTTACCAAACTACTTTCCAAAGATAACATCATAGCCTTATTAATCTTTTCTGTTATGTGTGGAATTGCCGTAAATATGGCAGGAGAAAAAGCGAAACCTGTAAAGGATTTACTAGAATCTGCCAATATTGTAGTAGAAAACATTGTAAAAATCATTATGTATTATGCCCCCATTGGACTTGGATGCTATTTTGCGGCATTGGTAGGGAGTTTTGGTGCTTCTATTGCCGTGGGGTATTTACAAACATTTATCATTTATACCATTGTAGCGGTAGCCTTTTATTTTATCATTTACACAATCTATGCATGGGTAGCAGGAGGAAAAAAAGGAATCCAACGTTTTTGGAAAAATATTGTACCAGCAACGGTAACCTCTTTAGCAACGTGCTCAAGTGCAGCGTCTATTCCCATTAATATTGAGTGTAGCAAAAAAATGGGTGTTTCAGAAGATATTGCAGAAACTACCATACCATTAGGAACAAGTTTTCACAAAGATGGCTCTATTATTGGTTCCGTGTTTAAAATTATGTTTTTGGTATGTTTATTTGGAACAAGTTTAGCAACAGCAGGCGATGTCATGGGCATTTTAGGAATTGCATTACTTGCTAATTTACTAGTGACTGCTGTACCAATAGGAGGCGGAACCATTTCGGAAATGCTAATTATTACCATGATGGGCTACCCTGTAGCAGCATTACCAATCTTAACAATGATAGCAACAATCATAGATGCACCAGCCACGATGTTAAATGTAACAGGTGATACAGTTAGTTCCATGCTAGTAGCGAGAATTGTGGATGGAAAAGATTGGATAAAATAATAAAATATATAGAAAAATGTCGTAAAGTAGAGACTTTACGGCTTTTTTTATGATATGATAGAATTTGCAGGATTAGAAAAAATTCTAAATGACAAGAAGTGAGGAGGTGATACTATGAGTATCTTTAAAAAAGCAATTTTTTTTAAAACTGAAACAAATGACTGGCTATTATACAAAAAAAATTCGTTAAAAAGTTCGACATATTATAGGTATAAGTATATTGTAGAAAGATATATTCTTACGTATTTTAAAAATAAGAGTATCTATTATTTTTTAAATTATGATTTTAATATATACATAGAATACCTATCTACCATTCTTTGCTCCAAAACAGTAAAAGACATACTAACAATTTTAAAATCAATATTAAAATATATTGGAAGGAAACACAATATTGACTATAAAATTGACTTGATTTCTAGTCCCAAGCATGAGCAAGATGAAATACAAATTTTAAAAGAAGATGAAAGGAGCAAGCTTGAGAAATATTGTTTAGAAAGTAGTAACGTAAAGGATGTAGGAATTGCCATATGTTTAAATACGGGCTTAAGATTAGGAGAAATTTGTGCATTAACTTGGGGAAATATCAACCTTGAAGAAAAGGTAATTATCATTAATAAAACATTGCAACGTATTTATAAAGGGAAAAAAAATACGGCTATTCAAATCGATATGCCCAAAACCCAAAAATCTGTGCGAAAAATTCCAATAGCTAAAAAAATACTTGGACCTCTAAAGGCACTAAAAAAAGGGAAACGATATTCTGGAGATGAGTTTTTTTTAACAGGAAGCAAAGAAAAGTATTTGGAACCACGAAATTATCAACGTGTATTTAAAAGATGTTTAAAAAAATGCAATATTGATGATTACAATTTTCATATTTTAAGGCACACATTTGCTACAAATTGCGTAAGAATTGGAATGGACGTTAAATCTTTAAGCGAGCTTTTAGGGCATTCAAATGTGAATATAACACTTAATAAATATGTTCACTCGTCTTATAATGCACAAAAGAGATTTTTGGAAAAATTATAGACAGAGTTAGACAAAAACATGCAAAAAAATATTTACAACAAGTTAAAAAAAGAGTATAATACTAATGAAAGGGTAGAAATTGAAACCAAAGACAAAAAAGCTAAGATAATGAGCCCATCAGAAAGGAATGAAAAATGATGCAAAAAGTCAAAAAAATTGTAATTTTAATTACTATTTTTATTAGTATTAACATTTTATTTTTTAATTTAAATGTACAAGCAATCAACAATGAAATCAAGTTGCAAAAAGTAGAATACACAGATGAATTTAAAAAATGGCTAGAACTATCAGATGAGCAAAAGAAACATGTGATGCAACCTCGCATGTATGACTTAGAAAGTACAAGCATTTCTTCTAGAAATCCATTTTATAGAATAAGATTAGTCGGGGCTGGCCTTACAACAAGATATAGTTTGAAAGAGAAGATAGGAGAAAATGTGGCAATTAGAAATCAACAAAATACAAATTCCTGTTGGGCTTTTGCAGCACTGTCATCCCTAGAAACCAATATGGCAATGCAAGACCAAAAAACAGGAGAAAATACAAATAAAGTATATGACTATTCAGAAAGACATATGGAATATGCAACCAGCAAAACCTTTAAAGATGGTGTACAAAATCCAATGGGCTACAATAGAAGCGTTGGAGAAGGTGGACAATGGTATTTGGCAGAATCCTATTTGACGAATGGAAGTGGAGCCATAGAAGAAGCGCAAATGCCATTTGTAAACAATGAGCAACAAATCGATATTAGTGGAATACAAAACAAAACCATAGCAACACAAGTATATGATACGGTTGATTTTGACAATTATGCAACGCAAACAGCAGAAAAAAGGGCAGAAACAATGAACAAAATCAAACAACATATTCAAACTTATGGCGCAGTTTATGCAACCATACATGGTAACTCATCATCTACTACAGAATATTCTTGCTATAACAATGACACAGGTGCTAAATATTGCAATGATGAAGAAACACACCCAACGGACCATGCCGTATCTATTATTGGATGGGATGATGAATACAGTATAGAAAAATTTGCCGCAGATACAAAACCTACGAATAAAGGTGCTTGGATTGTAAGAAACTCTTGGGGAGAAAAATTAGAATATCCACTTGCGGAATTAAAAGATTTAATTTTTCAGGCAAATCAAGAAGCATGTGAACAAAGAGGATGGCATCAGGGCTCAGACATTCCAGATGCACAAATATTAGCACAAGGGTATACAATAGAAAATGGAAATGCATATAAAACAATAGGAGATAATGGATTCATGTATGTATCTTATGACGATTGCAATGTTTCCAAAACATTATCTGGTATAGAAAAAGCAAATGACCATGTAGACTATGAAAATATATACCAATATGATGTCTATTATCCAGCCACTGTTTTAGCATTAACAGTGCCACAAATTATGTTATGCAATGTGTTTGATAAACAAACAACAGGAACGGAATATTTAACGCAAGTAGCACTATATGCACCAGAAACATATACTTGCAAAGTATATGTAAATCCAAACGGAGAAAGTAACGCAAAAGAAAATTTGCAAGCGGTTCCATTAAAGGCAGGAGAAACAGAAACCATTGGAAAAGGTTACCATACGTTAGAGTTTGCAGAACCAATGGAAATAACAGGAAATAAATTTGCAGTCGTTATACAAATACAAGGAACAAATTCTAATACAGTTGCAGTGAGTTTAGAAACAAAATTAACAGGCGTTCCAAGTTTTGACGCTGTCAACACACAAACGCAAAAATGCTTCTGGGCTCCAGGAAATCAATTAGATAATTGTACTTGGGAAGACCTTGGCAATTTGTCACATTCTTCAATTGGAATAGATTTACCAAATGCAGATAGTACCATAAAAGCGTTTACAGTATCAGAAAGACAAGATGGAGCACTAAAAAATATTGAGATTGTGACACCACCTAATAAAACAACATATCAAGAAGGAGAGAATTTTGATAGTACAGGTATGGTGGTAAAAGCAAATTACTACAGTAACACAAACCCATCAGTCACATTGCAAAATACACAATATACCATTCCAGATGGAAAAAATTTACAAGCAGGACAAACCAGTGTAACGATTACATATGAAAATAAAACGGTAAAACAATCAATACAAGTAGAAAAAAATAAAGCAGAAGAAACCACGAAAACGGTAGCAGAAATTAAAGTAACCAAAGCACCAAATACAACGAAATATTTCGTAGGAGATAACTTTGACGCAACAGGAATGGTTGTTACCGTTACATATCAAGATGGAACAAAGCAAGAAATTACGAATTATACGATAGAAAATGGAACAGCTCTAAAAAAAGGACAAACTTCTGTTACAATTAAATATGAAGGAAAAACCACAACACAAGCAATAACAGTAGAAGAAAAGGCAGTAAATTCGAATTTAACCAATGCAAAAATGGATGTAAAAAAAGTAGAAGCCTATTTGACAGAAGATTTAATCAGTAGCTATGCATTGGTTCAAGTGGAAATAAATGACATCACGAGAAATATGGAAAATGATAGTGTAGAATATTATTATTATCTATCTGGTGATGCCAATGAAAAAAATATTAGCAAATGGACAAAAATAACAGAAGCGCAAAATGCAAATGATAAATTACAATTTACAATTGATTCAAGAAATGTACCAAACATTTTAGAAATTGCAGATGAAGAAGTTTTGTATCTATATGTGAAAGAAGTAGCTAAAAAAGGAGAAAATCAAAGTGAAGTGATTTCTAAAGCAATGAAAGTAGATACAGATGCAGCAATAGATATTCATATGGTAAATGCAGAAAAGCAAAATGCACAATCCGGAAATACTTTAGGAGGAACAAATGGTACAGGAACAACTGGCACAGGAGCAAACGGATCAAGTGTAAGCCAAACAAGTAGTACACAAGGAGGGGCAAATACTGCTAATAAAGCAACAACAGTTGCAAAATTGCCATATGCAGGACGTACCATCACAATGGTACTAATCATGATTTCAGTCATAGGAATGGGAATATTTGGGTATGTCAGATATAAACAATTAAGCAAATATATCAAATAGCCAGGTAGAGTTGATTTTTTTGGCAATTTATAGTAAAATATAAGTATAGAGAGGTTGAAAAAGAATTACAAATTTCATTTTGGATGTAATTATGTACATAGGTACATAAAACGTGCCTCCAAAATGAAATTTTTTTCAATATAAAATACTTTGCCAAAATTGAAATTTTTTCAGCCAGATTTGTACTTAAGAAAGACTAACTATTAATTGTCAATAGTTTTTCTAAAAAAATTTTTTTAGTAATTTGTTAGATAAAAATTTGCATG
>CANQPE010000016.1 GCA_947625645.1 uncultured Clostridia bacterium | reverse complement strand
GAATGGGAAAGATTTACATCAAGACAAAAAGCCATTATTAATTATAACTCCAGTATGAGTCAAGCAAAAGAAGAAGGTGAGAAAATTCGGTTTAGCAAAAGGTGAAAAGCTTCGGACTGCAAAAAGGTGAAAAAATTGGACTTGAAAAAGGTAGACGTCAAGGTGAAGAGCAGAAAAAAATAGAAATTGCAAAAAAATTGTTAGCATTAGGAATTTCTTTAGAAGACATTCAAAAAGCAACTGGTCTCACAAAAAAAGAAATTGAAAATCTAAAGTGATGACAAATAGGGCAAATAGGGGACGGTTCTTTTTTGTCCCAATAGGAAAGTATCTTTTTGGGACATTTTGTCCCAAAGGGAACAGAGCTTATTTCCAAAAAATGTATATTCATTTGAAAATAAAATATGCTTCTATAAAGTGAATAAGCTTTATGGAGGTATATTTTATTTATAATAAAAATCGTTTTAAGACAAAACCAGAAGAATTTGTAAATATGGGTTACAGGCAGGAAGACCAGATGGCAACAAAAGATTTAGAGATGCATTTTTTAGAATTGCCAAAATTCATTAAGAAGAATCCTGAAGCGAATACAAAATTAGAACAATGGCTGTGGCTAATTGTTCGGAAGGGAGGATAAATTAAAAATGGCATTAGAAGAAAATAAAGAATTGGAAAAAGCGATGAAAATTATTAAAGAAATGAGTTCAAACTCAGAAGAATGGGAAAGATTTACATCAAGACAAAAAGCCATTATTAATTATAACTCCAGTATGAGTCAAGCAAAAGAAGAAGGTGAAAAAATTCGGATTAGAAAAAGGCAGACGTCAAGGTGAAGAGCAGAAAAAAATAGAAATTGCTAAAAAATTGCTAACTTTAGGAATTTCTTTAGAAGCCATTCAAGAAGCAACAGGTCTTACGAAAAAAGAAATTGAAAATTTAAAGTGATGACAAATAGGGAAGGTCTTTCTTGCTTCTTTGGAACAAAAAAGACCTTCCTATCTGTCATCATTGAGACACATGTTTAGCTCCTTTGCAATAAATATTGTATGCCTCCGTTGGCGACAGCAGTTAAAATAAGAATGATAATACCAGCGGTAAGAACACCAAGAATAATAGGTGGAATTGCTTTTTTAGGAGGTAAGTCTAAGAAGTTAGCAATCAAAGAGCCAACCCAAGCGCCTGTACCAGGCAATGGGACAGCAACAAATAAAAATAATCCAAGTGCTGCAAAGTTTTGTAATCTAGGGTTATTTTCTATATTTTTAGTCGCTTTTTCAGAAGCCCAATCAATGACAATTTTGAAAGGTTTCCATCTTCCGAAAAAATCAAATAAAGGTCGAATAAATTTTACAATAAAATAAACTGGTAGGATATTGCCAATAAAACTACAAACAAAAGCTTCTACGTAGTTTAAGTGGAACGTAAACACACCAACAGGAATAGCACCTCGTAACTCAATAATAGGAATCATTCCAATAAAAGCAGTTAATAAATATTTAACAAAAATAGGTAAAGTAGTCATTACAAAATCCTCTCTTTCACAATGAATTGGTAATTTATTATAACAGTTTTTATATCATATTCTTGCATGTTTGTCAACGAAATAGGAACAAATAGGGACGGTTCTTTTTTGTCCTTTTGGGACAAAAAAGAACCGTCCCTATTTGTTCCTATTTGTTCAAAAAAATTTGTAAAAAGTATTGACAAGCGTAAACAAAATTTGATATAATAGTATTTGCAACATTTATTTAAGTATATTTGACTTCTACATAAGCAAACATTTTAGAAAACGCAAGATTCAAAACATTTTAATCGATATTTTTCATTTTAAGAAAAGAGGAATTAGGTATAGAACGCCATAAGAAAATTTGAAATGAAGAGCAGACATTTTCAAATATCTTATCAGAACTATATGCTAAGAAGGACTTTTCCTAAAATCAAATAAAACGAAATAATGATATTTCGTACATTTCATTCTGCTACAAAATGAATAAGGAGTGATTTTTTTGAAATTAAAAGACGTCCAATATGAAAAAGTCTCAAGAAAAGATTTCGCAAAAGTTGGAGATTTTATCGAAATGCCAAACCTAATCAAAGTGCAAAAAGATTCATATGACTGGTTTGTAGAAGAAGGATTAGGAGAAGTTTTAAAAGATATATCACCAATAGAAGATTATTCAGGAAATCTAGTTCTTGAGTTTTTTGACTATTATATGGAAGACAAAACGAAATATACATTGGAAGAAGCAAAAGAGAGAGATGCTACATATTCAAGCAGATTACATGCTAAAGTTAGATTAATTAATCGTGAAACAGGAGAAATTAAAGAGCAAGAAATATATTTAGGAGACTTTCCACTGATGACAGATAGTGGAACGTTTATTATCAATGGAGCAGAAAGAGTTGTTGTTAGCCAATTAGTACGTTCACCAGGGTGCTATTATGATGAAATTTTTGACACAAAAACAGGAAAGAAAACATATACGTCTACAGTTATGCCATTAAGAGGCGCATGGCTAGAATACGAAACGGATGGTAACGATATTTTTTGGGTACGTGTTGACAGAACAAGAAAAGTACCAGTAACAACGTTGCTACGTGCCATTGGCGTTATTAATGACGACCAAATTAGACAGCTATTTGGAGAAGAAGAAATGTTAACAGCCACTATGGCGAAAGATCCCATTAAAAATCAAGATGAGGCCTTAATAGAAATTTATAAAAAACTAAGACCAGGAGAATTACCAACTGTTGAAGCTGCCAAAAGCTTATTCAATGGTTTACTTTATGATCCAAGACGATATGATTTGGCAAAAGTAGGAAGATATAAATTTAACCAAAAATTAGGACTAGCTGGTAGAATTAAAGGAAAAACAGCAGCAAATGATATTATAGACAGTGAAACCGGAGAGGTGTTAGTCCAAAAGGGAGAAACCATAGCAGAAGAGGTTGCAGAAAATATTCAAAATGCAGGAATCAATACAGTAGATGTTATGATAGGAGAAAAAACAGTTAGAATTATAGGAAATGGAACTGTTAACCCTCATAAAGTATTGCCAGATGTAGATTTAAGCAGTTTACACTTTAAAGAAGACGTACACTATGAAATTTTAAAAGATATTATTGACCATACCGATAAAAAAGATTTGGTTAAAATGATGGAAGAAAGGTATGAAGAATTAGTACCAAAGCATATTACAATAGATGACATCATAGCAAGTGTGAATTATTTATTAAATTTATCACACGGAATTGGTAAGCCAGATGATATAGATCATTTATCAAACCGTAGAATTCGTTGTGTAGGTGAGTTATTACAAAATCAATTTAGAATTGGACTAGCAAGATTAGAAAGAGTAGTACGTGAAAGAATGACCATACAAGACTTAGACGTTGTAACTCCACAAACATTAATTAATACAAAACCTATTACATCTGCCATTCGAGAATTTTTTGGAAGTTCACAATTGTCACAATTCATGGATCAAACGAACCCATTGTCAGAGTTAACACATAAAAGAAGAATTTCTGCATTAGGACCAGGAGGTTTAACAAGAGAGAGAGCAGGATTCGAGGTACGTGATGTTCATTATACACACTATGGAAGACTATGTCCGATTGAATCACCAGAAGGACCAAATATTGGACTAATATCAGCACTTTCATCATTTGCTAATATTAATGAGTATGGATTTATTGAAACACCATATCGTAAGATTGATCCAGAAACACACAGAGCAACTGACATTGTGGAATATATGAGTGCGGATATTGAAGATAATTACATCATAGCACAAGCTTCCGAACCAATGAATGCAAAAGGGGAATTTATACATGACAGAATTAGAGTACGTTATAAAAATGATATTATAGAAGTGGATAAAAACCAAGTACAATATATTGATGTATCACCAAAACAATTGGTATCCATTGCAGCAGCCATGATACCATTTCTAGAGCATGATGATGCAAAACGTTCTTTAATGGGAGCAAACATGCAACGTCAAGCAGTACCACTAATGATTACAGAAGCCCCAATTGTAGCAACAGGAATTGAATATAGAGCAGCAAAAGATTCAGGAATATTAGTATTAGCTGAAGACGATGGCGTCATTGAAAAAGTAGCGGGAGATGCCATTACTGTTAAATACAAAAATGGGAAAACGGTTGTGCATAAATTACGCAAATTCAAAAGAACCAATGGAGGAACTTGCATTAACCAAAAACCAATTGTCAAAAAAGGAGAAATCGTCAAAAAAGGAGATGCTATTGCAGATGGACCAGCCACCCAAAATGGCGAAATGTCATTAGGAAAGAACGTATTAGTGGCATTCTCAACTTGGGAAGGGTATAACTACGAGGATGCTATCCTTTTAAATGAAAGACTAGTAAAAGAAGATGTATTTACATCCATTCATATTGAAGAATATGATTGTGAATGCCGTGATACAAAATTGGGACCAGAAGAGATTACACGAGACATTCCAAATGTGGGAGACGATGTCTTAAAAGACCTAGATGAAAATGGAATTATTCGTATTGGAGCAGAAGTAAGACCAGGGGATATTCTTGTTGGAAAAGTAACGCCAAAGGGAGAAACAGAACTAACAGCAGAAGAGAGACTATTAAGAGCCATCTTTGGAGAAAAAGCAAGAGAAGTAAGAGACACATCATTACGTGTACCACATGGAGAAGCAGGAACAATTGTTGACGTTAGAATTTTTACAAGAGATAATTCTGACGAATTAGGACCAGGTGTTAACCAGATTATTAGATGTTATATTGCAACGAAAAGAAAAATCTCAGTAGGAGATAAAATGGCAGGACGTCACGGAAACAAAGGTGTTATTTCCAGAGTATTACCAGAAGAAGATATGCCATTTATGCCAGATGGAACGCCAATCGATATTTTATTAAACCCATTAGGTGTACCTTCCCGTATGAACTTAGGTCAAATCCTAGAAGTACACTTAGGAGGTGCAGCAAAAGCATTAGGATGGAAGGTTTCTACGCCAGTATTTGACGGTGCAACACAAGAAGACGTAGAAGAAATTTTAAAAGAAGCAGGAATGAGCGAAGATGGAAAATCAATTCTATATGATGGACGTACTGGAGACCCATTTGCAAAACCAGTTACAGTAGGCGTTATGTATATGTTAAAATTACACCATTTAGTAGATGATAAAATCCATGCACGTTCAACAGGACCATATTCATTAGTAACACAACAACCATTAGGAGGAAAAGCACAATTTGGAGGACAACGTTTTGGAGAAATGGAAGTTTGGGCACTAGAAGCCTATGGTGCAGCATACACATTACAAGAAATGCTAACAGTAAAATCAGATGATATTGTCGGAAGAGTTAAAACCTATGAAGCCATTGTTAAAGGAGAGAATATTCCTGAACCAGGTGTCCCAGAAAGCTTTAAAGTATTAGTAAAAGAATTACAATCTTTAGGATTAGACGTACGTCTATATTCAGAAGATAATCGAGAACTTGAATTAAAAGAAAACATTGAAGAAGGGATTGAATATGACCCAGAACAAGAAAGAAAATTATTAACAGAAGAAGAGTTTGTTGCAGATGATGATGAAGAATTTGAGGACGGTTTTATGGATGATGGGCTAGAAGATGACATGATGTTAGATGATGACGAAGATGATGAGCTTTTTGAAGACTTAGATGATGAAGAAGATGAAGCCATTTTTGATTCCGATTTAGCCGATGATAATCTTGATAATGACAATGATATCATTGAATAGGGGGGAAAAGCGTGGACGAATTGGATATTTTTAATAAATTAAAAATTGGAATTGCATCAGATGAACAAATAAGGGAGTGGTCAAAAGGAGAAGTAAAAAAACCAGAGACCATAAACTACAGGACACTAAAACCAGAAAAAGATGGTTTATTCTGTGAAAGAATTTTCGGACCAACCAAAGACTGGGAATGTCACTGTGGTAAATATAAAAGAGTGAGATACAAGGGAATTGTCTGTGATAGATGTGGTGTAGAAGTTACAAAATCAAAAGTAAGACGTGAGAGAATGGGGCATATTGAATTAGCTGCCCCAGTGGCTCACATTTGGTATTTTAAAGGAATTCCAAGTAGAATTGCAACCATATTAGACGTATCACCAAGAAACTTAGAAAAAGTCATTTATTTTGCTTCATATATTGTTGTAGATAAGGGAACATCCGGTTTAGACAAATGCCAGGTATTGAATGAAAAAGAATATCATGAAGCACAAGAAAAGTACGGAAAAAACAGTTTTAAAGCAGAAATGGGAGCAGAAGCCATACGAAAATTATTGGAAGAAATCGATTTAGATAAACTATCAGTTACCATCAGGAAAGAAATAGAAAAAGCAAGTGAACAAAGAAAATCTAAGATTATCAAACGATTAGACACAGTAGAATCATTCAGAATTTCAGGAAATAGACCAGAATGGATGGTCATGGGGGTTATACCAGTTATACCACCAGAACTAAGACCAATGGTGCAATTAGATGGTGGGCGTTTTGCAACATCTGATTTAAACGATTTGTACCGTAGAGTTATCAACAGAAATAACAGATTAAAAAGATTATTAGAATTAGGAGCACCAGAAATCATTGTACGTAACGAAAAACGTATGTTACAAGAATCAGTGGATGCCCTAATTGACAATGGAAGACGTGGAAGACCAGTAACAGGGGCAGGAAACAGAGCTTTAAAATCTTTATCAGACATGTTAAAAGGAAAACAAGGACGTTTCCGCCAAAACCTATTAGGAAAACGTGTTGATTACTCTGGACGTTCTGTTATTGTAGTAGGACCTGAATTAAAAATTTATCAATGTGGTTTACCAAAAGAAATGGCTATCGAATTATTTAAACCATTTGTTATGAAAGAATTAGTTGGAAGAGGATTAGCACAAAATATCAAAAATGCAAAAAGAATGGTAGAAAGATTGAACCCAGAAGTATGGGGCATATTAGAAGATGTGATTAAAGACCATCCTGTTATGCTAAACCGTGCACCAACCCTACACAGATTGGGAATTCAAGCATTTGAACCAGTTTTAGTAGAAGGTAGAGCAATCAAACTACACCCACTTGTGTGTGAAGCTTTCAACGCAGATTTTGATGGGGATCAAATGGCAATACACTTACCATTGTCACCAGAAGCACAAGCAGAAGCAAGGTATTTGATGTTATCAACGAATAATCTATTAAAGCCACAAGATGGAAAACCAGTAGCGGTACCAAGACTAGACATGATTTTAGGAAGTTATTATTTAACAATGATAATTGATGGCGAAAAAGGGGAAGGTAGTTATTACCGTGACCCAGATGAAGCCATTATGGCTTTTGAAAACCATGACGTTGGCATTCATGCAAAAATATATGTAAGAATTGAAAAAGAAATCAAAGGGAAAATACAGACTAAGAAGATAGAGACGAGTGTAGGAAGAATTATCTTCAATCAAGGGATTCCACAAGATTTAGGGTTCATAGACAGAAAAGAAGACCCATTTCAATATGAAATTAACTTCCCTGTTGTAAAAAAGACAATGGGAAGCATTATTGAAAGAGTGATTAGGTTACATGGATTAACTGAGTCAGCGGAAGTAATTGATTATATCAAAGCATTAGGCTTTAAGTATTCAACACTAGCAGGAATTACCTTCTCCATGAGTGACGTAGAAGTGCCAGCCGCTAAAAAAGACATTTTAGCAGATGCAGATAAACAAGTTGAAACTATACGTAAACAATATGCCAGAGGACTTATTACAGAAGATGAACGCTATAATGCAGTTATTGGAGTTTGGGAGCAAGCTACTAATGATGTTAGTAAAGCCATGGAAGACAATTTTGATAACTTAAACCCAATCTACATGATGGTAAAATCAGGAGCTCGTGGTAACATGAACCAATTGCGTCAAATTGCAGGTATGAGAGGATTAATGGCAAGCACAACAGGTAAGGCGGTCGAAATTCCAATCAAATCATCATTTGCAGATGGATTAGATGCCCTAGAATACTTTATATCAGCCCATGGAGCGAGAAAGGGACTTTCAGATACAGCATTAAGAACAGCAGACTCTGGATACTTAACAAGAAGACTGGTTGATGTATCACAAGATATTATTGTAAGAGAAGCAGATTGTGGCACAGAAGAAGGTATTATGATATATGATATCAAAGATGGAAACCAAGTGATTGAAAAATTACAAGAAAGATTAGTGGGTAGGTTTGTCATTCATGATGTCATTCATCCAGAGACCAAAGAAATCATCGTAGACACAAATACAATGATTACAGAGCCAATTGCAGAAAAAATAGTAGAAGCAGGAATTGAAAAAGTGGAAGTGCGTTCTGTGTTAGGTTGCCATTCAAAACATGGTGTATGCCAAAAATGTTATGGAATGGGCTTAGCAAGAAGAGATTTAGTATCTATTGGAGAATCTGTTGGAATTATAGCAGCACAATCCATTGGAGAACCAGGAACGCAGCTAACGATGAGAACAATTCACTCTGGCGGTGTAGCCGGTGTAGCAGATATTACACAAGGTTTGCCAAGAGTGGAGGAATTATTTGAAGCACGCAAACCAAAAGGATTGGCAATTATTTCAGAAATTGCAGGAAAAGTAAAAATTAAAGAAACGAAGAAAAAGAAAGAAGTCATTGTTACTTCAAAAGAAGATGCTAGAACGTATACTATCCCATTTGGCTCCAAGATGAAAGTCAGTGATGGAGACTATGTTGAAGTAGCCCAACCATTGATAGAAGGTTCTATTAATCCAGGAGAAATTTTAGCAATTAAAGGACCAGAGGGAGTATATGAGTATCTGATTTCAGAAGTACAAAAAGTGTATAGAAACCAAGGTGTGGACATCAACGACAAACACATTGAAGTTATTGGAAGGCAAATGTTAAGAAAAATAAGAATTGAAGATAACGGAGACACTGACATGTTTGCAGGTTCTCTTATAGACATGTACGAATTTGAAGAAAGGAACAAGCAAGCAATAGAAGAAGGAAAACGACCAGCAATAGGAAAACGAGTACTACTTGGAATTACCAAAGCATCTCTTGCAACAGATAGTTTCTTATCAGCAGCATCCTTCCAAGAAACGACACGTGTCCTAACAGAAGCAGCAGTCAAAGGAAAAACAGACGATTTAATGGGATTAAAAGAAAACGTTATCATTGGAAAACTTATTCCAGCAGGAACTGGAATGAAAAAATATCAAGACATTCGCATCAGTACAGAAGTGTCTAAATAGGAGACACACCTTTTTGGGACACTTTTTCCCAAAAGGAATAGATTTTTTAAATATCTTTTGTTCATTCGGGATTGAATAAATAGAGAAAATATGCACTGAATTTAGTCAAAGAACTAGATTCAGTGCGTATTATTTTCTATAACAATAAATGAAAATGTATCCAAAAAATGTTAGGAACTTATTTAGAAAAAAATCGACATTTTTATTTACAAAAATGCTTTAAAGAGATATAATAAAATTGATAGATATGTAATAATAGAATATATACATATACAATAGATAATGTTTACAAAAAGACAAAGAAAGGGGAGAAACTTTTATATGAGATTGACAAATGCTAAAAAGATGTTAATTATTTTTGCTACTTTTTTCTTATTTTTATTTTTTTCAGCACTATTGCATTATTCTTTTGCAGCATATGAAATAACAGATGCTAGGGGATTGCAACAACTGGCTTCTACACCATCATGGAATTCAGTGGAATTAAAAAATGATATTGATTTAACAGATGTATCTTGGAATCCAATCGAAAATTTTACTGGAACATTAGATGGGAAAGGATATCATATCATCGGAATGAATTCTGATAGAGGAGGATTATTTGAAAACCTTAGTGGAACTGTTAAAAACTTAGGATTTGTAGATTGCAATATAAGTAATAATTATGGTTCTGTGGGAGCAATTGCAAATTATGTTGACGGAGATGTGACAATAGAGAATTGTTCTGTGAGTGGTCAAATAAAGCATCAAGGTGAGTGGTCAAAAGGAGCAGTGGGAGGCATAATAGGTTCTATAAAAAAGAGTGAAAATGCTAGGCATCTACAGATAGAGAAGTGCTATAATTTTGCTACGATAACTTCGGATGTTATAAGTGGTCGGTATTTTGGGTGCAATATGTGAAGAATATCCTGAATATAATACAGTAGAAACAGGCCCTAAACATGAAGTTAGGATTAAAGATTGCTATAATTTGGGAAACATTGAGGGCAGCGATTATGCAGGAGGTATTGTTGGTAGTAATAGTGTTTATGAACTTGATTTAACGAACTGTTATAATGTAGGTACAATTTTTGCTGTAAATGATTCTAATCATTATCAACGGTGGTAGTATTCTTGGTCAGTACATTACCATTGCCATATTAAGACCAGAACAGGATTATCAGGAATGTCAAGATTACTATGGTACAGTTTATGGTGATAATTGTTATTGGGTTTCGAATGAACAAGATTTGAAAGCAGTAGGAGAAGAAACACATATTAATGGGGCTTATCCTATTTTCTCTGCTACAGAAATACCAACAAAACAAATAGCAAAACAACAAGATACGTATACAGGATTTGATTTTGATGAAGTTTGGGAGATGCCGGAAAATTCATACCCTATTTTAAAAGTACCAGAAGAGTTAACAGAAGTACCTAAAATCACATCTATTGGTTGGAGTGCAACAAATTGGACCAATCAGGCTGTGACATTGACGGTCAATGCTTCGGGAGGAAAAAATCAGATTGCCAGTGCAGATGGTTACAGTTTTGACGATGGAAAAACATGGCAAACAAGCAATACAAGAACATATGAAAATAACACAGACGACATTCGCGTAAGAGTGAAAGATACAGAGGGAAATATTGCAATATTCGGACAAATATTAGGAGTGGATTATATTGAGAAAAATGCACCAACAATAGAAATTACATCAAATGGTACAACAGCAGTACCATATACCAATATAAAAATCTCAGTAACAGATACAGGTGGAAGTGGTTTAAACGAATCTAACACCTACCAATATCAATTAGGGGAAAATAATATGCAAGCTCCATCAGGAGAATGGCAAGGATATACAAATGGACAGGAATTTACAATAGGAACAGGATTAACGGGAGAATATTATGTTTGGGTGAAACCTGTTAGTGATGTAGCGGGAAATCAGTCTGTTGGAAATGTACTAGGATATACAGTATCTGAAAAATTCATATTTGACAATACAAAACCAACGGTAACAGTGACAACTGACAAGGAGGTATATAAAGCAGGAGAAACGGCTACAATTACAGCAACATTTAGTGAAAATGTGCAAGAAGGAACTCCAAGAATTTCTATGAATGGAGCGGTAACTGTTGCCAGCCAGGCCATGACAAAATCAAGTGATATGGTATATACATATTCATATTTAATTCCAAGTTCGATTCCAAATGCAAGTGGAACGCAGACCATAACAATCAGTGGGGCTCAAGATATGGTAGGTAATGTAATGGATCATGACAGCTCAAAATCGTTTACTATGACAGAAGAATTACAAGCGCATTTTACGAATTATAAAATATCCGAAAAAGAAGGAAAAAAATATTTATCAACGACAAAACAAAATATAACTCCAACCTTAAAGCATTTATCAGAAATGCTTCAAACAAATGGAACAGTGAAAGTCTATAAGGGGACTACAGAAATCACAGATGAAAATAGCAAACTTGCTACAGGAATGCAGTTAAAAATTATGTTAAATAATGCTTTACTTGAATACACAATACTTGTAAAAGGCGATACAAATGGAGATGGAACGATTGACATAAAAGACATCTTAGCAATGAACAAACATAGATTAAATAAATCCACATTAGAAGAAGCATTTCAGTTAGCAGGAGATGTGAATGAAGATGCGAAAATAGACATTAAAGATGTATTGCAAATTAATAAATTTAGATTGGGAAAAACAGATACTTTATCATAAAGGTACATAATCAAGAAATACAATAGAAGAAAGGAAAATAGATATGAGAAACAAATTGAGTATAGCAAGTATTATAGCAGTATTTATCATGTGTTATGCGACGATAAGTTTTGCAGCAACCGGAAGTGTAGAATTAAGAGCGAGTGTAACACAGGCAAAAAGAGAAGAAACTTTTACAGTAACAGTATCAGCGACAAGTAGTGATGGAATCAATGGGATTGATACAAAATATACTTATGATACAAACGGTTTAGAATTGGTAAGTGCTAATGTGGTAAATAGTTCAAATTGGAGTAGTTTAGGTGTGGACCAAGATATAACAGTTATCTGCAATACGACTTCTAAGGTAACCAATGCAGATATTTATGTGCTTACATTTAAAGTGAAAAATACAGCGACGATTGGAAGCAAATTAAAGGTGGAAACGACGGAAATTGTATTAGACACGGATTTAGCCACAAATTCTGAAGTAACGATACCAGCTAAAGTAGTAGAAATAGAAGTAATAGCAAATGAAACGCCAGGAACAAATCCATCAGATAAAGACCTAGAAGGAGAGGGGCAAACGCCAGGAACAAACCCATCAGAGAAAGATCCAGAAGGAGAGGAACAAGCCCCAGGAACAGACCCATCAGAGAAAGAGCCAGAAGGAGAGGAACAAGCCCCAGGAACAGATCCATCAGAGAAAGATCCAGAAGGAGAAGGACAAACCCCAGGAACCAATTCTATGGATAAAAATCAAAATGGAAATCAGCAAAATTCTGGAGCAAATACTTCAAATAAAACACAAAATTTTGGTACCAATGCATCTGGCAACAGTCAAAATACAAATACACCTCAAACACAAAATGTTGCAGGAAATTCTAATAATGTAAATGCATCAAATACGCAAAAAACGTTACCATATACAGGTGTGCAAGGAATAATGGTTTGTATATTTATCATCATTGTTGGCATAATGATAGCTATTATTAGTTACAAAAAATATCAAAAATATAAAGGTATCTAATGGAAAAAATACGCATTGAAATCTAGTGAAATAACACTAGGGTAAGTGCGTATTTTTTTTCTTTCTGCTATAAGATTATCAAGTAATGGAACTGTAACTTTTTATAAAATGCGTATATTCTGTAAACTTGACAAATGGTGGCAAATACTGTAAAATAGATACAAATAAATTCATCTGAACTTTTAGGAGGGAAATCAATCAAATATGCAAAATAATAATCGAAAAGTTTTTGATAATTTAATATCTAGAACAAAGATATACTTAGCCATTATTTTAGTATTACTCGTGATTATTAGTATTCAAAATGTGAGATGGATGGTGCCATCTATAATTACGTTGTTGCTTGTAGTAGCATACACATATTTTGCTAACAACAAAAGAAAGAATGAAATTTCAGAAACATTACAAGACTTAACAATTAGTGTAGATTCAGCTGCAAAAAGTACATTAATCAATTCACCATTTCCATTGCTTATTTTAGAGACAGATGGAAATATTATATGGCGTAGTTCAAAGTTTGTATCAGAATTTGAAAAAATAGATATGAATCCATATATTGATGACATTTTAGAACAAATAAAAGAGGATATACAAAAAGGAAAGCACATAGATAAACATGCAAAAGTGCCACAATATTTAGAAAAACAAATCGCCATACAAGACAAAACGTATCGTGTCATTGGAAAATATGCACATTCAAACAATAAAGAAAAAAAAGCAAAAAAAGAATATATGGTAATGGTATATTTTATTGATATAACAGAAAATGTTATCTTACAGCAAAAATATAAAGACACACGTTCATGTGTTGAAATGATTAGTATTGACAATTATGAAGAAAATATGCAATTACTAGATGCGGAAGAAAAACCACAAATCATTGCAGAAATTGACAAAGCGATATTAGAGTGGACCAATCAAACCAATGGAATATTGATTAAAACTGACCATAACCGTTATATATGTGTATTTGAACAGCGTTACTTAGAAACTGTCAAAGAAGACAAATTTAGTATATTGGATAAAATCAAAGAGATAAATACAAGGGAAAAAATTCCATTTACGCTTAGTATTGCAGTGTCAAATGAAGGAGACACAGATAAAGAAAAATATAAATCTGCACAAACAGCTATGGACTTGGTATTAGGCAGAGGAGGAGATCAAGCTGTTATCCGAGAAAATGATATTTATCGTTTTTTTGGCGGAAGAACATTAGAGGTGGAAAAACGTACAAAAGTAAAAGCCAGGGTAGTAGCCCATGCATTAGAAAATTTGATGAAAGAATCTGACAAAGTTATGATTATGGGACATGCAAATCCAGATATTGATGCCATGGGATCTAGTATGGGAATTTATCGTTTGGCTAAAAGTTTGGGAAAAAATGCCTATATTGTACATAATGGAGAAAGTTCTGCATTAGATAATTTTAAAGTGGAATTAGAAAAAGAACCAGAATATGAAGACGTGTTAATTAGTAAGGAAGTTGCTTTAGAAAATATAGAAGAAAATACACTGCTAGTGATTGTAGATACGCACAAGAGGAATTTTGTAGAGGCCCCAGAAGTCTTAGAAAGAATTAAAAAAGTTGTGGTTATTGACCACCATAGAAGAAGTGAAAATTATATTGAAGATGCCACATTAACGTTTCAGGAAGTATATGCTTCATCAGCAGCAGAACTTGTTACGGAGTTGTTACAATATGCTGAAACCAATGTAGAATTAAAAACGATAGAGGCAGAAAGTTTATATGCAGGTATTATGATGGATACAAAAAATTTTACGTTTAAAACAGGAGTCAGAACATTTGAAGCAGCAGCATATTTACGCAAATGTGGCGTAGATATTATTCGTGTCAAAAAATGGTTTCAAAGTGACTTATTTAGTTTTAACAAGATAGCTGAAATTGTAAAATCAGCTGAAATGGTAACAGAGTCTATTGCAGTGGCCATTCATCCAGAAAAAGAAAAAGACACAAGTATTGTCTGTGCAAAAGCAGCAGATGAACTTTTGACCATTAGTGACATTACAGCTTCTTTTGTACTAGGAGATATGGGGGATAAAATTTGCATCAGTGGGCGCTCCATTGGAGATATTAACGTGCAAGTGATTTTAGAAAAATTAGGTGGCGGAGGACACATCACATTAGCTGGGGCACAAGTAGAAGGCATGACAATGGAAGAAGCCAAACAATTGTTAATTGAAAAGATTCAGGAATATATGCAAGAAATAGAAGGATAAGTTTGAACACAAAGAAAGGAAAGTGAAAAACAATGAAAGTGATTTTAACACAAGATGTAAAAGGCATTGGGAAAAAGGATGAGGTCATTAATAGCTCAGACGGGTATGCACGTAACTTCCTATTTCCTAAAAAATTAGCAATAGAAGCCAATACAGAAAATATGGCGAAATTAAAAGCAAGAGAACAATCTAATGCCTATAAGAAAAATCAAGAAAAAGAAGAAGCAAAACAATTAGCAGAAAAGATGAGTCGCATTATGCTAACCTGTTCTGTCAAAACAGGAGAAAATGGAAAAGTATTTGGTGGTGTTTCTTCAAAGGAAATTGCAGAAAATTTGCAGAAAACACACCATATTGTTATTGATAAGAAAAAAATAGAGATGAAAGAAGCAATTAAAGAATTAGGAATAAAAACCATTCAAATTAAGTTGTATGAAGGTGTTGTTGCCAATTTAAAAGTACATGTTATCGGGGAATAGCACTATAGATGAGAAAGGAAATGGAAAAAGAATGGAAACAGGGAAGGTACCACCACACGATATAGAAGCTGAGCAGGCCGTCATAGGGAGTATGCTTACAGACCATGATGCCGTGATTAACAGTTTGGAAGTTTTAAAACAAGAAGATTTTTATCGAGAAGATAATCGTACTATTTATGCTGCTATGACCAATTTATATAGTAAAGCAGAACCAATTGATTTAATTACAGTGAAAGCAGAATTAGAATCCATGGGCAAATTTGACCAAGTGGGAGGTTGGGAATATCTAGCGGAATTACCAGAAAAAGTACCAACAACAGCAAATGCCAATAAGTATATCAAAATTGTAGAAGAAAAATCTGTCTTAAGGAGCTTAATTAAAACAGCAAATGAAATTATTGAATTAGGGTATGATCCAACAGAAGACGTAGATGATGTCATGGAAGGAGCAGAAAAACGCATTTTTAACTTAATGCAAGACAAAAATCAAAAGGGGTATGCAGCCTTAAAAGATATTTTGGTAGAAAGCTTTACACAATTAGAAGAGTTATATAACCGTAAACAGCATATTACAGGCGTGCCTAGTGGTTTTGTGGACTTGGATTACCGTACAGCTGGATTTCATGGCTCAGAACTTATTTTAATTGCAGCAAGACCAGCGATGGGAAAATCCGCTTTTGTATTAAACATAGCCACACATGCAGCCGTACGAGCTAAAATACCAGTGGCTATTTTTAGCCTAGAAATGGCAAAAGAACAAATGGTAAATCGTATTTTATGTAGTGAAGCTATGGTAGACAGTAATAAAGTTAGAACTGGAAAATTAGAAGAAGATGATTGGGCAAAGTTAGCAGAAACAATTGGACCTTTGTCAGAGGCAGAAATATATATTGATGATACACCAGGAATTTCTGTAACAGAAATTCGTGCCAAATGCAGAAAATTAAAATTGGAAAAAAACATAGGAATGGTAATAATTGACTATTTGCAGTTAATACAAGGTTCAGGGAAAAGAGTAGGAAGTCGTGAGCAAGAAATATCAGAAATTAGTCGTTCTTTAAAAATATTAGCAAAGGAACTCAATGTTCCAGTAATTGCTTTGTCACAACTTTCAAGAGCAGTAGAGCAAAGACCGGATCATAGGCCAATGCTATCAGACTTACGTGAATCAGGTGCCATAGAGCAAGATGCTGATATTGTTATGTTTTTATATCGTGATGACTATTATAATGAAGATAGTGAGAAAAAAAATATGGCAGAAGTAATTATTGCAAAGCATAGAGGCGGTTCAACAGGAAGTATTGATTTAGGCTGGTTTGGTTCTTATACAAAATTTGTAAATTTGGACAAGAGATTTGAGTAGAACTTGTTTCTAAGGAGGCATAGCAAGTGGAGCAGAAAGTAAAAAAGACGATAAAACAATATCAGTTAATTCAAAATGGAGATTGCCTGGTACTTGGTGTATCAGGGGGACCGGATTCATTAGCAATGATGCATATTTTGCATGAAATACAGCAAGAAGGAGAGGTTATATTTTCATTTTCAGTTGCTCATGTGAACCATATGCTTCGAAAAGAAGCGAAAGAAGAAGAAGAATTTGTAAAAGAAATGTGCCAAAAATTAGGAATCAATTTTTTTTCAAAAAGTATAGATGTGAAACAAACCGCACATACTAAAAAAATAGGACTAGAAGAAGCAGGGCGAGACGCACGTTATGAATTTTTTAATGAGATTGCTCAAAAAATAGGAGCTAATAAAATTGCCATTGCACATCATTTGAATGACAAAATAGAGACGATTATTATGAATTTGCTAAGAGGAAGTGGTTTAGCAGGATTAAAGGGCATGGAACCAATCAAAAATCAAAAATACATTAGACCATTATTAGAATGTACCAAAAAAGAGATAGAAGCCTATTGTAAACAAAAAGGGTTAGAGCCAAAAATAGATGAAACGAATTTTGACAATACGTATACACGAAATAAAATTAGAAATGTAGTCATTCCGTATATTGAAAAAGAATTTAATCCAAACATTTTAGAGACAATAGATAGGTTATCAAAATTGGTAGAAGAAGAAGATACCTATTTAGAAAAACAAGTAAAATTGGTATATTCCCAAATAGTCATAGAAGAAACACCACATATGATTTTAGATTTGAAGAAGTTTAACATTCAAGAAACGGTCATAAAATCAAGGCTTTTGCTATATACTATAACGAAGGTTTTAGGCGATTGTCAAGGAATTGCAAAAGTACATGTAGAAGATATCATTCAGCTATGTCAAAAAAATGTAGGTAATAAATATTTGACTCCAAATAAAAGGATTAAAATTTTTGTAAAAAGTGGACAAATTCATTTTATAGACCAAAGATAACTATCCGTAGAAATACCGGATACATCAATTGTTTGTTACAAAAAAGATATATAAAAAAAGCTTGCAAAAGATAAGTTTATATGGTATAACCTTTCCAAAGGGACAAAAAAGGAGGAATTATATTGAAAAGTAACATCAAGACATTAGCCATGTGGTTAATTATGGGGGTCATTTTCATTATTGTACTATCATCAGTATTAGAAAACTCAAATAAAAAAATGCAATATTCAGAATTAATTGCAAAAATTAATGAGGGAAAAGTCGAAGCAATTGAAATTGAAGCAGATGAAAAGACGGCCAATGTGGAACTAACTGACGAAAGTACAATTAAGCAAGTGAATATTCCGAATATGGAAAATTTTATGAATTATACGCAAGACTTTCTAAAAAATGGAGCATTTAAATTAGATGAAAAATCAGAATCTATATTTATTACAATTTTAAGTTTATTAACCCCATTTGGGCTATTAATCATATTTTTCATTTTTTGGTTTTTAATGATGGGTGGTGCCAATGGAGGGCAACCAGGAGGAAAAACGTTATCATTTGGAAAAAGCAAAGCCAGAATGATGACACCAGCAGATAGAAATAAAATTACATTTGATGATGTTGCTGGTGTTGATGAAGAAAAGGAAGAGTTGCAAGAAATTGTAGAATTTTTAAGAAATCCAAAGAAATTTACAGATATGGGAGCAAGAATTCCAAAAGGAGTTCTATTAGTAGGGCAACCAGGAACAGGAAAAACACTTTTAGCAAAAGCAGTTGCAGGAGAAGCAGGCGTTCCATTTTTCATTATTAGTGGATCAGATTTTGTTGAAATGTTTGTCGGAGTAGGAGCTTCTCGTGTAAGAGATTTATTTGAAGAAGCAAAAAGAAATGCACCATGTATCATTTTCATTGATGAAATTGATGCCGTAGGACGTCAAAGAGGTGCAGGTCTTGGTGGAGGACATGATGAGAGAGAACAAACGTTAAACCAATTATTAGTTGAAATGGATGGATTTTCAGAAAATGAAGGCGTTATTGTTTTAGCAGCTACTAACAGACCAGATGTGTTAGATAAAGCATTATTAAGAGCAGGAAGGTTTGACAGACAAATTGTAGTAAGTGCACCAGATGTCAAGGCAAGGGAACAAATTTTAGAAGTACATGCTAGAAAGAAAAGATTAGCAGATGATGTAGACTTAAGAGTGATTGCTAAAAATACATCAGGTTTTGCAGGAGCAGACTTAGAAAATGTATTAAATGAAGCAGCTTTATTAGCCGCAAGAAGAAATTTAACAGAAATTGGAATGCAAGAAATAGAAGATGCCATGGTAAAAGTAACGATGGGACCAGAAAAAAAGACAAGAGTCAGAAGCGAAAAAGAAAATCGATTGGTATCTTACCACGAAGCAGGCCATGCTGTTGTTAGTCATTATCTTCAAACACAAGACCCGGTACATCAAATATCAATTGTACCAAGAGGGATGGCTGGAGGATACACGATGTATCGCCCAACAGAAGACAAAAACTTTATGTCTAAAACGGAAATGGAAGAAAATATTGTATCATTACTTGGTGGTAGAGTAGCAGAAGCACTAATTTTAAATGATATATCAACAGGAGCAAGTAATGATATAGAAAGAGCAACGCAAATCGCTAGAAGTATGGTAACCAAATATGGAATGAGCGATAGAATAGGAGCATTAATGTTAGGCTCAAACCAAAGTGAAGTATTTCTAGGAAGAGATTTTGCACAGTCAAAGGAATATTCAGAAGAAACAGCAGCAGTAATTGATGAAGAAGTGAAGAAAATTATTGATATAGGATATAATCATGCAAAACAGATTTTAACGGAACATGTAGATAAATTGCATGCAGTGGCAGGAATTTTGCTAGAAAAAGAAAAAATTGAAGCAGATGAATTTGAAGCTATTTTTTCTGAATAAATTGAGAGATTTATCAATAAAAAAATCGCCTGAGAGCTAAACATTCATTGTGCTTTCAGGCGATTGGTGGTATAGAGGTAAATATGAAAAATTATTATGAAATTTTGCAAGTCAATGAAAATGCATCACCAGAAATTATTGAAAAAGCATATAAAGTACTTGTTAAAAAGTATCATCCAGATTTACAAAAAGACGAAAAAATAAAAGAAGCAACAGGGAAACGCTTAAGAGAAATTAATGAAGCCTATGACGTGTTATCCAACACATTTTTAAAAGAGCAATATGACATTGAATTGCAAAAAGAAAAAGAAGAACAATACAAAAAGAAATACGGAGAAAGAAATTATGGTACAGAAAAAACAAATTTTTACAGTACGCCTCAACCGAAAAAAAACATGACGAATGAAGAAACCAATAAAACTAATACACCCACAATAGGAACTTTTGCCAGCGTAGTTAACTTTGTAAAAATGTTATACCATGACAGACCAAAACGAGAACAATATAAAGAAGCCACCCAAAAAGACTTACTAGCCATATTTTTAACCATCATCGTAGTTATCATTATAGCAATCATTTTATGGTACATCCCGTTTACAAATGACTGGATTCGAGAACTCATCTTTGAAAACCCCATTTTCAAATGGCTAGGCTCACTTTTGTCCCATTAGGGACATATGTTTTTGGGACAAAATGTCTTAAAAGGGACAGATCTTTAATTTAAAACAAGTCGAATTTTGTCAGAATTTGCGATGAAAAGTTTGTCGCAAAGTATTGCAAAATTCGGCTTTTTGTGTTATGATTAAGATGTTCAAATCTTATATAAGGTTCATTCATTTTTTTGTATCGAAAAGATTCCAAAAATTGAGAAATTAAAAAAAAAGACAAGATTTTTTAAGAATATGTATGAATTTACCAAAAAAGTAAATTTGACTTATCAAAGCATTTCTTGTATATTAAGAAAGGAGATAGTTTATTATTTATGCTAATTGAACCCAAAACGTATCAACCATATGATAAAATCTTTAGGAAAATATTGTCAAATAAAGCACAAGTAGCAGGATTAATCAATCAGTATTTTTCTTTTAAAGAAAAAGTAACAGAAGATAGTTTAGAAAGGTACCATTGTAAATTTGTCAATGCTCAATTCCAAAACAGAGAAGCAGACATTTTATATAAAATAAAAAATAGTAATATTTTTTTCTTAATTGAACATCAGTCGCGTGTAGATTATAATATGGCACAAAGAATTGCAGAATATCAAATGGAGATTATTAAATTAGAAAATTCCAAAAAACAAAATCGAAAAAATACAATTGTTCCCCTGATTATACCGCTTATTATATATACAAGCAATAAAGCAATATGGGATGCGCATCAAAATATTGTAGAAATGCAACCTAAAATAGAGTCATATCAAAATGGAGGAATTGGTGAATACCATATTTGGGATATTAATTTAGTAAATATGGAAAAATTATTACATAATGATTTATTTATGTTAAAGATATTTGGATTGGAAAAGGCTAAAAATGAAGAGGAATTAGATAATATTTTTCAGTACATATTATATACAGAAAAAGACAAAAATAATGTACAAATTTTAAAAGAGATTGCACATTATGTGTATCATACCGTATTGAAGTGTAAAAATGTAAACCAAAAATTTGAAGAATGGGAAGAAGGTGAAGAACATATGAGTTTTGTAGATATGCTTTTGGAAAGAAAAGAAAGTTATATAGCAGAAGGATTAGAAGAGGGTAGAAGAGAAGGCAGAAAAGAAGGAAGAAAAGAAGGTAGACAACAAGGTATACAAGAAGGAAGAGAAGAAGGCAGACAACAAGGTATACAAGAAGGAAGAGAAGAAGGCAGGGAAGAAGGCAGGGAAGAAGGCAGGGAAGAAGGCAGGGAAGAAGGCAGGGAGCAAGAAAAATTACAGGTTGCAAAAAGATTATTACAATTAGGAATCCAGGTAGAAGATATTGAAAAGGCAACAGAATTATCCAAAGAGCAAATTCAAAAATTAGCATGCCAAGTATAGCAATTTTAAAACCAAATGTAGAAATGAGAAGGTTTTGATATAAAGATAAGAAAGGGGATTATACCAGTAACTCAAAAATACAAAAAATGGCAAATTATCTATTGACAACCCTGCATCTTTCATGTATAACCTGAGTTTGACAGTAAAAAAATGGAAAAATAGCCTTGCACAATACTAATATCAGTATGTACAAGGCTTAG
>CANQPE010000015.1 GCA_947625645.1 uncultured Clostridia bacterium | reverse complement strand
TCTATTGTTAGAATGCTTAAAAATCCAATTTATACTGGTAGAGTAATAAATAAAAAATCAGAAGTAACAGACTTTATTACAGGAACAAGAAAAGATTTACCAGAAGAGGAATGGATAACAGTAGAAAGACCAGAAATGCGAATTATATCAGATGAACTCTTTAGCAGAGCACAAGATATTTTGGCCCAAAGGTCAAATGAATTTAAACTAAAGGGCAAAAGAGAAAAAACAGAATATGTATTTAGTACACTTATTTATTGCAAACATTGTGGTTATTCCTTTAGAAGAATAAAAAGAAAATACACAGATGATGGAAAAGAATATATCAGATGGGTATGTAGTGGTAGAAATTCAATGGGAGTGAATCATTGCCCAAACACTACAATAATTGATGAAGAAGAACTTTTAAATGCAATAAAGGTATATTTGAAAAGTATTGTAAAGAATAAAAAGAATTTTATGAAGACAGTTGAGAAGGAATTTGAAAAAATAACAAAGCTAAGAGAGAATAATGAAAGAAGTGAACAAAGCCTTTTACAAGAAATAGAAAAAGTTACAAACAAAAAACAAAAATACATGGAAATGTTTCAAAATGAAGTAATCAATATCCAAGAATTAAAACAATACACAAATCCATTAAATGAAGATATCGCAAGACTGGAAAGAGAACTAAAGTTAATTACATCAGAAATAAAAGAAAAAGATGTATTAGAAAAAGAACTTACAAAAACAATTCGTACAGTTGATGACATACTTAATAATGAAACAATCACAAATGCAATGCTAAAAACAATTATAGATGTTATTGAAGTGGATTCAGACAGCAATGTAGAGGTTAGGCTTAAATTATTAAATGAAATAGGCTCTACACCTACTGTAATTACAAATTTTAATGATATTAAAGATACCGCTCTTAAAAGTAACATCAGTACATAAAGATGTTTCAGAACGATTAAAGAAAATTAATCCTGGGTTAGCGAAAGAAGTGAGAGAAATACTAGATGAAAACAAAGCAGAAAGGCACATTAGGGGAGGAATGGCTACGAAACTAAAATATAGTCATTTACAAAAGGAAAGTACTGAGCACACAAACCAAAAAACTACAGAATAAGTATAAAATAAGTCTAGACAAAGTAAATGTCTAGACTTGTTTTATACTTCTACAACGTTTCTTTTTCTTTTGGTTTCAACAGGAGGAGGAATCAATGGACTATAAGAAGTTCCATCAAATACTTCAACTTCAACTGTTCTTGTTAAAACATCTGTGTAGCTATAAGTAACATTGCTATTATTTTCTTCATATCTAACGATAAAAATATTAGGATACGCTTTTTCTAACGTGGCTTCTTTTTCAAAGGCCTTGCTTCTACCTAAAGAGCCTTTGACAATTATCTTTTGACCCACTTTTTCCAAGATGTCAGTTTTGAGATTTGCAATATCATTTTTACAAATCATAATATCACCTACTCTCTTAAGATAAATGGATTATAGCATTTTTGATGAAAATTGTCAAAGGATGTAGAAACATGAAGAACACACAAAAGTCTTTATTTTCAACAGATAGAGAGAACGAAAAACAAGATATTACATTTGTGTTACAACTTTGTTACAAAAATGTAACAGAGCGTATCATTTTACCATTTGCTCCAATTCCATCTACACCTTGTTTTCCATCACGCAGTTCATTGGCAATATCATCAATGGTGATATATTGATGTTTTTCTGTCAAAGCTACTTTTTCAGCAATGACAATAGGGTCTAAAAAATCAATTAAAATTCTAGCTGGTGAAGAGGCAAAATTAGCACCAGCTGAAATGAGTGCTTCAAAATAACTTTGGCAGGCACCAGCAAAAATAACGGTATTTTTATGATGTTCAGCATCGTAGCGTCTAGCTTCCTTTACAGTTTGAATAAAATGTCTAGAATTTCTATAATTATAGATATCATGGTACCCTACATTACGTTTTATCATACCATCATGACCGGTAATAATAAGAATATCAGGCGTATAAATTTCTAGTAAAGAATAAACAACTTGAGGTTGTTTATATTCAGGGATATTTTTGACAATGGCATTTAGCCCTAATTTTTTGTAATAATAATATGATTTTGTAGAATATTTTTTATCACCATCTAAATGTAGAATTTTTCCGGTTATAACTTGTTCATGAATATGTCGATTTTCTGTTAAAACCCTAGATGTAAGATCTTTTTGTATTTTATCATCTATTTTCTGTTGAAATCGTTTTAGTTCCTCTTTTACAATTTTTGGATGAACTAATTCTAAATCTTGAACGGGACTATCAGCTTCAAACCTTTCAATTAGCCCACGTAATAAAGCAATATCCTGCCCATTGATTTTCATAATTTTTATGACGGTAAAAATCACATCTTTATGATGTGATTTCCTAACCACAATGCTTCCTTTTTTTATCTGTTTCATGTTATCACCTCAAAATATAGGCTACTATATGTTATGAAGAATTTTGTCGAAATGTGCTAAGTTCACATTTGAATGAATAAATTAAGAAAGTGGACATATATATGTATAAAGAAAACGAATAAGGAGGTTAATTATGGTGAATATAGCAAAAGAAAATTTATGCATCCATAAATTAGTAGCAGAAAAAACCGAAATCATTTTTGTAGAAGGCGATATGATTGTGCCAGATTCAAAACCAGATATTTTAAATACAATTTGTACAAGTGGTGTGGCCTGTGTCTATAAACGTGAGCTTCAAGAAGGAAAACTTAAAATAGATGGTGGAATTCATACATACATCATGTATATGCCAGAGGGAATGGAAGAAGGAATTAGGGGAATTCACACAACTTTGGACTTTACACAGAACATTGATGTAGAAGGTGCTATGCCAGAGATGCAAGTTTGCTTAAAAACAATTGTGAAAAGTGTGGAAGCAAAAGTAATTAATGGTAGAAAAATAGGAATTAAAGTTGCTTTAGAAGTTTGTATTAAAGTGTTTGCGAAAGAAGAAGTTGAAGTAGTAAATAGCGTGGGGGAAGAGGATGATGTTCAAATTTTGAAAGACAATTTTGTCATGAATTCTTTATTAGGCACAGGTAGTACAAAGATTTATGCGAAAGATACGGTACAAATAGATGCCATTGACCAATTAGCAGAAGTGTTAAAAATAGGCACAGATATGATAGAAAAGGATGTGAAAATTAGTTATAATAAAGTGTTAACAAAAGCAGAAGCGGAAATGAAAATTGTGTATTTAACAGAAGATAATCGTATTGGAATGGTTAACCCTAAAATACCGGTTGTAGGTTTTATTGATATTCCAGATGTATCTGAAAATAATACATATGATGTTTGTTATGAATTAAGAAATGTCATAGTGAAGCCAAATGCTCAAGAAGAACACTCTATTTATGTAGAAATGGAATATGAAGTCACATGCAATGTATATGAAGAAAAAAATATCAATTTAATACAAGATTTATATCGACCAGATATGACGTTTCAAATTAAAAGAACGCCAATTACTACTATGTGTAATAAAGCAAGTGTCAAACAGAAAAAAATGTTGCAAGAAACAGTTAATTTAAAAGAAATTGAAGGAAAAAAATTGATAGATGTAGATTCTCATATTGTCATGCAAAAAGAAACAAAAATTAATTCCAAAATTTTATATGAGATGGAATTACAAATGCGCTTTTTATTTTTAGGAAATACAATGCAAATGTCTGTACAAGAAGCCAGCATTCCATTTGAGTATGTGGTAGACAATTTAGAAAGAGGAGAGACACTAAATACAGAAAATGATTTTGAAATTGCTTCACAAGATTTTATTGTTCAAGATGGAGGAATTGTAACATGTAATGTAAATATGAATGTTCAGACAGATATGTACCGTAATGCAAATGCTAACTTAATTAATTCAGTTGAAGAAGATAAGCAAAGGCAAGAGCAAGATTATAGTATTATCATCTACATTGTAAAAAAAGGCGATACATTATGGAACATAGCAAAAGAATTTGGCAGTACAGTAGATGATATTGTGCGAACCAATGGTATTGAAAATCCAGACCAACTAGAAGTAGGGAAAAAATTATATATTCCGAAATATATAAGGACACAAGTTGGCACCTATGCATAAAATTTATTCAAGGTTTCGCATACGAATGCCTAAGCTTTCTAGAAAATCAAGTTGTGGGCTTCCTAGGGGGAGTCCACTTGTTAAAATGATAGTCATTATGACCATTGCTTTTTCAACTGCCATATTTATCTTAAAGGCAATTGAACCTGTTTTTAGAGCGGTATGTGAGGAAAAGGCAAAATCTATTGCTACCATTGTCTCAAATCAACAAGCAACAGAAGTCATGAAGAAATATTCTTATGATGATTTGTTTACCATAGAAAGAGATGAGAATGGGAATATTCGCATGGTACAATCCAATATTATTCCAATGAATGAAATTATGTCAGATGTACCAAATCGTATTCAAGAAGAATTAAATAGTAGGGGAAGGGATAACTTAGAAATTCCCTTACGGTACATTTACAGGAATTCGTTTTTTTGCGGGAGGAGGACCAGGGATTCATATTCAAATAGCTTCGGCAGGAAGTGTGGAAACAGATTTAAAAAGTGAATTTTTAGCAAAAGGGATTAATCAAACTCTGCACAGAGTCTATCTGCAAGTTAGCTGTGAAATAGCCATTCTAACGCCTTTTGAAACTATTTCGCAAACAGTAGCAAACCAAGTACTATTTATGGAAAATGTTATCATTGGAAATGTGCCAGATACCTACTATAATTTAGAAGGGATGCAAAGTGTAGATGATACATTGAATGTGCTACAATAATAAAAACCCCTCTATGTTTGAATACGATAGAGGGGTGTCAATATTATCTCTTACTGAATTGTGGAGCTTTACGAGCTTTTTTAAGACCGTATTTCTTTCTTTCTTTCATACGAGGATCTCTTGTTAAGAATCCATTTTGTTTTAGTGTTGGTCTATATTCAGAATTTGCTTCGTTTAATGCTCTTGCAATACCATGACGGATAGCTCCGGCTTGACCAGTAAATCCGCCACCTTTTACTGTACAAAATACATCATATTTGCTAGTTGTATTTGTAACAGTCAATGGTTGTTTTACAATGACTTTTAATGTTTCTAGTCCGAAAAATTCGTCAATATCTGTACCATTGATTGTAATTTTTCCAGAACCTTCTACTAATCTAACTCTAGCGACAGAAGATTTTCTTCTACCTGTACCATAATATACTATTTTTTCTGATTTTGCCATTTCTATTTAACCTCCCATACTTCTGGTTTTTGTGCTTGATTTTCATGTTCATTACCTGCATATACTCTTAATTTTTTTAATTGCGTTCTTCCTAAGGAATTATGAGGTAACATACCTTTAATTGCCATCATCATAGCTTTTTCAGGAGCTTTTTCAAGCATAACTTTTGCAGTGATTTCTTTCATTCCACCAATATAACCAGAGTGATGTCTATACACTTTTTGGTTTAATTTATTTCCTGTTAATTTTACATCTTTACAATTAATAATGATAACATGGTCACCAGTATCAACGTTAGGTGTATATGTTGGCTTATGTTTTCCTCTTAATAATTTAGCTGCTTCTGTGGCAACGCGACCTAAAGGTTTATCAGTTGCGTCAATGATGTACCAATTACTTTCTACTTCACTTTTTTTTGCACTATATGTTGTATTATTCATGGTGATAATACCCTCCTATTTTAATATTTTATATGAACCAAACTTTAAGTTACCGGGGAGAAACTTAAAATTTGTGTTTCAATTTTATGAATGCGTAATTATTTTATTACAAAATAGCGTATTTGTCAATGATTTTTGGAAAAAATTTCAATAAAACTCTTGCAAAATCAAAAAAAACATGGTAAAATAGCAATGTTCAATGCAAACGGAATTAAGATTTTCTAAACAATAAATTGTTAAAAAAATCTAAATTTCGCATAATTATCTTCTACGTCAAGTCTATCGTCTTTGACGATGACTTTCCTAGAATATAAAAAAAATTGAACAGAATCTCTACTCACTTGAGGGAAAGTGGGTTATATCCAAAGGGAGGTGAAGATGATGAACAAATACGAAAGTGTTGTCATTATTAATCCAAATTTAGATGAGGCAGGGATAAAAGCATTACAAGAAAAATTTGTTGGATTAATTAATCAAAATGGAAAAGTAGAATCTGTAGAAGAATTAGGCAAGAAAAAATTAGCTTATGAAATTAAGAAAAATGCAGAAGCTTATTATACGGTATTCCATTTTGAAGCAAAACCAGAATGGGTTGCTGAGCTTGAAAGAGTTTACAGAATTACA
The DNA here is from genome assembly GCA_947625645.1 of uncultured Clostridia bacterium. Lineage (GTDB taxonomy): Bacteria > Bacillota > Clostridia > TANB77 > CAG-508 > CAG-269. The sequence goes on along the minus strand of CANQPE010000015.1, from coordinate 17,416 downwards.
GATGACGTATTGAAATTTATCGTTGTCAAAAAGGACTAGTGACATAGTCAAAAAAAAGAAATAAAGAAAAGGGACCTTTATTCAAAGTAAAGAAAGGTGATAAAATATGAACAAAGTAATTTTAATGGGGAGACTAACCAGAGACCCAGAAGTAAGATACACACAAACAAACAACACACTAGTAGCATCTTTTAGCCTTGCAGTCAATAGAAGATTTGTAAGACAAGGAGAAGAAAGACAAGCAGATTTTATCAATGTAGTTGCTTGGAGCAAAACAGGTGAATTTTGTAGTAAATACTTTAAAAAAGGTCAACAAGTTGGTGTAATTGGAAGAATTCAAACAAGAAATTGGGATGATGACCAAGGCACGAAGCATTACGTAACAGAAGTTGTTGCTGAAGAAGCATATTTTGCAGATAGCAAAAGAGAAGCAGAAGCCGGAAATGCAACATTTGAAAATGCCTTTGGAACAACCACACCAGGAAATATGGGATCAGATTTTGAAGTAACATCTTCAACAGATGATTTACCATTCTAAAAGCCGAGAGGGGGAAAAGAAAATGGCAGACAAAAAACAAAATAAAAGGAATAACAACAAAAACTATGATGAGGACTATAATCCAAGATTCAGAAAACAACGTAAAAAAGTTTGCATTTTATGCAGTGATAAAAACTTTGTATTAGATTATAAAAATCCAGACCAATTAAGAAAGTTCATTAATGATAAAGGAAAAATCTTACCAAGAAGAACGACTGGAGCTTGTAGTAAACATCAAAGAGATATCACAACAGCCATAAAAAGAGCAAGACATATTGCAATTTTACCATATACACAAAATTAAAAATAAAAAGCGATGAAACTCAAATTAAAATGAGGAAATCATTGCTTTTTTTATGCAAAAAAACTGTAAAGAATAGCCCCTATGCCTGCAAAGCAGGCATAGGGGCTTGTGGTAGTTCAGCGCTTACTCTGCTTTTCTCGCAATCGCCCTGAACTCTAAGGAGGGACCGCTAGGCACGTAGTAAAACTTTCCTACAACAGGTGTCCGTTCGGTCAACATTACACGATGATACTCGAGGATTTCCTGCTCATACGTGTTCGGATCCCACTGTATAAATTCTTTAGAATTTTTGTAGGGAATCCAAAGACCAAAGCCAATGTTTAAAATGGAGCGAGTGGCATTGGTGTTATGGAAGAAAGAAATTTCCAAGTGTTTGGATTCTCTTAACTTCATACAGGCATAGAATCCTTTTGACAACATGGAATTAAAAATTTTTACCAAATCGCCCAACTCATAGAATTCTTTCCGAAGCACAAACTGGCAGTTTAACGCCAAATTGCTTACATCAGATCTATCAAGTTCGGGGATTGCCACATCGGGAATGCCGACTAAATGAAAGAGTGGTAACTCACGGAATGTTTTGTAAACAGTGATGTCTACATATGTCCCGTCATCGTCCGTATCAAACAGTAAGATACTGTCGTCTGGAATTTGAGAGATTTCAGTTTTTGTTTCACTATCAATACTCTCTAAAGTCCGAACAACATGGACAAAAGAGTATTTCCTGCACCTCTGTAAGCAAATGCATAAATATGTCTCTTTTGCCGTGGCCTCAATTCCTACTTTTACTACGTTTCCCTGAAGCACCATCCGGTTTAACACCGAAACAATGTACTTCATTTCCGGGAACTTGGCCTTCATTTCTAGTCTCATTTCTAGTCCTCCTTAAAAATTATTTATACTATAGCTTACGCTATAAATCTATTATATAACAATTTACATAAAAAAACAATATAGATATTGTAAAAAAAGTGGAAATATAGTAAAATAGTAATAATAAAAAAATTTTTAAACCAAAAATGGACGTAAGAAAGGGAGAAAATAAACTATGAACCAAGAACAATTAAAACAGTTAGCTGAGAGAGTAGAGGCAGAAATTCAGCCACAATTTAAACAAGTAGAAAGTATATGCCAAACCAATAGTAACAAGGTAATAGAAGCATTTCAAACTTGTAATCTACAAGAAATGCACATGTATAGTTCTACAGGGTATGGAATTGATGAGCCAGGGAGAAATAAAATAGAAGAAATTTATGCACAAGTTTTTAAGGCAGAAGATGCATTGGTAAGAAGTCAATTGATTTCTGGCACACATGCATTAGCCATTTGCTTATCTGCGTTATTGCGCCCCAATGAGACAATGCTTAGTATAACAGGGGCACCATATGATACGTTACAAACTGTAATAGGATTAGGGGAAAATCCAAGTCCAAGTTCGTTAAAAGCTTATGGCATTCAATATGAGCAAATAGAATTGAGAGAAAGTCAATTTGATATAGAAGCCATTCAGAATAGACTAAAACAACAAGATGTAAAGCTAGTTGAAATTCAAAGGTCAAGAGGCTATTCAACCAGAAAAAGTTTGACCATTTCGCAAATAGAAAAGGTTATTCAAAAAATACGAGAAGTGAATGCTAAAGTTGTGATTATGGTGGACAACTGTTATGGTGAATTTGTAGAAGAACAAGAACCCATAGAAGTAGGCGCAGATATTTGTGTGGGATCCCTTATGAAGAATTTAGGAGCAGGAATTGCTACGAGTGGAGCATATATTGTGGGCAATCAGCAATTGATTGCATTATGTGCAGAACGATTGACAGCACCAGGGATTGGAAAAGAAATTGGACCATCTTTAGGGCAAAATACAAATGTTTTAAAAGGATTATTTTTTGCACCAAGTGTTGTAGCCAGCAGTGTCAAAACAGCCATATTTGCAAGTAAAATGTTAGAAGAGTTAGGGTACAAAGTAGAACCAAGGTACAATGAACCAAGAGCAGATATTGTACAAACCATTCATTTAGGAAATGAAAAAGATTTGATTCAATTTTGTCAAGGCATTCAAAAAGGGTCTCCTATTGACAGCCAAGTAGTTCCAGAACCAGCTGATATGGGAGGATATGAAGATAAAGTCATCATGGCAGCAGGTACGTTTACAGAAGGGTCTACGATAGAACTAAGTTGTGATGGACCAATTAGAGCACCATATATTGCGTATATGCAAGGAGGCTTAACATATGAGTATGGAAAGTTTGGCATATTGAAGGCGATTGAAGAAATGAAAAAAAAGTAACAATTTATTGAACTGAATTTGTATCGCAGGAAGGAATGTGAATCAAGTATGAAAGTGATTGTGGTTGGTGGAGGACCAGCAGGGATGATGGCAGCAATAACAGCAAGTGAAAATGGAAATCAAGTAACATTAATTGAAAAAATGCCATCATTGGGAAGAAAACTTTTAATAACGGGAAAGGGAAGGTGTAACATTACATCTTCTTTAGAGATGGCAGATTTTATCAAAAATGTGCCAGGAAATGGGATGTTTTTATATAGTTCTTTTGAGCAATACACCAATCAAGACATCATTCAATTTTTACAAAAACAAGGGCTTAAAGTGAAAGAAGAAAGAGGAAATCGTATTTTCCCTGTCACAGATAAAGCGCAAGACGTATTAAACTGTTTTATCACGAGATTACGAGAGTTACATGTCCACATCCTAACAGGGGAAAAAGTGGAAAAGATACTTGTAGATATTACGCAAAATGGCAAACAGGTAAAAGGGGTTAAAACGACAAAGCAGATCGTATTAGCAGATAAAGTGGTGGTAGCAACTGGAGGCAAAAGTTACCCAACAACAGGTTCTACGGGGGATGGTTATCAAATGGCACAAGAATTAGGTCACACAGTGACGGAAATGAAACCATCGCTAGTTCCCTTGGAAATATATGAGGTAGAAAAAAGTAAAGAGTTGCAAGGGCTATCTTTAAAAAATGTAGAAATTCAAATACTTAATCAAACGAAAAACAAAGTGATTTATGAGGATTTTGGGGAAATGTTATTTACACATTTTGGGGTATCAGGACCGACGATTTTAAGTGCTTCAGCACATTTAGTTAGATATAAAAATGTAAGAGAGAGTTTACAAAAACGACAGATTCGCTTGCGAATAGATTTAAAACCGGCGTTGTCACCTGAAAAATTAGATGAAAGAATTTTAAGAGATTTTTCAGAAGAAAAAAATAAGCAATTTAAAAATAGTTTAGATAAGTTATTGCCACAAAAATTGATTCATCCTGTCATCGAAGAAACGAGAATAGATCCACAAAAACAAGTAAATGCCATTACCAAAGCAGAGAGAATGAAATTGGTAGAAGTATTAAAACATTTTGAAGTAACGATAAAGGGGTTTCGACCAATAGAAGAAGCCATTATTACAAGTGGAGGAATAAACATAAAAGAAATTAATCCTAAAACAATGGAATCTAAACTTGTAAAGGGATTATATTTTGCAGGAGAAGTAATAGATGTAGATGGCTATACAGGCGGGTTTAATTTACAAATTGCATATTCGACAGGGTATGTGGCAGGAAAGGAATGATAATACAATGCATCAATTTTTGACCATTAAGCAAGAAAGCACAGCAGAAATAACAGAGAAAAAGTCAAAATTTATTGCTTATATCATACCAGTGGAAAGTAAAAAACAAGCAGAAGAAGTAATCAGCCACATAAAAAAGAAATATCATGATGCAAGACATCATTGTGTGGCATACCGCATATTAGAAGAAGAGACAATCATTGAAAAATCGAGTGATGATGGAGAACCTTCTGGCACTGCTGGGGCACCGATGATGGCTATTTTACAAAAAAATGAGTTATGCAATGTGGTTGCCATTGTCATACGTTATTTTGGAGGAATTTTGTTAGGAACTGGTGGGCTAGTAAGAGCATATTCAGAAGCGACCGTAAAAGCCATTGAAGGGGCAGAAAAAGTGGCAAAAATATTGGGAATTGAAATGGAAGTGACAATGAAGTATTCAGAATATGAAACATTTAAATATTATTGCCAAAAAAATGCGATTTGTATAGAAAATGTGACGTATGGAGAAAATATTTTGTGCCGTATTTCCTTAGAAGAGACTGCAAAAGAAAGGTTGCTGACAGATTTTGAAACAAAACATATAAATATAGAAAATTGGAAGGAATTTAATAAAAAATATATGGAAAAAAGTATAATAAAATGACGGTTTCATAAATAAAATTGGAAAAAATTTACAATTTCCTTGCAATCCCTCTAAATATCAAGTATAATCCAAATTGTAAAAAATACAATAGAAAAATTTAGGAGGGAACAATGAAAGAGAAAATTACCTTATTAATTGCAGATGACAACCGAGATTTTAGCCAAACTCTTGCCAAATATTTAGAGAAGCAAGAAGACATGGAGGTGATAGGAATTGCAAAAGATGGAGTAGAAGCTGTTGATATGATTGCAAACACAATACCAGATATTGCAATTATTGATATTATTATGCCACACTTAGATGGAATTGGTGTGCTAGAAAAAATAGCAAAGATGGAGACGGAAAAGAAACCAACTTGTATTATGCTATCAGCTGTAGGGCAAGACAAAATAACACAAAGAGCCATTTCACTGGGGGCAGAATATTATGTGGTAAAGCCGTTTGATATAGAAGTGCTTATCGATCGCATTAGGCAAATAAAAAATTACATTCCATCTAGCAGTGGAAATGGTTTTATATCAAAAGATGTGAAACAGCAGTATATTTCAATACCAAATGAAAAAAAGAATTACAAACAAAATATAGAAGCATTGGTAACCAATGTCATACATGAAGTTGGTGTTCCAGCACATATTAAAGGATACCAATATCTAAGAGAAGCAATTATTATGGTAGTAAATGATATAGATGTCATCAATCAAATTACGAAAAGTTTATATCCACAAATCGCCTCAAAATATAACACAACGCCATCAAGAGTTGAACGTGCCATCCGCCATGCGATAGAAGTTGCATGGGGTAGGGGACAGCAAGAGGTAGTAGAAAACATATTTGGCTACACCATCTCAGCTAGTAAAGGAAAGCCAACCAATTCAGAATTTATCGCAATGATAGCAGATAAACTAAGGCTAGAATTAAAATCAGCATAAGAAATGAAGATAATTATGAAAATTTGCGTTCAATCCAATAAACTCAAGCAATTTATTGGTTAGAAAAAACCTCAATATGGTTATTAAAAAATAATAAGCATAGGGAGGTTTTTTTATTATTGAGAAAATTGATTGGAAATATGTGACAAAAATTCAATTTCATGATAAAATAAGGTAGGAATGTATCATAAAATAATTTGTAGAAAAGGGAATTAAAATAGAACGGGGGATAATCATTATGAACTATCGTATGGATGCAAAAGGAAACAAGATTTCAATTTTAGGATATGGCTGTATGAGATTTACCACAAAAGGAGGAAAAATAGATTTACAAAAAGCTGAAAAAGAGATACTTCGAGCATATGATTTAGGCGTTAATTATTATGATACCGCATATGTATATCCAGGAAGTGAAGTAGCACTTGGAGAAATTTTGGAAAAAAATAAAATAAGAGAAAAAGTAAAAATTGCTACGAAATTACCACATTATTTAATAAAAAAGTCAGATAGCATAGAGAAATATTTTTCAGAACAATTAAAAAGACTTCGTACAGATTACATAGATTATTATCTTATGCATATGTTAACAGATATAAAAACATGGGAGAGACTGAAAAGTTTAGGAATTATCCAATGGATAGAAAATAAAAAGAAAACAGGTGCTATCAAACAAATAGGTTTTTCATATCATGGAAATACGGATATGTTTTGTAAATTGCTAGATGTATATGATTGGGATTTTTGTCAAATTCAATATAATTATTTAGATGAAAATTCACAAGCAGGTAGAAAAGGCATGCAATGTGCAGCTTCTAAAAATATACCTGTTATCATAATGGAACCACTAAGAGGCGGAAGGCTAGTTCATGGATTGCCAGCAGAAGCTAAAAAAGCATTTGAAGAATATCCGGTAAAAAGAACACCTGCGCAATGGGCTTTTCGTTGGCTATGGAACCAAAAAGAAGTGACTTGTGTATTATCTGGAATGAATACAATAGAAATGATAGAAGAAAATGTCAAAACAGCTTCAGAGGTAAAGGTCGGAGAATTTACAGAAAAAGAAGAAGAACTTATCAAAAAAGTAAAAAAAGCAATAGATAAAAATATGAAAGTAGGCTGTACAGGATGCAGATATTGTATGCCTTGCCCACAAAATGTAGATATACCAGGCACATTTTCTGCATACAACAGAATATACTCTGATGGAAAAATAACCGCCTATAAAGAATATTTTATGTGTACAGCACTACGTAAAGATTCATCTGCAGCATCAAATTGTATTCAATGCGGAAAATGTGAAGGACATTGCCCGCAACATATTGAAATTAGAAAAGAACTAAAAAATGCTAGAAAACAATTAGAAACGCCAATATATAAGGTGGCAAGAAAAGTAGTAAGCTGGTTTAGAATATATTAAAAAAATGGATTCAGGAATTTTTCAAAAATGTAAGAAAGGGATACTAAAAATCATGAGAAATATTAAATTAACTATAGAATATGATGGAAAAGATTTCAATCGGTTGGCAAAAACAGCCTAATAAATTAAATATTCAAGGAAACATTGAACAAGCTATTTTTCAAATAACAGGGGAAGAGGTAGAACTGTTTGCTTCAGGAAGAACAGATGCAGGTGTACATGCGTTAGGACAAGTAGCCAATTTTAAAACAAATTCTCAAATTCCGATTGAAAAAATACCGATTGCACTGAACACAAAACTGAAGAAAAGTATTCGTATTATACAGGCAGAAGAGGTAGCAAAATCTTTTCATAGTCGACTTTCTTGCAAAAGAAAAACATATCGTTATGTGATAAATCATTCAGAAAATGGAACCGCAATTTATCGAAATTTGGAAACACATATTGCTGAAAAATTAGATATTTCAAAAATGCAAGAAGCGGGGCAATATTTTGTAGGAGAACATGATTTTAAAGCATTTAAAGCAAGTGGGACAAGTAGTAAAAGTAGCGTCAGAACGATTTATCAGGTAGAAGTCTACCAAGAAAAGGATAGAATTTATATAGAATTGACCGGAAATGGTTTTTTATATAACATGGTTCGCATTATTGCAGGTACACTTGTAGAGGTGGGAAGAGGAAAACTGCAACCAGAACAAATTCCTGAAATCATTGCATCAAAAGATCGTACAAGAGCTGGAAAAACATTACCACCTCAAGGATTGTACTTGGTAAAAGTAGAATATGGTGAAACTAAGAGTTCAGAGTAAGGGGCATGATGAACTCTTAGTTTTATTTTTTCACATTTATAGGGAAAAGAGCATACGATATAGAAAAACAAATTTAGTTTTTGATAGAATATTCGTACATAACTAAATTTAGAAAAAAGTAAAGGAGAAAAAGAGGAATGAATCTATTATTAATCTTTTTTGCAATTCCGATAGCAGTCATTATCTTTTCTATCATTTTACAAAAAATCTTCAGATGTCCCTTTATTGTAGCAAGTATTGTTTTTGCTGTTTTTCTTATTGTTGCCGTTATCATTGGTACCTTTGAGGCAGTAGTGGCAGCGATTGCCTATACATTGTTAGCACTTTTGACGGCTTATCTGGTAATGTTGCTTTGTAGAATTAATTGGGATGACGACGATGATGATGACTGTACGAGAAGGTGTTGTTGCTGTCATACGACATCATCTGATACGAATGTACAAAATACAGATACCATTGGCACAAACGGAACGACATGTACGTGTAATCAGGTTGATAACAATACGATTACAGTAACAGCTAACATTCAACCAACAGCGAACACAAATGGGAGAAGAGGAAGATTTTACGGAACATACAGATAAGAAAAGCATTTGAAAGCATAGGATTTCAAGTGCTTTCTTTTTGTGTAAAGCTATATTTTTCTTTATTTGTAAGAAAAATATAGCTTAAAGTGAAAAAATGTGATATAATAGTGCTAATATTGATACAAGAAAAGGAGAAACAAGAATGTTAGAAGTCATAAAAGACACAGTCATTGATGGAATCAAGATACTTCCGTTTTTATTGCTAACATATATATTGATGGAATACATAGAACACAAAATGGCAAAAAAATCGAAAGAAGCCATCCAAAAATCTGGTAAATTGGGACCTATCATTGGTAGTATTTTGGGCGTGTTTCCGCAATGCGGGTTTTCAGTATCAGCGACTAATTTATATGCGGGGCGTGTGATTACGTTAGGAACATTAATTAGCGTATATTTATCTACATCAGATGAGATGTTACCTATTTTTATATCAGAAGCGGTAGAACCAATGGTAATTCTTAAAATATTGGGCATTAAGGTATTGATAGGAATGGTAGCAGGTATTGTCATAGACTTGGTGTGGCGTTTACGACCAAGTGAGAAAAAAGATGGAACGATAGGGCACCTTTGTGAAGAAGAACATTGCCATTGTGATGAAAAAGGAATCCTTAAGTCAGCATTTAAACATACTATCCATATTTTTGGATTTATTTTACTAATTACATTTGTGATTAATGTAGCAGTGTATTGGATTACAGAAGAGAGAATTGCACACATTTTGCTAAATAGACCAATTTTAGGACCGATGGTTGCAGCATTTATTGGATTAATTCCTAATTGTGCAGCCTCTGTCATTATTACAAATATGTATTTACAAAACGTAATATCTGCGGCAAGTTTAGTGGCAGGTTTGCTAACAGGAGCAGGAGTGGGATTGGTAGTTTTAATAAAGACAAATAAAAATTGGAAACAAAATTTAGCCATTATTGGATTGCTATATGCCATTGGAACCATATCAGGCATTCTACTTGAATTTTTAGGAATACAAATTTAGAATATAAAAAATAGAGAATTTAGAATTCTCTATTTTTATCGTTAGTCTTCTGAAGATTTTCTTTTCAAATTAACCACAATGGCATCTTCGTTATCAAATAAATATTTTGAGTCGGTAGTATCTGTTTGGATAGGGTTAAATTCATTACGTTCATCTAAAAAGTCTAATTTGTTAGGGTTGAATTTTGCTTTTGGGGTTCCATTTTCATAATCTTCTGTTGTTGTTGTGACTCCGTCTGAAAATTTTCCAAAATCATAATTTTTCGTTTTTTGTGGTTCTTTATATTTACTGTCTAAGTAAGACATTTTTCCCCAACCAGTAAGTGGTTTACCATTGGTATTACGCACTTTATAGGCACAATCTGTTTGTGAGAAATATTGCAATTGACCTGCCAAAATGTTTGGTACCCATTTCCATTCTACATCGCCATGTTTTGAGTCATACTCATTTGTTTTAAAGTCAATTGTATTTTTAAACCTCCACTCTCTGTGGTCTCCAAGTTCGAATTCCCACCACTTCAAATCATCTTCTGAGGCATTACCAGTAAAGATTTTATTCGTGCAGTTAGCTAAAATTGTTTCACGATAGTTTTCCATAGCAGTAGCTGGATTTAATTGTGAAAGGTTCTGAGCAGAAATAATACTACCAACTTTGTATTTTCGGAACATGGTAAAGATAGGCTCTGTTGATTTTCCAATAAATTCTGGAAATTCATCAACATACAAGAAGTGAGGAACACGAGAACTTTCTGAACCAGGTCTTCTTAAAACAGCATTTTCAAAAGAGCTTAAGAAGAACAATCCAAATGCTTTGTGGCTATTGACACCTAAGTCGCCTCTTCTTGTACACACAAAGGTTACTTCTCCATTGGATAACATTGTATCAAAGTTGATATTGTTATGTCTGTTACAAAGGATAGATTTGACACCATTTAATCTCAATAAATTATCTAACTGTGATGCTGCTGCCAAAATAGATTTTTCTGTATAGTCTTTTCCAGATCCATTTTTGTAGAAATTCTTTTTGAAATAAGCAAGTTGTACAGAATATTTTTCTTTTAGTTCTTCATCATGTGCTAGAATTTCACACATTTTTTCTACTAATTCAAAATTGGTAAACATTTTTAACATGTCTTCTAAGTTTGGCAGATTACCTTCATTCAAACGAGGGTACATTTCTTTTAGTAAGATGGCTACATTTTCAATGGCTTGAATGGCAGTATCTTCACGGTATGTTTCTTGTGATTGATAGTGTACATCATTATACATTGCTTTCAAGGCAGAAGAAATGGTTGTTGCAATTTTATAGGGATTATCATACACAAAAGGGTTAATACCAACAGAACTCATATCTGAAGGGTCTACAATGTTGCAAGTAATTCCAAAATTTTTTGCTACATTAGCCATGTGAAGGCAAAGCTCTTTATCAGGGGAAAGTACGGTAACCCCACAATCTTTATAGACAATTTCTGCTGTGTCTGTTAAAATCATCTTTTTCATATAAGATTTATAAATCGTTTCTTTTCCATAGGCAGGGGATAACATACTTAGATTGAAGTGCTGGTTAAGATATTCATTATCATAAGGTTTATTCAAAACAGCAATGCGCGTTTTTAACGCTGTAAATCCCATTTCTTTTGAAACTTCATGGAAAAAGAATTTTCTTTCTAAATCTCTTGCAATAAAAGGTTCAAATACCATAGACGTTTTTCCACTACCAGAACCACCACAAACTAAGGTAGCTTGAAATCTAGAAGTTTCTGGCATAATAATTGCTTTACCAGAAGAAGCATCTTTAAACATATGTAATTCACAAGTAAATGGACCATGTCCTGTTTTGGTATCTGATAAATCAATACCAGTGTAATCCATAATGGATTTTCTGTGATCAAGGCTATCATTAACTGCAAAATATAGGAAATTGAAGATTCTATAGGCAATGGCAATTGGGATAAAGATAGCAATAGAAGTTAGTGCAGGTCGGAATAACTCTGGAAAGTTTGTGACTAAATCTTCATATCCTGGAACAGAAACAAGGAAAAGCCAAATTCCCATATTCATCCATTGTACAAACATAGAAGCAGCAATCACACCTAATAACATAACATATACATAAAAAATCTTAACTTTCTGGTTTTTAGAAGTGGAAAATTCTGATGGTACAGAAAAGGCATATGCTAAAGCAGGACAAGCAAGTGCCAAACAATATTGGATAGGATTCCAATAAGAAGAGGACACCCCTGTAAACACAATTAGTAACATTTCAACCATTCTGTCAACAGCAATGTAAATAGTAATTAAAGTTAAGATATAGGTAGCAAAATTGTTTCGTGTTGTATTTAATTTTTTTAATAATTTATCGATTATCTTCATTCTATTAGTCCTTTCTAAGATTTCAATTCATACATATATATTATCCTACAAAATGACTAAAAAATCAAGTGTTTTGAGAATAATTTTTATAGATTGTACATATAATACAGTAAATCGAGTAGAGGTGATTTTATGCAGGAATTTTATAGAAAAGATGGGTTAATGGTGGAAAGAACAGAGCTAGACAAGGATACAGAATTGATTTGTCATATTATTCGCACAAGGAAAGAATTAGATTTTGCAAACAAAAATTATGAATTTGCAGATTCTGATTTAATAGACTATTATATATATGAGATAAAAGCCAATCAAGCAAAGTTAGATTATTTGATTAAAATGGCGAAAGTAAAAGGTTTGAACGTGAATTTTATCAAAGACATGGAATATCAAGTTTTAGATCAAGACGAGCAAGTCATTTAAGACATATTTGTCCCTCTTTTGCATAGGAATAGTAGTAGGAAAATCCAAAAATGCAAAGAGAGGTTTTTTTATGGATACGAATATTATCACATATTTAGCATGTATATGTTTTTTATTTCTATTTGGTAGAATTTTTATTGTGCCACTCAAAAAAATCCTAAAGTTAGTTTTAAACTCTGTGATAGGAGGCATGGTTATTTTTTTTATTAATGTAGTAGGCAGCAACTTTGGCTTTCATATAGGTTTAAATATTTTTACCAGCATTATTGTCGGACTTTTGGGGTTACCAGGGGCAGTGATACTTATCATTGTCAAGTTATTACTGACATAAGGATTGAGACTGAGGACAAGGGACAAATAGGGACGTTTCTTTTTTGTCCATCATGGACAAAAAAGAAACGTCCCTATTTGTCCCAGCGAAATTATTCTACTGTTACGGATTTGGCCAAATTTCTAGGTTTATCTACATCTAATCCTTTTTCTTTGGAAATGTAATAAGCTAATAATTGTAAAGGTATAATAGATAAAATTGGTGATAAGTAAGTGACCGTATCTGGTATTTTGATGACTTCATCAAATAATGAAGTGTCACAAGCATGGCTTGTAATGACTAACGTTTTGGCTCCTCTTGAGATGACTTCTTGGATGTTACTAATTGTTTTTTCAATTAAAGAGCTGTCTGTTAAGATACTGATAACCGTAATTCCATTTTCAATTAAGGCAATTGGTCCATGTTTTAATTCACCTGCTGCATAGCTTTCTGAGTGAATGTATGAAATTTCTTTTAGCTTTAGAGAGCCTTCTTTAGCAACCGTTTCGTCAATGCCTCTTCCTAAGAAAAATACGTCTTTTTCTTGATAAATTTGTTTTGCAAATTCATAAATGGCATCTTTGCACGAAAAGGTTTCTTCAATTTTCTTTGGCAAATTTAGCATTTCTTGTTTGATCTGGCATAGTTCTGTGCCATCAACTTTTCCTAATAATTCAGCAAAATAGACAGCTAACATATTTAACAAAATGACTTGAGATGTATATGCTTTTGTAGAAGCAACTGCAATTTCTGGTCCGGCATGTGTATAAATAGAATAGTCAGCTTCTCTTGTGATGGAACTGCCGATGACATTAGAGATGGCAATGGTTTTGCTACCACAGTGCTTAGCAAGCTTTAGAGCGGCAATGGTGTCTGCTGTTTCTCCAGATTGTGAAATAAAAATAGAAAGTGTTTTTTCATTGACAATAGGATTGCGATAGCGAAATTCGGAAGCAATGTCAACTTCGACAGGAATACGGCATAATTTTTCAATGACATTTTTTCCAGCAAGTCCTGCATGCATAGCAGTACCACAAGCAATGATATAGATTTTATCAATCGTTTCTAAATAGGATTTTGTCAAATGCAATTCTTCAAAGTCACATGGGGTTTCTAGTGAAATTTTTGACCCCATTGTTTCGCGAATAGCGGTTGGTTGTTCAAAAATTTCTTTTAACATAAAATCTTCATATCCATTTTTTTCGCTGGCAGTAGCGTTCCATTCAATATTGCTGGTAGGCTTTTCAATTTCTTCAAGGTCAAGGTTATAAAAGGTAGCTTTTGTATTTTCTAATAGTGCAAATTCTAAATCATTTAAGAAATAGAAATCTCGTGTATAAGATAAAATGGCAGGAATATCTGAAGAAATGTATTTTTCATCTTCACAAGTTCCAATCACAAGAGGACTATCCTTTCTTACAACAATCATGTTTTTAGGAAATTTGCTACAAATCACTTCAATGGCAAAGCTACCTCTTAAGTCTGAACAGCAATTTCGAACAGCTTTTAAAAAGGCATGAATGTTATGCGTTGGTTCTTTTTCATAATAATAATGGATTAAATTAGGAATGATTTCCGTATCTGTTTGAGATAAAAATTGGTATCCATTTTTTTCTAGCATATTACGAAGTTCTTGGTAATTTTCAATAATTCCATTATGAACAACACTAAATGTTTTGCTGTTATCTTGATGAGGATGAGAATTTTCTTTAGATGGCTTACCATGAGTGGCCCATCGTGTATGTGCAATTCCAATGGTTCCTTCTAAAGTATTGATTTCTGGTTTGTTTTCTAAAACTTTCACTCTTCCTTTGTCTTTTACAAGGGAAAGACCATTTTTTTCGATAGTTGAAATTCCTGCTGAGTCGTACCCCCTGTATTCCAATCTTGATAAACCTGCTAATAAAATAGGGCAGGCTTTTTTGGTTCCTATGTAACCGACAATTCCACACATATGTGAATCCCTCCTAATAGAATATTAATGGAATTGAAAGCTGCAAAAAAGCTTAATGGAAAAATGTTTGTTACAATATTACTATTGTTTTTCATATTTCCTTTGGTTTTAAGCAAAACCACTAGAGCATCCGCCGAAAATTCGATCACTCTAGTCCTCGTCAACCAAAATGGTTCAGGCGCTATAAATTTGAAACTCCTTTCTAAAATTTATTGCATTCTTTCAATTTCTATATTATATTACCATAATATTAGAAATGTGGCAAGTGGTTTTAAAAAAGTACATAAAATTTCTAAAAAGAAGACTTGAAAAGTAATCTTTTTTAGTATAAAATGGTATTGCAAAAAAAGAAATTGGAAATAATAAACAAATAGAAGAAGGAGGAAGGAAAATGAATAAAAAAACTGTAAAAGATGTTGATTTAAAAGGAAAGAAGGTATTTGTAAGGTGTGATTTTAATGTTCCAATGGATGAAAATCAAAAAATAACAGATAATACCAGAATTGTGGCAGCATTGCCAACGATTAGATATTTATTAGAGCAAAATTGCAAGATTATTTTAGCATCACATTTAGGTAGACCAAAAGGAGAGGTAAAACCAGAATATTCTTTAAAACCAGTGGCTGAAGAATTGTCAAACCAATTGGGAAAAGAAGTCATTATGGCAAAAGACGTTATAGGAGAAGATGCTATGCAAAAAGCAAACCATTTACAAGAAGGAGAAATTTTGCTATTAGAAAATGTAAGATTTCATAAAGAAGAGACGGAAAATGATCCAGAATTTTCTAAAAAATTAGCTTCTATGGCAGAAATATTTGTCAATGATGCATTTGGAACTGCTCATAGGGCACATAGTTCTACAACAGGAATTGCCGCATATCTTCCAGCAGTGTCAGGATTTTTAATTGAAAAGGAGTTGCAGTTTTTAGGAAATGCTGTTCAAAATCCAGAAAGACCTTTTGTGGCTATTTTAGGTGGCGCTAAGGTTTCAGATAAAATAGGTGTCATAGAGCATTTAATTGAAAAAGTAGATACAATAATAATTGGTGGGGGAATGGCATATACATTTTTTAAGGCACAAGGATATGAAGTAGGAAAATCAATTTGTGAAATGGATAAATTAGATTTAGCAAAGCAACTAATGCAAAAAGCAAAAGAAAACAATGTAAAATTTATATTGCCAATCGATACTAAAATAGCAAAAGAACCAACACAAGATGCAGAAAGTAAAACTGTAAAATGCACAGAAATACCAGCAGATTGGGAAGGCTTTGACATTGGGGAAGAGACAATTAAAATGATTGTAGAAGAGATTAAAAAAGCAAAAACGGTTGTATGGAATGGACCACTTGGCTTATTTGAAGTAGATCAATTTGCAATGGGAACAAATGCAGTAGCACAAACGCTTGCACAAATTGATGCGACAACAATTATAGGAGGAGGAGATTCCATTTCAGCCATCAAAAAAGCAGGAGTAGAAGACAAAATGACACATGTGTCTACTGGGGGAGGTGCTTCATTAGAATTTTTGGAAGGAAAGCGTTTGCCAGGAATTGAGGCTTTGATGGATAAATAAGAAAGGGATGTGAAGAAATGAGAAAGAAAATAATTGCTGGAAATTGGAAAATGAATAAACTTCCAAATGAAGCCATTAACTTTATTGATAAACTAGCTCCACTTGTAAAAGATACAGAAAATGAAGTGGTATTGTGTGTACCGTATATAGATTTATTTTATAGTTTATTGAGTGCACAAGGTACCAATATAAAAATAGGGGCACAAAATATGCATTTTGAAGAAAATGGAGCGTATACAGGAGAAATTGCACCCAATATGTTAAAAGCAATTGGCGTAGAGTATGTTATTATAGGTCATTCAGAAAGAAGGCAGTATTTTAATGAAACAGATGCATCAGTCAACAAAAAGGTAAAGGCAGCGTTTGCGAATGACTTAAAACCAATTGTATGTGTGGGAGAAACATTACAAGAGAGAGAAGCTGGTAAAACAGAAGAAATTATTACACAACAAATCGCTTTAGCATTAGAAGGATTAATGCCTGAACAAGTGCAAAATACAGTGATTGCTTATGAACCAATCTGGGCAATTGGTACAGGAAAAACAGCAACAAGCGAAGATGCTAATAACGCAATCAAAGCAATTCGTGACAAAATTTGTCAAATCTATGGACAAAATGTATCAAAAAGCGTTATAATACAATATGGTGGTAGTGTAAAATCTACTAACTGTCAAGAACTATTTACCATGACAGACATAGATGGAGGCCTAATAGGAGGTGCAAGCTTAGACCCAGAAGAATTTGCAAAAATTGTAAATTATGATAAATAGCAATAAATTAAAACAAAGAAGGATGGTCGATATGAAGGATAAAGTAACAATGCTAATGATATTAGATGGATTTGGTGATAATCCAAACAAAGATGGAAATGCAATCAAACTTGCAAAAACACCTAATATTGATAAACTAATGAAAAAATATCCACATACAGATATATTTACAAGTGGTTTACATGTTGGATT
>CANQPE010000014.1 GCA_947625645.1 uncultured Clostridia bacterium | reverse complement strand
AAATAAGAAAAAGTCTTCAAAAATGTGGGTTTGAAATAGTATAGACCGTAACAGACTACTTAAAAACGAACAGTAGGATCTGGAGTAGTTAGTGATATATTAGCATAGAAATTACAAAAATGGCAAGGATTATAAGAAATTATAATACCTTGCTTTTAAATTTCTCAAAATTCTAAAAACTACTTGCTTTTTTCCGAAAAGAATAATAAAATAGATGTGTTACTAATAATATATATAAAACGGAGGAATGGAGTATCGATGAAAATTATATTAGACGCTATGGGAGGAGATAATGCCCCAGATGCCAATATAAAAGGAGCCATTAATAGCATAAAAAAAATAAAAGCAGAACTAGTATTAGTTGGAAAAGAAGAAATCATCCGAAGCAAAATCAAAGAATTTTATGGAAAAAACTTAGAAGAAATCACAGACAGAATCCATATCAAAAATGCAACAGATACGATTGAGATGGAAGATGTCCCTACGGTAGCAATTAAGCACAAAAAAGATTCCTCTATGGTGGTAGGATTTCATATGCTAAGAGAAGGGGAAGGGGATGTATTTATTTCCGCTGGAAATTCAGGAGCGTTATTAACAGGAGCAACTTTGATTGTAGGACGAATAAAAGGAATTGATAGACCAGCATTAGCAGGAATTTTGCCAGCATATCATAGTAGGCTAGTTTTAATTGATGCAGGCTCTAATACAAACTGTAAACCGATTAACTTATTGCAATTTGCACAGATGTCATCCATTTATATTCGCAATACCTTTGGAATAGAACATCCTGCAATTGGCCTATTAAACATAGGAACTGAAGAAACCAAGGGGAATGAATTAGTACGAGAGAGTTATCAATTATTAAAAGAAAATGCGGAAAAATTAGACATCAATTTTATTGGCAATGTAGAAGGAAGGGATGCATTTTCAGGAAAAGTAGATGCCATTGTGGCAGATGGATTTACTGGTAATGTATTTTTAAAAACAACAGAAGGGTTAGGAAAGTTTGTAAAGAGAACGGTCAAAGAAAGTTTTGAAGAAAACATATTTACTAAATTTTCTTATTTGGTTGCACGAAAGTCCATTCAATCCCTTTCAAAAGCAATGGATTATAAATCTTATGGAGGCGCGTTATTTTTAGGCGTCAAAAAACCGGTTGTCAAAGCGCATGGAAGTAGTGATGAAATATTATTTGAATATACGATTATTCAGGCAGAAAAATTTGTGGAAAACAAGGCTGTTGATAAAATGATAGAAGCATTTGCACCCAATGAGCAATGAAAGACGAAGGAGCAACAGAAAAGCCGATTTCGTGCGATGAAGTGACTGAATTGTCTAAAAATAAAAATATTTTAAAAATATACTTGACAAAACAGAAAACATATAATATAAAGGTAATATAAAAAAGAAATAATCAAATGAATTCATCATTTGCAAACTTGAGAGGAGGTGAACTCGGAAATGAGTTCAGAAGAAGTATTAGAAAAAGTAAAAGGAATTATTGTAGAACAATTAGGAGTTGCAGAAACAGCAGTTACTATGGAAGCATCATTTATTGATGACCTAGGAGCTGATTCACTAGATATTGTTGAATTAGTTATGGCTATTGAAGAAGAATTTGATATTGAAATTCCAGATAGTGATGCAGAAAAAGTTGTTACAGTAGGAGATGTTGTAGATTACATCAAAGAAAATGTTTAAGACGATAAGAACGCAAAAAACTTATGCAAAGTTAAGCGTTCTTTTTTTATCTAAATTTTATATCATAAAGTGATAGAAACAGTCCTCAAATTTGTACATAAGAAACAAAATTTTTAAAAAATAGGAAAAAGTAATCCCACATAGATTTTTTAGGGATGTCTTCAGTTGTTACAATCGGTACAGTAGCAAGTGTCTGGCCATCTACTTTTAACGTTAGTTCTCCTATGTTAGAATTCGTTTCGACGGGAGCAACAAAATCCATATCACAGCAAATTTCCACATCAAGGGAATCTTTTTTATTTTTATGCAAAGGGATGACACTTGTTTCAAATTTGCTTAATGCAAAAGAGACAACATTGGATACACCTTTTTCAACGAAAAAACAATTTTCATGTGCTGCTTTCCAATTAGCAAATTCTTCTCTAGCCTGTTGTTCAATATTAGTCAATTCAAAATTTTGAAACGTATATTCTAATAATTTAATACTATCAGAAGTGCGAAATTTTTTAGTATCAGCTCCCAAAACGACACAAATAACATCCAGATTTCCCCTTTTACAACAAGAAACCAAACAGCGGTTAGCACCATTTGTAAATCCTGTTTTAATGCCATAAACGCCATTCAAATTTCCCAATAATTCATTGGTATTGCTAATTGCTTTAGGATATCCGTTAATGGTGATGGTACACATTTTGGTATTGACAATTGTTGCAAAGGTTTTATTGCGCATAGCATAATTAGACAGCAATGCTAATTCATAAGCAGTTGTATAATGTTGCTCACTATCTAAACCATGAGGGGTTTCAAAATGCGTATTTGTTAATCCTAATTGAGCGGCTTTTTCATTCATTAGCAAAGCAAACCCTGGAACGTCTCCACCAGCATGTTCTGCTAAAGCTACAGCAGCATCATTTCCAGAACGTAACATAAGCCCATAGAGTAAATCACGAACGGTTATCTTATCTCCTGTTTTTAAACCCAGTCTAGATCCACCAGTATTAGCAGCTTTTTTGGAAATGGTAATGGTTTCAGATAAATCACAATTTTCAATAATCACTGTTGCTGTCATAATTTTTGTTGTAGAAGCCATTTTTCTTTTTTGGGTTGCATTTTTCTCCATCAAAATAGTATTGCTATTTCTATCTAAAACGACATAAGCACGGGAATTGATTGAAGTTTTTTCATCAAATGTAGCTGATGTTTCTAAAATGTCAGTCACGTTTCCTAATTCTTCTTCTGTATCAATATCATCAGCCAAAACAGGTTGCATGAAAAAAACGAAAAGTATCGTACTAATCCAAAATAATTTTAATACACAATGTTTCTTTTTCATAAAACCTCCCAAAAAAGAAATTCATTCTATTATATATGAAATTTTTTTATTCAATATACACATATCTTTAAATTCTAGTTGCAATTTTTCAGAACGGCAGGAGGAAAAAATCTAAAGATAATTAGAAAATGGAAAAAATAGGTATTGACTTAATTGAAATTTGTAGTAAAATAGAATTAAAGTATTAATAATCGGAGCATTAGTTGAAATATAGAAAAGTTAATTTTAACTAATTTTGCACGTAAGGAAGGAATGAATCAAAAATGAAAAATAAAAAAATCAATATCATACTATTATTAGCAACTTTATTGGCTATTATAGGAATTCCCAATTTAGCAAAGGCAGCAGAACTAAATCCTAATTTATATTTTGGAATACAAGAAATGAGAACAGAATCTGATCCCCATATGGCTTTTTCCATAGGAGAACCAGGGCATGGAACTCAAGTAAAGGACAAAAGTGGATCCATTTTGTGGAAAATAGTCAAACATAGTAGTCAATCTGCCTCTCAATTTGATAATAAAGCTAATATCTATTGTGTCAAAGGAGACATAGGATTTAGTAAAGTGAGTGATATTGGTACTTATACGGATGTGTTTGATTTTGTAAAAGATAGAACTACTATGCAAAGTTATACAACAGATACCGTATTACAAAGCTTAGTCAAAGAGGATGCTAATACAAAATACCCAGATAGAGATCCCTATTATGCAATCATTGCCTTATCTGACCTGATTTATGTGAAAGGTTCAATTGACAAAAATGGCGCATTTATTGAGAATAAAACTGCCGCAGAGGATAAAAAAGCTTTATTAAAAAAGGCAGGCGTTCCAGAAAGTGAATTTGGTTTATTAACGGATGACATGATAGACGCTATACAGCAGGCCGCATTTTGGTATTTTACAAACCATGACAGTGAAATTTATGACAGAATGTATGCAAGATATAATGAAAATGGTGATCTAGATGGTTACAATTGGTTTTTCTATAAACTTGAGGAGGGAGAAGGCTATCAAGAAATTAGCGATTATACTTCAAATCCTAGTGATAGAAATGAAGCAGGTAAGAGAACACATTATCTTTATCAATTATATAATTATCTGGTGAAAACAACTTTACAAAACATTCAATTATACAAGGGTGGAAAAAAATTACCACAAAACAAAATTACACTATTTACCAATGTAGCACAAAGTAAAAGTACACAACCAGTCATAGTAATAGAAAAAGTAAAAACATTTGACCTAGCCTTAAGAAAATACATAACACAAATAGATGATACGATTTTAAAAAATGTAGAAAGAACAAGAGAACCAAGCATAGATGACAGTACAATTGCAACCGAAGAAACGGCAACCTATAAACACAGAAAAGATGCAGAAGAGGTAAAACAAGGAAGCATTATAACTTATAATATAACTATATATAATGAAGGCAACAAAGCAGGATATGCCACAAAAATTATAGACCAATTACCAACAGGACTAGAATTCGTACAAGATTCTCAATCCGAAGGTTTTACAGCAGCTGTAGATGATGCAAATCGTATTACATTTACAAGAAATAAGCAAACAAGTGACCAATTAGATGCCTATATAGATGGAACGATAGATTCAGAAACGATTACGTTTCAATGTAAAGTAACCCAGAAGCCACATTGGAAAGATAAGATTGTTTTAACAAATGTTGCATGGATTGCAGAAGAATATGATGCGGTAGCACAAAAACAAATAACAAATACGGTAGGAGATGACCGAGATTCAGAACCGCAAACGGCACCAAATGTTGGAAAAGATACCACATCAAACTATAAAGGAAGCAGACCAGACGACAAAGCACTAAATGACAAAGATTTCTTTTATCAAGGCGAACAAGACGATGACGATTTTGAATCTGTAGTATTAATGCCAAAGGCATTCGATTTACGTTTAAAGAAAACAATAAACATGGTAAATGAAACAGAAATAGAAGAAAGAATTTTGAGTGTTAATGTAGATGGACTAAAAGATGGCTCAAACACAGACGCAACCTTTAATATGAACAAAAATCCAGTTGTAGTCAAAACAGGGGACATTGTGAAATATCGTTTAAGAGTGTATAATGAAGGAGAACGTGATGGATATGCCTCACAAATTTCAGAAGATATACCAGAAGGATTAGAATTTATTGATGGAGAAGTAGAACAAGCAACAAGTCAATTAGAAAGAGACGCAATTACGTATAACAAAAAAGTTTGGAAAGCCTTGACCACCAATCAACAAACCCATAAAGTAGAAATGGTAACAACAGATTATTTAGCAAAAGGAAACGGCGAAGACCAAAATCAAGACGGTGCTAATTTAATAAAAGCATTTGACAAAAGTAAAGGGTATGTAGACTCCGAAACAGAGAAAAATCCAGATTATAGAGACATCTATATTTACATGAAAGTCATTTCAGAAAATGCCAGTGGAACAAACATTAGAAATGAAGCAGCCATTACAGAAGATGCGGATGAAGTAGGAGACACAGTAGATGACAGAGATTCAAATCCAAAAGAATGGCCAGGTAAAGAAAACCAACAATACCAAGATGATGAAGATTATGATGTTATTGTATTACAAACCTTTGACTTAGCATTAAGGAAGTATATTACGAAAGTAGGAGATACAGTATTAGCAGGTACAGAAAAAACAAGAAATCCTGAAGTAGAAACGAGTACCATTGCTACAAGTAATACAGCAACATATCAACATAGAAAAGATCCTGTACCAGTAGAAAAAGGAGATATTGTTACATATAATATCACCATTTACAATGAAGGACAAAATGCAGGGTATGCTACCCAAATTGTAGACCAATTACCAGAAGGGTTAATCTACCATGGAATGACAACGCAAGGATTTACACCAAGTTATGATGCAGAAACAAATCGACTTACATTAACAAGGCAAGCAGAAAGACAAGATACCTTAGCAGGTTATACTACTGGAGAATTAAAATCAGAAACCATTACAATAGAATGTGAAGTGACCCAAAAACCAGACTGGAAAGATCAAATTGTGTTAACCAATGTGGCATGGATTACAGAAGAATATGATGCAGTAAGACAAAAAAGGATAACAGATGTTGAAGGGGATGACCGAGACTCAGAGCCAGCGAAACATCCACAAGTTGCCAAGGACACAATGGAAGACTATACAGGAAAAGAAGGCAATAATACTAACTTAGCAAATCCAGAAGAATTCTATCAAGGAGAGCAAGATGATGATGACTTTGAAAAACTAGTGGTTATGCCAAAGAAATTTGACTTAGCCTTAAGAAAATACATCACCAAAGTAGATGATACCGTATTAGAAGAACAAGGATTAACCAGAATACCAGATATTGAAACCAGCACAATAGCAGAAACCGGAACAGCAACCTATAACCACAGAAAAAATCCAGTGATTGTTCATAAAGGCAGTATAGTAACATATAACATTACTGTTTATAACGAAGGCGAAAAAGCAGGATATGCAACAAAAATAATTGACCAATTACCAGAAGGATTAAAATATAGCAAAATCATATCAGAAGGATATACAGTAGCGTATGACGAACAAGCAAACCGAGTGACATTTACAAGAAAGGCAGAAAGAACAGATAATTTACCTGCCTATACAACAGGCTTGCCAAAATCAGAAACTATCATATTTGAATGTGAGGTAACGCAAAAACCAATCTTAAATGATGAAATCATTTTAACCAATGTCGCATGGATTGAAGAAGAAGTCAATGTAGAAGATAATTTAACCATAACGAATACACAAGGACAAGATAGAGACTCAGAACCAGCAACAGCACCAGAAGTTGCAAAAAATACGATGGAAAATTATACAGGAAAAGAAGGAAATAACTCAAATTTAGCAAATCCAGAAGAATTTTATGAAGGACAACAAGATGATGATGACTTTGAAAAAGTAAAATTAATGCCAAACAATTTTGACTTAGCGTTAAGAAAATATATTACCAAAGTAGGAGAAACGGTATTGGCAGATGAAGAAAAAACAAGAGTGCCAGATGTTGATACCAGCACGTTACCACAAAACAAAACTGCAACCTATAAGCACAGAAAAGACCCCGTAGAAGTTGAACAAGGAGACAGGATAACATATGACATTACGATATACAATGAAGGAGATAGACCAGGGTATGCCACAAAAGTGGTGGATCAATTACCAACAGGACTTAAATTTATTGGAATTGTTGAATCAAAAGGATTTACAGCAAGTTATGATGAAGAAACAAATCAAATTACATTTACAAGAACGCCAGAAAGAAATGATGTATTATCAGCCTATACGACAGGAAAACCAGCATCAGAAACCATTACAATAGAATGTGAAGTAACACAAAAGCCAGATGAAAATGAACCAATTATCTTAACAAATGTTGCATGGATTGCAGAAGAATTTAATAGCCAAGACAAGATTACCATTACAAATACAGAAGGTGATGACCGAGATTCTGAACCAGGAACGGCACCAGATGTGAATCAAGATACCACAAAAGATTATAGAGGATCTACACCAGATGACCAACCTTTGGATGACCCAAATCATTTTTATCCAGGAGAACAAGATGACGACGACTTTGAAAGTGTAGTAGTTAAACCAAAGAAATTCGATTTACGCTTAAAGAAAAGTATATATGAAGTAAATGGAGAAGTCATACCTGAAAGAATTAACAGTATAGACGTGAAAGGATTACAAGAAGGAACAAGTACAGATGCGACAATTGAAATGAACAAAGAACCAGTAGAAGTAAAAAAAGGAGACATGGTAAAATATCGTTTAAGAGTTTACAATGAAGGGGAACGTGATGGCTATGCTGAGGAAATTTCAGAAGATATTCCTAAAGGACTAGAATTTATAGAAGGAGAAATAGGAGAAAATACAACACAAGAAGAAAAAGAAGCAATGGAATATAACCAAAAAGTATGGAAAGTATCAGAAAGAAACATAGAAACGAAAAGAGTGGAAATGATCACAACAGACCAGCTAGCCAGAGGAAAAGGAGAAGAAGCAACGAAGGAAGGTGCCAATTTATTAAAAGCATTTGACAAATCCAAAGGCTATGTAGATACTGAAACAGAAAAGAACCCAGACTATCGAGACGTTTATGTGTATATGAAAGTGGTTTCAGAAGAAGTGAGTGGAACCATTATTAGAAACGAAGCAGCCATTACAGAAGATGCAGATAAAGATGGAGGACCAGTGGAAGATAGAGACTCAAAACCAGAGGAATGGCCAGGAAAAGAAAAACAAGACTATCAAGACGAGGAAGACTATGATAATGTGGTATTACAATCATCATTTGATTTAGCACTTCGAAAATTCATTACAAAGGTGGGAAAAGATGAAGTAAATACACGTATCCCACAAGTAAGTTATGACAAAGAAACAGACCAAATTACTTATAATCACCCAAAAGACACAGTAGATGTTGCTGTTGGAGACGTTGTAGAATATACTATACGCGTTTTCAATGAAGGCTCCCAGGATGGGTACGCAGCAGAAGTCTTAGATGACATACCAGATGGATTAGAATTTTTACCAGAAAATAAGACGAATACAGACTACAGATGGGTAATGTATCGAGAAGTAGAAGCAGGCGAACAAGAAACAGACAAAGCGGTTACCCATGATGGAAAGACATATGTAGAAACCCAAAATGCAAGTGAAGCCGACATCATTGTTACAGATTATTTATCAATGGAACAGGGAGAAGCACGCATGGGAGAAAATGAAACAGAAAATCCAGCCTTATTGAAAGCCTTTGACCCAAGTGCAGAACTATCAGACACAAATCCAGACCATGCAGACGTGGTAGCAGCATTCAAAGTGGTACAACCAGAACCATCAGACAAAACCATTGTCAACCATGCACAAATATCAAAAGACACAGATGATAAAGGAAACGATATAGAAGATGATGATTCAGAGCCAGACCAATGGAATGAAGGGGAAGATGACCAAGACCAAGAAGCTATCAAACCAAAATACTTTGATTTAGCACTTAGAAAGTGGGTAACGCAATCTATTGTCATAGAAAATGGAAAACAAACGGTAACGCCAACAGGCCATACGCCAGAGCAAGACCCAGAACCAATTGTCAAAGTAGATTTAGATAGAAAGAAACTAAACCAAGTTACTGTCAAATTTAGATATTCTATTCGTGTAACAAATGAAGGAGACATTGCAGGATATGCGAAAGAAGTAACAGACTATGTACCAGAAGGCTTAAAATTTGTGGCAGAAGATAACCCAGGCTGGCAAGATGCAGGAAACAATGTGATTAAAACAAACTTATTAGCAGACAGACTATTACAACCAGGAGAATCCGCAGATGTAGAAGTTGTGTTAACATGGATCAATCAACAAGACAATATGGGACTAAAAACAAACACAGCTGAAATCTCAAAAGACGAAAATGACAGAGGCGTACCAGACAGAGATTCTACGCCAAACAACAAAAAGCAAGGAGAAGACGACATTGATGACGCACCAGTCATGCTTTCTATAAAAACGGGTAAAGCAACAACATATATTATATTAGGAGTAACCATTTTAACCATATTTGCATCAGGAATTGCGTTGATTAGAAAATATGTCAGGTAAATAAAACTTTAGGTATATTTCAATAAAGAAATTTATTTGGAATATACCTAATTTTTTTATGGTATAGGAAAAATTGAGGCCCCATTTTTCATAGATAAAAAATGGGAAAAATAGGTATTGACTTAATTGAAAAATGTAGTAAAATATAATTAAAGTAGTAAAAAGAGAAAAAAAGATAAAAAATTGTCAATTTGATTTTCAACTACTTCTGTGCAAAGGAAGGTAAAAAACATGAAAAAGATAAAAAGTAGTATATTTATTACATTGGCGTTGTTGTTTGCTGTTATTGGAATTCCTAATATGTCCAAAGCGACAACACTATCACCCAATTTATATTTTGGAATACAAGAGACAAGAGCGGGGTCAGAACCAGAGGCGAATATGGCATTTGCTATAGGAGAGCCAGGACATGGAAATACAGTAGATACGAAAACGGGCTCAGTTCTATGGAAAATAGTGAAACATGAGACTGAATCAACTCAGCAATTTGATGCTAGTGCAAATATTTATTGCGTAAAAGGTGATGTTGGATTCAGTGATGAAAAAGAAATACAAAATTATGCAGATGCGTTTGACTTTGTAACAGAAAGAGAAGCAATGAAAAATGCTACAAATCATAAAAATTTACAAAGTTTGGTCAAAGAAAATGCCAATGAAAAGCACCCTGAAAGAGATCCATATTATGGAATTATTGCATTATCGGATTTGATTTATGTTAAAGGTTCTATTGCAAAAGATGGAACATTTGTTAAAAATAAAACTGCGGAAGCAGATAAAAAAGTTTTGTTAAAAAATGCAAAAATTCCAGAAGCCAAGTTTGATTTATTATCAGATGATATTATTGATGCTATACAACAAGCCGCATTTTGGTATTTTACAAATCATGATAGCACAATTTATGAAGAAATGTATGCAAGATATGATCCGAATAAAGAACTAGACGAATACAATTGGTTTTTTTATAAAAGTGATACACAGGACACTTATACGGCAATAATGGATTGTAACCCAGAACATGGAAGAGATACAGGAGAAGAAAGAGCACATTATGCTTATCAACTATATAACTATTTAGTAAAAACAACGTTAGAAAATATACCAAAATACAAAGATAAAAGTAAAGTTTCTAAAAATAAAATTACATTATATACAAATATAGCAGAGATTGAAAACACACAACCTGTTATAGTGATCGAAAAAGTACAAACATTTGACTTAGCTTTAAGAAAATATATCACAAAAATAGATGACATTGAATTAGAAACTGTTAAACGTACAAGAGTACCAAGTATAGATAAGAGCACAATAGAAACAAAAAACACAGCAACCTATAACCACAGAAAAGATCCAGAAATTGTAAAAACAGGAAGCATTGTAACGTATAATATATCCATATATAATGAAGGCGACAAAGCAGGATATGCCAAAGAAATTGTCGACCAATTACCAACAGGATTAGAATATGTTCAAGAATCACAAATAGATGGATTTACAGCAACATATGAAAGGCAAACAAACTGTGTCACATTCAAAAGGAACGAAGGAAGAAGTGATAAATTAGAAGCATATACAGGAGGAGAATTAGATTTTGAGACGCTTACCTTCCAATGTAAAGTAACGCAAGAAGCAAGTACATCTAAAGATTATGTTTTGACCAATGTGGCATGGATATCAAAAGAATATAATGCAGTGGACGAACAAGATATCACAAATATAGAAGGAGATGACAGAGATTCAGAACCACAAACAGTGCCACCAAATGTAAAAAAAGATACGATAGAAAACTATACAGGAAATACGTCCAATAATCCTGATTTGACGAAATCAGAAGAATTTTATCAAGGATATCAAGATGATGATGACTTTGAAAAAGTAGTGGTTAAGTCATATAATTTTGATTTGGCTTTAAGAAAATACATCACAAAAGTAGGAGATACAGAATTAGCCAAAGAAGAAGGAAAAACAAGAATACCAGTAATTAAGACGGATTCAATGACTAACACCATGACAGCAACCTATAACCATAGAAAAGATCCAGTCGAAGTGCAAACCGGAGACACTGTGACATATGACATAACAGTCTATAATGAGGGCGATAGAGCTGGGTATGCTAAAGAAATTGTCGACCAATTACCAACAGGGTTAAAATACAAAAAACTTATTACAAATCATGGATATACAGAAGATTATAATCAAGGAACAAATCGCGTGACATTCAAAAGAGATGCAGGAACAAATTTAGCAGCATTTACAAATCGTGAATCATTAGATTCAGAAACGATTACAATTGAATGTGAAGTAACCCAAGTACCAGATGCCAAAAACGAGATTGTTTTAACCAATGTGGCCTGGATATCCAAAGAATATAATGCACAAGATAACGTAGAAATTACTGAAATAAAGGGGCAAGATAGAGACTCAGAACCATCAAATGCGCCAAATGTAGCACAGGATTCAATGGCAGGGTATACAGGAAACACAAAAAATGATAAAAACCTAGCAGACGCAAATAAATTCTATCAAGGAAATCAAGATGACGATGACTTTGAAAAACTAGTTGTCAAACCAAAACAATTTGACTTAGCACTTAGAAAATACATCACAAAAGTAGGAAATACAGAATTGAGCACAGAAAAAGAAAAAACGAGAGAACCAGTCATTGAAACGGATTCAATAAGTAGCACTATGACAGCAACGTATAAACATAGAAAAGACCCCGTAGTAGTCCAAACAGGAGACCTTGTGACATATAATATTACAGTTTACAATGAAGGACAAAACGCAGGATATGCCACCAAAATTGTCGACCAATTACCAACAGGGTTAACCTATAAAAATCTGATTACAACAACACTAGGATATTCTGTAGATTATCAGTCAGATACAAATTGTGTGACATTGACACGAGACACAGGAACGGTGTTAGAAGCCTATACAGGAGGAAAATTAGCTTCAGAAACGATTACAATACAATGTCAAGTAACTCAAAAACCACACTGGAAAGACCAAATGGTATTAACCAATGTCGCATGGATTGCAGAAGAATATGATGCCGTAAGGAAGAAGAAGATAACAAGTGTGGTAGGAGAAGACCGAGATTCCGAGCCAGAAAATACACCAGGAGTTACCCTAGAAACAATAACAGACTATACAGGAAAAGAAGGAAATGACACAGAATTATCTAATCCAAATGAGTTTTATCAAGGAAAACAAGATGATGATGACTTTGAAAAACTAGTCGTTATGCCAAAGAAATTTGACTTAGCATTAAGAAAATATATTACAAAAGTAGATGATACTGATTTGGCAGAACAACAATTAACGAGAATACCAGACATTGAAAGTAGTACAATTGCAAAAAATGGAACAGCAACATATAGACACAGAAAAAATCCAGTGATTGTACATAAAGGAAGCATTGTAACATATAACATTACAATTTACAACGAAGGAGAAAAAGCAGGATATGCTAGCCAAGTGATAGACCAATTGCCAGAAGGATTAAAATATAACAACATAACGTCAGGAGAATTTACAGCAAATTATGACACAAATGCAAACCGTGTTACATTTACCCGAAAGGCAGGAAGACAAGACAGCTTGCCAGCTTATACAGCAGGAAATCCATCATCAGAAACCATAACATTTGAATGTGAGGTAACCCAACCTCCACTTCTTAATAAAGAAGTTGTATTAACCAATGTTGCATGGATAGCAGAAGAAGTCAATGTAGAAGATAATTTAACCATTACAAAGGAACAGGGACAAGACCGAGATTCAGAACCTGCAACAGACCCAGGGGCTAACAAAACGAACATGGAAAATTATCAAGGAAATGATAAAAATCCTGAAGATTTAACGAATGCAAACACCTTTTATGAAGGAAAACAAGATGATGATGACTTTGAAAAAGTAAAATTATTGCGAAACAACTTTGACTTAGCATTAAGAAAATATATTACACAAGTAGGAAATACCGTATTAAAAGATGCACAAAAAACAAGAGAACCTAGTATTGACCCTAGCACGATAACAGAAACAAAAACAGCAACCTATAACCATAGAAAAGACCCAGTGGAAGTGGAACCAGGAGACAGCGTAATATATGACATCACCATATACAATGAAGGGGACAGACCTGGGTATGCTACAAAAATAATAGATCAATTACCAGAAGGACTAAAATTTATTAAAATTGTATCATCAAACGGATTTATAGATGATTACCAAGAAGCAACGAATCAAGTTATTTTTACAAGAAAACAAGACAGAAGCGACGTACTAGAAGCATACAAAACAGGAATTCCAGCATCAGAAACGATTACCATAGAATGTCAAGTAACGCAAAAGCCAGATGAGAATACCCCAATCGTTTTGACAAATGTTGCATGGATTGCAGAAGAATTTAATAGCCAAGATAACATTACCATTAAAGACAATGAAGGAGAAGACCGAGATTCTGAACCAGGAAACGCTCCCCATGTAGATAAAGATACAACAAAAGACCATAGAGGAAATACACCAGAAGACCAACCGTTAGATCATTCAGATCATTTTTATCCAGGAAATCAAGATGATGATGACTTTGAAAGTGTAGCGGTCAAACCAAAGAAATTTGATTTACGTTTAAAGAAAAGTGTGTATGAGGTTGAAGGAGAACAAGTACCAGAGAGAATTAAAAATGTAAATGTAGATGGTTTACGCCAAGGAACAAGTAACGATGCTACAATTGAAATGAACAAAGAACCTGTTGGAGTGCAAAAAGAAGATATCGTAAAATATCGCTTAAGAATATACAACGAAGGAGAACGTGACGGATACGCAGAACAAATTTCAGAAAATATACCAGAAGGACTAGAATTTGTACAAGGACCAGCAGGAGAAAATGCAACCGAATTAGAAACAGAAGCAATTCAATATAACCAAAAAATTTGGACAGTATCTCAAACAAATGCACAAACTCAAAAAGTTGAAATGGTTACAACAAATTGTCTATCCAGAGAAAACGGAGAAGTAGAAAACTTGATTAAGGCTTTTGACAAAACGAAAGATTATGCAGATTCTGACACAGATAAAAACCCAGACTATCGAGATATCTATATTTACATGAAAGTCATTTCAAAAGATATCAGTGGAACTGTTCTTAGAAATGAAGCAGCCATCACAGAAGATGCAGACGAAGATGGAGAACCAGTGAACGATAGAGATTCAAACCCAAAAGAATGGCCAGGAAAAGAAGAAAGTCATGAATATCAAGATGAGGAAGATTATGATGAAGTCATATTGCAAGACTTTGACTTAGCACTAAGAAAATACATTACAAAAGTAGGAGATACAGTATTAACAGGTACAGACAAAACAAGAAATCCAGACATCGAAACTAACACCATTGCTGATACAAATACAGCAACATATAAGCATAGGAAAGACCCAGTAGAAGTACAAACAGGAGATATCATTACATACAACCTTACAATTTACAATGAAGGGTATAATGCAGGGTATGCGACAAAAATAGTAGACCAATTGCCAGAAGGACTAATATATCATGCAACCACAACAGAAGGATTTACAACAAGTTATGATAAAGATACAAACCGTATTACATTGGAAAGAAATACAGGAAGAGAAGATAGCTTAGCAGGGTATACCACAGGAGAGTTAAAATCAGAAACCATTACAATAGAATGTGAGGTCACCCAAAAACCACACTGGAAAGACCAAGTTATATTAACCAATGTGGCTTGGATTTCTGAAGAATATGATGCAGTAAGACGAAAAACGATAACAGATGTTGAAGGGGATGACCGAGACTCAGAACCAGCAACAAATCCACAAGTTGCCAAAGACACAATGGAAGACTATACAGGGAAAGAAGGAAATCATGATAACTTAGCAGAACCAGAAGAGTTCTATCAAGGAGAGCAAGATGATGATGACTTTGAAAAATTAGTGGTGATGCCAAAGAAATTTGACTTAGCCTTAAGAAAATACATCATCCAAGTAGATGATACCGTATTGGAAGAACAAGGATTAACCAGAATACCAGATATTGAAACCAGTACAATTGCAGAAACTGGAACAGCAACCTATAAACACAGAAAAAATCCAGTCATTGTACATAAAGGAAGCATTGTAACATATAACATTACTGTCTACAATGAAGGAGAAAAAGCAGGATATGCAACAAAAATAATTGACCAATTGCCAGAGGGATTAAAATATAGCAAAATGGTATCAGAAGGATATACAGCAGCATATGACGAACAAGAAAATCGTGTTACATTTACAAGAACGACAGGAAGAACAGACAGCCTAGCAGCCTATACAACAGGACTACCAGCCTCAGAGACCATAACATTTGAATGTGAAGTGACGCAAAAACCAATCTTAGGGGATGAAATCATTTTAACCAATGTTGCATGGATTGCAGAAGAGTTTAATGTAGAAGACGATTTAACCATTACTAATATACAAGAGCAAGATAGAGACTCAGAACCAGCAACAGCACCAGAAGTTGACAAAACGAACATGGAAACCTATCAAGGAAATGATAAAAATCCTGAAGATTTAGCAAATGAAAACACCTTTTATGAAGGAAAGCAAGATGATGATGACTTTGAAAAAGTAAAATTAATGCCAAACAACTTTGACTTAGCCTTAAGAAAATATATTACAAAAGTAGGGGATACGGTACTGGCAGATGAGGAAAGAACAAGAGTACCAGATGTTGACACGAATGCATTACCACAAGACAAAACTGCAACCTATAAGCACAGAAAAGACCCCGTAGAAGTTGAACAAGGAGACAG
Organism: uncultured Clostridia bacterium; assembly: GCA_947625645.1. Classification (GTDB taxonomy): domain Bacteria; phylum Bacillota; class Clostridia; order TANB77; family CAG-508; genus CAG-269. Next base: position 8,958 of record CANQPE010000014.1, on the reverse strand, counting down.
GATAACATATGACATTACAATATACAATGAAGGAGACCGACCAGGGTATGCCACAAAAGTGGTGGACCAATTACCAACAGGGCTAAAATTTATCCAAATTGTAAAATCAAATGGATTTACAGCAAGTTATGAGGAAGACACAAATCGTGTGACATTTACAAGGAACCAAGAAAGAGTAGATAATTTACCAGCGTATACAACAGGAAAACCAGCATCAGAAACCATTACCATAGAATGTGAAGTCATGCAAAAACCAGATGAAAAGGAACCAATTATTTTAACCAATGTTGCATGGATTTCAGAAGAATTTAATAGCCAAGACGAGATTACCATTACAAATACAGAAGGTGATGACCGAGACTCCGAACCAGGAACGGCACCAGATGTCGATAAAGATACGACCAAAGACCATAGAGGAGACACGCCAGATACGGAGCCTTTAGACCAACCAGAGCATTTCTATCCGGGAGAACAAGATGACGACGACTTTGAAAGTGTAGTTGTCAAGCCAAAGCACTTTGATTTACGCTTAAAGAAAAGTATATATGAAGTAAATGGAGAAGTCGTACCTGAAAGAATTAACAGTATAGACGTTACAGCGCTACAAGAAGGAACAAGTACAGATGCAACAATTAAAATGAACAAAGAACCAGTAGAAGTAAAAAAAGGAGACATGGTAAAATATCGTTTAAGAGTTTACAACGAAGGGGAACGTGATGGCTATGCTGAGGAAATTTCAGAAGATATTCCAGAAGGATTAGAATTTATAGAGGGAGAAATAGGAGAAAATACAACACAAGAAGAAAAAGAAGCGATTGAATATAACCAAAAAGTATGGAAAGTATCAGAAAGAAACATAGAAACGCAAAAAGTAGAAATGGTTACAACTGACTGTTTATCAAAAGAAAACGGAGAAGTAGAAAACTTGATGAAGGCTTTTGACAAAACAAAAGGATATCTGGACACAGAAGTGGAGAAAAATCCAGACTATCGAGACATTTATGTGTATATGAAAGTGATTTCAGATGAAGTGAGTGGAACTATTATTAGAAACGAAGCAGCCATTACAGAAGATGCAGATGAAGATGGAGAACCAGTGGAAGATAGAGACTCAAAACCAGAAGAATGGCCAGGAAAAGAAGGAAAAGACTATCAAGATGAAGAAGACTATGACAATGTGGTATTACAAGAATTTGATTTAGCGTTACGAAAATTTATCATAGCTGTTAGCAACGATGAAACAATAGAAGATAGTGAATACTTAAAAAACGAAGAGGGAACCTATACGAGAGAACCACAAGTAGACACAAGTTTGCTAAACACCAAAGGAGAAGATGGTAAAAAAATCACAACAGCAACATACACACATTCAAAAGAACCACTGATTGTTCATCCAAAAGATGTCATTGTATATATGTTAAGAATATACAATGAAGGCGATATTGCAGGATATGCAAGTAAAATTACAGATTATTTACCAGAAGGACTAGAATTTGTAGAAGGTGAATTCAATCAAAAATATGGATGGGAATATGACGAGAAAACACGTACAATTACGACTACATACTTACAAAATACGATGATAGAAGCACCAACGAAAAATGCAGAGGGAACATGGGAATTAAAATACGCAGAAGTACCAATTATGTGTCAATTAAATGACACTGTAAAAAGTAATGTAGTACAAACCAATATTGCAGAAATTACAGAAGAAAAGGACAAGGATAAAGAAACAATAGAAGATAGAGATTCAACGCCACACAATCTAGAAGAGCCTAGTGAACCAGAAAAACCAACATATGAAGACAATCAACAAGATGATGATGATTATGAAAAGGTACTTGTACAATCATTTGATTTAGCTCTTAGAAAATTCATTACAAAGGTGGGAGAAGATGAAATAAATACACGTATCCCACAAGTAAGCTATGACAAAGAACAAGATCAAATCACATACCAACATTCCAAAGAACCAGTAGATGTAGTAATTGGAGAGGTAGTAGAATATACAATTCGTGTGTTTAATGAAGGCGCAAGAGATGGGTATGCAGCAGAAGTCTTAGATGACATACCAGATGGATTGGAATTTTTACCAGAAAATAACACAAATACGGAATACAGATGGGTAATGTATCGAGAAGTAGAAGAAGGCGAAAGGACAACAGACAAAACGGTTACCCATGATGGAAAAACATATGTAGAAACCCAAAATGCAAGTGAAGCCGACATCATTGTTACAGATTATTTATCAATGGAACAGGGAGAAGCACGCATGGGAGAAAATGAAACAGAAAATCCAGCCTTATTGAAAGCCTTTGACCCAAGTGCAGAACTATCAGACACAAATCCAGACCATGCAGACGTGGTAGCAGCATTCAAAGTGGTACAACCAGAACCATCAGACAAAACCATTGTCAACCATGCACAAATATCAAAAGACACAGATGATAAAGGAAACGATATAGAAGATGATGATTCAGAGCCAGACCAATGGAATGAAGGAGAAGATGACCAAGACGAAGAAGCGATTAAGCCAAAATACTTTGATTTAGCACTTAGAAAATGGGTAACGCAATCTATTGTCATAGAAAATGGAAAACAAACAGTAACGCAAACAGGCCATACGCCAGAACAAGACCCAGAACCAATTGTCAAAGTAGATTTAGATAGAAAGAAACTAAACCAAGTTACTGTCAAATTTAGGTATTCTATTCGCATAACAAATGAAGGAGACATTGCAGGATATGCAAAAGAAGTAACAGACTATGTACCAGAAGGCTTAAAATTTGTAGCGGGAGACAATCCAGGCTGGCAAGATGCAGGAAACAATGTGATTAAAACAAACTTATTAGCAGATAGATTATTACAACCAGGAGAATCTGCAGATGTGGAAGTTGTGTTAACATGGATCAATCAACAAGACAATATGGGACTAAAAACAAACACAGCTGAAATCTCAAAAGACGAAAATGACAGAGGCGTACCAGACAGAGATTCCACACCAAATAACAAAAAGCAAAGAGAAGACGACATTGATGATGCGCCAGTGATGCTTTCTATTAAAACGGGTAAAGCAACGACATATATTATACTAGGAGTAACTATCTTAACCATATTTGCCTCTGGAATAGTATGTATTAGAAAATATGTACGATAATATTGAGAGAAGGGACGAATTTGTCTCTTCTTTTTTTGGTTTTGTTCTAAGCCATTATTTTAGTACATACAATGAAAGGAAAGGAATGGGAGCAACATGAAGAAAAATCATTTTCGAAAAATTGATAAAATATTAGAAATTCCCAAGGAAGTGTATTCAAATGAGGTAAAAATTACGATAGTTGGATTTGAAGAAATTGTGATTGAAAATTATCAAGGCATTTTAGAATATGAAGAATATTTTGTCAGAATCAAAACATATACAGGTATTGTAAACTTAAATGGTTATGGATTCAATTTAGAAAATTTATCAAATGATGATATTAAAGTAACAGGCAAAATAGAAGGAATCGAAATAGAAAGATTGGTGGAGGAAGAGCATGTTAATTAGAATTTTGCTATGTTATATTTTTGGCTATATTCGTGTTTCGGTAGAAGGCTATTATATTGAAAAACTGATTAATATTTGTACCAATAAAAAAATTGTGATATGGCATTTAAAAAGAGATAAAAATGTAAAGCTATATTTTAACATTGCGACTCAAGATTTTAAACAGATTGTGAAGATTGCTAAGAAACTACAATGTCATGTGAAAATTGAAAAAAAGAAAGGACTACCATTTTTATTACATCGCTATCATAAGAGAAAAATTTTTGCAATTGTTGCTATTTGTATCTTAGCAGGTGTTGTTGGATTATCACATTTTATTTGGAATGTAGAAATTCAAGAAGAAAGTGGGCAAGAATTGGAAGGCATTTATCAAGATGTGGTAGAAGCGGGGCTAGCAACAGGAACGTTAAAAGCCAAAATTGATACCAAAGGAATTATTAATCAGGTACGATTAAAAAGACAAGACATTGCATGGATGGGAATTGAATTAAAAGGAACAAATGCCATTGTTAGAATTGTAAAAGCAGACAGCAAACCAGAAATCATTGATGAAACAGAATATTGCAGTATTGTTTCTGACAAAGAAGGTGTCATTACAAAAATAAATGCTCAAAACGGAACCATGAATGTAAAGGTAGGTGACACAGTGAGCCATGGGACAATATTAATTAATGGGTGGATAGAAGGGAAGTATACAGGCATCCGTTATGTTCATGCAAGAGGAGAAATTGAAGCAAAAGTTTGGCACACAAAAAATATTTTCATTCCATATACGTCTACGGAAACAAGAGAAACAGGGAATTTTCAAAATTTTTATTCTATAAAATTTCATAATTTTGAAATAAATTTGCCAAAAAGGCTTTCAAAATTTAAAATTTATGATACAATAGAATCAGAGAAAAAAATCAGATTATTTTCAGATTTCTATTTACCAATTTCTGTCAAAAAAACAACGCAAAAGGAACTAGAAGAGCAGCAAAAAACATACCAGGCAGAAGAGGCTAAAAGCATAGGGAAACAACAATTAGAGCAAGAATTGGAAGCTGAAATAGAAGATAAATCAAAAATTGTAAACAAGTATAGCAATACCTATGAAAAAGAAGATGGAGTTGAAATATATGTAACCTATGAGGTTTTAGAAACAATAGGGACAAATGAAAAAATCGTATTTTAAAAAGGAGGACACATATGGAAGAAAGAAGTTTAAGAATAACAGGAGCAGATACTACGTTTTTTAACAAAATTACAAATACACTTACAAGGATGTTAATTCCAACGAAAATTGGAATTAATGGAATGCTTGTGGCAATGAAAAGAAATGCTATGTTAAAGGCATATGAAGCATATACGAAAGAGGATAGTGAACAATTAGAAAAAAAGTTTGAGGCAGCTTATACAGCCTATTTAGAAGCAATTGATAAACATATTATGGATTCCATATACAAAAAAGTAAAAAACGGAACAGCAACAGAATTTGAAAAAAATGCAATGTCAAAATATTATGAAATCACCAGTTTAAAAGAAAAAGAATATATTGATTACAAATATCGTAAGCAAAAATATTTAATTCATTTAGACTGGGAAGGGATTCGTGCAAACGGAAAAGACAAAATTGCACAAAAATATATGGCGTTCTATCTATATAAAATGGATGGATTATTCAAAGCAATTTTAAAAAATTATTCTATCAAATTAGCAGATGCAACTAATGCATACCAATCTACAAAAGAATGGATTTATACGAAGATATTTTATACATTGGAAGAATATGTGCAAAGCATATTGTCATTAAAAATTGAAAACTATGCAGAAGAATTTAAGGGTATTCAAGCAGATTATGAAAAATACCAAAGCTTTACTGTGGGAAAATTAGATACAAGAGATATTATAGAAAAAAATATGATTTTACTAGGAATTAGTAGAAAACTATTTACACATAGTATTCCTTTAATTGTGGCCGAACAATGCTATGAAAAGTTATTAAAAGATGCAAGAATGCTTGTGCAAGACACCAAAATTGCAAACAAAAGAGAAAGAGCATATGCCATGTTAATTAATTTGATGGAAGATTACAATACAAAATTGTTATCTACGAAAGTATATTGGGATGATTTAGGAGAAAGAGAAAAATTCAAAGAATTTTGGGACAAGCGACAAGCATTAAAACCATTAAAAGAAACAGACTTTGGAGAATATGTGAAACAAAAAGAAATTTTATACATCAAAGACGATTTGAAAAAGATACATAATACACAAGTGGATTATAGCCAATTAGAAAAATATTATAGAAGAAAATTATTAGACTATGGTGCAATTCGTGAATTGCACAACACTTGTAAAACAGAAGGAAAGTATATTGGAAATATCAAGAAAAATAAGGTGCGTGTATAACCATGTTTGAAATTGTATATAACAACATTGAACAAAATCAAAGTTATGAAACAATTATAAAGAAAGTAGTGCAAAAATGTTATGAGGTGGAACAACTGCCAGAAAATCATCTTGTACTAACAATTACATTGACTACCCCAGAGGACATACAAAGGATAAACAAACAATATAGAAATATAGATAGAGCTACAGACGTTCTATCTTTTCCTATGTTTGAAAAACAGGAATTAGAAGATAAAATTCGTTTGCAGGAGTTTACTGAGGAGGATATATTGGGAGATATAGTTATATCCATTGCAGCAGTAGAACAACAAGCAAAGGAATATGGGCATAGCTTTGAAAGAGAATTTAGTTATATGGTAGTACATGGATTTTATCATCTTATGGGATATGACCATATAGAAGAACAAGATAAAGAAATAATGAGAAAAAAAGAAGAAGCCATATTGGAGCAATTAAAAATACAGAGGAACTCTTAAGAGAGGCTGAAATAGGATAGTGGCAAGGATATGAAAATTCATTTTTTCAGTCGCATGTATCCCTTAGGAAGGAAAGTGATGAAACATGGAAAAAGGAAATACCAAGATTTTAATTTGCCTGTTGATTTTTTTCATCTTAATAGCAGGTGGAATTTTAGGGTACAGAATTGTACAAGAAAAAAAGATACACAAACAACGGATTTGATGACAAGTGAAAAAGAAAATGTATTAACAGTAGGTATGGAGCAAAAAACGGAAGAAAAAAAGCAACCACAGATTTATCAAGGAGAGGATAGACCAATTGCCGTTATGTATGATAACCACAATCAGGCGTGGCCTCAAGCAGGGTTAAATAAAGCATATATGGTATATGAAGCCATTGTAGAGGGTGGAGAAACAAGATTAATGGCATTGTATAAAGGGGCAAATTTAGATTTAATCGGACCAGTGAGAAGCGCTAGACATTATTTCTTAGATTATGCAATGGAAAATGATGCAATTTATGTTCATTTTGGCTGGAGTCCACAAGCAGAAAGTGATATCAAAAAGTATTCGATTCATAATATCAATGGTATCTTTGAAGATGGTTCTACATTTTGGAGAAGTAAAGAAAAATATGCACCACATAATGCAGTTACGAGCACAGAAAAAATACTACAATCAGCTAAAACGAAAGGATACCGCACAACATCTAAAGCAGAGAGTGTTTTAAATTATGCAACTGAACCAGTCACATTAGAAGAAGGAAGGCAAGCAACTACAGTTACCATTCCACATTCAAATCTTCAAACAGTTCGTTATGAATATGATGCAGAAAATGGAGTGTACCAGCGTTATGCAAGGAACAAAAAACAAACAGATTGGGAAACAGCAGAACCCATTACAACAAAAAATATTTTGATAACAAAGTGTGATAACTATACGTTAGCAGATACAGAAGATAAAGGTAGACAGGGATTAAAGAACATAGGTACTTTTAGTGGGTATTATATTACAAATGGAAGAGCAATACAAATTAAATGTATCAAAACTGCCAGAGACAAAAAAACAATATATCAAGATTTAGAAGGCAATTCTATTGAAGTGAACGATGGTAATACCTGGGTTCACATTTGCCCAACAAATACAGATATTGTCATAGAACCGGAAGAAAGTGAGAGTAGTGCTACACAATCTCAAGAAACAACAAATGGGGCAACAACGCAAAATATGGTAGCTCCAGCAAACGTTGTCATTACAAGACCTTAAACAGGTTGAAATAGCATGTAGCTTACCAATGCAATGTGACCTAAGAAAGGAAGGGGAAAAAATGAATGTGTATGATACAGCAAATCAATTAGCCCAAGAGATAAGACAATCAGAAGAATATGTAAATTTTAAGATGGCCAGAGAAGCAATCAAATTAAACCAAAACTTAGACAAACAAATCAAGGAATTTAATATGAAGCGTTATGAAAGTCAATTGGAATCTATGCAAACCGGAAAAACAGATCCAGAGAAAATGAAACATGTGCAAGAATTGTATGCAGAATTAATTGAACAGCCAGATGCCAAACGCTATTTTGAAGCAGAAACAAAGTTTAATATTTTAATTGCAGATGTAAACAAAATGATTGGAGAAGCCATTAAAGACGTCATGGAATAAGAAATAAATGATTCTTTTGGAACCGGATTTGTACCAAAAAAGGAATGTGATAAAAATGGAGTTTTTAGTTGTTTTTGGAATTAGCCTTATATTACTAGGAATAGCAGCATTTATCTTCGGCGTAAACATCAAAAAATTAAAAGAAATGGTAAATATAAAACCATTAGATGAAATTGCAGAAAAATACCCTAATAATATAGAGATTTGTCAAGACTATTTGAAAAAATTAGGAAATACAAATGTTAAAGTGCAAGAAGATGAAGAATCTGAAGCAACAGTGTATATTGCTGTTTCAGATAAAATTTGTATAGGAGACATGAAAAAAAGTTATGCAAGGATTCAAACAATTGCACATGAATGTTTACATTCCATTCAAAACCGCAAAATATTATTGTTTAATTTCTTTTTCTCAAACATATATCTTATCTATTTTGCTGTGATTGTCATTTTAGCATTATGCGGAATTTTACCGAATCAAATGATGTTTTTAGTAATTCTATGCATGCTAGGACTTGTACAATTTGCGGTAAGGCAATATTTAGAAAATGATGCCATGATAAAAGCAAGATATTTAGCAAAAGAATATATGGAAGAAAAAGGAATCTCTACAAAAGAGGAAATTGAAAGTTTGGTAAAACAATTTGATGAGATAAATGATATAGGAATTGCGAGTGTACAATATAAAATGTTAGCAGGAATCATGCTAAAAATAGCGATATTTAGCATCATTAGCTTTTTGAGATAAAAAAAAGAAAAAATTTTCAAAAAACTCTTGACAAAAACAACAATATACAGTATAATCTATAATTGTTAAGAGTAATGCAGGTGTAGTTCAATGGTAGAACCTCAGCCTTCCAAGCTGATGACGTGGGTTCGATTCCCACTACCTGCTCCAA
>CANQPE010000013.1 GCA_947625645.1 uncultured Clostridia bacterium | reverse complement strand
GTGTAACAATAGAAAACATTGATACAGACCATCCTGTTATCACATCAGTAACAGCAGATGAGGCTTGGAGGAACGATGGAAAACAAATAACAGTCAATGCAACAGATGAAGGTACAAGTGGTTTCGCAGCTTATGCGATAACCACTTCTGACCAACAGATTGCAATAGATGCACCAGAATGGGAACCATTTGAAAGTAGCCCATGGATAAGTAGCAAAAAATACGAAATGGGAGATTACTGGGCATGGGTAAAAGACAAAGCAGGAAACATATCAAAGTCACAAGAAATAACGATAGAAAAAATTGAAGAAACTGCACCAACAATAGAAGTAAATACAGATGAAACAGCAAAAAAGAATCATATAGCAACAATAACAATAAAAGATGGAGAAAGTGGACTAAAAGCAGGAACATATCAAATAAAATATAAATGGGACACTTCAGCATTAGAACCAGAGTGGAATGGTGTACAAACAACAACACAAATACAGGTGTCGAAAGATGGAGAACATGAAGCAACAACAACATTAGAACAAAATGAGGTAAGCGGAATATATTATTTACATGTGCAAGGACAAAACATAAAAGATGTTGCAGAAAATATAGAAAATCCATATGCACGAGGAACATTTAACTTTGATAATAACGGACCAGAAATAAAATTTGAAACGGAAAAAAATACAGACTGGAAAAAAGAACAAAGCACAAAGATAACTGTAACAGATAACGAAAATACATCAATAGATGAAAATAGTTTAAAATATGTATGGAAGCAAGATGGAAAAACACAACCAAACGAAATAGAATTTACAAATTCATATGCAAACAATGGAAGGCAAGCAATCATAAAGGAAGTTACTGGAAAAGATTGGTATGTATGGGCAATGGCAAAAGACATCGTAGGAAATGAAACAATTAAAGCAACAGGACCATTTTATGTAGACAACACATTGCCAAACACTCAAAAACCAGGGGTAACGGCAACGACTAATACAGTAACAGTAACATTTGCTCAAACAGATGACGATAGTAATATAAACCCACAAACAAAACAATATGCTATCCGAGAAAAAGGAGGAACGTGGGGGGCATGGGAAACAGATAGTGGTTCGTCACATATATTTAATGGAAGAACGAAGAATGTAACATATGAAGTAAAGACGCAAGTGCAGGATATGGCAGGAAATGGTTATACAGAATCAGAAATTAATGAAATTACAACAGATGATATAAAAAAGCCAGAAATAACAGTATTAAACACAGACTGGACAAACCAACCACCTGTACAAGTACACATTAAATATCCAGAAAGTAAGAATACAACATTAATCAAAGAATATAAGAATGTAACAGGTGATTGGGAACCATTACAAAATGGTACAGAAATAACAATAGACGTATCACAAAATGGAACCGTATATGCACGTCAGTATGACACAGCAGAACAAGGTAAAGATGATTCAACATCTTGTGACATAGCAAATATAGATGTAGAAAATCCAGATGAAGCGACAATAACAGCAGGAAATTTACAAGATAAAAGTATACAATTGACAATTACGGGACATGACAGTTTAAGTGGAATTGCACAATATGAAATATATGTAGGAAATTCGAAAATAGAAACAGTGAAAACAGAAGCTACAAGTATAACACATAATTTAACAACAACTTTTGGAGAGACAGAAGCATATGTAGTAGTAATAGACAAAGCAGGAAACAAAAAACAATCCGATAAAGTTCCAATATTAGATTACACAATAAAAACAGCAGTAGATTTGAGAACATTTAGAAATTTGGTTAATGAAGGAAGAACATTTGAAGGAATTACAGTCACACAAATAGCAAGTGTAACATTAGAAGGAACAGAAGAAAATTGGGAACCAATAGGCAACAACACACAGCAATTTCAAGGAACATATGAAGGTGGAAACTTTTCAATAAATGGGCTTTATATGAATAGTACAAAAAGTGGAGCTGGATTATTTGGAACAATTCATGAAAAATCTAAAATTCAAAATTTAGTACTACAAAACCCAAAAGTGCAAACAAGTCAACAAGAATTAGGAGCACTAGCTGGAATTAACTATGGAACAATTGACCATGTCACAATTTCCGGAGGAACAATAGATTCTACAAACGTAGCACCATATGACAGATTAGGATTTGGAGGAATTGTGGGAAGAAATTATGGAACAATAACGTATTGTACGAATAGTGCAGAAATAAAGGGTGTAAGAAATGCAGGAGGAGTCATAGGTATTTCAAATGGAGGTATAATAGACCATTGTACGAATTCAGGAAATGTAACATGGATTGAACGCGGAGCCTATAAAGATGGAGAACATGGAGATGGCTTGGGAGGAATAACAGGATATAATAGTGGAGCACAAATGACAAATTGTGAAAATACAGGAACAATTCAAGGAGGTTTAGGAATAGGCGGAATAAGCGGGTCTGCTTCATCTCAAGATTCTAAGAGACCAAGCATACAAGAATGCACGAATTCGGGGAATATTATAGGTTACGCGCGTTGCGCAGGAATTGTTGGAAGTACAGGAGAAACTGAAGTTGATTTATTGGGTTGTGAAAACAACGGGAAGATTGAGGCAGTCAAATTAAGTTGCGGGGGCTTAATCGGCTCACGGATGTGGAACAATGGAGGAGTGTACCAATCGAGGCAATATCGTGGGTTCTAACGAACTTTCCAACTTAGGTGGATGCGCTGGTTGTTTCACCGGGGCTGTTATTAAATGCCAAAACGAAGTTGATATAATAACAGACTCGAGAAGGGTTCGGTGGGTTGATAGGTTGGTTTGTGTCCGGAACGGTTAGGGATTGCCACGTGACGTGCGATGTGATTGCCCGGGAATGAGAATGTAGAGAGGCTAGATTTTTGTACACGGAGGCTTAATCGGGTACATTTCGCGCAACGGCGAAGGGCTAGAGACTATTATTGAAGGGTGCTCGTTCGGCGGAAACGTGGAAAGTTACCTGGGTGTTGGGCGGTTTTGTTGGTCGTTCGGCCAGCTGGTTGAACTTTTCTGGTTGCGTGCTTGCGCCTGGGTCTTCTATAGTTGGTCACAACGAACCGACTCGGTGGAATGGCGGGTGCGGCGTTCGGTGGCCTAACAGTAGTGGATTGCGTCGTGGGACAGACAGAGGCGGGCTCTGGAGTCGTAACCACGGAAATCCGAGGAGGAGGAATCACTCGGTGGTATTGTGGGAAACGCTGATGGTGCAGAAGTTAAGGGGTGCACCGTGGGTGAAGGTACAGAGGTCGTCGGGTCGAGCTGGACAGGTGGGCTTCTGGGATTCGCGTCTACCGGGATTTCAGTCGAAGACAGCGTTAACTACGCGAAGGTGACTGCTGCAGGGACTTATTTCGCGCGGGGGGATTTGCGGGTATCTTGGTTCGGGAGTTTCCACGCTAGAAAGAAATACTAATTATGGGGAAGTTGCTGGCTACACGGCTGGTGGACTGGTCGGGAGCCGGAGGCGGTTACGTCGATGCTTTTGATTGCGTCAATTATGGGGATATTGACGCTGCGCTCACGGCTTCTGGGATTTGCGATATGGGAAGAAATATCTCGAATTGTAGAAATTATGGAAAGGTCTCAGGTTCGGAGTATGTCGGTGGGATCTGTGCGACTGTTGAATCTACGGTGGAAAATTGCGTGAATAAAGGAGACGTGAAGGGCGCATGGCAAACGGGTGGTATTGTAGGTGCAAATCCGTTTGAAGGAAATGTGGAAATTAAGATGTGCAGAAATTACGGGAACATAGAATCTACCGGCAACGGTAGCGCGGATATCGGTCGGTATCGTCGGGGGGCTTACCGCAAAGACTGATCAAAATGCTGATAGGCCCAGAATCACATGTTGTGCCAATTACCGGTGTAATTACAGGACCTCGGAAACGTAGGTGGGATTTGCGGGTACTTCAACGATGGTAAAATTGATAGGTGCGCAAACCGTGGGGGTATTGTTCGGCTCTGGCTCCGTGGACGTGATTAACCTTGGGGGAATCGCTCGGTTGTGCTGGTTGCAGGGAAGATGGGTTTCACCTATATATTCAGGATTGCTACTCAAATGCTACTATTCGTGGTGATGGCTCACACGACATTGTAATAGCGGGCGGGCTCATCGGTGTCCATGCTTGGGATGCCTGGGGTTACACCTGGTATCCTGGGGAGGGAACAATTCACGTTAATTCATGTTACTCCTGTGTTCTTTTCCCAGACGCACCACAAGAGGCTGTGTTCGGGGGAATCTTCGGAAGAGCTATGGACACAAACGGAGCTGAGGGTTATGAGGTTAACAACGTCTATTGGTTAGGCGGCGACTCATTGCCAGAAACGGCGATTGGAGACGGGGATGCTACATTGGACGGATGCGAGAAAGCTAGCGAAACCGAGATAAAGGAGCTGGCTTCGAAACTTCGGAAACAATTGGACTACAGATGACAACCAACAGAATGATGGTTTCCCAATCCTCGCTTGTGAAAAGGAATTTTTGGGAGACAATGAACCATAAAGATATAGAATATATCGTTAGCAGTAGAGAATAAAATTCATCTTTTCAAGAGTAAGACTGGTGATCTGCAATTTCATCAGCCTTACTCACTACCATATATATACATCTACTGTGTCAATTATAGAAATGAAAAAAACTAAGATTTGAATGCTAGGTGGCCAATTGGGGACGTATCTTTTTGTCCCTTAGGGACAAAAAAGATACGTCCCCAATTGGCCTGCCTATTTATATAATAGAGTGATGACATTTCCGGTTTTGTCAATAAAACCATCATCACGCAACGATTTTAATTCTCGCATCATGGCACTTCTATCAACACTTAAGTAATCTGCTAAATCGGTCAAAGAAAAGGGAAGTTGAAAGGATTTGCTAAAGTTTCGTGTAGATAAAATAGAAAAATAGCCAATCAATTTATCTCTGGTGGAACGTTTGGTTAACAATTCAATACGACTATTGAGAATGGTTACTTTTTGTAAAATGAGTTCTGATAAATTTTCTTTTAACGTTTCATGAAACTTGCAATTAGCATCACACGGCTTCTTTAAGTTATCATAGACCAAAAAAATAACATCACAGTCTTGTTTGGCTCTCACAAATAATTCATTATTTGTTGTAATCATGTAAAACACTTCTCCAAAAATATCATTTTTGCTAAAATGTTCAACAATCGTTTTATTTCCATTGTAATCATAGCGAATTAAATCAGCTTCTCCACTGACTAAAATGCAAACTTGATTTCGTTTGGCAATATAATTCGTAATAGTTTCATTCTTTCTAAAATGTTTTCGTTGCACTTTAGAACAATGCTGTTCATAATCTTTCATAAAAGCGGAAACATCTAATAAATCCATTCAAATACTCCTTAAAATTGTTATAGAATTGTCATAAAAATGTAACAATCAATCAAATGTAATGTTTCAGAAATGACAAAATTAGTATACCATTTCCTTGTTGCTTTTGCAACAGAAAAATTAACTTTTATCGATATAATATTAATAGAATGCAAAAGGAGGTAACAATGAAAGTAATAAAAAGAGATGGAAGAGCCGTTGATTATGATAGAGCAAAAATAGAGTTAGCAATTGAAAAAGCGAACAATGAAGTAAGAGAAGAAGAAAAAGCTTCTAAAACAGAGATAAAAGAAATGATAAACTATATTGAAAGTTTAAATAAAAAAAGAATGTTGGTAGAAGACATTCAAGATATCATTGAACAAAAATTGATGGAAATAGGGCGATATGAACTAGCCAAAAAATATATAGTCTATCGATATACCAGAGCATTGGTAAGAAAAGCCAATACAACAGATGAAACGATTTTAGGCTTAATCCGAAATATGAGCCGAGAATTAAGTGACGGAGATACCAATAAAAATACAACATTAGCTTCAGCACAAAGAGATTTTATAGCAGGTGAAGTATCAAGAGATTTAACGCAAAGGTTACTATTACCAGAAAAAATTGTCAAAGCACACAAAAAAGGCATTTTATATTTCCATGATGCAGGTTACTTTGTTCAGCCCATTATTAACAGTTGCTTGATGAATATTTCCGATATGTTAAAAAATGGCACAGTGATCAATGGAATCTATATAGAAAGCCCTCAGAATTTTTTAGAAGCATGTATGATGGTTACACAAATCATAGCAACAGTGGCTAGCAACCAGTATGGAGCAACAGCAATGCATGTAAAACATTTAGGAAACTATCTCAAAAAAAGTTATGAAATATGTAAAGACGAATTAGAAAACAAACCCATACCAAAAGAATTAAAAGAAGAAATCATACAAGAAAGAGTAAAAACAGAATTGCAAAGAGGGGTTAAAATATTAGAACAACAAATAAATACACTGATGACAGCTCATGGAAATGCACCTGAAGTTACTCTAATATTACAAATAGAAGAAGGAAAGCCATATACCAAAGAAAATGCAATGATCATAGAAGAAATTTTAAAGCAAAGATATCAGGGCGTCAAAAACGAAGCTGGGGATGAAAGTACACCAGAATTTCCAAAGTTAGTGTATGTATTAGACGAATGCAATGCGATGAAAGGAGGCAGGTACGATTACTTAACAAAATTAGCAATGCAATGTTCAGCCAAAAGAATGGCACCACAGTATGTGTCTGCTAAAAGAATGAAAGAAATGGGAATAGAAGAGTGCCAAGGGGAAGGACATTTTAGTCAAGGCATTGTCAGTATTAATTTGCCACAAATTGCAATGGTGGCAGAAGGAGATGAAACCATATTTTGGAAAGAATTAGACAAACGATTAGAACTATGTTTTGAAGCTTTAATGTGTAAGCATTATACATTATTAGGAACTTCCTCACAAATTAGTCCCATTCATTGGCAACAAGGAGCCATTGCACGCCTTGAAAAAGGAGAAAAAATAGACAAACTGCTATATAAAGGACATTCTACCATTTCATTAGGGTATATTGGAATTTATGAAATGACAAAATTGATGAAAGGCGTTTCACAGGCAGAAGGAGAAGGGCATGATTTTGCTATCAAAGTTTTGCAACATCTAAAAGATACCGTAGAAAGATGGACAAAAGAAACCAATATAGCATTCACTTTATATGGAACACCAGCAGGCACATGGGAAAAACAATTTACTAAAATGGATAAAGAACAATTCGGAACCGTTAAAGAGATTACAGACAAGGGCGCATATACAAACTCTTTTCATATAGATACAAGGGAAAACATGCAATTGTTTGACAAATTAACCGTAGAAAGTAAATTCCAAGCAATATCCACTGGAGGAAGCAATATATATATTGAAACACCTAAGACAGAGCAAGAATTAACAGCCATCATTCAATTTATTTATGACAAGGCACAATATGCAACATTTTTAACCCAATAGGAGACTTGTCTTTCACAAGCAAATATGATATAATGTTTACGTAATATAAATTTCATTTCAGAAAGGGGAACAGTATGAAGTTGGTAATGCGGGATGTAGGAAAAATTTTTGTACCGGAAGATTTTTATTGCGAAGTGGAAGGAGAAGTAAAATACAAGGAAATACGCAGTTTAGAAGTCAAAGGAGGATTTTTCTTAACAGGAAGCGGTAACCTTGTCAATGAGAATCTAGAAATCAGTGCAGAAAATATTTTTGTGAAAGTATATTGCGGCGTGAAAATGATAAAATCCACCAAAACAAACGTATTGGCTGAGAATATCATTGATGCGCAAAACATCTTCTCTGCAAAAAACATTATCATAAAAGGAAGATGCCGAGCCAGAAAAATAGAAGCCAAAGGAAATGTGACACTTGAAGGGAAAACGGTGGTAGAAGAGATACGGGCACAAACTTTAGAAGCAAAGGGAAAATTAATTGCGGAACGTATTTATGCTAGCACAGTAAAATTCCAGATGCCACCCGTAAAAAAAGACGGAAGACCAACGGAAATATTTTTCGTATAGTACCCACCACGGATTTTGAAAATTTCAGAATCCGTGGTCTTTACATTTTTCAAACAATAGGATATAATGGAGAAAAAATAAGAGGGAAAACAGTGAAAGTCATATTTAAAAATAAAACGAAATATAGCAAAGCAGTGTATCAACAATTTTTAGAATTCCATCAAGAAACATATGGTGTCATGTATCATACCTATACAATGGCAATCATTTTGGCACTTCTTTTTTGTATCATTTTACAATTTCAGTCCAGAAATTATGAGATTGCTTTGATTACACTTGCTATCGAAATTGCATTTATCACATGGCGTTTTAAACATCCTGTGACAACAGTAGAAAAAGAAATGCAAAGTCCTAAAATAGAGAATGAGCAAGAATTTATTTTCAAATTTTTTGAAAAGTGTTTTACAATTTATAGCAGAAAATTAAATCGACAGCTATACTATTGGCAACTGCGAAAAATATTTGAAACAGAGGATTTTTTTTATTTGTATATAGATAGAACACATGCTTTTTTATTAGACAAAAAACAATTTGAAATAGGAACGTCAGATGCGTTTCGTGCATTTATCAGCCGAAAGTGCAAGTTCCGATTTTCCTCTAAAGGAAATTGAGCTTGAATGTGTTTTATAGGGAAGGAATGAGAGCATGAACGTAGTTTATATGATTTTATTAAAATGTATCAACGTCGTATTAAAACTCTTTGGAAAACAAGGGGGAAATATCATTGGAAAAATTGCAATGAAGCTGAATCCAAATATGCTAGCTTATTTCAAAATCAATTGTCCAGTCATTGCTGTTACAGCAACAAATGGAAAAACGTCAACCAATAATTGCATTGGTTATACCTTAGAAACAGCTGGGTATCGAGTCATTAGCAATAAAGAAGGAAACAACATGGAAACCGGAATTTTATCTACCTTGATTAAACACGCTAGCCTTACAGGAAAAATCAAAGCAGATTATATTACCTTTGAAGTTGACGAAAGCTATGTACCACAAGTTTTTAAAACAATCCCATTAGATACTTTGGTGGTATTAGATTTTTTCAGAGATCAATTAGACCGCAATGGAGAAGTAGAAACTTTAATATTAAAAATGAATACGTTTTTAAAAACATATCAAGGAAATTTAGTTTTAAATGGGGATGACCCCAATGTGGCAAGGCTAGGAAAAGCTAATCCCGACAACAAAAATGTGTACTATTATCGTGTGCAAAAGTATGCACATGCAACAAATGGGATGTATGAAGTGGGAGAGGGAAAATTTTGCCCTTTTTGCAAAACGCGTTTGGAGTATGCGTATTATCAATATTCTCATATTGGAAAATTTTCTTGTCCGAAGTGCCATTATGGGGAATACCCTATTTATAAAGAAGCAACGAATATCCAGTTAAAAGAAAAGACATTTGAGGTAGAAGGAATTACCTATCACATACAAGACAACAGCATTTATACCATATATAATTATGTAGCAGTGCTAAGTGTAATGAACTTGTATCATATAGATACAGAAGATATCATAAAGGCGTTTTCACAATTTGCTTTAAACAATGGAAGGCTAGAAAGCATTACAATACATGGTGTGCCAACCATCATTAATTTGGCAAAAAATCCCACAGGAGCCAATGTTAGCTTGCGTTTAGTAAAGGAAGACGATGAGGAAAAAGAATTACTATTTGTGTTAAATGATAATGTGGCAGATGGACGCGATGTTTCGTGGATTTGGGATATCAACTTTGATGCGTTAGCGGAACATAAAGTCAGTAGAATCATTACGGCAGGAACAAGACCATATGACATTGCAATTCGAATGAAGACAGCAGGGTTTGACAGCCAAAAGATAATTCCTTGTGAACAATTAGAACAAGCTGTGCAGGAATTGTATCAAACAAATGTAAAAAAGTATGTTATTGCTAATTATACAGCATTACAACCAACGAGGCATGCCATTTTAGGAAAGAAAGGATAGAAGCATGAAAGAGGTTAAGATTTTGTATTTGTATCCAGATATGTTGGAGCTCTATGGGGATTATGGAAATATTCAGGTATTAAAGTATCGCATGGAGAAGCGTGGAATTGCGTGTGTGGTAGATTCGTATTCTATTGGTGATGCAAAACCGGATTTTTCTTCTTATGATATTGTATTTGCTGGTGGTGGGGCTGATAATGAGCAGAGTATTTTGGCAGAGGATTTATTGCAGTATAAAGAGGAAATGAAGGTGGCGGTCCAAAAGGGTGTATTTTTCTTGCTAATATGCGGTGCTTACCAGCTATTTGGCAAATATTATAAAGGGGTAGAAGGAAATGTCATTCCTGGGTTGGAGGTCTTCCCCTATTATACTGAGGCAATCGGAGATAGAAAAAAGAGGTGCATAGGGAATATTGTGTTAGAAGTGGCATTAAAAAAGGAACAGCCAACCAAAGTGATTGGGTTTGAAAATCATGGAGGGCAGACTTTTGGAAGTGTATCACCTTTTGGAAAAGTGCTATTTGGAAATGGAAATTCATTTGGAGATAAACAAGAAGGCTTTTTTATGGGAAATGTCATTGCTACTTATTTACATGGCCCATTGCTTTCTAAAAATCCAGAGGTGGCAGATTATATCATAGAATATTGTTTAGAACGAAAATATGGAGAAACAATAGCATTACAAGCTTTAGACGATAGGTTTGAGCAGAAATGTAGAGAGCAGATGTTACAAAGACTGCTGAAAAGTAAAAAATGAAGAGATTTTTCATAAATTTTGGAAAAAGGCTTGACAAAACGGGAAAAATAGTGTAAAGTATATTTGCATTACAAAAAGAAAGGGAGTCATCATGGAAGAAAAAAGTGATTTAGAAAACAAAGTAAAAATGAGTATGCTATGCGAATTTTATGGGGTTCTCTTAACAACAAAACAATATGAATTTTTGACAGACTATTATAACAAGGACTACTCTCTTTCAGAAATTGCAGAAAACAATCAAATTACAAGACAAGCTGTCAGAGATATCATAAAGAAGGGGGAGAAAAAACTTTTCGAATACGAAGAAAAGTTATCTTTTATGAAAAGGACGTTGAAACAAGAAAAGAAAATCAATAAAGTATTATCAGAAATTACAAAAATACAAAAAAATGATTCCGATAAAAAAATTGCTGATATTTTAGAAAACATCAAAAAAGAACTACGTTGTTTGCTTTAAGTTGTACGATACAGAAAAGGAGTGAAATACATGGCTTTCGAAGGATTATCAAATCGATTGCAAGAAATCACAAGAAAAATACGTGGAAAAGCAAGAATTACAGAATCAGATTTAAAAGAAATGCTAAGAGAAGTCAAACTAGCTTTATTAGAAGCAGATGTTAACTATAAAATTGTCAAAGAATTTATTAGTACCATTCAAGAAAAGGCTTTAGGGCAAGATGTATTAAAATCCTTAACTCCAGGACAACAGGTTGTAAAAATTGTCAAAGATGAACTGGTAGAATTACTAGGAGGAACAGAAAGCAAAGTCAACTTTACGCCAAACCCTCCTACCGTGATTATGTTAGTGGGGTTGCAAGGTTCAGGAAAAACAACAACCGCAGGAAAATTAGCAAATACTTTCCGAAAACAAGGAAAAAAGCCATTGCTAGTAGCTTGTGACGTGTATCGACCAGCTGCCATTAAACAGTTGCAAGTCGTGGGAGCACAATTAAACATACCAGTATTTAGCAATGAACAATCAAAAGATGTAGTACATATTGCCAAACAAGCAATTAGTGTTGCAATTTCTAAGCTAAATGATGTCATTATTTTAGATACAGCAGGCCGATTGCAAATTGATGAAGCATTAATGCAAGAATTAAAAAATTTGAAACAGTCTGTAAAACCTCACGAAATTCTATTAGTTGTTGACGCTATGACAGGACAAGAGGCGGTGAATGTAGCAGATACCTTCCATCAACAAGTAGGAATCGATGGAATTGTTTTAACAAAATTAGATGGTGACACACGTGGTGGTGCGGCATTATCTGTAAAAAAAGTAACAGGAAGACCAATCAAATTTGCAGCAACAGGTGAAAAACTAAGCGATTTGGAAGTCTTCCATCCAGACAGAATGGCCCAAAGAATTTTAGGAATGGGAGATATCTTGTCTGTTATTGAAAAGGCAGAAGAAAGCTTTGACTTAGAACAGGCTGAAAAAATAGAAAAGCAATTACATAAAAAAGAGTTTGACTTAGATGATTATTTGACACAATTGAGGCAAATCAAAAAAATGGGTTCATTTTCTTCTTTACTTAAAATGATACCAGGCATGAACCAATTAAAAGATGTGAAAGTAGATGACAAAGAATTTGAAAGAATAGAAGCAATGATTTGTTCTATGACAAAACAAGAAAAGCGAAACATTAAAATTTTAAATGGAAGCCGTAGGCAAAGAATTGCAAAAGGAAGTGGAACATCTGTCCAAGAAGTTAATCGTTTCATAAAATCTTTTGAAGCAACACAAAAAATGATGAAACAACTAAAGAGTAACAAAGGTAGTATGAAAAAATTAATGAGTGGTATTGATGAAAATACTTTAAAGAATTTTAAATTGTAAGGAGGTGAAGACACATGGTAAAGATTAGATTACAAAGAGAAGGAAAGAAAAAAGCTCCTTTTTATCATATTGTGGTAGCAGATTCAAGAAGTCCAAGAGATGGTAAAATTGTTGAGCAAATAGGAACATATGACCCAATGACAAAACCAGAGACAATTATACTAGACAAAGAAAAAGTAGCACAATGGATGAAAAATGGTGCAAAACCAACAGATACAGTAAAAGTACTAATTGAAAAAGGAATGAAAGCAGCAAAATAAACTGCACATACATCAGCGTAAAACCCGCAAGAGGAGGAATAGGATATGAAAGATATCTTAGAAATCATTGTACGACATCTCGTCGAACATCAAGATGCCATTCAAATTACAGAAGTACCATCAGAAAATGAAAAAGAAGTAACTTTTGAAGTAAGAGTAGCATCAGAAGACATGGGAAGAATGATAGGAAAACAAGGTAAAATTGCAAGATCAATTAGAACCGTTATGAAATCAATAGGAACTAGGGAAAGAAAAAGAGTGAATGTTGAATTCATAGATTAGGAGTTATGGATGCAAGAATATTTTGAAATTGGTCAAATTGTCAATCATTTTGGAATCAAAGGTATGGTAAAAGTCATGCCATATACAGATGATGTGGCAAGGTTTGAGGATTTGAAAACCGTATATGTTACGCTAAGGCATACCCAAAAACAATATGAAATTGAAGAAGTAAAATATCACAAAAATATGGTGTTGTTAAAATTCAAAGGTGTAGATGACATGGATGGGGCACAAAACTTGCAGAATGCTATTTTAAAAGTAGAACGCAAAGATGCAGCCACCTTAGAAGAAGGAAGCTATTATATCGCAGACCTATTAGGAATGCCAGTCTACACAGAAGAAGGAAAAAAGATAGGGATTCTGGAGGACATATATAACACAGGGAGTAATGATATCTATGTGGTGAGAAACGAAAAACAGAAACAAATTTTGTTACCAGCCATACAAGACGTCATTAAACAAATTTCTTTAGAAGAAAACAAAATCACAGTTCATATGTTGAAAGGTTTGGAAGAATAAAAGGAGAAAGACATGCAGTTTGATGTGTTAACACTTTTCCCAGAAATGTTTGAAATTTGCAAACAAAGTATTTTAGGAAAAGCACAAGAAAAAGATTTGGTTCACATTCGTGTGGTAAATATCAGAGATTTTTCGGAAAATAAACATAAAAAAGTGGATGATACCCCTTATGGTGGTGGGGCAGGTATGGTCATGATGCCAGATGTTGTGTACAGAGCGTATCAATCTGTTCAAACAGAAAAGGCCAAAGTAATCTATTTGTCACCACAAGGAAAACCATTGAACCAAGCAAAAGTAGAAGAATTGTCAAAAGAGGAACATGTCATACTTTTATGTGGGCATTATGAAGGGATTGACCAGCGTGTTTTAGATAAAATTGTAGACGAGGAAATCTCAATTGGTGATTATGTTTTAACAGGAGGAGAGCTCCCAGCGATGGTTGTCATTGATAGTGTAAGCCGTTATGTAGAAGGCGTTTTGGCAAAAGATTCGGTTCAAGAAGAGTCCTTTTCACAAGGATTACTAGAATATCCTCAATATACAAGACCAGAAGTATTTGAAAATGTAAAAGTACCAGAAGTTCTTTTGTCAGGACATCATGAAAATATTGAAAAATGGCGAAAAGAACAAGCATTGCAAGTAACATATCAAAAAAGACCAGATTTGTTTGAAACGTATCAAAAAAACCATGAAAAAGAAGTTTTAGAAACATAAAAAAATGAAGTGCCAAGCGAAGGCACCGCTCAAAAAATGAAAGAAGGAGGTAATTTCTAAAATGGATATTATTAAAGCGATTGAACATGAACAACTTAAGAATAAAATTCCAGAATTAAAAGTGGGAAATACGGTTAAAGTACATGCCCGCATTAAAGAAGGAAATAAAGAAAGAATCCAAGTATTTGAAGGAATTATTATCAAAGTACAAGGAGGAGGAATTAACCAAACATTTACAGTTAGAAAGAATTCTTATGGAGTGGGTGTAGAAAAGACATTTTTAGTACACTCACCATTAGTAGAAAAAGTAGAACTTGTAAGAGTTGGTAAAGCAAGACGTGCTAAATTATTCTATCTAAGAGATAGAGTGGGAAAAGCTGCTAAGACAAAAGAACAAATAGGAGCTAGAATTGAAGACAAAGAAATTGTTGTAAAAGAAGACTTAGTAGAAGAACCAGTAGCAGAAGAAGTTGCTACCCCAGTAGAAGAAGTAGCTGTTGCTAAAGAAGCAAAAGTAGAAGAGGCTCCAGAAGAAGCACCAGCAATCGAAACAGAGAAAGTAGAAGAACAAGAAGTTGTTGATACCGTAAAAGAAGAACCTGTAAAAGATGTAAAATAAAACACTGGAGTTTTCTAAGGGAAAGGAATAGAAGTTGTAATACAGCTGCTATTCTTTTTTTACTTCTGTCCAGACGTCTGGACAATTTGAAAAATTTTGCTCATGTTATAGACCTGCATATTCTGGGAAAAAAGTTGCATTTTTTTGCCATATGTGCTATAATAGTTTGGTACAAAAAATTTGAAATATCCTAATATTGAAGGAGGATGGAGTATGAAACAACCAGAGACATTCGAAGAATTACGGAAATTAGCGTTTGTTTTTCCAGAACAGGGGTTGGATATTCGGAAAAAGAGAGCACTGAGGGGTAAAACAAGATTTGTGCACAAAATTCCAGTTGTAAGAGATGGATATTGTGTGGTAAATGGTATGATGGTATTCCATTATAAAGGGCAAGAATACATGCTGCCCGATTTTTATGGAATGCAAACCATCTTAAAGAAAGCAGGTTTAGAAGAAACCTATCTTGAACCTGCGTTTGACAGAGATGAAGTTCCTGCTGATAAAGAATTAGCAAAACAGTGGGAAAAAGTCGAAAAAACGGTAAAGATGATTCAAAATCGTTACAAAAAGTTATATGCCGTAGCAATGTCAAAAGCAGTTCCGTTATCATTTGAGATAAAGAGAAAGGCGTTAGAAATCCCACCAGAAGGATTTAGGGCATACCATACCGAAAAAGGTCCTATTGATGTCATGCCAGTTGTGCAACTGAGCAATTTAAAACGATCAGATTACGACAAACTGGGAACCTATAAGGTATACCATAGCATTGCAGTAGTAGTTTGTGTTACGGTAGAGACCTACTTGGTACGAATGACACCAGGAATGGAACTGCAATTGCAGAACTTAGGCTACACAGAAAACCGAAATTTACAGCACCCCTTAGAAGGTGTGGAAAAGTTTTTAGATCCACATGTTCAGGAAAAATTTGAAAATTTATAACTTGGTTGTTTTAGCATATTACCGCTTACTTAGGGTAGTATGCTTTTTTTAAATTAAAATTAAAAAAGATACACAAAGCATTTCAAGTGTGCCATATATTTGACAAACTTATAAAATTAAATACGTTAGTAACAAGTAGCTATTGACTGTAAAAAAAAACAATGATATAATTTGTGTAAAATCTAAAAGAGGAATGGAAAAATGAATATATGTATTATTGGAAAAAACTCTAAAATTGCAGAAGTAATTGAAAAAACAGAAATAGCGAAAAATAATTGCATTACTAAATATAGCCAACGAGAAACAAGCAAATTCGAAAACCTTAATATTAGTGATGCTATTATATATTTAGTGTCTGATACGAGAACAATGCCTAAAGTTGAAGAATATGTAGAATATATATATTCTAATTGTTTTCTTCTTGCAAATTTTATTATAAAAAATGAAGCTAATATAAAAGGCAAGCAATTTATATATTTTTCATCTGCAAAGATATATAATATTTTTCCTAATAGAACAAGTTACACAGATGAAGAAGATTTGAAAAATATTAAAAATTACAAGAAATTATTAGATATTGCAAAAAAAATAATTGATATTGCCAAATATACGAATCAGAAGATAAAAGAAGGTATAAAACAAGAAATATTAATAGATTTTTTAACATTACATAAAATAAAAGGATATTTTCCTATATATGAATATTGTAAAGTTATATCAGAAATAATAGTAACATTACTTATAGAAAAAGCATTCATTTTAAGACCAACATATTTATACGGTATAGAAGAAGAAAAAAATATAATATATGATTTAGTAATAAAATCTTTTAAGGGTAAGGAAATAGAAATAACAACAACAAGAAAAGATTTTATTACATATAAGACATTAATAAAACTTTTAGATATAATCATAAAAAATAATGATAATGGTATCAAAACAATAAATGTAAGTAGTAATAACAATATTGACAATAAAGAACTTAAATATTTCATAGAAGCAATAGAAGAAATAGTTAATAAAAAGATAGAAATAAAAGATGTTGTAAAATGTAATAAAGAATATAATGTTAATAATGAAAAAATGAAGAGATATCTGGGAAATAGATATATAGTAGAAAATTTTGACGAAGATATACGAAAAATAATATATAGTTATTACATAAATGAAATAGAACAAGGTAAAATAATTAAAGAATATATTGGTGGTTCTTATGCAAAAGCATATTTAGTAGAAAAGAATCAGAAAAGATTTATATTAAAAATGAGTATAGGAAATGGAGCTTTTAATGGTAATGAAAAATTAAAGAATGAAGCTATACAAATAAAAGTAATGAAAGATATATTAGATACCCAAAATATTAAATGTTTACCTGAAATCTATGAGATAAAAGATTATCATAATTCAACTTTTATAAAAGAAGAATATATAGAAGGAAAAACAATTTCAGATTATATATATGAAGAAAGTACTGACAAAGATTTTGTTGAAAAACAAATAAAAAATATGTGTGAAATATTTTTATCAATTTATACGAAGGATACAATAAAACCAAAAATTAATATGCTCAAAGAGGGAATTATTAGAGCAAAAGATAGACTTCAAAAGGTAAAAGAAACAGAATATGTGTTAGATTATTTTAAACATGTATTCACATTTGAAGCAATAATGATAAATGATATAAAATACGAAAACCCAATTTATTTATTAGATGAAATATATAAAAAATACAAAAACAAATTTGAAGATATACTGGGTTTATGTTTAAGTGGAGATATCATTTTAGACAATGTTGTTATTAAAGAAAATCAACAATACATTATTGATTCAAGGGGAGAAAATCTAATTTGGAATGCTGGAAAACCATACTTTGATCCATATTATGATTGCAGTAAGGTATTATTTTACTTTTACGGTTGGAAATCAATAAGAGAGGAAAGGTTTATTTTAAGAACAACCGGTTATGATATGAAAAATGTAACTAGTTATATAGAGTTTACTGATAAAAAGAAAATAATATTGAACGATATGGCTAAAATATCAATACAAGAATTTAAAAAATACAAATTTTATATAAATAAAGATGAAAGTGAAGCGGTATTTGTAGACAAGCTAAATTTATTAGCAGGTATTCATTTTTTATCAGATACATATCCAAGAATAGTTGGAACAGGCGATAGAACGAAACAGTGCTATGCAGAGTTTTTAATGGGAACAATTATAATAAATGAGATGTATAAAAAAATAATGAAAGAATGGGGATAATGGAATGTTTTTGAAAAATACACAAATAGAATTAGCAATTGAAACATTAACTGAATATATAGAAATACTTAATATTCACGATGGCGACAAAGAAGAAATTAAAAAAATAAAAAAATTAAGAGATAATTTAACTGAAAAAAGTAGTCAAGAAATTGCAAAAATTTTAAATGGGTATAATAGTAAAATAAAAAAATATAACATAAATGGGAATTTAGAGGTTTAGATATGGAATATGATATAATGAAAAATGATGTGATAGAAGGAAGAATTCCGCAAGAAAAGCCTAATGTAAGATATATAGTAGGACAGACGGGCAGCGGAAAAACATCTTTAATGTATAAAATACCACACGATGGCTATGTTATGATAGATAACGATTTATGGCGAGGATACTATCCAAATTATCGAGAAATAATACAAAAATATCATACAGATGAAGTACCAGAAATAATGCAAAAAATGAAAGAATGGCGACATAGATTAATTCAAGATTTAAGTGCAGAAAGATATAATTTATTGATACATACATCTATGACAAATGTGGACGAGATAAATGAACAAATACAGGAATTTATAAATAATGGATATAGTATTTCCATAATTGCTATTGCTTGTAATATATATGCAAGTAGATTAAGATGTTGCATGAGATATGTAGAAAGTATTTTGCGGCAAAGGGTATGGAAGATATGCAAGTGATCATGATAAGGTTTATAGTTTAATTCCGTATAATTTAAGACAAATATTACAAGAAGGACAAGTAGAAGATATTGAAATATATGATTATGAACATAGATTAGTATATGAAGATGCAGGAAACAATGTGGATAGAATAATAGAGCAATTTAATAAAATAAGAAATAGAGAGTTAGAACAAAATCAGCAGTTAGAATTTAAGACAATATGCAAAAAATTAATAGCACAAATGAAAAATAATAGGGCAAGTTTTACAAAAGATGGAGAGATTATGATAATGGAAGAATTAAATAATATATTAAAAAAATTAGATAAAAGTAAAGGAGAGTATGAACTATGAAAAAAGCAATCATTTTTGATGTGTATGGAACATTAATTTCAACAGGAAATGGATCTGTAACAGCAGCAGGAGAAATTTTGAAAAAAATCAATGTAAATATGGATGCAAAGGTATTTTACAAAAAATGGAAAGAATTTCATAAAAAGCAAATGGATGAAATGCAAGAATTTGTGACGGAGGAAGTCGTATTTGAGAATGACTTAAAAATGTTATATGAATTTTATCATCTAAAAGGAAATTTTAAAGAAGATGTAAAAATAATGTTAGATACATTAGACAAAAGGAAGGCATTTGAGGAAACAAACGAGGTTTTAAACAAACTCTCTGAAAAATATAAAATATACATAGGATCCACGACAGATACAGCACCACTCATGACAAATATAAAAAACAATAATATGAAAGTAGATCGCATTTACACGTCTGAAAGTTTAAAAGAATATAAACCACATAAAGCATTTTATACAAAGATATTGGCTGATATAAAATTAAAACCAGAGGAAGTTGTTTTTGTAGGAGATTCCTTATCAGAAGATGTAAAAGGACCTAAAAGTGTAGGAATATATTCTGTTCTCATAGATAGAAAAAACAAATATTCAGAAGAAGAAAAGAATGTGGCAGATGCTGTCATTACTGATTTAACAGGATTATATGAAGTAATGGAAAAATTTGAAAATTTATAACTTTGTTCGCTTTTCTTTTTTTTTAGATTGTGCTACAATGAAAAAAGAAAAAAAAGAAGGAGTAGTATTATGCCAGAAGTACAAACACATACCAAAAAAATAAAAGAAATATTTTCAGATTATCAAGCAAAAACCAACATGATAGACGCTAAAATTCAAGGACTCAATTTAATCAAAAAAAACAATCATTTACAACTATGTATTCAATCAGACGAATATATTGAAATAAAAGAACTCTGGTATTTTGAAAAATATTTGAGAGAACGTTTTCAATTCCAAAATGTTGAAATCCAAATTCTGTATACAGATACGGTACAAGTAAAAACGATAGAAGAAGAATGGACAAACCTCATTTGCTATATGGCACACAAATATCCATTAGCCAAACCAATGTTACTATTAAAAAGCAAGATACAAGTAACAGAAGACAGAATTGACGTGAAGATGCAAATACGAGGGGCGGAATTTTTAAAGTTAAAAAAGACAGACAAAGCCTTAGAAAAATTAATAAAAAACATATATGGAAAAGACTACCATGTAGAAATTGAAGAACAAATCGATCCAGCGGATGTTTTAAAATATGAAGAACATATGAGGGAGTTAGAAGAACAAGAACGACAAAGAACCATTATGCAACCAGTACCAGAAATGCCAAAAGAAGATATTCCAGAATTTCATGATCCAGATTATAAAATGCCAGAGACAGAAGAAGGGTACATTCCAGAAGAGGAGAATATCCCAGTCGAAGAAGAACATACAAAAGAATATATTATGGGAAAAACAACAAAAGCCAAAGAAAAGAAAATGAAAATTAAAGACGTAACAGCAAATGATGGAAGAGTAACCTTAGAAGGAAGAATCTTAACCTGTGAGGCAAGAGAAACAAAATCTGGAAAAGGGATGATTACCTACGAAATTTATGACGGCACGGGAACGGTAACGTGCAAATCTTTTACAAAAGATATTGCAGAAGGCAATCAAATTGCCCAAAAAATGAAAGATGCAAAAGGAATCAAAATAACAGGAAAAGCAAATTTAGACACCTATTTGGGAGACATTGCCATTATTGCGAATACCATTACACAAGCAGAAAATGATATACCAGAATTACCAACAGAAGAAGAGGACACACCAATTATTTATGGAAACACCGTTAATATTAAAGAACCATTAGTGAAGGTTGCAGATTTAGGCGTAGATGACGGAAAAGTTAGCATAAAAGGGGAAGTCATTGGGGTAGAAGAAAAAGAAATCAAAGGTGGTAGAAGTATATTAAGCATTGATGTCTATGACGGAACAAGTACTATGACTTGCAAAGCATTTGTACAAAAAGACCAAGGTAAAAAAGTCATAAAAAGGTTGGAAAAAGTTAAGGGCGTACAGTTGGCAGGGACGGCACAAATGGATAGCTTTTCAAATGAATTAACGATTATGGTAAGTAACATTGTAGAAGCAGAAGGGTTACAGAAAGAAACCAGAGAAGACAACAGTGAAGTCAAAAGAGTAGAATTACATATGCATACACAAATGAGTCAAATGGATGCCATAACCTCAGCAACAGATTTAATTAAAAGAGCAATGAAATGGGGCATGAAGTCAATAGCCATCACAGACCATGGTGTAGTACAAGCATTTCCAGAAGCCCATAAATTATTAGGGGTAGATAACCCAGACATGAAGGTTATTTATGGTGTAGAAGCCTACCTAGCACCAGATAATACAAAATCTGTATACAATGGAAAAGGACAACCACTTGACACAACGTATTGCGTACTAGATTTAGAGACAACAGGTTTTTCAGCAACAAATGATAGAATCACAGAAATTGGTGTCATGAAATATAAAGCAGGAGAAGTCATTGGGGAATTTAGCTGTTTTGTGAACCCACAAAGACACATTCCAGAACGAGTTACAGAAGTAACCCATATTACAGATGACATGGTAATCGATGCAGAAACCATTGAGCAAGTGTTTCCAAAACTACTAGAATTTTTAGGAGACAGTGTGATTGTAGCACATAATGCTAATTTTGATGTAGGGTTTCTAAAACAAAATGCAAAAGTGTTAGGGTACCCATTTGACTATACGTATGTAGATACATTAAGTTTAGCCAAAGATTTATTTCCAGATTATAAGAAATATAAATTAGGAAAAATTGCAGAAAACTTAGGGATTAAAGTAGAAGTAGCACATAGAGCCTTAGATGATGTAGATACAACTGTTAAAGTATTTCGTGTGATGCTTGAGATGTTGCGAAAAAAAGGTGCAGAAGTTGTAGAAGATATTGATAGAGTCGCAGCAGATGAACAAGCCAAAAAAGAAGAGTATAAAAAATTAAAAACCTACCATGCCATTATTTTAGCCAAAAATTATGTGGGGTTACGCAATTTGTACCGTTTGGTATCATTATCTCATTTGCACTATTTTTATAGAAAACCCCGTATTTTAAAAAGCTTGTTCAAAAAATATTCAGAAGGTTTAATTTTAGGGAGTGCCTGTGAAGCAGGAGAGCTATACCAAGCAATCGAACAAGGAAAAACAGATGAAGAGATTGAACAAATTGCCCAAGATTATGACTATTTAGAAATACAACCAACGGGGAACAATCAATTTTTAATTCGTAATGGAACGGTGCGTGATGAAGAAGAGCTACGTGACATTAACCGCAAAATTGTGCAATTAGGAGAAAAGCTAAATAAATTAGTCGTTGCTACTTGTGATGTACACTTTATGGACCCACAAGATGAGATTTATAGGCGCATTTTAGAAGCGGGACAAAAATATGAAGATGCAGACAATCAAGCCCCTTTATATTTACGTACAACAGAAGAAATGTTACAAGAATTCAGCTATTTAGGAGAAGAAAAAGCATATGAAGTCGTAGTAACCAATACCAACAAAATAGCAGACATGTGTGAGCAAATTAGCCCTATTTCACCAGAAAAATGTCCACCACATATTCCAGGATGTGAACAAACCATTAAAGATATTGCGTACCATAAAGCCCACGAACTGTATGGGGATCCATTGCCAGAAATTGTGCAAACAAGGTTAGATAAAGAATTAGATTCTATTATCAAAAATGGATTTTCTGTGATGTACATCATTGCACAAAAATTGGTGTGGAAATCCAATGCAGATGGATATATTGTAGGGTCAAGAGGGTCAGTTGGTTCATCCTTTGTGGCAAATATGACAGGAATTACGGAAGTCAATTCATTACCAGCTCATTATAGATGCCCTAATTGTAAGTATTCAGATTTTACAGACTATGGGTATAAAAATGGGTTTGACTTACCAGACAAAGCTTGTCCAAAGTGTGGAAGCCCATTAGATAAAGACGGAATGGACATTCCATTTGAAACTTTTTTAGGGTTTAATGGTGATAAGGAACCAGATATTGACTTAAACTTTTCAGGAGAATATCAAGCAAAAGCACACCGTTATACAGAGGTTATTTTTGGAAAAGGAACAACATTTAAAGCAGGAACCATTGGAACCGTTGCTGACAAAACAGCATATGGCTATGTCAAAAACTATTTTGAAGAAAGACATATTCCCATCAACCAAGCAGAAATAAAGCGCTTATCTGTAGGATGTACAGGAATTAAAAGGACAACAGGGCAGCATCCAGGGGGAATTATTGTTGTACCAAAAGGAAGAGAAATCTATGAGTTTTGCCCAGTCCAACATCCAGCAGATGACCCGAACTCTGATATTATTACCACCCATTTTGATTACCACTCCATAGATAGCAACCTATTAAAATTAGACATTCTAGGGCACGACGATCCAACCGTCATTCGTATGTTACAAGATATTACCGGAATTGACCCAACCAAAGTACCATTAGATGATAAAGAAACAATGTCGATTTTTAGTTCTACCAAAGCGTTAGGTGTGACACCAGAACAAATAAAGTCAGAAGTAGGAAGTTATGGCATTCCAGAATTTGGAACCAAGTTTGTAAGAGGCATGTTGTTAGATACCAAACCAACTACCTTTGATGAACTTATCCGTATTTCTGGTTTATCTCATGGAACTGATGTATGGCTAGGAAACGCACAAAGCTTAATTCAAGAAGGAACTGTCACATTAACAGAAGCCATTTGTTGCCGTGACGATATTATGATTTATTTGATAAAACAAGGGTTAGAACCAAATCCAGCGTTTAAAATTATGGAAACAGTGCGTAAAGGGAAAGCCTTAAAAGATCCAGAAAAATGGGCGGGATATGTCAAAATGATGAAAGAACATAATGTACCAGATTGGTATATCAAATCTTGTGAAAAGATTAAATATATGTTTCCAAAGGCACATGCGGCAGCCTATGTTACAAATGCTTTTCGTATTGCCTGGTTTAAAGTACATCAGCCAAAAGCGTATTATGCAGCATTTTTCTCCATTAGAGCAGCAGAAGAGTTTGACTATGAAATTATGTGTGATGGAAAAGAGAAAGTAAAAAACAAAATGAAGGAAATTGATTTATTGGGAAACAATGCAACCCAAAAAGACAAAGCCATGTACCCAGTGCTAGAGTTGGTTTTGGAAATGTATGAAAGAGGGTTTACCTTCTTGCCAGTGGATTTATATCAATCTAGTGCCA
Organism: uncultured Clostridia bacterium; assembly: GCA_947625645.1. Classification (GTDB taxonomy): domain Bacteria; phylum Bacillota; class Clostridia; order TANB77; family CAG-508; genus CAG-269. The sequence goes on along the minus strand of CANQPE010000013.1, from coordinate 5,279 downwards.
CGAAATTTATTGTAGAAGAAAACGGCATACGTCCTCCTTTAAATAGTATTCCTGGGTTAGGAACTGTGGCAGCAGAAGGCATTGAACATGCAAGAAAAGAAGGAAAATTTATGTCAATTGATGACTTAAAAATTCGTTCTAAAGTAGGTGTGGCTGTAACCGATTTATTAAAGAAGTTTGGTTGCCTAGAAGGAATGAGCCAAAGCAATCAAATGAGTCTATTTGGGTAAGGCACAAAAAAGAGATGGTGCTGAAAAGCACACATCTCTTTTGCGTTGTAATAGTATTGCAACATGCAATTTCTTTTGCAAGGTTACGAAGGAAATGTAACATGTTCCCGAGTGTTTGAAAAGTAATCAATATAGAGCACTTCAAATGGATTAAAGATAACGAAGTATCCGTCATGATTACTGGGAAATTGCACATCCTTGATTTTTCCATGCCAGTTACGAACAATTGTGATGTCAGGATGTTCCATTTCAAAGGTTTCTAGATCCTCTTCTAGCCGTATGGCTTTTTTTCTCCATTTTTCCATAGCTTTACCCTTCCTTTTTGATGATTGTGTGAGAACCCCTTGCTTAAAAATGTTTCATACAACAATACTATACCACCAAAGTAACATAAAATCAATGATTTATAAAAAAATTATGAAAAAAACTTGAAAATCGCATAAAAATATGATATGATAATGCAAACATGAGAAAAAGCAAAGTAAAGACATGAGAAACTATCAAACAGAGAAAATGGTCATAGGCTGGAAGCCATTTGGGTAGCATGGATTGAAATTTCACTTTTTCAAGTATTCCTTTGAAGAGAAAAGTAGGAGGAAGCGGTTAAGCTCGTTATCGCTGCTGAGAGGTTAGTTTTCACATAAACTAATAAATATAGGTGGTACCACGAAACGCCCATTTCGTCCTATAACAGGAGAGAAATGGGTGTATTTGATGTAAAAAAGAAAGGAGACAAAAACGTATGCAAGAACAAATTGAAGTCATGAAAAAAGCATCTATGCTAGAAATAGCAAATGCAAAAGATTTAAAACAATTACAAGACATCAAAGTGCAATACTTAGGAAAAAAAGGAAAGTTGACGACTGTTTTAAGAGGAATGGGAGGTTTAAGTGCGGAAGAAAGACCAATTGTAGGAAAGTTGGTAAATGAAGTAAGAGACAGATTGGAAGAAGAATTTACGAAAAAAGAAAAGCAATTAGAAAAAGAAGAATTACAAAAAAGGTTAGAAACAGAAAATATAGATGTAACAGAACCTAGCAAGAAAACAAAATTAGGTTCTATTCATCCCATAACACAAGTGATTCAAGAAGTAGAAGCTATCTTTTTAGGAATGGGGTATCAAATTGCAGATGGACCAGAGGTGGAAAAAACATTCTATAATTTTGACCAATTGAATGCACCAGCAGACCATCCATCAAGAGACTTGCAAGACACGTTCTATATTACAGAAGATATTATATTAAGAAGCCAAACTTCACCGGTGCAAGCAAGGGTTATGGAAACGCAAAAACCACCAATTAAAATTATATGCCCAGGAACAGTGTACCGTTCAGATGCTGTGGATGCAACACATTCACCAGTATTCCACCAAATTGAAGGATTAGTTGTGGACAAAAATATTGCTATGACAGACCTAAAAGGAACCTTAGAGATGTTTGCCAAAAAATGTTTAGGAGAAAACACCAAAATTAGATTTAGACCACATCACTTCCCATTTACAGAACCATCAGCAGAAGCAGACGTATCTTGCTTTGTATGTGGTGGTAAGGGATGCCGCGTTTGCAAAGGCGAAGGTTGGATAGAACTATTGGGGTGTGGTATGGTACATCCTAATGTTTTAAGAAATTGTGGCATAGACCCAGAGGTATATTCTGGTTTTGCGTTTGGATTCGGAGTGGAAAGAATTGCCATGGCAAAATTTGGCATTGAAGATATGAGGTTGTTATATGAGAATGATGTGAGGTTTTTAAAACAATTTTAGAGAAGGAGGAAGAAAGATGAAAGCAAGTAGAGAATGGTTAGAAGAATATAGTGAAATAGATGTTGACACCGCAACGTTAGGAGACATTTTGACAATGGCAGGGCAAAAGGTGGAGACCATAGAGCAGACAGGAAAGAACATTAAACATGTTGTGGTTGGTAAGATTTTGGAGATTGAAAAGCACCAAGATTCAGATCATTTACTAGTGACAAAAGTAGATGTAGGAGATGAAATCTTGCAGATTGTAACAGGGGCGCCTAACATTCAAGTGGGAGATATTGTGCCAATTGCAAAAGATGGGGCAGAGTTGCCCAATGATGTTCATATTAAAACAGGGTTACTTCGTGGTGTGTCTTCTTGTGGAATGATGTGCTCTGTAGGAGAATTAGGAATACATGTCAACGATTTTCCCAAACAGATTGAAAATGGGATTATGATTTTGCAAAGGGAAAAAGAAGGCATTCAAGTATTACCAGGTGTTGATTTTGAAACAAAATTGGGAAGCGATATTGTAGAGGTTTTGGAACTACAAGAAGAAATCATCGATTTTGAAATTACACCAAACCGACCAGATTGTTTATCCATGGAAGGGTTAGGAAGAGAGACGGCAGTAGCTTTGCACAAAGAGTTTAAAAATCCAAGAAAAGACATCGATGAGGCAAGCAAATTGGTTCCAGATAAAGAAGAAATTGAAGGGTTACGTGTAGACATACAAGCACCAGACTTATGTTACCGATACATTGCTAGGCTTGTCAAAAATGTCAAGATTGGTCCGTCACCAAAATGGTTAACAAGAAGGCTTCATGCATGTGGTATGAGAAGCATTAATAATATTGTTGATATTACCAATTATGTTATGTTAGAGATGGGGCAACCAATGCATGCGTTTGATATTGAATCCATTGAAGGAAAACATATTACGGTAAGAAGAGCAACACAAGGGGAAAAAATAACGACATTAGATGAGGTAGAACGAACGCTAGATACCAATGATTTAGTGATTGCGGATTGTCGTAAACCAGTTGCCATTGCTGGCGTTATGGGAGGCTTAAATTCAGAAATTGAAACAGATACCAAAATGGTGGTATTTGAATCTGCGGTATTTTATGGAGGGGCCGTTAGAAAAACGGCAAAAAAGGTAGGGCTAAGAACAGAAAGTTCTTCTAGATTTGAAAAAGGTTTGTCCCCAGAAAACGCATTAAAGGCAGTCAATAGAGCAGTACAATTGGTAGAGATGTTAGGTGCCGGAGAGGCAATTGAGGGAAAAATTGACAAATATCCAACGCCACAAAAAGAAAACAAAATCAAGCTAGAACCAGAAAAAATCAATCAACTATTAGGAACGCATCTTTCTAAACAAGAGATGGTTGACATTTTAGAACGTTTAGAGATGAAAGTGGAACAAGATGTCATAACAGTCCCATATTTTAGACAAGATGTTGAACAAATGGCAGATGTGGCAGAAGAAATTGCAAGGTTTTATGGGTATGATACCTTAGATACCACATTAATCAAAGCAGATACAACGCTTGGTGTGAAAACGAAAGAACAAAACATCCAAGATAAAATATTAGAGACCTTACAGAACAATGGATTATCTGAAATCTATACTTATGGATTTATTCATGAAAAAGAACTAGAAAAATCGAACATTGCCCCAGAGGTAAAACAGTTGGCCATTTGTTTAACCAATCCATTAAATGATGATTTTAAATATATGAGACCATCTACCATTCCAAGTATGTTAGCAACGATAAAAACGAATATGAATCGAAAAAATAAGGAGGCATATTTGTTTGATATTTCAAGGAGATACCAAAATATTGGTGGAAAAGTAGAACAAGGAGAAGTGCCAGCAGAGGAAACGATTTTAACCATTGGAATGTATGGAGAACAAGTAGATTTTTATGTGGTAAAAGGGTTATTAGAAAATATTTTAGCACAAATTTCTGTGAGTCGTTATGACATTGAAAAAGAAAAAACCAATCTATCTTACCATCCTGGTAGATGTGCTAACTTCATGGTGGGAAAAGATGTTATTGCTACATTTGGAGAGGTGCATCCAGAAGTGTTATTGAATTATGAGATGACGCAAAGGGTGTATGTAGCAGAATTGAATATTACTAAAGTAGTAAAATATGCGCGCAATCACAAAAAATATGTAGAAATACCAAAATTTCCAGCAGTGGAAAGAGATATTGCGCTGATTGTAGATGAGGCAATTGAGGTAGGGCAAATTGAAAAAATTGTGAGCAAGAAGGCAAAAAAATGGTTAGAGAGTATGGAATTATTTGATATATATCGCAATGAAAAATTGGGAGAAAATAAAAAGAGTGTTGCGTATCGTTTGCAGTTTAGAGATAAAAATAAAACCTTGCAAGATGACGAGGTAAATAGCCTTATGAATGGCATTATGGAAGAATTACAAAAACAAGTAGGGGCAGAGCTTAGAAAATAAAAAGCATATCAGAAAGTGTGTATCACTTCTAGAAAATAAAAATCATGCAGATTTTTTTCTGGAGGTGGTACACACTTTTTTTGTATATGTAAGACAAATTTATGATTAAAATCGTTTATGGTTACGAATTTTTTTTACAGATGTCACGAATATATTGACCAATTTCTTCATTTGTTAATGCAAACTTTTCTATTAAATGTCGTAAAACATCTCTTCTTGGTAAATCTTCTTCTGTATCGATTCTTACGTATTGTCGTAAACTAATACCTAAATCATTTGCCATTTCCTCTTGCGTTAAATGTAATGCTTTACGTTTTTCTTTTATCATATGAAATTTCATCCTTTCTTTCTAATATTGATAGACATAAAAAATAAAAATTCAATTATGTTCAATTTACCTTTTCAAAAAATGTTCTGTTTAAATTCTGCTAGTAATATTATGACATAAAATAAATCAGTAAGATATTGACATTAAATGTCACAAAAATGTAACAAGATTGTAATATAAATGAAATTATAAAAAATATTGACGTTTAATGTCATATAATGATAAAATAGAAATGTACGATAAGAATTATGTAAAAGGAAGGATGAAGAAAAGATGAATCTCAAAATAAAAAACAAAGACAAGAAAAATAAGCAAAATAGACGGAATTACAATTACAACATTAATCATCACTATTATCATCATCATTTTATTAGCAGGAATTACCATAGGCGCAATATCAGGAGATAATGGTTTAATTAACAAAGCAACAGAAGCAAGAGACCTAGCAGAAAGAGAAGACTTTAAAGACAAAGTCGAAATGCAAGGGTTGCTAACCGTTGC
>CANQPE010000012.1 GCA_947625645.1 uncultured Clostridia bacterium | reverse complement strand
TCCTCGCCTTTGGCTCTTATAAGTATCAATTGGCATTCTTTTGATATATCCAAAATGTGTTAGGGCAATTACCGTTTGCTCTTCTTTAATTAAATCCTCTACAACAAACTCCCCTTCCGCTGCCACTATTTTGGTTAATCTATCATCACCAAATTTTGCTTTAATTTCAAGTAGTTCTTCTTTGATAATGTCAAACACAAGTCGTTCACTTGCTAAAACGTCTCTTAAATGTGCAATTAATTTCATTAATTCATTATATTCTTCTTCTATTTTTTCTCTTTGCAAACCTTGTAATGTCCTCAACCTCATGTCCAAAATAGATTGTGCTTGAATGTCTGATAGCCCAAAACGTTCCATCAATCTTTCTTTGGCATTATCATAAGAAGAACGAATAATGCTAATAACCTCATCTATATTATCTAATGCAATTTTCAATCCTTCTAAAATATGAGCTCTTGCTAGGGCTTTGTCCAAATCAAACTGTGTTCTTCTTAAAATAACTTCTTTTCTATGGTCAATGTAACAATCTAAAATTTGTCTCAATGTTAAAATTTTAGGTTCTCCATTCACTAATGCTAGTAAAATAACACCAAATGTATCTTGCATTTGTGTATGCTTATACAATTGATTTAACACCACTTGTGCATTGGCATCTTTTCTAAGTTCTATGACAACCCTTGTTTTTTCTTGCCTATCAGACTCATCTCTAACTTCCGTAATTCCTTCAATTTTTTTCTCTTTCGTTAAATCTGAAATTGTTTTTACCAATTTTGCTTTATTGACCTGATATGGTAAAGAAGTGACAATAATTCTTTGTTTTCCTCCACTCATTTCCTCAATTTCAGCTTCTGCTCTCATGGTGATCTTTCCTCTACCAGTGGTATAGGCTTGTTTAATTCCTTCAAGACCTAATATGGTAGCACCTGTTGGAAAATCTGGTCCTTTGATAACTTGCATCAAATCTTCGTCTGAAACTTCATCTTCATCAATAATTTTAATAATTCCATCAATGACTTCTCTTAAATTGTGTGGTGGTATATTGGTTGCCATTCCTACAGCAATCCCAGAAGAACCATTAATTAATAGCGCTGGTAATCTTGCTGGTAACACCGTTGGTTCTTGTAATCTATCGTCATAGTTTGGCATAAAGTCAACTGTATTTTTTTCTATGTCAGTTAACATATATTCTGCCACTTTTGCCATCCTTGCTTCTGTATACCTCATAGCAGCTGGACTATCTCCATCTACGGAACCAAAGTTTCCATGCCCATCTACTAAAGGGTATCTCATTGTAAAGTCTTGTGCTAATCTAACCATAGCATCATAGACAGAACTGTCTCCATGTGGATGATACCTTCCTAACACAGAACCTACAGTATTGGCACATTTACGATAGGCTTTATCAGAAGTAATTCCATCTTCATGCATAGAATATAAAATCCTTCTATGAACAGGTTTTAAACCATCTCTTACATCTGGAAGCGCTCGAGATACTATAACACTCATAGCATAATCAATATATGCTGTTCGCATTTCTTTTTCTATGTCTCTTTCTATGATTTTTCCGTCTCGTCTGTCTTGTCTTTCTTCCATTCTATTTCCTTCTTTCCTTGATTTTATCTATTTTGTATTATACTAAAACAAAAGAAATTTTGCAAGGATTTTCCAAAAATTCGTTATTTTAATTGTCCCCCTACCTGTTCCCTAATATGCCTTTCTTTTTATCATTTTCTCTTTATCATTGTAATTTTTTGGCAAGTTCTAATTCTTCTGGCGTTAAATCAAAATTTTTTCCATTATTTTTGATCAATTGGTGTAAATTCTGAATGGTTCTTGCTTCATGAATCGTCTGCTCTAGTGGTACTAATTTTTTGATTTCTTTTTGTATTTTTTGATATTCTTTCTGCATACCATCAAAGTCTCGATTATTATAATATTCTTTCCATTGGTTCATATATTTGTTCGTTAGCTCTGCTGCTTTTAATTGATCTGAAAAAGTACTTTCAATATTACTTTCTACATGGTTTAAAATAACATCCTTTCCTTGTTTTATTGTATTAGCTGTCTGATCATTCACTAACCCTGAATGTTTCATTTTATCGACTACAAAATCTAATACATTAGAAATTCCATCAATAATTCCACCTGTTTTTATAGCATCTTGCATCTGATTAATATTCTCGAAATTTCCTGTTACAATTCCTACAGCACTTTTTCCTAAATCAATCGCCTCATCGACAGATTTTGTGATTCCTTCTTTTAATCCATTATTCAATAAATTATTTTTTAAATGAATGATTTGTTCATCTATAAAATCAGGCAAAATCGCTCTTATTCCAATATCAATTGCTGTATTAATGGTTTTTCCTAAAGTTGTTTCTAAAAAATTTTTTTGTGTTACTTCATTTGACACAGTATTTTCAATTTCTAAATTTTTTGTATCATTCATTTCCTTTAATTCCACATTTACCACATCCTTTTTTCATACGCTTCTCTCCCCTATTTCATTAATCGAATCATTTGCTTTTCTTTTTTTAATATGTTTACTTTTTTAAATATTTCTTTTAAAATAGCTATACTAATTTTGGGTGACTTTTTTTGATCTAAAAATAAATACAGTTTCATATCTTTTATTTTTTTATATGTTTCTATTTTTTCTTTTGCATTTTTGATATCGTAAATGGTACCAGAAAACATATAAATATATTTTCCTACTTGTTTCATTATTTTTTGATTTAATTCTGAAAATTCATTTTCTAAAATTTCAATTATGACAATATCATATTTTTTTGCATTTTTTTCTATCATGCTAATTATCTTTTTCATTTCTTTTTGAGGATTATTTTCCACAAATTTTGAAAAACCTGTTAATAATTTTACGTTTTTATAAATATGAATAAAAAAATTTTTGTGTTCGATGTTCTGAAACAATTTCTCTTTATGAAATGCTTGATGAATATCTTCATGATTCAATTTCAAGTCAACCAATAAAACTCGTTTTTTTCCGTTCTTCATTTTTTTAGCTAAGTCTACGGCCACCTGTTTTTCATCATCTTCCATTTTTCGTTCAATGACAATCGCATTTTGGATTTTCCTAACATTATGTTTCCTGTTTTGAGTCTTTTGGCTTTGTTTTTTTAACCATAGTTTCTCTCTTTTTTTCTTTCTCTCTGATTTCTCTTTTGGCATTTCTCGTATTATTTTTTTTAGTTCTTTTATTTCTTCTTCTAATTCTTGTTCTGTTTTTTTATTTTTTTCTTGAATGATTTGAATGAATTTTTTCGTTGTGATTTCATCATTATAATAAATATTTTTAATATTATATTTTTTTAATACATTTTCTTTTTCTTGATTTTCTTTTTCGAGAATAAAAATTAATTCTATGTTTTTATTGATTTTATATATTTTTTGAATTAATTCTTCTATTGAAATATTTCCTGGTAAATCATAATTAATAATCGCTAAATGAATTTCTTTTTTTATTTCTAATATTTCTAAAATGCCTTCTTTATAAACAATATCTTTATTCATGATTTTTATATTTTTTTCTTTTTGTAATTTTTCATTTAACTCTGGATAATTTAATGCTGTAATAATATTTTTCATAAATTTCCTTTCTTGTTTTCTATCATATTTTTTTCACCTTCAGATGCTTCTATTTTTGTTAAAATATGGTCATCTCCCACAAACATTAAACACTCCCCTCTTTTTAAAGATTTAATTTCTACTTTTTCTTTTTCAGACAAATTGGCAAATTCACTTAAAATTTTAATATTTTCTTCTTCTAGGGAAAAAAACGTTTTAATACTTGAATTATTTAAAATACTTTTCCCATAAATTCCATCCTCTAAACTAAAAATATCAGAAATGTCTTGTGTAATTGCCACACTACTTCCACCATATTTTCGAATGGTTTTAAAAATTTTATAAATAAAACTCGCCACGTTTTTATTAGAAGTCACGCCAATTAATCTCCAAATTTCATCTAAATAAATCGCCTTTTTTTCATTTCGATTTTCTTTGATTTTATCCCAAAAAATATCTGTAAAAAGATACATTCCATATTGTAAATTTTCTTCGCCTAAATCATAAACATCAGCAACAATTAATTCATTATTAATTTCTATATTTGTATAATGATTAAAAAATTTTAAAGAACCTTCAACAAAAGGTATTAATTTTGTTTTAAACTTTTTGGTTCTTTCGTCTTTCCCTAGAATGCGAAACAAATCTCCTAACAATGGCATATCTTTAGGACCTTTAAATTCTTTTATCATTTTATCTTTTTCTAATTTATATAAACTTTCATCATCAAACGTAATTCCTTTTTCATGATATGTTTCAATTAATTTTTCTTCCAAAATTGCTTTTTCTTCTTCGTCCATTTGTCCAAAAATCAAATGAAAAAATCCAATTAATTTAGAAATTTTAGTTGCCAAAAATCCATTTTCTCCTTCTTCTATACTTTCTTTTCTAATTTCTAAAATATTAATATATGTCTGAGATGTTGGTCCTAATTTAATTAATGTTCCTTTCATGTTTTCACAAATATTTGTATATTCTCTTTCTGGGTCAATAATATATTGTTTCATTCCTAATAATCGATATCTTAAAATTAATAATTTTGTATAAAAAGATTTTCCTGCACCACTTGTTCCAAAAATACAAATATTTGCATTTTTATATTTTTCTGTTTGATATCGATTGATAAAAACTAGAGAATTATTATAAATATTTGTCCCAATAAAAATTCCATCTTCATCAAAAATTGTTGAAGAAATAAATGGATAGGTTGCTAATACACCTGTTGTTAAAACATTTCTTTTGGCAGCTTCTTTAATCATTTCTTTATGTTCCATAAGAGGAATTGTTGCCAAAAAAACTTCTTCTTGTCTAAAATTTGCCCTTCTTGTTTGCATTCCTTTGCTTTGTGCTAGGCCTTCAATTTTATTTAAAAAATATTCTAAATTTTTGATATCTTTGTCATAAATCATAATATATACATACAAAAAATATAAATCTTCATTATTTACTTGCATTTCTTTTCTAATATATTTTGCATCATTGTATGTAAACGCTGCTATATCTATATCTTGTCTATTTTCATTTGCTCCTTTTATTTCTACGCCAACATTTCCAATATGATACGTTAATTCTTTTATCATTTTATAGGAATCTTGTTTTTCATAAAAAATAGAAAGATTCATATCAATATTGGTTTCAATTAAACTTTTTAAAATTAAATCTGTTTGCTCTCTATCATAATCTACTACAATTAAACCTGCATAATATAAATTATCAATTTCAATATATTTTGGATTTTGTAAATTCAAATATGCTGGACTGATTTTATTTTTTTCATCCATTGCCCCTGAATAGATTGTATTTTTTTCTGTCCTTTTTTCTTTCATGAATGGCTTCCTTTCTGCTTTTTATTCTTGTTTATATAAAATTTTTCTGGTATTAAAAAAAGAATATAAAATTTGAATGACATTTTTTCGATTAGAAATTTCTTCCACAGAATTTCCACATCTTGCTAAACACTCTTTTATTTTAAAATATTTTTCTTTGAGTTCATTTTTCATAATTTCTTCTGTTTGACTAAAATTTTTTTCAGAGATTTTTTCACTCTGAATGATCATAAAAAATTCTTTACTTGAAGATTTTTTTGACAAATTCATTTGATTTATGTAATGAATATATTCTTCTGCTATATTTTTTAAAAATTCATTTTCTGGTTTTTCAATATTTTTTTGAATTTGTAAAATATGCTTTTGTAAATCCTCTTTTTTACTTTGAATCACAATTTGAATATCGAAATTACATGTTTTTAAAAATAATTTGTATGCATTTAAAATTGCCTTTTTCTCTAAATCTGATTTTAACTGATAATTGATGGGAACAATTTTCATTATCTTAAGGAATCTTTGATTTTTTAATTGAACAATTCCATCTAAATCAATTCTCTCTATTGGAATCCAGTCTTGGATTGCTTTTTCTTTCATGTATCAACCTCCTTTGTTTTCACATTTTATAACAGGCTTGTTCGTTTGTCAAGAAAATTATTTCGACAAATTTTGACATTTTTATACTATATAGTTCTTTTTTTACCTTCATTTTTTGTTGATTTCTAGCCATTTTGTGTTTATTTTGATTTTTCTCTTACTGAACTAAATATATGAAAAAAAATTGAAAACCGCTTATTTTGGCTTTTCATCGTTTTTATTTTTTTTTGAAATTTTTGAATAAATTCTTTAATTCTGTCTATACTATTAGTATAAAATGAATGATAGTTGAGCCAAGAGTGATACTAAATAACTTTTATTTCTTATCATTCGGACAAAGATATTGTATTTTGTATGTTATATAGAATACTGTGTCGGCGAGAAGAGTATATTATTTGTATGCAAGCTATATTTTTTTCTTATTTCATATATGGTTACAGTATAGGTAATATATTCGAGCTAAGACTATTTTTATATCTAACTTTTAGTGGTTGTTACTAGTCCCTCGTTTTGGATGAATATGGTTACTTTTGGTGTATTAATAGTCGAACGAATGATTAATATATGTGGTATCGAGCTTATTTATATAGCAATATATATTAGGTTTAAATATTAGATATATTAGTCTTAGTGAAAATTATCATTTGTTTATAGATTAAGAGAGTGTTATTTGTTTTAACACTCTCTTAAATTTTATATATCTAGATTTCTTACATATTTTGCATTTTGCTCAATAAACTCTCTACGAGGTTCTACGTCATCTCCCATCAATAACGTAAATATGTCATCTGCTTTGATAGCATCTTCCATTGTAACTTTGATTAAAATTCTTGTGTCTGGATTCATTGTTGTTTCCCATAATTGTTCTGGGTTCATTTCTCCTAACCCTTTATATCTTTGCATTCCTAGAGTAGATTTGTCAACGCCTTCTTTTTCTAATCTTGCCAAAGTTTTTTCTAAATCTTCATCTGTATAACAATAAATGTCTTGCATTCCCTTTTTGTATAATTTATATAGCGGTGGCTGTGCCAAATACACATTTCCATTTTCAATTAAAGGTCTCATGTACCTAAAGAAAAATGTTAACAATAAAGTTCTAATATGTGCCCCATCCACATCAGCATCTGCCATAATAATTACTTTCCCATAACGAATTTTGGTAATATCAAAATCGCTTCCAATGCCTGCTCCAAGAGCTATGATAACGGGATTTAATTTATCATTTCCATAAATTTTATCAGCTCTAGCCTTTTCTACATTTAACATTTTTCCCCATAACGGTAAAATTGCCTGAAATTTTCTATCTCTTCCTTGTTTTGCACTTCCTCCAGCAGAATCTCCCTCAACAATATAAACTTCACATTCTTCTGGTACTTTACTACTGCAATCTGCCAATTTTCCTGGTAATGTTGAAGTCTCTAAAGTACTCTTCTTTCTTACTAATTCTCTTGCCTTTCTAGCTGCTTCTCTTGCCCTAGCTGCACTCACACATTTTTCCAAAACCGCTTTTGCAACTTGTGGATTTTCTTCTAAAAAAGTAGATAAAGCTTCATTGACAACACTGGCAACAATTCCAGCAACTTCACTGTTTCCTAGTTTTGTTTTTGTTTGTCCTTCAAACTGTGGTTCTTTTACTTTTACTGAAATAACAGCTGTAATTCCCTCTCGAATATCTTCCCCTTGTAAATTGGTATCTTTTTCTTTTAAAATATTATGACTTCTCGCATAATCATTAAACACTTTCGTTAATGCTCTCTTGAAGCCCTCTAAATGAGTTCCCCCTTCTACTGTATTAATGTTATTTACAAAAGTGTATATATTTTCTGTATAACTCGTCGTATATTGAATGGCAATTTCAACAGGTACTTCTCCTGATTTTTCAATATAAATTGGATTTGGATAAATTTTTTCTTTGTTTTTATTTAAAAATTCAACAAAAGAATTTAATCCACCCTCATAACAAAATTCTGCTTTTTTTGGTGTTTCCCCTCTTTGATCTTCAATCGTAATTTTTAATCCTTTTGTTAAAAATGCAATTTCTCTAAATCTTTTTTCTAATACTTCATACTCGTATTCTAAACTTTCAAATATGCTATTATCTGCTAAAAATCTAACTTTTGTTCCTGTTTTATTAGAATCTTTTATTTTTTCAAGTTTTTTTACAGTTTTTCCTTTTTCAAATCGCATCTCAAAAAGACCACCGTCTCTTTCAATGGTTACTTCTACCCAATCTGACAACGCATTTACAACAGATGCCCCTACACCATGTAAACCTCCAGAAACTTTATAGCCACTATCTCCTCCAAATTTTCCTCCTGCATGTAAGACTGTATACACCGTTTCCGCAGTAGAAATTTTTGTTTTGGGATGTATTTCAACTGGAATTCCCCTTCCATTATCTGTAACAGAAATAATATTTCCTTTTTCTATCACAACATTAATTTCTGTACAATAACCAGCTAGTGCTTCATCTACTCCATTATCCACAATCTCATATACCATATGATGTAACCCTCTAACAGAAGTACTTCCAATATACATTCCTGGCCTTTTTCTTACGGCTTCTAAGCCTTCCAAAACCTGAATTTGTTCTGCCCCATATTTATGCTCATATTTTTCCATTTTGTTTTCCTCCTATGCTTACTATTTTTCCATCCTGTACATTATATTCTAAAAATTCTAAATTTTCAAGTACCAATTTATCTGTACACGTAATCATCACTTGTGTTTCTTGAATATGTGAAACCAAACGTTCTCTTCTTGACCTATCTAACTCAGACATAAAATCATCCAATAATAAAATAGGAAACTCTCCAATTTCATCATAAATAATTTGTAATTCTGACAACTTTAAAGAAAGGACTGTTGTTCTTTGCTGCCCCTGAGAACCATACACTTCCACATTTTTTCCATTAATCGAAATTACAAAGTCATCTCGATGAATCCCTTTTGTCGTATACCCTTTTATGATGTCTAATTTTCTTCTTTGTTTTAATAATTCCAAATACCTTTCCCTATTTCCACAATGAGAAATATATTCAATTTTTATTTCTTCTTTTTCTTTCGTAATTTCTTGATGAATTTTTTGAATTTTTTCTATTATTTTTGCAATAAATTCTTTTCGATATGCAAAAATTTTTTCTGCATATTCTGCTAATTTTTCATCCCAAATTTCTAATAAATTTTCATCTTTTTTTTTCTCTTGTATTTCTTTTAAATAACAATTTCTTTCTTTGATTGTCTTTTGGTATAACGATAAAATGTGCATATAATTCGGTCTTAATTGGCTAATCATAATATCCAAAAATCTACGACGATTTTCTGGACCACCTTTTATCATTTCAATATCATCTGGCGTAAAAATAACAACATTGATTTTTCCTAAAAGTTCACTTAATTTTTTGATTTTGATGCCATTAATAAAAATATTTTTTTTCTGACCAATTTCAATTTTTATGCATCCATCTCTATCAGATTTTTCATAAGTCATTTCAATCATGGCATTTTCTTTTTCTAACTGAATCATTTCTTTTTCTTTGTTTGTACGAAATGATTTTCCCATACTGCATAAAAAAACAGATTCAATAATATTAGTTTTCCCTTGTGCATTTTCTCCATAAAAAATATTTACATTTTTTCCTAAATCAACATCCAATTGTTCATAATTTCTAAAATTTTTTAATTTTATATTTTTAATCCACATGATATTCACCTTTTTGTGTATTGTTTTTTTAGTATAGCATTTTTTTTTTTTTTTTTTTTGTTTTTTTTATTTTTTTTTTTTTTTTTTTTTTTTTTTTTTTTTTTTTTTTTTTTTTTTTTTTTTTTTTTTTTTTTATTTTTTTTTTATTATAGCTTTTTTTTTTTTTTTTGCTAGTCTTTTCACATTTTATTTTCTCTTTTTTTCTTATTTTTTCTATTTTTTTTATTTTATTTTTTATTATTTTTAATTTTTTTTAAATTTTTTTTCCACAAAAAATAAAATTAAGATTTTTTAGCAATTTGTATAGCATAAAAAATCTTAATTTCACTTAATTTATTTTTTATTAAAATAAAAAATTCAATTTTAATCTTCTTTAATACGAATTGGTAAAATCATATACACATAATCATTATTTTCAATAGATTTTACTAAACATGGAGATATGTTAGAACCAAATTCCACATATACTTCCTCATCTTCAATAACTTTTAAACTATCTAAAAAATATTTTGGATTAAACCCTACTTCTAAGTTTTTTCCTTCTGTTGTTAAAAATAATTCTTCCTTGGCATCTCCTGTTTGGTTCGTACAAGAAATGGTGACTTTGCCAATATCTACTTGCACTTTTACGGGATATTTTTTTTCTTTTTCAATACTAGAAGAAGAAATTAAACTAATTCTTTCAAAACAATCTTGCAAATTTGCTTTATTTACTTTAATTCTTGTTTCCCAACTCGTTGGAATCACATTTTTATAATTTAAAAACTCACCATCTAATATTCTCGTTACTACTTTACAATTATCCATCTCAAACAAAGCTTGATTTTTAGAAATTCCAATTTTTACGGTATCGAAAGAATCCAATAAAATTTTATTGACTTCGTTTAACGTTTTTCCTGGAATCACTGCTGTAAAATCATTTGTTTTTTTATTCAAATACACTCTTCTTAACGCTAAACGGAAACCATCCACTGCTACTAAATTTAATTTATTGTTTTCCACTTCCATTAAACAACCTGTGAATATCGGTCTACTTTCTTCTGTACTAACAGCAAATATTGTTTTTCTAATCATTGTTTTTAGCGTATTTTGTTCTATTTCAATAGAATTTTCCACTTCAATTTTTGGTAATTCTGGAAATTCATTTGGATTCATTGTTGCTAATTTATAATGACTACCTTCACATTCTATTTCTAATAAGTTATTTTCATTGACGGTAATTTCAATTTCTGTATCTGGAAGTTTTCTTATAATTTCACTAAACATGATGGCATTGACTACTGTACTACCATGTTCTTTTATCTCACACTCTATAATATATTCGATTCCTATTTCTAAATCATAGGTTGTTAATTTAATTTCATTATCATTTGTTTGAATAAAAATTCCTTCAAGTATAGGCATGGTTGTCTTTGAAGCTACACCTCTAACAACAGAGTTGATGGCTTTTAACATTTTGTCTTTGTAACATGAAAATTTCATTTTGGTTCCTCCTTTAATATAATAATAAAATAAATAATATATTTAGTAGTAGTAGTAGTAGGTGTTGTGGAAACTGTGGAAAACTATGTTGAAAGTTACAATCCGTAATAAAATACATGTGCATAATTTAGTGGATAACTTTTCAAATTTTTCACATGTGCATAACTTTTTTGTGGAAAATAGAGATATACACAGTTTATACACAGCCTATTCACAAGTACCTGTGGATAATGAATGTAGTACTTCCGTAAGAAAAGATTCATTTTATTTTTTCAAACAAGTATTTTGACAAACAGAGATTTCAAAAAGTAACAAATTTCTTACACTCCCCTATTCCGTATCACTTGTGATGATGTTTTTCACACTTTCCACAATTAACTTGGTATTACTTTTATCTTTTATTTCTTTTTTGATTTTATTATAAGCATGCATAACAGTGGAATGGTCCCTGTTTCCAAAATCCTTTCCTATCTGTGGAAAAGACATGTTGGCAACTTCTCTACATAGAAACATGGCAATTTGTCTTGGAAAAGCAATATCATTAGACCTTTTTTCCCCCGCTAAATCATTTTTATCTATGTTAAAATATTTAGAAATGGTTTCTTTGATAAAATCACTTGAAATGACTTTTTCACTTTTTAGTTTAAATTCATTTATAATCACTTCGGCTTGCTCTAGTGTAATAGGACTATGTGTTAAAGAAGCTCTTGCGACTATTTTATTAAAAACGCCTTCTAATTCCCTAATATTTGAGTCTATCTTGTTGGCAATATCGGAAAGGATGGCATCATCTACAATAATTTTTTCATCTTGAGCTTTCTTTCTTAAAATGGCTAAACGTGTTTCGTAGTCTGGGCAAGAAATATCTGCTAGTAATCCCCATTCAAACCTAGATTTTAACCTATCCTCCAAAAAATCAATATCTCTAGGTGGTTTATCACTGGAAATGACAATCTGTTTTCCTTCCTCTCTCAAAGCGTTGAATGTGTGGAAAAATTCTTCTTGAATTCTTTCTTTTCCTGCAATAAACTGAATATCGTCAATTAACAAAGTATCAATATTGCGATATTTATTACGAAAGACTTCTGTCTTATTGTCTTTTAAAGCATTGATTAATTGGTTTGTAAATTTTTCTGATGTGACATACAGCACATTTGATTTTCTATTTTCTTCAATAATTCTGTTACCAATTGCCTGCATGAGATGCGTTTTTCCCAATCCTACGCCACCATATAAAAATAAGGGATTATAAGATTTTCCAGGTTCGTTTCCAATGGCCAATGCTGCAGCATGTGCAAAGCGATTATTATTTCCGACGACAAATGTTTCAAAAGTATATTTGGGATTTAACGTCTGGCGGTTGGTTTCCAATTCCGTTTCTGGTATGTTGGATTGTGTTTCTTTAATGACTTCTCCTTCTTTTTGAACAGTTTTATCTGCAGACAAATCTAGCACGGAAAAAGTAAATTCTCTATTGGTAATATATTTTAGCGTAAAAAATATCAAATCCTTAAAACGATTTTCGATAAAATCTCTTTGATATTCTGATAAAGTTGTGAAAACAATATGATTGTTCTCAATGGATTGAATACCTAAAGAATTGATCCAAGTATCATAAGAAATTGCAGATACTTCACCTTTTAAGGTCTCTTTTATTTTGGTTAAAAGTTCCTCTTTGTCAATATCCATCTGTCATACATCCTTTCTAAAAATTATCCACAAAGTTATCCACAACTGTTGATAACTTTGTCATATTTCTGTAAAAAAGCCCATTTTTTTACGAACACGAATTCTACTTTTTTCATAGAAAATAACCTTTTTTTTATATGCCCCTATCATAACAAATTTTTTGTCAATAAGTCAATAAAATTGTGGAAAAAAAATAAAAAATGTGGAAAAGTATTTCAAAAAGTGTGGAAAACTCAAGAAATATTTCAAAAATATTACAAAAAAAATTTGCAAATAGACTTGACAATCCTATGGGAAATGAGGTATAATCGAGATACTCGTTATTTTAGAATAAAAAACAGTAGGAGGTGCTAGATTATGAAAAGAACATACCAACCAAAAAATAGACAAGAAAAAAAGGAACATGGCTTTATGAAAAGAATGAAAACAAGAGCAGGAAGAAATGTACTAAAAGCTAGAAGAGCAAAAGGTAGAAAAAAATTAACAGCATAGGATTTATTTTTTCATACTTATTTTGCCAGAAGGGGAAATGCAGTAGTGAAAAAAACCAAAATGATGAAAAAAAATTACGAATTTCGAAACGTTTTAACAAAGGGGACTTGTTTTTCTGGAAAAAATCTACTTGCTTTTATCCAGAAAAACAGACAACAACCTTTTAACTTTTTAGGACTAGCCATTAGTGTGAAAATCTGTAAAGCCGTAAAAAGAAATTATCTAAAAAGATTGATCAGAGAGAGTTATTCTTTCTATGAAGAACAGCTAAAAACAGGAAATCAAATTGTGTTTTTGTGGAAGAAAAAAGCTGATCCACAAAATGTGCAATTTCAAGATATCAAAAAGGATGTAGAAAGTATATTTATGCAGGCAAAAATCCTAAAAAATAAGGAATAAAGGAAAAAGATGAAACAGGTATTAATCGTTTTAATCAATTGGTATCAAAAACATATATCAACATGGCTTGCCAGTAAACAAATCCATTGTAAATATTATCCAACCTGCTCAGAATACACGAAACAAGCCATTCATAAGTACGGAGCATTGAAAGGAATTATATTAGGTGGATGGAGAATTTTACGTTGTAATCCTTTAGCAAAAGGTGGATATGACCCGTTAAAATAATGGGAAGGGGGCAATATGTTTCAATTTTTTGCAAATATATTTGGATATCTTTTGAACTTTATTTACCAATTTGTTCAAAACTATGGTTTAGCAATGATTTTATTTACGCTCGTTATTAAAATCCTCATGTTGCCATTAGCAATCAAACAACAAAAATCAATGAAGAAAAACATGAAGATACAAGAACAAATGAAAGTGATACAGTTTAAATATAAAAATGACCCAGAAAAATTAAACCAAGAAATCATGCGCTTATACAAAGAGGAAAATATTAGTCCAATGAGTGGATGTTTTAGTGCCATATTACAGTTTATTTTATTGATTTCCATTTTCTATATGGTAAGATGTCCACTAACATATATGAAAAAGATAGACGAAGGCACGATTAATCAACATATAGAGCAATTAAGGCAATCTGGGAAAAACATTAGTGCAGCATATCCAGAAATTGATATTATTAGAGAAGTTGCGTTTTTACAAGAACAAAATCCAGAAGATACATCGCTTAGCCAATATCAATTGAATATGAACTTTTTAGGATTAGATTTAAGTAAAATACCGCAACAAAATTTAGAAGATTGGACAGTATATATTATTCCAGTTTTATACATTTTATCAACATTTATTTCTATGAAATTAGTGACAGTAATGCAAGGATCCAATCAAAAACGTACAAATGAAGTTATCGAAAATAAAGACGAAAAAGAAAAAAGCATGGTTGTGAAAGAGGAAGAAGAAATAGATCCTATGGAACAAACCAATAAAATGATGTCATGGATGATGCCAATCATGTCTGTTTCTATCTCATTGGTTGCTCCATTGGGATTAGCATTATATTGGTTAGTCAACAATTTGGCTATGATGATTGAAAGATTGGTTTTAAATAAAATTGTGAAAGAATAATAGAAATTAGGAGGGGAAAGCAAATGACCGTTGTTGCAGAAGGAAAAACCACAAATGAAGCAATTGAAAATGGCTTGAAACAATTAAAAGTACCCAGAGATTTCGTGGAGATAAAAGTATTACAAAATGACGATAAAAGAAGCTTTTTTAGCATATTAGCACCTCGTGTTGTCAAAGTAGAATTAACAGTAAAAGAAAATGTGAAAAAACCAGAAACGATAAAAACACAAAAAACAGAAATAAGTATATCCCCAGAAAATCAACAAAAAGCCAAAGAAAATGTTGAAAAATTTTTAGAAGAATGGGTAAAAACACTTCCAGAAGGAACACAGTATCATGTTTCCACAAATGAAACAGGGGTAGAAATTCAAATCCATAATTCTAATTTAGGACATTTAATTGGATACCGAGGAGAAACATTATATGCTTTACAGACAATTCTATCAGCAATTGCAGCAAAAGGGGTAGAGCAAAAAATGCGTGTATTACTAGATATTGAGGGATATAAAGAAAAAAGAGAAAAAACATTACAAGAATTGGCACAAAAGGTTGCTAAAACAGTTGTAAAAACAAGAAAATCAATTACATTAGAACCTATGCAAGCCTATGAGAGAAAAATTATTCATAGTCAATTACAAGGACATCCAAAAGTAGAAACAATGAGCATAGGGGAGGAACCACATAGAAAAGTTGTCATTTCATTAAAAAAATAAGAAAATAAAGAAAAATCGGAGGTCAAAGGTCGGATTTTACAGGGGTGTAATATCTAACTTTGACCTATTTTTTTGTATAGAAAAAGTCATACCACAAAAGGAGGAATTTATATGAGTGTCATTGCTTGTATCTCTACGGCTCCTCGGAATAGGAGGCATTGGAATTGTGAGGATGAGTGGAAACGAATGTTTTCAAGTCTTAGAGAAAATTTTTGAACCAAAACAACCGCAACCCATAGAAGAAATAAAAGGGTATACGATCAAATATGGGCATATTATGGACAAGCATCAAATGGTAGATGAAGTGTTAGTATCTTATTTTAAGTCTCCAAAAAGTTATACAACAGAAAACATGTGTGAAATTCAGACACATGGCGGGCAAATGATTGTACGAAGGATTTTAGAATTGTGCTTACAAAATGGAGCAGAATTAGCAGAACCAGGAGAATTTACCAAAAAAGCATTTTTAAATGGAAGAATTGATTTATTACAGGCAGAAGCTGTTATGGATATTATACAGGCAAAATCTGAAAAAGAGCTAAAAGTGGGCATGCAAAGCCTTGAAGGAAAACTTTCTAAAAAAATACAAGAAATCAAACAAAAGGTTATGGATGTTATGGTGAATATAGAAGTAGATATTGATTATCCTGAATATGACTTAGATACCGTAACTAGCCAAGAACTACAAAAAATGCTTGCGACAGTTTCAACAGAGTTACATGTATTAGAGAACAGCTTTGACAATGGAAAACGTCTAAAAGAAGGAATAAAAACGGCAATTATCGGAAGACCAAACGCAGGAAAATCATCTTTGTTAAATGCTATGTTACAAGAAGAAAGAGCCATTGTTACAGAAATAGAAGGCACGACAAGAGATACCATAGAAGAATATGTTACAATTGAAGGGATTCCATTACAATTAATTGACACAGCAGGAATCCGAGAAGCGAAAGATGAAGTAGAAAGAATTGGAATTGAAAAATCAAAAAAAATGGCAGAAAAAGCAGACTTGTTAATTGCAATTTTTGATAGTAGCCAAGACTTGACACAAGAGGATAAAAAAATTCTAGAATTAGCACAAGAAAAAACAGCTATTATTGTCTTAAATAAAATCGATTTGGTGCAAAAAATAACAGAAAATACACTAGAAATAAAACAAACAAAGCATCCAATTGTAAAAATATCCACCTTAAAAGAGCAAGGAATACAAAACTTGTACCAAACCATACACCAACTTTTTGACTTTGAAAAAATTAATGTAGACAACAGTTTAACAATTACCAATATACGCCATAAAAATTTTATTCACAAGGCATACTTAAGTTGTGAAAAAGCAAAAGAAGTCATAGATCAGCAAATGCCACTAGATATTATTGCCATCTTTTTAAGAGAAATCTTAGAAAATTTGGGAAATATCACAGGTGAAATCGTAACAGACGATATTTTAAATGAAATTTTTTCAAAATTTTGTTTAGGTAAATGAGACTGAAAAAATAAGAAACGTAAAAATCAAAAATAAGACAAAAAAATACATTAAATGGATAAGTTGTTAAGTAAAACATAAAAAAACGAATATGACGATTTTCAAAAAGAAAAAGCCTATATTTGCAAAAAAGGTAGAGGTATATTTTATATACAATTGAAAAGTTACTTTTGATAGAAAAAAATTTGAATATCATCAAAAGTTACATAATGAAAAATAACAAAAAAAGTTTTTTGACCTCATAGGGTAAAATTTTAATGTTTTGAATGAAAATGAAAGATCCGTAAACAAACGAAAAATGAAATTTACATAATGTAATAAAATGCACTTGTAAACTGATACGTAACCGTAAAGAAAACGCGGTTTCTCGTTTCACATGCAAATAAAAAAGGAAGGGAAAATAAATGGAATATCAAGCAGGAGAATATGATGTCGCAGTTGTTGGAGCAGGACATGCAGGGTGTGAAGCAGCATTAGCAGCAGCAAGATTAGGAATGAAAACTTTAATCTTTTCTATTAGCTTAGAAAATATTGCTAACATGCCATGCAATCCACATATTGGAGGAAGTTCAAAAGGACATTTAGTAAAAGAGATTGATGCTCTTGGAGGAGAGATGGGGAAGAACATTGACAAAAGTATGATTCAAATCAAAATGCTAAACACATCAAAAGGACCAGCAGTCCATTCGTTAAGAGCACAAGCAGATAGAAAAAAATATCAATTAGAAATGAAACATACATTAGAATTACAAGAAAATTTGGAAGTAAAGCAAGC
This sequence comes from uncultured Clostridia bacterium, assembly GCA_947625645.1. GTDB lineage: Bacteria > Bacillota > Clostridia > TANB77 > CAG-508 > CAG-269. The sequence goes on along the minus strand of CANQPE010000012.1, from coordinate 14,985 downwards.
TGAAGTTGTTGATATCATTGTTGAAAATGGAGCTGTAAAAGCAATCAAAACAAGTGTAGGTGCAATCTATCAAATTAAAGCACTTATTTTAGCAACAGGAACGTATTTAAAAGGAAAAATTTTTATAGGAGAATTTTCTGAGGAAAGTGGTCCAGATGGAGTGGCAGCAGCCAATCAACTTTCAGAAAGTTTAAAAAAATTAGGAATTCATCTTGTGCGATTTAAAACGGGAACACCAGCTAGAATTAATCGCAGAAGTATAGATTTTTCTAAAATGGAGGTACAAAAAGGAGACGACAAGTTACAATCGTTTTCTTTTGATGACCATGTGGAACCATTTTCACAAGTAGAATGTTATTTAACCTATACAAACGAAAAAACACATGAGATTATACGTAAAAATTTGCACCGTTCACCATTATATGCTGGAAAAATAGAAGGTACAGGACCTAGATATTGTCCATCTATAGAAGATAAAGTGGTTCGATTTAGCGATAAACCAAGACATCAAGCTTTTGTAGAACCTGTTGGATTAGATACAGAAGAAATGTATATACAAGGAATGAGTTCCTCTTTACCAGAAGATGTACAAATTGCATTATACCATACGATTCCTGGATTGGAAAAAGCGGAATTTACAAGACCTGCCTATGCCATAGAATATGACTGTATTGAACCATCTAATTTAAAGCTATCGTTAGAATATAAGGGCATAGAGGGGCTTTTTATGGCAGGACAAATTAACGGAACATCTGGGTATGAAGAGGCTGCTTGCCAAGGATTACTTGCTGGAATCAATGCCACGCAAAAAATCAAGGGAAAAGAGCCAATTATTTTAGATAGAACGCAAGCATACATTGGTGTATTAATTGATGATATTGTAACAAAAGGTACAAACGAACCATATCGTATGATGACGTCAAGAGCAGAATATAGGTTATTATTAAGACAGGATAATGCAGATTTGCGTTTAACAAAAATAGGGTATGAAATTGGGCTTATTTCACAAGAAAGATATAACCGATTTTTAGAAAAAAAACAACATATTGAGCAAGAAATCAGACGATTAAAAGAAACAACAGTAAAACCAACAGAAGAAGTGAATCAATTTTTGGCGCAAATCGGAACCACTCCATTACAAACAGGAATAAAATTGGCAGAATTATTAAAAAGAACAGAAGTTAGTTATGAAAATTTAGCGCAAATTGACAAGCAAAGACCAAATTTAACAAATCAAGAAGCAGAAGAAATTGAAATACAAATCAAATATGAAGGGTATATCAAACTACAAGAACAACAAGTAGAAAAATTTAAAAAACTAGAAGAAAAAATCTTACCAGAAAATATAAATTATGAAGAAATAAAAGGAATTCGTATTGAAGCAAAACAAAAACTCCAACAAATGAAACCACGATCCATTGGACAAGCTTCAAGAATTTCAGGTGTTTCACCTGCTGATATTTCTGTTTTATTGATTTATTTACAGACAAAGAAGGGATGAAGTGAAAATGGATTTTGAAACATGGAACAAGACTCTCATGGAAAAAGCAAAACAAATACAAATCACAATAGAAGAGCAACAAGCGAAACAAATTTATGATTATATGCAATTACTAATAGCATGGAATGAAAAAATAAATTTAACTGCAATTACAGACCCGAATGAAATGCTAATCAAGCATTTTATTGATAGCTTTACGGTTGAACCATATATTACTCCCAATGCGTATTTAGTAGATGTTGGAACAGGAGCAGGTTTTCCAGGAATTCCTTTAAAAATTATCAGACCAGACATAACGATAGTTTTAGTGGATTCTTTGCAGAAAAGAATATTGTTTTTGGAAGAAGTGATAAAAGAGTTAAAATTAACGAATATCATAACTAAACATGCGAGAATTGAAGAATTTGGAAAAGATAAAAACAATCGAGAAAAATTTGATTTTGCAACTTCTAGAGCTGTGGCAAACTTAGCCGTGCTTTCTGAATATATGCTACCATTGGTTAAAATTAGTGGAAAAGCAGTCTGTATGAAAGGAAATCATGTGGAAACAGAAATAGAAACAGCACAAAAAGCAATACAAATTTTAGGAGGAAAGATAGAAAAAGTAGACACATTTTTATTACCAGAAACGGATATGGAAAGAAATATTGTTGTTATAAACAAACAACAAAAAACGCCAAACCAGTACCCAAGAAAAGCAGGAACGCCATCTAAGCAGCCAATTCATTAAAAAGACAAAAAATTCAAAAAAATCACAAAAATTCATTGACATTTTTTTCATTATTATATATGATAAGAATAGAATAAATGAAAATGTATTCGTAAAAATTTACTAAAAATGAATGGAGGCATAAAATTGGGAAAAGTAATATCAGTCGCAAACCAAAAAGGTGGTGTTGGAAAAACAACAACAACAATTAATTTAAGTACGTTTTTAGCAAAACGAGGAAAAAAAATATTATTAATTGATGCAGATCCTCAAGGAAATGCGACCAGTGGATTAGGCGCAGAAAAAGAAGTTGAATTTTCAACTTATGATATACTTGTGGGAGACACATCAATACAAGAGGCGATAGAAAGAACCGTTGTAAAAAATTTACTCATATGCCCATCGAATATCAATTTAGCAGGGGCAGAAGTAGAGTTAGTCTCTATGATGTCAAGAGAACAGCGCTTAAAAGAAAAAGTAGAAGAAATAAAAGAAAAATTTGATTATATTTTAATAGACTGTCCACCATCATTAGGATTAATTACACTCAATGCTTTTACAGCCTCAGACAGCGTTTTAATTCCAGTTCAGTGTGAATATTATGCATTAGAAGGATTAGGGCAATTGCTAAATACGGTCAACTTGGTCAAAAAACATTTAAATAAGAAATTACAAATAGAAGGGGCCTTATTAACCATGTACGATATAAGGACAAACTTATCAAATCAAGTGGTAAAAGAGGTTAAAAAATATTTTGAAAATAAAGTATATAAAACCGTTATCCCAAGAAATGTTAGACTCAGTGAAGCACCAAGTTATGGAATGCCAATTACAGAATATGATCCACGCTCAAAAGGAGCCAAAAGTTATGAAAAGTTCACAAAAGAATTTTTAAAGAAAAACGATGAAGAGAAAGGATAGGTGATAGCATATGCCTAAAAAAACGGGATTAGGAAAAGGATTAGATGCACTATTTGGACCTGTACCAGAAGAAGAACAACTACAAGAAACAGATGTTATGAAGAACTTAAAAATAACAGAAGTTGAACCAAACAAAGAACAAGCAAGGAAACATTTTAAACAAGAGGCTTTAGAAGAACTAGCAGAATCCATCAAAGAATTTGGGCTCATTCAACCAATTGTTGTTGCCAAAAAAGATGGTTATTATTCTATTATAGCAGGAGAAAGAAGATGGAGAGCTTGTAAATTGGCAGGATTAGAAGAAATTCCAGCCATTATTCGTGAAGATGATGAAAAGAAAAATACACGAATATCCTTAATTGAAAATTTGCAAAGAGAAGATTTAACACCATATGAAAAGGCCATAGGAATTAAAAATTTGATGAAGGCTTACGATTTAACACAAGAAGAAGTTGCAAAGCAATTAGGAAAGAGTAGAAGTGCCATTACAAATTCCCTTCGAATCTTAAATTTGGAACCAAGAGTTTTAGAAATGGCAAAAGAGGGTAAACTAACAGAGGGACATTTTAGAGCATTGTTAGCAGTGACTGACCCAGAAAAACAATATCGTATGGCGTTACAAATGTTAGAAAGAGGCGTAACGGTTAGACAAGCAGAAAAAACTGCACAAAAAAAAGAGGAAACAACAGAACAAATGGAAAGAAAACAAGTTTTGTACCGCGACATAGAAAACACATTTCAAAGCTTTTTTGGAACGAAAGTTAGATTAGATGCTGGAAAAAGAAGAGGGAAAATCATCATAGAATATACATGCAATGATGACTTAGAAAGAATTTTAAACTTAATGAAATAGAAAGGGTAAGTTGAGAAGAGGAGGATACATGGAAATATTAATAGAAAGTCTTAAAAGCGATACAGCAGTTATGATATCAGCCATTTTCATGATGATACTGGGCATAGCATTTTTACTTCTTTTTATTCAAACAACCAAACTAAACAAACGATACCAAACATTTATGAAAAAACTAGGAAATGGAGAAAATATAGAAGAAGATTTAGAAAAGTATATATATTATGTAGAAAATGTAGAAAAGCAAAATGCTGAAATTGTATCTTTTTGTCAAAATATACAAGAAGAAGTATCAGGCTGCGTACAAAAAATAGGGCTAGTACGATACAGTGCATTTGAAGATACAGGAAGTGATTTAAGTTTTACACTTGCTATCTTAGATGACAGCAACACAGGAATTGTTTTAAATGGAATATATTCTCGAGAGATGTCTAACATATATGCCAAACCAATAGAAAATGGAACATCAAAATATACGTTATCACAAGAAGAAAAACAAGCAATCCAACAAGCAATTCAATCCAAAAGAACATACCATATTCAGAACAATCATAAAGACAAATAATATGATATGGTTAGCAAATGGTTAGCAAAATTAAAAAAATCCAAAAATTACTATTGACAAATGTCAAGAAAAATGCTAAGATAAATACTGTCGTAAGACATTTGTCAAACACATGGAGAGGTGGTCGAGTTGGTTTATGGCACCAGTCTTGAAAATTGGCGTGCGTTTGTAGCGTACCGTGGGTTCGAATCCCACCCTCTCCGCCAAACCAAAAAAGATAAAGAAGTTACGATACAGTAGGAATCTTTATCCTTTTATTATTGTATAAGAAAAATGGAGATGTACCCAAGTGGTGAAGGGGACTGTTTGCTAAACAGTTAGGTCGAGAAATCGGCGCGGAGGTTCGAACCCTCTCATCTCCGCCAAAACATTAAGTATATTTTAAAATGCAATAGCATATATGAATATTAACAAAACATAAAGTTTATAGAGGGGAAGAGGAATGAAACAGAAAGGTTTTGTTCTTTTTTTGTATAGAAGATACATGTGTTATGATGCGATATGTTATCTAAAAATCTGTTTTCTAATATCCCAAAGGGACAAAAAAGAACCGTCCCTAATTGTCCACAAGATAGTTGTAAAAAAATGCAAAATGTAGTATACTATAAATGTAGTATAATCATGTAAGGGGAGAAAATATATGCCAGAAGAATTTAAAAAGTATTTTTGGGATACTAAATTTGAAAAATTAGATAAAAAAAGAAATAAAAGATATATTATAGCAAGATTATATTGTTATGGAGATTTGAAAGCAATTAGGTGGATAAAAGAAAATTATACAAATGACGATATAAAAGATGTAGCAATAAATTGTAGAAATTTAAAGCCGTTAGTGGCGAATTATTTAAGACAACAATGTGGTTTAAAAAAAGAAGATATGGCATATTATCAATGGACTGAAGCGATGAACTATGAGTATTGGAGGGCAAATAGTTAATGTATTGGAATATAATAGATAAAGATAGATATAAATTGTTAAAAGATATGACAGAAATAATCAGTATACCAGATTACTATATGATAGGAGGAACGGCATTATCAATACAACTAGGGTTAAGGGAGTCTTATGATTTTGACTTTTGTGTACCTGAAATTTTTCATAATGAAGTATTGCTACAAGAGCTACAAACTATGGGAAAAATAGAAGTAAAGCAAAATCAAAAAGGCACTTGTGATGTGATAGTAAATGGGGTACAAATTAGTTTCTTTTATTATCCAAATCCAATTATAAAAGAATTGGTAAAAGTGGAAGAAATGCCTAAATTAAGGATGGCAAGTATATTAGATATTGCAATAATGAAGGTGGTAGCAATAGGGGGAAGAGGCGCAAAGAAGGATTTTTTTGATTTATATAATATAATTCGTAAAGGTGACATATGCATAGATGAGCTTGCAAAGGGTTTAATCCAAAAGTGTGGTACGAATGTAAATTACGCAAATATTGTAATGGGGTTAAGTTATTTTCAGGATGCAGAGCAAGAGATATTGCCAAAAACATTTGTAGAATATAACTGGGAAGAAATCAAAAAATTTTTTTTCAATTTTCAAGTTGATTTTCAAAAAAGGTTAGAAATATTGGGAGCATAACCAAAAAATTCTTTTTTGAACAATAAAAATGAAACAATAAAATGAGAACAAAACCATATGGTTCCTTCTATAGGGAAAAAAAGGTAGGTTTTGTTCTTTTTTTATATAGAAGATATATGTGTTATGATAAGATGTGTTATCTAAAAATCTGTTTTCTAATATCCCAAAGGGACAAAAAAGAACCGTCCCTAATTGTCCCTAGTTGTCATAGAAAAAATGGAAAAAAGTGTTGCCAAAACAAAATTTATATGCTATTATATAAATGTATTTGATTCCAAAAAATTAATTCGAAAAAAATCCAAAAAAGAAGAATTTAAGAAAAAAGAGAAAGAAACAAAAGAAAAGACAAAAATTTACTGTTATAGCAAATTTGACTAATAAAAAACGATAGTATAAAATCAAGAAAGGAGAAAAGGTAAAATTTATGATAAAGACCAAAAGGACAAACCAACCATATGATAAAATTTTTCGAAAATTACTGTCAGATAAAAAACAGGTAGTGGAGATTTTAAACCAACAATTACCGTTGAAAGAAAAAATAACAGAAGAGGAAATTGAAAGATATCCATGTAAATTTGTGAATACTCAATTTGAAAATAGAGAATCAGATATGATATATAAATTCAAGAATGCCAATTTATTTTTCTTAATTGAACATCAATCGCGTATTGATTATAATATGGCACAGAGAATTGCAGAATATCAAGTGGAAATTATGAGATTAGAAAATCCCAAAACAAAAAATCAGAAAGAAATAACGATTCCATTAATTATTCCCCTTGTCATTTACACAAGTAGGAAAGCAAAATGGAATGCCAAGAAAAGCATAAAAGAAATGCAACCAAAGATAAAAGGATATAGGAATCAAAGTATAGGGGAATACCGCGTATTAGATATTAATTTGTTGAAGATGGAAAATATATTACATAGTAATATACTGATGTTAAGGGTATTTGGCTTAGAAAAAGCAGAAACAGCAGAGGAAATGGTAAATGTATTAGAATACATATTATACACAGAAGAAGATGCAAAAAACATCGAAATCTTAAAAGAAATTGTACACTATGTGTACGGAGAAATATTTGAAGACAAAGAAATTATGAAAGAATTTGAAAAAAAGGAGGGAAAAGATCACATGAGTTTTGTAGATATGTTATTAGAAGAGAAAGAAAGTTGGATAAAACAAGGTAAACAGTCAGGTAGGCAAGAGGGCAGAAAAGAAGGCAGGAAAGAAGAAAAATTACAAATAGCAAAACAATTGCTAAAATTAGGTATGAAACAAGAAGACATAGAAAAAGCCACAAAATTAACGGCAGAAGAAATAGAAAAATTAGGTTATCAAGCATAGTTATAAGTTTGTCTAACCGAAGAGAAAGCACGCCATTTTTGTTTTTGGTAGAAAGAGACTTTGTTGAAGCAATTTGTCTAAAAATCTTGAAAAAGAATGGAAAATACGATATAATGTTAATAGGAGTGTAGATGAAAATGAATATGGGGTGATAGATATGAAAACAAGGGTAATAAAAAAGGTAATCATTATATTAGCAATTGTCATGCTGGTTATGACAAATTATAGATATGTACAGGCGATAGAAGGTGTTTCCGAGATAGGGATAAAAATAGCAGACGAAAAAAATTTAACTGAATTATATAAAGAAGCAATAGAGGAAGATAGAAAAGCAGGATGGGATTCTAATAAAAAATCTATAGATGACTGGGTGAAAAAGATAGAAAGTAGGATTACAAGAGAAAACGCAATAGCAGCTTTGAAAAAGGAGAAAATTGAAAATCCTACAGCAGAGCAAATTGCGACCAAGAAGCAGAAACTTTTAGAGGATTTAAAAGATGAATATGATACTAATATGAGCAGAAGTGCAACAAAAGTGTGTGCCTACTTGGATGCCTATTTTCAGGTTAAAGAGGAGGCTATTCAAAAGGACATAAACACTGCTAAACAAATTGATCAAGATACAGAAAATGAAACGGAAAATTTAACAGAGGTTGACAAGGCTAAGAAAGAATTTAATCGATGGTATGAGGATTGGGAAGCTAATTTTAAAAATAAAACTTTCTCAGAAGAAGAAAAAGCTGAAAAACAGCCATTATTACAACAAATTGTGGATAATATAGATGCACAGTATGAAATAATAAAGGAGGGTGAAGACCCAGATGGTGAATATGAACAAAAATGGGATGAGGTGCATGATAGTTCTTTACAAATAAGTGAAGAAGTGGAAAATACCAGAGAGAATATTGTAAACAATACCAAAATTTATCATTCCCCAAATAGAACCAGTGACCATGAAATAGATTCTAGTAAAGATGGAGTAGATGAAATTATTGATGATGCAGAAAATTTTCTTGGACAAAGTACAAGTACAAACAAAGCAGGATTTAATACAACCAATTTACAAACAACAGTGTCATACATATACAATATTTTCCTTCAGGTTGGTGTGGGATTATCTGTTGTAGCGGGAATGACGTTAGGAATTAAGTTTATGCTAGCAGGCTTGGATGAAAAAGCAGAAATTAAGAAAATGCTAGTGGTGTATGTCATTGCATGTGTTGTAATATTTGGCTCATTTGGAATCTGGAAAATTGCTGTACAATTTTTTGAAAAAATATAAAGAGACATTTTCAAATCAAATTTGTACCTAAAAAGGGAGGGATGAACGATGAAAAAAATCATAAAAATGATTGTTATAATTACTAGTTTTTTATTAGTAGTCGTTGGTAATTTAGAATGTACATATGCGGTTGAAAATGTGCAAAATATGAATATCAAGATTAGCAGCCAAACTTCAACAGGGGGTGGTGGCCCAAGTAAAACAGAAAGTACAGACAAGACTTCATCATCAACAGAAGATAATGCAGAGGATAGTGAAGATTCCATTAGCTCTAATTTAGGGGATTTAGATGCCTATCATTCAAATGCAACCAGTTCAGGAAAGCTAAAATCCAGATTAGGAACTGTATTAGGTTGGATACGCGCCATTGGAATTATTTTATCAGTTGTTATTTTAAGTATGATTGGCGTAAAATATATGTTAACATCAGTAGAAGGAAAAGCAGAGTACAAAAAGAGCATGGTACCATATATTTGGGGAGCTGCCATTGTGTTCTTAGGAAGCTATGTACCACAATTAATTTATGATATTGTAAAAGAAATTGAAGGATAATACTTGCAAAATGTTTTACAATGTGCTACAATATAGAAGAATAAATGAGTTTTTAATGTTTTTTGAAAAAAAATAAAAATACAAATAAAAGGAGGAATAAACATGAAAATAAAAACAATGCAAAAAGTACTAAGTATCATATTACTTACTATGATGATAGTATCTACAATTAGTACAGTTGTAATGGCAGCAACCACACCAGGAAACATTACAGCATCAAACGACATTACTACTGATGCTATTGATAAAGCAGGTGGAAAATTATTAGGTGTTGTTCAAGCAATTGGTGTAGTGTTATCTGTTGTTGTATTAGCTGCAATTGGTGTTAAATACATGATGGGTAGTGTAGAAGAAAAGGCAGAATACAAAAAGACATTAATGCCATATGTTGTTGGAGCAGGATTAATCTTTACAGCATCTGTTTTTGCACAAGCAATCTTCGAATTCTTTAGTGGTTGGGGAGATTAATCAAGAAAGAGGTAAAAAGGAGTACTTTCCAATTTGAAAAAAGAGGAAGTACTCTTTTTTGTGTAAAAAATGTTTCGAAAATATTACAAATATATTAAATTTTAAAAAAATGCAAAAAAAAAACGCAAAAATGTTACATTTTTTGCGTTTTTTTGGTATAATGGTATTAGGAGTATTTTAATCAAAAAATAATTGCGAAAGAGGAGGAATCAATATGAATAGCTATAACATACCAAGAAATGTAAAAGGAGAAGGAAGAATTTTATTTGTCTTTTCAACAAAAGCACTTATATATACATCAGTAGGAATGTTAATAGGAACACTGTTTTACTTTATATTTTCTGCATTAGAAATGGCAATGTTAGGATTTTTATTTATTCTAGCATTTGGAGGAATTGGGTTTGTTGTAGCCACATTCAAAGTCCCAGATACAACAGCATTTGAATTTACCAAAAAAACAGGAGGAGAAAATATAGATGATGTTATCAAAAGATATGTAAAATTCAAAATGCAAAAAGGGAAAATTTATATATTTGACAAAGACAGAACGCAAGAAAAATATGAAACAAAAGAAGAAGGGGGAAAATAGAAATGGAAGAAAATGGATTAACAAACATTTTGATGATGGCGTTGGGCATTTTAATACCAGTATTATTCATTTTAGGATGTATTTATTTCGTCTTATGGATGAAAGAAAGAAATAAAAAAGCGCCACCAAAGCAAAAAGCAATTGCAAAAGAAAAAAGGAACAAGGAAAACACAGAAAAAACAAAAACCAGCACGTTACCATACAACAAACAATCCATATTTGACTTTATGGAATTTGACAAAGTAGAAGATAACATGATTGTGCAAAAAAATGGAAAACGTTATATTATGGCAATAGAATGCCAAGGGGTGAATTACGACTTGATGTCTGAAGTAGAAAAAGTAGCTGTGGAAGAAGGATTCCAGCAATTTTTAAATACCTTAAGACATCCTATTCAAATATACATACAAACAAGAACAATCAATTTAGAGAAAAGTATTCAGGCCTATAAAAATAAAGTAATGGAAATACAAGCACAATACAACCGCAAAATCTATGAATATAACCAAATGACACAAAATGTAAGCTATGACAAAAAGCAACTTGACAGAGCCTATTATGAATTAACCAAACAAAGAAACTTATTTGAATATGCAAAAGATGTTGTTGACAATACAGAAAGAATGAGTCTCAACCGAAATATTTTAACCAAAAAATACTATGTTATCATTTCATTTATGCCAGAAGAAGCCTCATCAGAAACATATGATAAAGAAGAATTAAGAAATATTGCTTTTTCTGAATTATATACCAAAGCACAAGCCATTATTCGCGCATTAGCAGCATGCTCTGTGTCAGGAAAAATTTTAAATTCAAATGAATTAGTAGAACTATTATATGTAGCTTATAACAGAGACGACTCAGAAATATATGGTTTAGATAAAGCACTACAAGCAGAATATTATGACTTATATTCAACAGCACCAGATGTCTTCCAAAGAAAAGTACAAGCATTGGATAATAAAATAAGAGAAGAAGCCATTCATGTAGCAAACGAAAAAATTGAAAAAATCAGAGCAAAGTCACAAGCACAGAAACTAGCAGAAGAAAGAGAAAACAAAATGGACGAATTAATTAATCAAATGGCACAAATTTTATTACAAGAAAACAAAAGGCAAGTAGGCGTGGAGGTTGCCAATGAGGCAATCAAAGAATTGCAAAATGAAGAAAATGAAGGAGGAAAAGCAAATGAAGAAGTCAAAAAAACTAGATCTAGAAGAAGTACAAAGCAGAGTTGATGATGTAGAAGTCTTAAGAAAAAAGACATTGAAAGAATTGATTGCACCATCAGGAATCGATGCTTCTAAAATAGACCATTTGGAAATTATTTCAAATGTCACAAAGTATGCCAAAAGCTTTTTCATATCAACACTTCCTCGTATGTGTACATTTCCAGAATTATTTAGAGATTTATACTTTTTTGGAGATATGAATACCTCAATTTATATTACGCCAATTCCAGAATCAAGGTCACAAAATGAGTTAAATAAAGTCATAAATGAATTAGAAACAGAAAGAATTGTAGCATCAGATAGAGGAAATATCAACAGAGAAAGTAATTTAACACAAAAAAGGATGGAAGCAGAACAGTTAAGAGATGAAATTGCAGCAGGTTTCAATAAAATGTATGAAGCATCTGTTGTGGCAACGTTATTTACATATAATTTACAAGATATGGATCGACTAACAAAATTACTAGCTACAGAAATGTCTAAAAACCTAGTATCCATCAAGAGTGCTTGGGGAATACAAGAAGAAGCTTTTAAATCCAATTTACCATTAATGGATGACAAAATCAAAAAAAATCATTCATTTGATAGCCGTTCTATGGGAACAGTCTTTCCATTTACAACATCAGATGTAGGACATCCAACAGGAATTCCGCTAGGATTTAACAGGCAAACAGGTACACCTATTTTGTTTGACAACTTTGCACCAAATTTAGCAAATTATAATATGGTTATCTTTGCAAAATCTGGAGCTGGTAAATCAGTAACCATGAAAACACTAATATCCAGATCTTCTGTTTTAATGGGAATTGAAAGTTTGGCTTTAGATGCAGAAGGCGAATATACAATTGTGGCTGAGAGTTTAGGTGGCATTAACATGGTTATCAGCCCAAATTCAGGAACAATTATTAATTTATTTGATATTGAACCAGAGCGTGTAAAAGATGAAATTACAGGAAGAGAAAAAATTGTCTTAAATGTAGAAAATAAAGTAGAGGACGTAACACAAGCCTTATTAACAATGGCAAGAGGTAGTACAAGAAGTGAAGAAGTCAACGAATTAACAAAGCAAGTCATTGCTGAGTCCGTTGCAGAAGAATATGAAAGCTTAGGAATTACCAGTGACCCTAATAGTTTATACAAAGAGGGTGTGACAATACAACGAGGGGACAGGCTGTATAGCGATAAAAAGGACATGCCAACCATTGGTAGTTGGTATAAAAGAATCGAAAGAAAAGCCGCCATGAATGACAACGAAGATTACCGTTTCCACTATAGTTATTTATTAAAGGTTATGAAACAATATATCCGTGAATATAACGGACAAATGGCATATTTTGATGGACAATCTACATTTGAACTATTAGATGGAGCACCATTTATTAACTTAGATATCTCCCAACTAGAAGAGAGATTTGCAAGACCATTGGCACAACAAATTTTACTTTCATGGATATGGGAAAAATATGTAAAGAAAAATAGTGAAGATAGAACAAAAGCAAAACAAAAGAGAGTATTAGTTGATGAAGCATGGATGTTATTACCATACCCAGAAGCCGTAGACTTTTTAAACAAAATGGCAAGACGTGCCAGAAAAAGAAATGTGTCTTTAGCAATTATTTCTCAGAGGTTCCAAGACTTCTATGAAAAGCCAGAAGCGCAAGCAGTACTAACCTCATCAGATACAAAACTATTTTTAGCACAAGATAAAGCTGAAATTCAATATGTGAAAGAAGTGTTTAAACTAAGTGAGGGAGAAGCAGGATTTTTAGTAACTTGCACCAAAGGAGAAGGGTTACTCAAAGTAGGAGGAGATACTGCAATTTTGCAAATTACGCCAACGGCAAAGGAATTTGAATTTGTAGAAACAAATTTAAACAAAATGGTACGTATGCAAAAGATGTCAGCAAACACAAAATAAAGAAAGGAGAAATAGAATGAAACTATTGACAAAAGCGCATTTAGCACAAAAGATAACTTTCGTTTTGGTAATTGTGATTCTTTTTAACTTTCTTGTACCAATTCGTTCTCAAGCCGCGGGAGCAGGAGAAATCGGAGGAGATTTATTAAAAGAATTAATCAAATTGTTTGTATCCCTAGGGGATGTAGTCAATGGAATTATGAATCGATTTATGTTAGGAACCAGCAAAATGTATGGGTCAGCCATCCTGTCGGTGAATAGTCCTGAACTGGATGCAAACCTAGGGGATTCCACTTCTAGTTTATACTATGGACATTTAGATAAAACGTCAGATGGAACGACAGTTGTAACGCCACCAAGTGAAGAAAATGGCGATGTTATTATGACATTTCCAGAGGGATTTTTATTTGAAGCATGGGGAAGTGTTGGAGGAGATAGCATTCAAATTCCCAACATTCTATATTGTCCAGAAAACATTTTCGCCAACAAAATTGCAGCATTGGATGTTAATTTCTTGAATCCAAATACATATTCAGCAGTAGAATCATCATCAGGAACAAATGCTGAAGATGCAGCAGTATCTTTCTCAGAAAGGCAAGGAAACAATGGAGGACCAACCTTAAGGGCTATTATTGCTACGTGGTATAAAGGATTTAGAAATTTAGCCATTGTAGGACTTTTAATTGTATTGGTTTATCTTGGAATTCGTATTATGATTAGCTCAACATCTACGGATAAAGCCAAATACAAAGAAAACTTGCAGGATTGGTTAGTGGCATTTTGCTTAATATTTTTTATCCACTATATTATGTCAGGCATCATTATGTTGTCAGAAGCATTTACAACATTGGTAGCTGTGGATTCAACCATTTATGTCGATGCAAGTAAAGCAGAAGAACATGATTCATGGCTTAATGGAGGCAATGATCCGATGACAAAAGTAAAATTCAAAACGACCATAACAGGCTACATTCGTTTTATGGTTCAGGTTGACGAAACAGGTGATAGCATTGCTTATAGTATTATGTTCTTTGCATTAACCATCTATACGCTAATGTTTACGGTTACTTATATAAAAAGGTTCCTGTATGTTGCATTTTTTACAATGATGGCACCATTAGTTGGTTTAACATATCCATTAGATAAAATTAGAGATGGAAAAGCACAAGCATTTAATACATGGTTAAAAGAATATACCATGAATGTTATTATTCAACCAGTGCATTTATTACTATTTTCAGTATTTATTGGTAGTGCAATGAACTTAGCTGCTAATAATCCAATTTATGCAATTGTAGCCATGGGATTCTTATTGCCAGCAGAAAAGATTATCAAGAAGATGTTTGGATTAGAGGCAACAACAACAGGAAGTGGATTAGGAGAAATTGCAGCAGGCGCTTTAGCTATGAAGGGAATGAGCAGTTTAATTGGAACCTTTACGGGGAAAGATAAAAAAGGAAACA
>CANQPE010000011.1 GCA_947625645.1 uncultured Clostridia bacterium | reverse complement strand
AAAGAAGAAAAAATAGAATTGATTTTAGAATTTTGTAAAGTACCTAGAAGTGTAAAAGAAATAATGGAATATATTGGATTAAAACATAGACCAACATTTGTATATGATTATTTAAATCCATTATTAGATGGTCAAAAAATTCAAATGACAATACCAGATAAACCAAAAAGTAGAAATCAAAAATATATAACTATTTCCTAATTGGTTTTACACATGAACAGTACATTAGAAAAATCAAAAATAAATATAAAAATAGTGATACTAAACACAAAATGGAAGATATAAGAAAATGTGCAAAAGAATATATAGAGAATAGATTTAACAGAATATGCTTTTATAATGTCACTAACAAAATATATTAATGGCGAGAAATGGAGAAAAAAATGAAAATAGGAATAGATATTGATGATACAACATTTCTAACAGTAAAATCAATGTTAAAATATGCAGACAAATTTGAAGAAGAAATATCTGGAATACCAACTAATAGAGATAGTTTTGGATTAATAAAAAATAGATATCAATTTTAATGACAACAAAAATGAATGTTGATATTAAAGATACAGAAATAACAAGAGTGAATAATTGGGATGAAATTTATGAAGAAATTAAAAAATACAAGGACGTTTAGATACCTTGTATTTTTTTAGTAAAATTTTGTAACGAAATACCAAAAACAGATGTCTAATCATATAAGGAGGGAAAAAAGTGGAGGAATTTTACAAAAAGTATTCTAGCCTTGTATATCATTATTTAATAAGTTTATGTCAAAATAAAGAAATTGCAGAAGAACTAACACAAGAAACATTTTATAAAGCAATAAAAGGAGTAAGAAAATTCAAAGGAAAATGCAAAGTTAGTAGTTGGCTCTGCCAAATTGCAAAAAACGTTTGGAGTGATTACTTAAATAAAGAAAAAAAAATAAATACAGTTTCTTTTGATAATTATTACGTTAATAATTTACTGATTGAAAAGACTTTAGAAAATGAAATAGAAGATAGAAACGAAGTAATTAATTTATATAAGCAAATACATAAATTAGATGAAAAAACAAAAGAAGTCTTTTATTTAAGAATAAAAGGAGAATTTTCTTTTAAGGAAATTGGAGATATTTTAGATAAAAGCGAAGAATGGGCAAGAATAACTTTTTATAGAGGAAAAATAAAATTAAAGGAGGAGTTAGAAAATGATTAACAAAGAATGTGAAATTGTAAGGGATTTAATTCCAAACTATGTAGAAAAAACTTTGAGTAAAGTAAGTAATGAATTTATTGAAACACATGTTGATAATTGTAAGAATTGCAATAAAATATTAAAAGCAATACAAAAAGAAAAAACACAAACAGAAAATCAAGAAGTAATAGAGAATAATTATGAAATTGATTATTTAAAAAAATATAATAGAAAAATAAAAATTTTAAAATATATTATTAGTATATTCATAATAGTATCAATAGCAACTGGAGGAACTGTATTAGCAAAGTATATTAAAATTGAAAATGATTATAATTATAATCATAATATTATCACTACTGTATATCAAAATCTTCAAGAGCTAAAACAAGAAGAAAATTTTTCATTTATTAAAAAGCCTAGTAGTGTTTGGACTCTTTCATTTTATTACAAAAATGGAAAATATAAGCTAGTTAGTGACCTTGAAAAAGAAAAAGATGCAAAAGATGACTGGATAGATTATGGATTTGTAACAGAAAATGGATATAAATATATACAATTTTATAAATTAAATGACGGAAGGGGAGTTGCTTCTAATGATATGAGTGCAGATATAAGAGATCGCGAAGTTTCTACTATCTGTTTAGAAGATTTTTATAATTTGGGAAAAATAGAATGTGCATCTCTTGAAATTAGAGATGATATTTATCAGGAAAAAGAATGTTATGTATTAAGAAAAAATAATGAGAATGATGATTATGAGGAAATTTGGGTTGACAAGGAAAGTATGATGATATTAAAAGAAAATACAAAGTTATTTGGAAAATTAACAGAAGAACGTTATTCTTGGTCAATAGGAAATATTACAAATGAAGATATTATGATAAAAGACACAACTAAGCGCAATGACCCCGTGTATGATGAAATATTAGAAAAGCTTTTAGATGAAAATTAATTATTTTTACTTTATGAATGATTGATGTTTACAAAAAAATAAATAAATTATTTCATGAGTTATGTTTAGGATGGGTATTTTTTTAACAAAGTTATTTATAAGATTTTAGCAAAGATGGCTTTGACAAAATAAAAATATTTTGCTAAAATATAAAATATAAAAATAATTAAAAAGATGACACATGTAGTGCTTAAGCACATAAATCTGATTACAGAACTTTTTATAAAGCGATATCGTATAGAGAGATTTATTTGCGAAGGACACTATGTGTGTTTTGTTTTTAAAGAAAGGAGAGAAGAAAAAATGCCACAAAACAAATTTCAAAAGTTAATGTTTGCTTTCATTACAGTTATCATAACAGTGCATGCTTATGTTTTCTTTAGTCTATATGTTGTTAATGGAAATACGCTAATGGCTATGAATGAAGAGACAAGTGTAATAGCGGCAATCAATAAACAAGGTGGAGTTATGATGTGTGGTCAAATGCTACCAATATGGGCTGTCATTTTAGTTGAATTTTGTTTAGCTTATAGTTTAGAAATATTTGTAGGCCAGCCATTATCATTTAAACTTGCTTCAAAAGTATTTGATATGAAAACAACGCATCCTGTTTTGTTTGAAACTGCAATTATATGTGCAACAGTTGGAATCATGTGTCCTACAATGAGTTTTATAGCAGCATTTTTATATTATCCGTATGGTATGGGATTTCATATATTCACATTACTTGCCAATTGGCTAAAATTAATATGCTTTAATTTCCCATTTGCATACTTCACACAATTATTCTTTATTCAACCATCGGTTAGAACAATATTTAAGATGATATTTGTTAGCAATAAAGACAACAAAAAGATGATAAAAACGGAAAAAGAATTAGCCAGCGTAAGATAAACTATGAAAAAATTACATAAATATTTAATTGGTGTGATAAGGAACGGATAAATTTTTCGCGAAATATGTAAAAACTATTGCAATATCAATTTCATTATGTTACTATAATTTTAACAGTTGAGATTCGGAACGTTTTGCGTTATTGAATGGTAGAAAAAAGGAGAGAATTATGGTAATAATAGCAGGTTGTGTTATAGTCAAAGACAACAAGATATTAATGGTACAAGAGGCCAAAAAGAAATGTTATGGGCAATGGAGTTTTCCTGCGGGGCATGTAAATGAACACGAACTCATTACAGAAGCGGCAATCAGAGAAACCTATGAAGAAACTGGCTATCAGGTAAAACTTACAGGAGTATTACCTATCAGTTGTGTCGATTTTGAACAGGGAGAAACACATACATTGGTTAGATTTACAGCAGATATTGTAGAAGAAAAAATGAAATTTGATACAGAAGAAATATTAGATGTGCAATGGTTAGACATAAAAGACGTAAAGCGTATGGCAAAACAAGAACTAAGAGGATATGACACAAGCATTCAATTTATAAAAGATTTTGAAGAAGGAAAGATATATCCACTAGATATTTTTAACCATATAAAATATGTGGAATCTGACAGATAAAAAATAGAAAGACCAAAACGAAAATGGAAAATAAGGCTGATAAAAAATATCAGTCTTATTTTATCAGAAAAGAGAAGAGTTTGTGCCTAAGAAAGGAATGAGATGTCATATGGCTAATATAAATGAGTATTTATTATGGAGAGGAGATATTCCCATAAGTTCAAAATTCAAATTTAATGAAGTGGACAGTATGATTTTAGCAAGGTTTTCGTATTTATTATTTGACAAAATTTGTATGAGCGAAAGGGAAACCATAGAAACGATTTCCCAAAAGATGAAACACATACCCAATGAAGCATTTCGCTATAATGGAGATAAAGAATTAATTACATATTTAGGTCAAAGCAACCGTTTTAAAGACATGGTGGTAACGGATTATATAAGCACGAATGATAAAGAAGCAGAAAAACAGTTTTGTGCGATTACCATTCATATATCTGACAAAGAAATGTATATTTCTTATATTGGAACAGATAGCACAATATATGGGTGGAAAGAAGATTTTAATATGGCTTTTATGGACAATGTACCGTGCCAACTAGCAGGGAAAGAATATGCAGAACAAATTACACAAAAGTACCCAAACAAAAAGGTTCGAATGGGAGGGCATTCCAAAGGAGGAAATGTTGCAATTTATTCAGCAATTACAGTTTCTCCAATGATACAAAAAAGAATGATAAAAGTTTATAATTATGACGGACCAGGATTTCATAAAAAGATTATTGAAAAATATGGAAATGCTACAATTCTTAATAAAATTGAAACATATATTCCACAAGATTCAATCATTGGCAGAATTTTAAACCATAAAGAAAAAATGAAAATTGTGTTAAGTAATGAAAAAGGAATATTTCAGCATGATATCTATTCATGGCAAGTAGAAAGGGACGATTTGATACAATTAAACCAAAACACAGAAACGAGTGAAAATATTGACCAAACACTAACAGATTGGTTAGAAACCACAACCGCTGAGCAAAGAAAAATATTTGTTGATACAGTATTTGAATTATTTTATTCTACAGATGCAAATACATTTGGAGAAATATCTAAAAACTTATCAGAAAATATTCCCAAAATGTTAAGAAAATACGGGGAAATATCAACAGAAGATAAAAGGGTTATTACAAATATGGTTAAAATTCTTGCTACTTCTTACATTCATATTATTAGAAAAAAAGAAATCATGAAACTGGACAATATGAAAGAAGAATATAGAAATAAGAGCAAAGTAAAATTACAAGAAATGGATATGAAATATTTTAAGAAACCTAACAAAAAGAAACAATAAAAAATGAATTGTTTAGTATTAAAAAGAAAAAGGAGATAAGAATATGTTAAAGGGGAAGAAAGTTGTAATATTTGATATGGATGGAACTTTAATTGATTCAGTAGGAATTTGGAATGAAATTGATATAGAATTAATAAAACAAATTAGCTCTGTAAAAATTGATTTTAATGAATTAAATAGAATACAGGAAATAAGAGATGGAAAATTAAAAGAATATAGTAAATGCAAGGATGCATATTTAGAATATTGTGGCTATTTAAAAGAAAAATATAAATCAAATTTAACAAAACAGGAGATACATGATTTAAGATATAAAATTGCTGAAGATTTTCTAAAATATAAAATAGATTATAAAGAAAATGCAGAAAATTTAATAAAAAAATTAAAGGATGATGGATATATATTAGCGATTGCCTCAACAACAAAAGGGAAAAATATGGAAATATATAAAAACGAAAATAAAAATATAAAAAATAAAGCAGATATTAATCAATATTTTTCTTTAATATTATTAAAAGAAGATGTTAGAGAATTAAAGCCAAATCCAGAAGTATATTTAAAAGTATTAGATTTACTGAATGTACAACCAGAAGAATGTTTGATTTTTGAAGATTCTTTGATAGGCGTTCAAGCAGCTAATGCAAGCGGAATTGATGTTGCTGTTATATATGATAAATATTCAGATGGGAATAGAAAAGAAATAAATAGATTGTGTCAATATCATTTTGATAATTATATAGATGTCATAAAGTATATTTTAATCCAGAAAGCAAAAGAAATTAGAAAAGGAATTATAGAAGCGGTGTATCAGGCACAATCTGGGCATCCAGGAGGTTCACTTTCTATAGCAGATATTTTAACGGTTTTGTATTTCCATGAGATGCATATCAATCCTCAAAATCCAAAGTGGGAAGAAAGAGATAGATTTGTGTTATCAAAAGGACATTGTGCACCAGCACTGTATGCAACACTAGCAAACAGAGGCTTTTTTGATGTAGAAGATTTAAAGACATTTCGTCATATAGATAGCTATTTGCAAGGACATCCTGACAGAAAGCACATACCAGGAGTAGACATGACAACAGGTTCATTAGGACAAGGACTATCAGCAGCCAATGGAATGGCAATAGCTGCAAAATTAGACCATAAATCCTATCGTGTATATTGCGTATTAGGAGATGGCGAAATTGAAGAAGGGCAAATATGGGAAGCAGCTATGACAGCAAACAAATACCATTTAGACAATTTATGTGTTATTGTAGACAATAATCAGTTACAAATAGATGGAAAAATTGAAGAAGTCATGAGTCCATATCCAGTGGATGAAAAATTCAAAAGTTTCGGGTTTGAAATCATCAAAATCGATGGACATGATATACAAGAAATCATCAATGCATTTGAAGTCGCTAGAAATATAAAAGGCAAGCCAACATGTATCATAGCATCTACCATAAAAGGAAAAGGAGTATCCTTTATGGAAAACCAAGTAGGCTGGCATGGAAAAGCACCAAATGAAGAACAATACAAACAAGCCATGCAAGAATTAAGCAAATAACATACTTTTCAACGCATACCTCAAAATTATTACGAATTGCAGTTGACAAAGTAAAAAAATTATGGTACAATATGTAACTGTAATCCGCTTAGTCAAGGTGCCAAAATACAAATGGAGCACATTTGTTACCTTATGTAAGGATTAGCGAGTATACAAATAGGGAGGTGCATTTTAATGTACGCAATTATCGAAAGCTGTGGAAAACAATACAAAGTAGCAGAAGGAGATGTTGTATTTTTTGAAAAATTAGATGCAGAAGAGGGGAAAAAAGTAATATTTGACAAAGTAATTCTTGTATCTGAAGAAGGAAAAACACAAGTAGGAACTCCATATGTAAAATCTGCAACTGTAGAAGGTAAAGTAATTTCACACGGAAAAGGTAAAAAAATCATTGTTTTCAAAATGAAAGCGAAAAAGAATTACAGAAGAAAACAAGGACATAGACAACCATATACAAAGGTTGAAATTACAGCAA
Source organism: uncultured Clostridia bacterium (assembly GCA_947625645.1). Classification (GTDB taxonomy): domain Bacteria; phylum Bacillota; class Clostridia; order TANB77; family CAG-508; genus CAG-269. The sequence goes on along the minus strand of CANQPE010000011.1, from coordinate 26,375 downwards.
TAAAAACAGCAGCAGCAAAAAAACAAACAGCAGCTAAAACAGAAGAAGTAGCAAAAACAGCAGCAACAACGAAAACAACAAAAAAAGTAGAAGCATAGTAAAATAAAAATAAAACCAAAAACCGAAAGGAGTGAAGAGCATGGCACATAAAAAAGGGCAAGGTAGTAGCCACAACGGTAGAGAGAGTGAATCAAAACGTCTTGGTGTCAAAAGAGCAGATGGTCAATTTGTACTAGCTGGGAATATTTTGGTTAGACAAAGAGGAACGAATGTACATCCAGGTGTTAATGTAGGAAAAGGTAGTGATGATACCTTATATGCATTAGTAGATGGAAACGTAAAATTTGAAAGAAAAGGTAGAGATAAAAAACAAGTTAGCGTATATCCAGTACAAGCATAAAAAGATAATCAATGAGAGAATAGAAATCACAAACGTGATTCATATTCTCTTTTTTTTATAAAATTTCCCAAAAACCATTTACAAAACGAAAAAAATTGTATACAATAAGGAAAGAAAAAAATGTCAAAAAACGAAAGAAAATGAGAAAGGGGTATCTCAATGAAAATATTAATGTTAACTTGGGAATATCCACCAAGAGTGGTGGGGGGCATATCACGAGTTGTCTATGACTTATCCAGAACCCTAATAAAAGATGGACACGATGTAACAGTAGTTACGTATAGAGATGGAGATGTACCATATTTTGAAGATGACAAAGGAGTAAAAGTATACAGAGTAGATAATTATATGATTCACCCAAATAATTTTATAGATTGGATTATGCAATTAAACTTTGCTATGATAGCAAAAGTCAATGAACTCATCGTAGAACAAGGAAATTTTGATGTCATCCATGCACACGATTGGCTAGTGGCTAATGCAGCCAGAACCTTAAAAAATTCTTATCATATACCAATTGTATCAACCATTCATGCAACAGAAGCAGGCAGAAATAGTGGAATTCATGATGAAACGCAACGCTATATTAATGACACAGAATGGATGCTAACCTATGAATCAGCAGAAGTCATTGTAAATAGCAACTATATGAAAAATGAATTACAAAGACTCTTTGGATTACCTTATGAAAAAATAAATGTTATCCCAAATGGTGTCAATATTAATTTATTCAATGGTGTAGAAAGAGATTATACATTTAGAAGACAATTTGCTATGGACAATGAAAAAATCATTCTATTTATGGGAAGATTAGTATATGAAAAAGGTGTACAACATTTAATTGCAGCAATGCCAAAAATTTTACAAGGATATCACGATGCCAAACTTGTCATTTGCGGAAAGGGTGGTATGTTAGAAGAACTTAAGCAACAAGTCAATGCTTTAGGAATTGGAGAAAAAGTATATTTTGCAGGATATATGGAAGGAAAAAATGTACAAAAAATGTATAAGGCAGCAGATGTTGCTGTATTTCCTAGCACCTATGAACCATTTGGAATTGTAGCTTTAGAAGCAATGCTCTCAGAAAATCCAATTGTTGTATCTGACATTGGAGGATTAAATGAAATTGTTGAACACAAAGTCAATGGAATGAAAACATACTGTGGAAACGCAAACTCCATAGCAGATTCTATCTTAGAAGTTTTATATGACCACAAACTATGTGCAGATATGGCAAAAAGAGCTAAGAGTAAAGTAAGAAATGAATACAATTGGAGCAAAATAGCACAAGATACCCATTTTGCTTATCAAAAAGCAATTTGTCAATCCGTGGCAGAAAAGCAAAAAAGGCAGCTTGAGCAGGAAAGAGCTAGAAAAACCAAAAGAGCAGACAACACAGACAATCAAATTACGAATTTACTTAGCTTTAGAAAACGCCATGCTTATGCGTAAAGTTCCTAGCAATGTGCGCATTGCATAGGAACTTTTTATATATTAGAAAAAAAGAAGAGAAAATCAAGAAGGAAGGAAACAATATGGCAGAAATGAAATCAGGGTTTATCACAATCATGGGAAGAACGAATGTAGGAAAATCCACACTCATTAATTTATTAGTAGGGGAAAAAATAGCAGCCATTGCCAATAAAGTCCAGACAACAAGGACAGCCATAAAAGGAATTGTGAATAGACCACATGCACAAATGATATTCATAGACACCCCAGGCATTCACAAACCAAAACATAAATTAAATGAAACCATGATAGAAACCTCATTTACTAGCTTAAATGATGCAGATTTAGTCATATTTTTAATTGAAGCAACAAGCCAAGAAATAGGAAGAGGCGATGCGCGCATTCTTGAAAAAATAAAAGAAGCGCAGAAGAAAACCATACTGCTTATCAATAAAATTGATTTAGTAAAAAAAGAAACATTGCTCGGATTGATAGAACAATACAAAAAAGAATACCCCTTTGAAGCAGTTATACCAATTTCAGCCTTACAGTCCAAGTACCGTGACGTCATCTTAGATGAAATAGAGAAACACTTAAACCCAGGACCTGCATATTATGATATAGAGGAATATACAGACCAAACCGTAAGACAACTAGCAGAAGAAACCATTCGAGAAAAAGCTTTAAAATTATTGCAAGAAGAAGTACCACATGGAATTTATGTAGAAATTGAAAAAATGCAATTACGAAAAAATAAAGAAAAACAAGACATCTATGATATTGAAGCTGTCATTTATTGTGTGAGGGAATCTCATAAAGGAATCATTATAGGTAAGAATGGAGAAATGCTCAAAAAAATAGGGAGAATGGCAAGAATAGAAATGGAAGAAAATTTTGGGTTAAAAATCAACTTAAAAACATGGGTTAAAGTAAGGGAAAATTGGTTAGACGATCCCAACATTGTGGCACAATTTAAACTAAAATAGAATAAAAACATGGAAAGTGCGCAAGATAAAAAGGGAGATGATGTGCATGATTAAGAAAATCGCATGGGAAACATTTAAACATACCGGTGATATCAATACCTTTTTAGAATTAAAGCAAATTGAAGGCATTGAGCAAAGGATAGAACAAGGTACTAATATTCAAGACATACAAAATATCCAAAAAATAACAAATGTCAATTTAGAAGATCAAAAATAAGGGAAAATGTGGGAACCTTAGGAAGGAATGTACTAGAATGGCAATTACAAAAATAAATGGAATTGTGTTATCAGAAAATAACATGGGAGACTATGACAAGATGTTAACATTGTTAACACCAAATTTGGGGAAAATATCTTGCAGTGCAAAAGGCGCAAGAAAACCAAACAGTAGTCTCCTTGCGGGGACGCAAATGTTTTGCTTTGGAGAATATTTGATGTACAAAGGAACCAATACATATCATATCAATTCTTGTGAAAGTATAGAAATGTTTTATAAAATTAGAACAGATTTGGAAAAACTAAAATACGCCATCCATATTGATAAAATTATTTTAGATGTAACAGAAGAAAATGAAAACTGTTACAATATATTGCAATTGCTTTTAAATACATTATATATGATAGCAGAAACAGATGCCAATTTGGATTTTATCCTATCAATTTTTAAAATGAGATTATTATGTATTCTAGGATTTACGCCTAGAATTTTGTCATGTGTTCATTGTCAAAAAAAAGAAAACTTAAATGGGTTTAGCATAAGAGATAATGGCTTTCAATGTGAAGCCTGTGGTAGGCAAGATAAATCAAGTATACAAATTTCCCTAAGTACCCAAAATGCAATCAAATATGTAGCAACAGCACCAGCCAAAAAATTATTTGCCTTTACATTAAAAGATGACGCTTTAGAAGAATTTAAGTTAGTAACCAAAATATATTTCAATCAAAAACTAGAAAAAGAGTATATTCTAGAGAATTTATTTTAAAAAACTGTTGAAAAAAATAAAAATAACATATATAATAGGGGCAGAAAGGAGAGAAGTTTATGAAAATAAAGATTACAGGAAAAGAACTAAAGGTAACAGAGGCATTAAATGATTACACAGAAAAAAAATTAGATAGAATTGACAAATATTTTGAAGATGCAGAAGCAAATGTCACACTACGTACAGAAAAAAATGCACAAATTGCAGAAATTTATGTAGTAGCAAAAGGAGAAAAATTCAGAGCAGTTACAGAAGACAAAGACTTATATGCATCCATAGATAAAGATATTGATATTCTTGAAGGACAAATTAGAAAAGCAAAAACCAAAAAAGAAAAGATGATGAAAGAAGGTTCCATTCGCAATATTGAAGTTACAACAGACAGTGCGAATGAAGTGACCAACGAAATTATTAAAACATCTTATTATGAAGTGAAACCAATGTTACCAGAAGATGCAGTTCTAAAACTACAAGAACAACCATCACACAATTTCTTAGTTTTCATTAATGTTGAAACAGGAAAAGTCAATGCCATTCATAAGTTAAAAGATGGTAAAAACTATGGGTTAGTAGAACCAGAAGCATAAATGAATAAAAAAGAAAAAATTCCAGTGAGAAGTTGCTGGAATTTTTCCTTTTTATGTATACTTTTTGCAATAAAAATGTAATAAAAACGTAATAAAAACGTAAAGAAAATATAAACGCGTATTATTGTACTTTTTGTTATTTTATGGTATAAATACAGGTGTAGTAGCAAACAAATGAAAGGAATCGTGATAAACATGGAAAAAAGTGATATTTCAATGGAAGAGATGCAGAAGAGCAATACCATTATCAAAGCAATTTCTAACTATTATACTGCAAGAATCGTAGGACACAAAAATTTACAAATATCATTGTTAATATCCTTAATAGCAAATGGACATATATTGGTAGAATCTGTACCAGGATTAGCAAAGACCACTGCTGCAAAAGTCTTAACCGAAAGCTGTGGTGGAAGGTTTTCAAGAATACAGTGTACGCCAGATTTATTACCAAGTGATTTAATAGGAACGCAAACATACAATGTGAAAACAGGAGAATTTGAAACCAAAATTGGACCAGTATATGCCAATTTTGTTCTAATAGATGAAATTAATCGTTCAAGTTCCAAAACACAAAGTGCCATGCTAGAAGCAATGCAAGAAAGGCAAGTAAGTATTGGAGGAGAAATTTATCCATTGCCAGAAGTATTCATTGTCATTGCAACACAAAATCCAATAGAACAAGAAGGAACGTATCTATTAGCAGAAGCACAACAAGACCGATTTATCATCAAAGAAACATTAGAATATCCAACTGTAAATGAAGAATTAGAAGTTCTAAATAGAATTGAAAGTAACATATTTGAAGAACGAGAAAAAGTTGTCAGCATGGAAGAGATTCAATATTTACAAGCGCTAAGTAAAAGAATTTACATGGATGAATCCATAAAAAAATATATTATTAGTATTGTATATGCAACGAGGCATCCGGATAAAGTGATAGAACCAGAACTTGCTAAGTACGTAACAAATGGAGCAAGCACAAGAGCCTCAATAGCCTTTATGGAGGCAGGCAAAGCATTTGCGCTAATAAATGGAAGAACCTTTGTGACGCCAGATGATATCAAGGCAATAAGCCATAGTATCTTAAGACACCGTATTACACTTAGTTTTGAAGCAATGGCAGACGAGGTTGAAGTGGAAACCATTATAGATGCCATCATTCGTGCCATAAAAACACCATAGTTTTGAGGTAGAGGAGAAGATATCATGAAACTAAAATATATTACAAAAGTAAAGGCGAATCTTGCCATATATACGAAAAAAAAGACTTCAAATATCCTAGAAGGTGCGTACCATTCTATATATAAAGGCAAAAGTATGAATTTTGAAGATTTAAGGGAGTATGTCATTGGAGACAATGTAAAAGATATCGATTGGAAAGCCTCTGCAAGATCAAATAAAATTTTGATTAAACAATATATAGCCGAAAAAAAGCATAACATACTATTTATATTAGATACAGGGAAAAAGATGTTAGCAGACACCAGAGACTTAGAATCCAAAAAAGAAGTTGCCTTAATGGCAATTGGTACAATTGCTTATTTAGTAGACAAGCATGGAGATGCTATCAGCTCAGTTTATCGAGGAAAACAGAATATACAAGTATTTCCGTTTAGAACCGGGCTATACCATATAGAAAGAATGTTAACAGCATATGAAAAAGAAATCAATACAGAAAATGATTTAGAAAACTTAATTGATTATGTCATAAGATTTATCAAAAAAAGAATGATTATTTTTATTATTACAGACATAGATGGCATGAACAATATTTCGGAAAAAACACTAAAAAAGTTATCGTTATTACATGATGTGTCTTTTATTAATATTTCAGATGCTTTCATGACAGGAATAAATGCTTTTGATGTGGATCAAGACACTTACATTCCAGATTATTTTTTAGAAGATGAGACCTTACAAAATATGGAGTTAGAAATAAAAAATAAGATTTATACAGAAACAAAAGAAACATTAAAAAAATATAAAATTATGGCAACAACCATCCATAGACAAAAGGACATAGTTTTTGATATATTAAAATTGTTAGAAAGGCGAAAAAATGCAAACCACTATTAATTTACAAGAACTTTTTTCATATTCTATCATTCCATTGGTTATGTCAAGTGGCTTATTGGCAGTATTGACAGTTTACTTTAGAAAAAACAAAGAAAATGTGGTTCAAGAACCAAAGGTAAAAGAAATTCCTGAAAAGAATCACAAAAATTTGCCAGTGATGAAAGAAAAATATTTAAGCCAATTAGATACGATAGAATATAACTATACCAATGATAAAATAGCGCTCAGAACAGCATACCAGATGATTAGTGAAGCGGTAAGAATGTTTGTGTTTGAGGTAACAGATATTACAACACAAAATTATTCTTTAGCTGAAATCAAAAAAATAAATATACCAATTCTCTATGAATTAATTGAAGAATATTATGAGCCAGAATTTGCAAGTAAATCAGTAGGAGATTTTCAAGCTTCAATCGACAAAGCAAGGAGAGTTATAAAAGAATGGAATTGATGTACCCATTTGTCATTGCTATCTGCTTTGGTATTGGATTAGCCATATTTTTTCTGAAGTTTCATCGAAACACAAAATATACAGAAGGAAAAAAAGTGGCAAATACAAAATACATAAAAGAAACAGAGTATTATAAAGCAAAAGTCAAAAAATACAAAAGAGTAACAAACATAATTAAAATACTGAGTCTTGCCAATATTGTTATGGCTAGTATACTCATAGCAAGACCAATTACAATACAAACAAAAAGTGAAACAAAATATAATAGAGACATTCTTTTGGGATTGGACATATCAACCTCACAAGCAGAAGTTAACTTAGAACTGATAGAAAATTTCAAAAAAATCATGCCTAGTATTCAAGGAGATAGAATCGGAATTGTCATTTTTAACACAGCACCAGTCGTATATTGCCCATTAACAGAAGATTATGACTATATTTATGAATGTTTTGCAACCATAGAAGCACAATTAAAAATAGCAATAGAAAATAATGGATATCCGCCTGCCTTTTATGAGGTGGATGGAAAGCAAGAATTAATGATTTGGGCTGGAGGAATTGCCACAGGAGCAGAACTAAAAGGAAGCTCCCTTGTTGGTGATGGATTGGCACGGAACATTATATGCTTTTCCAGATTTAAAAACAAATGCAGAAAGAACCAGAATTATTATTTTTGCAACAGACAATGATGTTGCTGGAACAGAAACCATTTACTTAGAAGAAGCATGTGAACTTTGCAAGAAATATAAAATCAATTTGTATGCCTATTGCCCAACAGTAGAAATGAATAGCTACACTTCAGAGGCAAAAATTGAAGCGTATAAAGAAGCAGTAGAGCAACGTGCAGGCGGAAAATTTTATGTAGGAAAATTAAGCGAAAATGCATCTAATATGGTAAATGAAATTAAAGAAACAAAAACAACTTTATTCAATACGAGTAAAAAAACATATGTAACAGACCATCCAGAAGTATGTTTCATCAGTGTTGTTGTGATATTTGCAATATTAAAGATAATAGAAAAAAGGATAAAATTATGATAATAAACCCAATTATTCCTATTTGGCTTATGACAATCGTATGTGTAAGTTTTATCACACTAGAAATCTATCATAAGCAAGGGAGTGAAACAACGAAACCAACAGATAAACTATACTGGCTGAGAAAAGGCGTAGGAATTAGTCTTATTGCTTTACTGTTTATCATGAATCTAAGATTAATGGTACCAAATGGTGAAGAAACGAGACTTAATTCTGATGTCAGTGTAATGTTTGCAATTGACACGAGCGTAAGCATGAGGGCTTTAGACTATCAAGGGGACAAAGAAAGATTTGAGGGGGTAATCAATGATTGTTGCCATATTGTGGACGAGCTATCTAATTGTAGATTTTCTTTGATTACGTTTAGCAACGAGGCAGAGAAAGTGATTCCCTTTACAACAGATGCAGATATGGTGCAAGCAGAATTAAAAGCAATGAAGGTTGACGACGACTTGTTTGCAAAAGGTACTTCATTGAATGTGGTAAAAGATAGATTAAAAAATGAACTAGAAAAAGAAAGTAAGAGCAGAAAATGTGTAGTGTTTTTCATTACAGATGGAGAAATCACAAAAGAAGGAGAAACACTAGAAACATTTTCAGACATTAGCAAGTACGTTTCTAATGGAGCCATTATGGGCTATGGAACACAGGCACGGAGGAAAAATGGTAAGCAGCGCAAGTGCAGATAACCCAGATAGCGATTTTTATTATATCTATTACTATGATGAATTTGACAAAGTAACAGCGCTATCAAAATTAAATGAAAAGAATTTAAAAAAGATAGCATCAGACTTGAAAGTGGACTATATACACATGGAAAAAATGTCTGATATTGACAATACATTAAAATCAATAAAACAGCAAATTTCATCTTCTCAGGCAACAGAGGAAAAAATAAGTTCATACCAGGACATCTATTATTATTTTGCAATTCCGTTTGTGATATTATTAATGATTGAGTTTGTACTGAAAAAAAGGAGAATGCAATGAAAAGAAAACTATTAATGGTAGTGTATGTGGTTTTAATATTCATAACGATAAAAATGTTATATAACATCATTACCAATCACATTGTAAAAAGCCAATATGAAAATGGACAATATACTGAAGAACCAGCAAAGGCATTAACGAGCTTTCCTTTTCCAGAAAGCTATGTAGCAGACTATAATTATGGCAATATTCTCTATCAAAATGGCCAGTATGAAGAAGCAATAAAGCAGTACAAACAAGCATTAGAAGGAATTGTTCCCAAAGAAAAGGAGTGCAAAATTAGAATTAATTACGCATTAGCCATTTGTCAAACTGTGCAAGTAGATGAAAATGACCAAATTAGTATACAGAATGCAATCGAGACATATGAATCAGCCATTGAAATTTTAACACAAAAAGGATGTGCGAACAAAAATGATCAAAATGGGCATAGTAAAGATGCACAGACTTTAAAAGAAGACATTCAAGACGAAATTGATAGGTTAAAAAAATTACTGAACGAGGAAGATAGCGATAATAGTGAAGAAGAACAAGAAGATGAAAAAACAGATGATGAAGAAATTGAAGAAACAATACAAGATATCAAAGAGCAAGCAACACAAAGACAAAGAGCCTTGGAAAGCCAATTTAAAAACTATGGAGATTACGGCTTTTTATATGAACAACCAGAAAAAAATTGGTAAAAAGGGATCTTGTATGTGAAAGGGGGCGGAAATAAGTGCATAAATTATGGAAAAATTTAGAACCTATGTGAAAAAACAAAGCAAGAGTTTATGAAAAAATATTGAAAATGAAAGGAAGAAGAGAATAATGAATAAAGTAGTAAAAATAATGCTAGCAACAATCTTAATCGGATTGGTTACACTTAGTCTTTATCAAGTAAACGCAGCAACACTAACACTTGACCCAGAAAATTATATTACAATGCCAACATTAATCAATGTGAGCAATAATGTAGGAACAGCAACTGTAAGTTTAACATCATCAGCATCAGGATATACAATTTCATATCAAAAAGTAGACACAACAGAAGAAAAGATAAAACAAATTGAGGCAAAAGGGAAAGAAATAGAAGAATTTTTAAAAACAGCAACTGACAGTGATGCGGAACAAGCCCTACAATTACAGCAACAATATATGACATTAATACCAAATTATGGAAGTTCTTGGACAGAAACGACGAATACAAAAGATAATATAAAAATAGATTTTAAAGATTTTACAGGAACGGCTCATTTTATATTATGGGTTAAAATTACCAATGGAACTAATACATATTATGATTGTGGATATTATTCTACAGCTGTTACAAGCACTGGAGCAGGAAGCTCAAATGAAGATGGGAAAGGAACAGGAACTTGGAGTAATGCAAAAATACAAGCTGTTCAGTCAAATGATCCAAAACAATGGTTACTTACGGTATCTGGTGTGGTTCCTGAAGAAAATCATTCATACTATTATTACATTGGAGATGGTTCAACTGAGCCTAAGTTTTCAATTACTTCAAACGATTGGGAAAATTTAAAATATGATCAAGCGCAAAAAGTGCTAAAAGGTGGAAAAATAGAACAGCATTTAGAAATAGCAGCAAAACGATATGTATGGGTGTATGAGGATTACTTAGATGAAAATACAAAAGAGGTATCTAAAAAGGTAATAGACAAAGTCGAACTAAAGAAACCTGAGCAGAAAAAATATACAGATGTATTTTGTGCTACTTATCTTTCTGGGGGAAATAATGCTAAGACACAGATTTTATTTAATACCCCTTGGGTTGACAGTACAATCAGAAAAGTTCATCTAAAAATTGGAAAAATTAGTGATGATACGATATTAAAAAATATCAAAGGTAAGAAAAGCAGTGCATTTGAAGACTTACTACAATATGCTAAAAAAACAAATGGATTTTATGATAACACGTTAAACTCAAATGCTACCAATTTGACTGCTGGAGGAATTAATATAAATGGACAAGCATTATTTGCAGCTAGCAATATTACAGATGGAGAATATTATTTCCTATATGCCGTTGTTGACTCAGAAAATGGGAAATATGTGCAAACAGAAGGTATTACGTTAGCAAGAGCTCAAAAAAATTCTACAACGCCAGATGACTATTTGTTGGATTTTTATGGAAGTGACAATTTTACATGGAAAACATTTTTAGGTGAAGATGAGAAACCTGGCACAGGAAATACAACAGGGAACACAACAGGCAATACGGCAGGCAATACAGCAGGTAATACAACTGGTAATACAACAAAAACAACAATTGCTAAGTTACCATATGCAGGACAAGGAGCAGTTTTAGCAGTAGTTATAGTAGCAACAATTGTAGGGGGCGTTATCGCATACAAGAAATATGAAAAATACAATTTCTAAATTAAATGTTAGAAAAAGGCAGGAAATCAAATCCTGCCTTTATTATGTATTAATAAAAACAAAATTTAACTTCCTACCTAAAATACGTCTATTGAATTACGATAACTATTTCATTTGGCTTTCTACTTGTTGAATCATTTTTCTAACCATGTTACCACCGATTTTTCCAGCATCTTTTGAAGAAAGGTCTCCATTGTATCCATCTTTAAGTGTAACACCTACTTCTGAAGCAACTTCATATTTGAATTTATCTAAAGCTGACATAGCTTCTGGAACTAATTTTTTGTTACTATTGTTTGCCATTTCATTTCACCTCCTGCAAATATAAGTTTCTAGAAAAAAACATTTGCTTTTTCTAATAGTATCATTTGCAGTTAAAAAAAAAATAAACAGGAAATTCTAGGAAAAATCAAAAATTACTTCCAAGAATTTCATTTGACATCAAAAAGATACAAAGCTATAATAAAAGGTGAAAAAAGTCGAAAATTTATGGAAAATAAAAAAATGTTACAATTTTGTTACAAAAATGTGAATTTTTTGTAACAAAAATAATATTTTGTTGATTTTTGTACGTCTATGCGGTAAAATAAAAATAGAGGCAAAAATTTTAAATACATAGATTTTAAAGGAGGAATTAAGTCATGGCAAGTAATCCAATGCAAAGAAAAGCAAGAAATTCATTTTTATTAGGTATGTTCCTAATGTTAATTATAACAGGAATTATTATCGCACTATTATTTTTACAATTAAAAAATTATCAAGAAAAAGAAGCAAAGCAAAAGACATTATTAACTTCAATATATGTCCTAAATCAAGAAGTGAAATCAGGGCAAATTATTACAGGCGACATGTTAGCACGTAAGGAAGTATATAGTTCCATGATACCTAACAATGCCATTGGCGATGTAGATACACTAGACATATACTCATTACAAGACAAAGAAGGAAATGCAGTATCTTCTCGTGTAGAAGATGGTCAGTCAACTTTATATATTACCATAGATGGTCAAGCGTATAAATTACAACAGGAAGAAACTGTAAATGCTAATGGAGAAGCCAATTACTATATTGAAAGAAATAAAGAAAAACAATATATTCAATTAAATTCTATTCCTGTCATTGCTAAAGTTGCCATGCAAGCAAACACAATTTTAACAAGAGAATTAATTACAAAGGGGAATAACACAACTTCAGATGACATTAGAAAGCAAGAATATAATGTGGTGGTTCTACCAACACAACTTCAAACAGGAGATTACATTGACATAAGACTTAGCATGCCTTCAGGAGAAGATTATATTGTCGTATCTAAAAAAGAAGTAACAGTACCAGCTATGGGAGATACAGACTCACTAGATACTATATGGTTAAACTTATCAGAGTCTGAAATTTTATCTATGAGTAGTGCTATTATGGATGCCTTTAAAACAGAAGGCTCAAAACTATATGCAACAACCTATACAGAACCAGGGTTCCAAGCAGCAGCAACGCCTACATATCCACCTAATGCCGAAGTAGTGCAACAAATGTTAGTCAATCCAAATGCATTACCACAAGCTATTCAAGCATTAAGAGAACGCTATAATGGAGACCAAAGAAATAGAATCAATCAAAACTTACAAAACAATTTAGATACAGCAGATGAAAATGTAAAAACAAAAGTACAAGAAAGTATTCAAAAAACACAAGAACAAAGACAAGAATATTTAGAAGAATTATCATCTGGAACAACAAGCACAACAACAACCAATTCAACAACCAACTCAACAGCACAATAAAACGCAAAAGAAATTTTTAGCAAGAGAAAGGAATGAAAAGTATGGAAACAATAGGATTTATAGGGGTATATGACAAAACAGATTTATTATTAAATGTATCAAAAATATTAACAACGATGGGTAAAAAAGTCCTTATGGTAGATTCTACCGTTAACCAAAAAGCAAAATATGTTGTACCATTTATAAATCCTACGACATCTTATGTGACAAATTTTGAAGACATCGATGTCGCTGTGGGGTTTCGAAATGTAGAACAAATAAAGCAATATCTAGGAATTACAGAAGCCTTACCATATGACATTATGCTTGTAGATGCAGATACAACAGAAAAAATAGAAGAATTTGAATTAAAAAATGCAAAAAAGAACTTTTTTGTAACAGCATTTGATGTATATTCTCTCAAAAAAGGACTTGAAATTTTAGCAGGTATGAAAGACTCTATGGACTTAATTAAGGTTCTATTTTCAAAAGAACTATTAAGTGAAGAAGAAGAGTATTTGAATTTCTTATCTTTAGGAATGAAGATTGTATGGAGTGAATACAAAGTATATTTTCCACTAGAAAATGGGGATTTAACCGTTCTTATGGAAAATCAAAGAGTAGAAAAAATCAAAATGAAACGATTAAGTGCTCAATATAAAGAAGGATTAATTGCTATAGTCAGCCAAATAGAGGAAGACCAAAGTGAAAGTGCAATTAGAAGGACAATAAAAACTATAGAAAAAGGAGTTTAGCAATGTCAATAATAACATTTTTTAATCATGAAAATACAGAAACAGGAAAAACAATGTCTTTAGCCGCAATAGCTACATATATGGCAATTGAACATAATAACCGTATATTAGCGATATCTACGACAGATAAAAAAGATAGATTAGCGACATGTTTTTGGGGAGAAGAAAAAAAGGGAAAAATTAATTTAGGAATTTTTGGGCCAAACACAAAAGCGTTAGATACAGAAAACGGAATTAAAGGGCTTGGAAAAATGTTTAGAAGCAACAAAATTACCCCAGAAATTATCACCAACTATACAAAAGTAGTGTTTAAAGATAGGCTAGAGGTATTATTAAGTAATGAACAAGCTCGATACGATACAGAGGCCATGAGAAATGAAAATTTACGTTTGTTTGGATTATATCCAAGCGTTGTTGAGGCAGCTAGCCGCTATTATGATCGTGTATTTGTGGATTTAGATTATAATGTACCAGTAGACGTGCGTGAACAAATCTTAAAATTATCGGATATTATTATTTTAAACTTAAATCAAAGGCTATCTAATATTAAAGCATTTCTAGAAAATAAAGAACAAAATCCACTATTACAAACTCCAAAAACATTGTTGCTAATAGGAAGATATGACAAATTTTCAAAATACAACTCAAAGAACATATCAAGATTTTTAAAAGAAAAAAATCAGGTATTAACCATACCATATAATACATTATTCTTTGAAGCTGCAGAAGAAGCAGGTGTTCCAGATTTATTTCTACGCTTCAAAAAGTTCTATGACCCAGATGATAGAAACGCATTTTTTATTGAAGAAGTAAAAAGAGCTTCAGAAAATATTATTTATCGATTGCAAGAAATACAAGCCAGTATCATGTAGAAGGGAGCAAAACAAATGACAATTACCAATATTTTATTATCTATTGTAGTTATGGTTATTGCAGGAGCAGCAATTTACTATTATGTCAAAAAACAAAAAACAGAAGATGCCGACAATGTGTTAAATGTAGATGATCAAACATATACGTTAGATACCATGAAAAAATTTGTGAAAAAAAGACTTGATGAAATTACGAAAGTAAATCTTTATGATATTGGTCTTTCAGAAGAAGAATTAAAAAGAAGAAAAAATAAAAAATATGAATTGAAAAAAGCATTAAAAGGTTGTACATATGGGGATGTTAATGATAAAAAGTATGTAAAAGAATTAATATATGATTTGCTTTCTACCGAATATGGTGTTGACGAAACGAACATCTCAAAAGCAATTCCGTTTGATGTGCCATCCTTATTAACAGCACAAGATAAATTTGATATTTTAATTTATTTATATAAAAAAGAATTTGGATATGAAGCATTAACAGAAATGATAAAAAAATATCATTTAGCAGAATTAAAATATGTAGAAGGAGATAGTAAACCATCTTATGTAATTACACCACAAGAAATTCAAGATATCTATGAAAAAGAAAATGTGCAATTATCTTTTCAAGATAAATTATCTGTTGTTGTACAACGTATTTACCAACACTATAAAGGATATAGCTCTATTGACGAAGTCAGAGATATGAACATAGATGGAATATCTGGTGGCGTATCAGGTTTACCAGAAAGCTTTTTGAGCCAAGTTGCACAAACAGCAGGAGGAGATTACATCAATCAAGTAGTAGAACATAAAGTACCAAGAGCATGTGATAGTATATGGATATTTTTCCAAGGTAAATCTATTCGTTTAGCATTCTTATCATTTGGAACAGAAGCTGAATTAAAAAGAGTATGTCAAAACATATACAAATACAATAATCCAGGACAATTATCAGATACCAATGGGTACAAAATCAATGAAATGAAAGACGGTTCACGTGTCGTAGTTGTTAGGCCAAGTTTCTCAGAAACATGGGCATTTTTCGTAAGAAAATTCGACGTACAACGTTCAACCTTAGAGCAATGGTTTAAAGGAGAACCAGGTAGCGAAGAATCCATTGAGTTATTAAAATTCTTAGTAAAAGGAGCCAGAATTATATCTATTACAGGAGAGCAAGGTTGTGGTAAAACAACCATGCTTATGGGAATGATTGAAAATATTTATGAAACAATGAACATAAGGGTTCAGGAAACGGCATTCGAGTTGCACTTAAGAAAAATTTATCCAACCAGAAATATCTTAACGTTCCGTGAAACAGATACCATTTCAGGACAAGAAGGTCTAGACGTGCAAAAGAAGACTGACGGTTCTGTAAACATCATAGGAGAGGTTGCAACAGACCCCGTAGCATCATGGATGATTCAAGCAGCACAGGTAGCATCAAAATTTACATTGTTTACACACCACGCAAAAACATTTCCAAACTTAGTAACAGCCCTAAGAAACTCAATGTTAAGAACAGGCGTATTCAAATCAGAAAAAACAGCAGAAGAACAAGTTGTACAAGTACTAAACTTTGATATTCATTTACAAAAAGACTTTAGAGGAAAACGTTATGTAGAAAGAATTACAGAGTGTATTCCAATTGAAGACAAAAATGAATATACCTTTGACCATAGAAACGAAAAAACATTGGAAGGCAAATTTGATAAATTTTTTGATAATGCAACACATTATTTTACCAAAGTAACAGACAAACAATTATATGCATATCGCAATGTGTTGGAATATATAGACGGAGAATATATTATTACCAACCCAATTACCGATGTAAACATGACAGAAATGCGTAATAATATGGACGATACAGACAGAGAAGAATTTGATAAATTTATAGAAAGACATTGGAAAAAAACAAAAAAAGTAAAAAAAACAAATATATAAGAAGCATGGAGGTGAAACCAAGTGTCAAATGATATGATTTTTATTATCATGGGAGTAGCAGGGGGCTTATTTGTTCTAATTATACTTGCATATTTTTTCATCTCTAAAAAAATGCAGAAGTCAGACTACAAACAAATACAAAACTTACAAAAGGGAACAAGAGCAAATAAATTTACAGCAGAAATTTTATACCAAAAATTATATGTAACCTATATCAAAATTCCATTTATCAAAAGATACATATTAAAACTAAGACGCCGATTAGAAATTATTAATATAGATGATGAGTACAATACCAGACGAGATGCCGCTCGCGTGTTAACAAGGGCACTTGTAGTTTTATTACCAATCGTATTACTTACGATTATCTTAACACATACCAATTATCTATTGATGTTTATCGTATTAATCTTTGAATTATTTATGACAGACACCTTAATAGATGGCTCAGTAGATAAAATAGACGATAGATTATTAAAAGAACAAATTGACTTTTTCTCTGAAATCCGCCATGCTTATCATGAATTCAACATGGTAGAAGAAGCAATTTATCAAGTTTCACAAGATGACGAAAAAGAGGTTTCAAGCCAAGGAGAAAAAATTTATGAAATTTTAATTTCAGATGACCCAGAAACAGAATTGGAAAAATATTATGATATTGCACCAAATGCCTATTTAAAAGAATTTGCAGGATTATCATACTTAACAAAAGAATTTGGAGATAGAAAAGTAGATGGAGCGTCTCTATATTTGAAAAATGTGGACAACATTACACAAGAAATGCAACTAGAAATTTTAAAAAGAGATAAATTAAATTATGTGTTCCAAAGTTTATCTTTTATTGCGATTGCACCAATCTTATTACTAGAACCATTAAAAAATTGGGCAATATCCAATTTCTCATTTGTAGAAAGTTGGTACATGGGAAAACCAGGAACCATCGTACAAATTGCGATATTAGTCATTACATTTATCTCTTATATTCTTGTCAGAAAGTTAAAAGACAATGGCTCCACAAATGCAAATACACACAACACAGAAAATCCATGGCAAGCAAAATTATATAAGAAAAAAGTATTTAAGAAAATAGTAGATTTATTTATTCCAAAAGAAGGGTCTAAAGAGTATCGAAAGATACAAAAATTATTAAAAGATGCAGCATCACATTTAAAAATTGAATGGTTGTATGTAAATCGAATTACAGCGACACTGGCTGTGTTTATTGTATCTCTGATGCTGTTTATCCAGTTACACCGTGTGGCGATTAACTATGTGTATACAGAGCCGACTGTTGATTATGACTTAATTGGAGGCTTAACAGACCGTCAAAGGAAACAAGCCATGGAGATTACAGAAGAAGACAATACCTTCTTAGAAAAATTAAAAGGAGATTTAGACATTACAGTAGAAGAAGTTCAAGAAGAAGTTGAAAAGTCAGAATACTATGAAGATGCTACGCCGCAAGAAATTACGGTAGCAGCTGAGAGAATTCATGAAAAATTGCAAACAGTTAATAGTGAATATATTCAGTGGTTTGAGTTTTTATTAGCCTTTGTGTTTGCAATAGTAGGGTATATGGGACCAATATGGTTATTATATTTCCAACAAAAAATGCGTGAGTTGGAGATGGAAGATGAAGTTATGCAATTCCAAACCATTATTTTAATGTTAATGCGTATTGAAAGGGTTAATGTTGAAATTATCCTAGAATGGTTAGAGAGGTATTCTAATATCTTCTACGAACCAATCACACGATGTGTAAATAACTATGAATCAGGACCTTGGGAATCTCTAGAAGATTTAAAAAATGAAATTACATATGAACCATTAATTCGTATTGTAGAAAGTTTACAAGCAGCAGTAGAAAAAATACCAATTCGAGATGCTTTTGATGAGTTAGACTCAGAAAGGGATTATTATAGAGAAAAGAGAAAAGAATCAAATGAAAGATTAATTAAACGTAAAGGTATGATAGGAAAGGGAATTGGTTTTGCACCAATGATATGCATGTTCGTGGGCTACTTAATTGTTCCATTGGTATTTATCGGATTAACCAGTATGTCAACTTCATTCTCTTCTATGTCATCAAGTAAATTCTAGTGCAGACAGGTTGCATCAAGATACTAGGAAGGAGGAGAAAACCAAATGGAAAATGCATCAAAAGCTTTATTAATTGCAGGGGGTGTTCTCCTTGCTATCATGGTGGCGTCTTTGCTAATATTGACATTTACGAAAATTTCAGATTACCAAAGCTCTGCACAAACTTTGCAGAAGGATTCACAATTGGCACAATTTAATGAGCAATTTACGCAGTACGTGCGAGACGATGTCTCAGGAACCGATTTAATTACACTATTAAATCGTGTTGTAGATTATAATAAAAAGGAAATTGGGGCAGGAAACATTAATTATGACAATAAAATTACAGTGACAGTCAACATGACTGGATTTCAACATACACATGAGACCATTTATCTATTTACGGAAAATAAAACGTACAGTATGGACGAGGTAATGGCGATAGTAGATTCACAAAGAAGACGCGAAAATACTTATGGTTTACAAGTGTGGGGGGCTTTAGCTTCAGACTTAAACTCATTAGAAACTTTTTATAAAGGTACAAATAGGACCGTATATAATCCAGGAAGGTCGTTAAAGGAAGTCCTTGGCAAAAATATCCCTGATTTGGAGAGAAGACTAAAAAATAATACTGACGAAGTGTTAAAAGAAATAAAAACATTTGCAGAATATGAAAACTTTAAAACATCTACATTTAAAGGACAAGTAACAGAATGGTATGGACCAGGAAATAGCCAAGTGAAAGCGATGAAATTTGAATTTCAATCGTGATAAAGGGATATATCGGCAATTAGGTACATGCAACAAGAATTCTTTTTTAACTAGAGTTTTGCCTAAGGAAGGGGAGTGATGGACAATGGAGAATGCATCAAAAGCATTAATCATAGCTGCAGAAATGCTAATCGGCATTATGATACTTAGCTTAGGCGTTTATTTGTATGTATCTTTTAGACAAACCGCAAAAGAAAATGAACAAGCAAATGCACAGCAACAGCTAATCCAATTTAATAATAATTATACAAAATATGAAAACCAAAAAGATATTACCATTTATGACATTCTAACAGTTGTCAATCAAGCCAAAGAAAATAATGTGAAGTATGATAATGATGACCAAAATGATAACTATATTATTGTTAATGTGATAAACACTGGAATTGCAGGAGGAAATAAATGTCAGCAAAATACAGATGATAAAAAGGAATTTTTAGAGACACTTTTAGAAAAAGATAAAAATGCGATAGCAACTCAGGAACCACATAAACTTCCTACTTATAGTTGCCAAATAACAGGGTACAAAAATGGAAGAGTCCATGTCATTGATTTTGAAAAAATTTAGAAAATTGTAAAAACATGTTATGGTTCAACCAAAATAGACAAAAAATAGTGAAAAAAGTAAAAAAAACTTGAAAAAATGATGACATAGTGTTATAATAAAAGGAGGAACATGAAGAAATTTATCATATTTTTAATTGGCGTGGTCGTGATTGTGTGTTGTATGAGTTATTGGTATATCACCAATCAAAACAATGAACGCATGGTAATCCAGCAAAATGAATTATTTGAAAGTTATGAACAAAAACAAGTATATGGAGCAGAAATTGCTACGGTAATTAATAAGGCAATGGACAGCAATTATAGAAACCACGTCGAAAAGGATGAACAAAATTTATATATAGAAAATGACACCAATTCAATTAAGATTCAAATAAAAATGTTAGACACAGACACTATCTACCCTATGGAATCATTTGCCAATAATGGAATACAAAATTTTATAGAGTATTACAACATGATAGAGTTTAAATGTGTAGATATTCAATATCACCCAACAACACATTTGGTAAAAAGTCTATTATTTGAGCAAGTGACAGTATAAATGTTATTAAGTTTTAAATAAATAAAAAAACAAACAAAGGAGGAAAAGAAAATGGAAAACGCGTCAAAAGCATTAATTATTGCAGGAGCAATTTTATTATCTATTTTATTAATTTCACTAGGAATTATGATTTTTACACAGGCACAAGATGTTGTATCAGGAAGTGGTATGACAGAAGCACAAATCAGTTCATTTAACCAAAAGTTTTTGAAGTATGAAAAAGCAAGTGTAAAAGGAACCATGGTAAAATCATTGATACAAGAAGTTATGGCAACGAATTCGGGTTCAGAAGAAAATGATGGTATTAAAGTAAAAATCAATGGAGTAGAACCAACAACAACGCAATATGTGGTAAACAACAATACCTATTCAGTAGAGTTAGAGTATGCAACAGGTGAAGAAGGTGAAACAAATACAAGCAAAGGTCGAGTAAAAAATATTTTAATCAAAAAAGGAGACACATCATTACAAGTAACGGGTTAGAAACAAAACTTTTCAATCAAAAATAAAGGTTAGGAGGAAAAGAATATGGAAAACGCGTCAAAAGCATTAATTATTGCAGGAGCAATTTTATTATCTATTTTATTAATTTCACTAGGAATTATGATTTTTACACAGGCACAAGATGTTGTGTCAGGGAGTGGAATGACAGAAGCCCAAATTTCAGCATTTAATGAGAAATTTCTAAAATATGAAGGAACACGAAAAGGAACCATGGTAAAAGCAATGGTACAAGAAGTGTTAGCTACAAATTCAGGCAGTACCGAGAATAATGGGATTGTTGTTAATGTAAAATATGGGGATGAGACAGCAACACCTAAACCATCAACAAGTAAAATTATAGCGAATAATAATTATAATGTGACACTTATTTATGGTGGGCAAGACAACCGAATAAGTGAAATTGATGTCTCAGGAACTTTTAGTACATAGAAAACCAAAGGAAGGTGAGTGCTAATGGAAAATGCTGCAGAAGCTTTAAAGATAGCAGGGTCAATGCTAATGTTCATCATAGCACTTACTGTGGGAATTGCATCATTTGGACAAGTAAGGCAAGCAGCAGATTCAGCTTTGTATGACTTAGATGAAGAAATGATGTATATAGATGGAAACCAGTATTATGAACAAACAGGAACAACGAGACAAGTAGGTGTAGAAACTGTTATCCAAGCAGCTTCTAGAGTATTTAATGAAACTTATAAAATTAATTTTGTATTTGAAGATTCCCATGAAGAACCAATTTATTGGAGAATACCGAATTCAGGAGGAACAAAAATACCAGTATATACCTTAGACAAAGAGGCAAATGTTTTGCAAGGAGGATTAATTGGAAAAGAAATATTTTTTCGAGCAATTTTTTATGGAGATACAACAACGGTGTATGAGGATTCAGGGGCGGCAGATCCCGAGAGAAATTTTGACAAGTTGTATGGACATAATGTAGAACTAACAACCCCATTATACGAAAGACTAAAAGGAAAAACAATAATAGAATATGCTGGAGTATATACAGATGATAATCCGCTGGTACCAGAGGCAAACCGAGAAAAGGTAAGAGTAATTACATACAAAATAAGTTAAGGAGGAAAGAAAAATGGGAGATAGTTTTATAATGATTATAGCAATCATGGTTGCTGTTGTAATTATGTTCGTATTCCCACTTATGACATTTGCTGGACGTACGGATGACATATCTCAGTTAACGGCACAATCAGCTGTAACAGAGTTTGCAGACCAAGCACGTTCTATTGGAAAAATTACACCAGAGAGTTATAACCAATTAGTACAAACATTAACTGCAACAGGAAATACCTACGATGTCGAAATTGAAGTTAAAGTGTTAGATGAAAACCCAGGGAAAAAGACCGTGCAAGTAGAGAGAGAAAAAATAGGAGAAAATGTGTATTATTCAATTTTTACCGCACAGATTTTAGAAACAATTTCTCCAGACACCAATAGCGAGGACGATGCAAAACCATATTTACTAAAAGAAGGAGATATGGTAGTCGTTAAAGTAAAAAATGTTAGCCCAACATTATATCAACAATTAGCAAGTTGGTTTAATATTTATACGATTTCAGCAGATGCTGGTGGAATAGTAACCGCAACGGGGAAAGCATAAATAGGATATTTAAGAAAAGCTTGTAATTCTGCAAATTACAAGTTTTTTTATTAAAACAAAAGAGAAGTATGAGGCTTTCATACCAATTTTGTGCTAGAAAGGAATGCAGAGAATATGAAATTACAGCACTTATCAATTATATTTGTAATTATTATTTTGCCAATTTCATTAGTTTTGTCATCATATGTAGACTCAAGAGTCAAAACGTTAAACTTACAAATTTCATATGATACAAAATTATATAATTCAACGTATGATGCCATAAAAGCATTTCAACTAAACACAATCAATAGTGGAACATCTAATTTAGCGGATTCAAAATTAAGAGATATAGAAGCATCTATTAATTCTTTTTACAATTCTATGCAAAACAATTTTTCCATGAATGGATATAATAAGGAAGCGCTACAAAACCATGTTCCAGCGTTAGTTTACACATTGTATGATGGGTATTATATGTATTCTCCCTATGAAAATACAGTAAATGATACTGGAGAATATGTAGGCGAAGGAACAGGAGAGTATGTGTCTGATGTGAAGCCATATGTGTATTATAGTTGCCGCTATGTGCAGGGAACAACAGATGTTGTTATCGGCTATACCTTAGATAGTTATGTAACAATCAAAGGAAGGGCAGGTGGAGAATTTGTAAATTTAAGGGGATATTTATTATCAGATGTAAAAAATGTAACAGGTGGCAATATACAATATAGAGGTGTGGATATAGAGAAAGAACAATTAACAGAGAGGTTGCTTTTAAATGAGGCCAGAGGCTACGAGAATGTGCCATATCGTAAGGTAAATGGCGTAAAATATTATTATTATGATAATGGAAATGGTATAGCAGACGAGAATGATTTTTATAGAATAGAAAACGGAAGCGTAAAAAATACAAGAGTTATACCAATGACTTCTGGAATCCAAGAAACAGGGGCAACTGACTATTATGAGAGAGCAAAAGATTTTATTGTAAACAATGCAAGTGCGCAAGAGTATTATCAAGATGCCATTGAACTGAAAAATAACATTATACGTTTAGGACTGGATAACTTAAAGGTAGGTAATGCCGTAGATGAAAGAGGGAATCCCATTGACTGGAATGTTGCTAACACTGACATAAAAATTTTTGAAGAGTTAAAGAATACTGGTTCAGATAGTAAGAGTCGAATTGAAGACGAAACGTCTCAATTTAATTCCCACCGTATGGATGTTATCAAATATACCATTGAAAAGAATTTATCTGTGGCAATCGCTAATTTTAACAAAGTATCAACAGCAACGAGTGAATTTGGAATGCCAAAATTAAGAGACTATGAGTGGGATAAACTAACACAAAATATTGGAATGATTAGCTTTTTGCAAGGGTTAAACATTGGTGGGAAACTGTATAATGGTTACACAGTTGTAACAAATAATAAAAATGAAGAATATGTTGCAGAAGAATCTATTTATATGGAAACAACGAGTGACAACACTTTTCATAGAGCACAAGATGCAGATTTAGAAAATTATAATGAAAGTGATATTTTAGGAGGCTATTTTAATATTGATTATGAAAGGAAAACAATAGATATTGTAACGCAAGAAGCTGATGGAACAGAAATAGTAAAAAGTCAGTATTATTATCCAAGAGAGGCAACAGGTTGTTATCATAGCATTATAGCACAAGAAGATGTGCAGGACTTTAAGCTGAAGGATTGGTTAACGACTGGAAATGCCAAACAAAAAAATATAGCAAAACGATATTATACAGCACTGGCGCGTGAAAGACAAGGATTGTACCGTGTAGAAGAAGCATTCTAAAGAAATGAAAATAATATTGTCATAAAGCGAATGGGCAAGGAAATATCTAAAAAATAGGTATGAATTTTGAGAAAGTGAGGAATACTAACAAAAAACGGAGCAAATACGAGTATGCTAGGAAGGAATGAGAAGTTGGTATGAGACAGTTTATCAAAATGATAATACCTATTTTTATTTTGTTAATTTTATTTGTATATGTATTGGCAATTGATGCCATACCAACACATATGACATTGTTTCAAGGAGAAGATATTAGATTTCATATGTTATATGGAATGCAAATGAATGAAAAAATAAATGAAAAAACCATAGAAGCAGTGTCCAATCAAAGTAAATCCATTACAGAAGAAGTAGGAGTTACAAAGTTACAATTGCGTTTATTAGATAAAATTCCAATCAAAGAAGTCAATGTGGATATATTGCCAAGAACGAAGGTAATTCCTGTAGGAAGTGTAGCAGGTGTCAAGTTATATACAAGTGGTGTTTTAGTAGTAGGAATGTCAGAGATAGAAGGAGAAGATAATAAAATTTATAAACCATATGAAAAAACAAAAATTGAGGAAGGAGATCGAATTATTGCTGTTAATGATGTGCAAATAGCTTCAACGGAAGATTTGATTATTAAAGTGAATCAATCGAATGGGCAGGACATTAAGTTGCAATATGTACATGATCAAGAAACAGTGCAATGTAGTATAACACCAGTAAAAACAGCAAAAGCAGAGTATAAATTAGGACTTTGGGTAAGGGATAGTGCTGCAGGTGTAGGGACGGTGACCTTTTATGAACCCAATTCAGGTGGCTTTGCAGCATTGGGGCATGGATTGGTGGATATTGACACAGAGAAATTAATTGAAATTTCTTCTGGTGAATTTGTTACGACGAATATTTTAAAAATAGATAAAGGAGAAAAGGGAAATCCAGGGAGGATTCAAGGGACTTTAGAAAGACAACAGAATATTGGTACAATTGTAAAAAATACAGGATATGGTATTTATGGAAAAGTAAATAATTTGTCAAGTTTACCATTAAACCAAATGCAAGAGATGGAAGTGGCGTTACGTAGTGAAATTTGTCTGGGAAAGGCAGAAATTATGTGCAGTTTAGAAAATGGTAAAGTGGAAAAATATGAAATTGAAATTGAGAAAATTTTTGCGGAAAATAATTATAATAATAAAAGTATGAAAATTAAAGTAACAGATGAGCGTCTCATCGAAAAAACGGGCGGAATTATTCAAGGAATGAGTGGTTCTCCTATCATTCAAAACGGGAAGTTGATTGGGGCAGTCACACATGTATTAGTGAATGAACCACTAGAGGGGTTTGCCGTTTTTGGGGATATTATGATAGAACAATTATATAAATCAAATAGTTAGAACATGAACTATTTGGTTTATTTTTCGACAAAAGTAAATTTTTTTCGAAATAATATTGACTTGTTAAACAATTTGTATTATAATGGGCGCAATAGGGGGAGATTTTATATTTTCTAATTAGAAAAGAGGTGAAGAAATATGGAAGAAACATTGAATTTGATTTTAAAAGAAGTCAGAAGTGTTAGCGAGAATTTGGTAGCAATGGAAGCTAGGTTTGACAAGATGGAAAAAACAACAAACGAAAGATTTGCAGCAATGGAAGCCAGATTTGACAAGATGGAAAAGACAACAGACGAAAGATTTACAGCAATGGAAGCCAGATTTGACAAGATGGAAAAGACAACAAACGAAAGATTTGCAGCAATGGAAGCCAGGTTTGATAAGATGGAAAAGACAACAAACGAAAGATTTGCAGCAATGGAAGCCAGGTTTGATAAGATGGAAAAGACAACAAACGA
>CANQPE010000010.1 GCA_947625645.1 uncultured Clostridia bacterium | reverse complement strand
AGAGATTACTTTGGAAATGTTGTAAGAGCAACATTAGGAGGCGCAACAGTGGCTACAGGAGTGGCAGCACAAGCAGGGAATCCGAATGCACAAAGACAACATGCAGCAGGCGCTTTAGCTATGAAGGGAATGAGCAGTTTAATTGGAACCTTTACGGGGAAAGATAAAAAAGGAAACAATGCTAATCCAAAACCAGCAGATAAAATTAGAAAAAGAGGAATTGACCCAGACGTTTCTGAAAGTAGAGATTACTTTGGAAATGTTGTAAGAGCAACATTAGGAGGCGCAACAGTGGCTACAGGAGTGGCAGCACAAGCAGGACAAAATCTGCAACTAGGAAATCAAAATGGACAACAACAACCAGGACAAAATCAACAACAAGGAAACCCAACTGCACAACAAACAATGCAAAATCCACAAATGGGAGCAAATATGAACCCTATCACAGGAGCTAGGGCGGTCAACAGTCAAATTCTGAATCGTGATCAAGTAAGAACAGATTTGGGTATTGATCTACCACAGGAAACTATAAACAGGCTAAATCAACAGCCACAACAAGCTCAAATGCCACCACCACCTCCTCCAATTGGAGGTTCACAAGTCAATCCAGACGAGGGACAATTTAAAGGACCAGAGGATATTATGCAATCTTATCATGACAGGGGATATTATGGAGATGCAAATCAAGGCTATTGGAATCCATCAGCGAATGAAATGCAAGCTAATTATGACCCATTAAGAGATGCAGCATTTAACCCATATAAGAATGATATTTTAGACTTATATGAGTCAGAAGGCGGACGTCAAAATGAAAATGGAGAATATTGGAACCCAACAGCAAGAGAATTTCAAGCAGATTACGATCCTCTTAGAGATAGGGCATATTATCAACAGGTACAACGCCCAAGTGAACAAGAACCATATGAAGGTTTTGTTGAAATTCCACCAAGGCAGACGTTTGCACAACGTGCAAAAGGAGCGTATAAGACGGCAACGCATAATGCAAGAGCGGGAACAAGAGCGATTGTTGGTAAAAAAGCAAGAACCATACAAAGAGCGGTTACAGAGCCATTCCAACGTGGAAATCGATTAGCTACTGCAGGAAAAGCAGCAAGATTCACAGCAAAAGTAGCAGGAGCTGCGATAGGAGGTGCAGCATTGGGAGCTGTTGGACTTGGTGCAGGACTTACAACAGGGGATCTTTCTAAAGCAAGCTCTATGATGGCAGCAGGTGCAACTTTGGGAGCAAATGCAGGAGCAAGAGGAACAGAAAGGTTGGCAAATGCAACAGGAAATATGATACAAAATGATATAGAAACATATAGGCATGCAACAAGAACACCACAAGAATATGTAAAAGAAGAACAAGAAAAAGCGGATCGAGACTGGAGACGAAATCAAAAAAATTATGAATATTTACGTAATCATGGATTTGGCGATAAAGAAGCAAAACAGTTTTTGAATTCAAATAGATTAGATAGGTACCGTCGAGAAACTGGTATTGATGATGTTAAGACTTTGCATAGAACGATGAAATTAGTAGACAGCAATCATTATAGTGATGCATATGGTATTCAAATTGCTAGAATGGTTGATAATTCAAGTGCAGAATTTAAAGAGTCTGAAAGAAATAATGTTAGAAAGAATATGGAAGAACAACATGGATTAAGTAGAGATATGGCAAAACGAGTGATTAGCGATATGGCAAAAATAAAAGACCTAGAACCAATTGAATAAAAGGAGGGATTACTTTGGGAAAGTGGTTTCGATATTATAACCAAAATAGAATGGGGATATGGATTACAATCATAGCAGTTATTTTTATCATAGTGATTATACAAACCCTAAACAACATGGTCAAGAAAGAGGCACAAACTTCAAATACGCAAGGCGTAACTAATACACAAACAAATGAAGTAGACTATGCAAGCCAAAGTAACCCTGTTACAGGAGGGGATGCTGTCCCTGATACCTATCAGCAAGACTATGGAACTTTAATTGATCATTTCTTTACATACTGTAAAAACCATGAGCCGGAAAAGGCTTATGGTTTATTAACACAAGATTGTAAAGATATTTTGTATCCAACATTAGAAATTTTTAAAGAGCAATATTATGCACCAAAATTCACAAAAGAAAAAACATATACCTTCCAATCTTGGGCAACATCATCTGGCGTTATGATATATTTTGTAAAAATATATGACAATATGTTAGCAACAGGAAAAGGAAATAGTCAGAAATACATAGAAGAGTATGTTAGTGTTATGAAAGAAAATGATACTTACAAATTAAATGTGAGTGGTTTTATTGGAAAACAGAAAAAAGAAACAGAAGCAAGTGAAAACAATATAACCATTACAATAAAATCTTCAGAAATCTATATGGATTATGAAATTGCCTATGTGACTGTTAAAAATGATAATCCATATGATATTGTGTTAGATTCAAGAAACGACACAGATACCATTTATTTGGAAAATACAAATGGTGTTGCTTTTGAAGCGATGTTGTTTGAAAATCAAGATAGTGACTTTGCAATTGGGGCGAACCAAGAAAAGCAACTCAAAATAAAATTTAGTAATCCATACCAATCAGGAACAAGAACCGCACGATATGTATTTTCAGATATCATAGTAGACAATCAAAAGATAGGTATAACTGTAGAAAGATAAGAAGAAATAATTGGCTAAGAGAAGAGGTGAAACAACATGCCGAGATTTTTTGGAAGGTCAAAAGAAAAAGACGAAAAAACAAAAAAAGCTGCATCTGGATCGATTAAAGTTGCACGTTTTGTTACGTTTTTGCCTGTAGTTGTGAAAGTCATTGCTATTGCAATGATTGTAATTACAGTTATGGGGTTTCTTTATGATATTTTCCACTGGCAAACAGACTTAGACAACAGTACCAACAATCCAGAACACTTATATTACATGATTGGTTCTAGAACACAAAGCTTGCATGATTTAATTACAGTAGCAGGAAATGAAGAAAATGGCTATTACTTGGCATTTAAAGAAGGGGCAGACGAAAGACTTGAAGACATCATTGAAGCATTTAAACAAGCGAATTACCAAACAGTAACAGACGATGTAAAAAATCAAGAATTTGAAGAAGGAACGAATATCAGTAAAGAGATACTATTAAAAATGATACAAGCAGAATTGTTTACGCAATATCCACATTTAGGTGGCACAGTTGGGCATGAATCTAATATTGCGTTAGGACAAGATACAAAAGAGCGCTATGCGGGTGGCGTAATGGATATTCCAAACATTTACCAAACAAAAGGTAGGTTTGGCGTGAGTGCTGCAAATGCCATGGTACTTTCCTATTTAACAGGCTCAGAAGTGAAAGAGGCAGATGTTGAAGATTGGGTTGAACAACAGAGTTCTGGGTTTTCAGGAGACGAAGGCAATCAGAAATTTTTTGAGGAACTTGCCAAGCATTGGAATGTAGGGCATGTGACGCAATGTGAAAGTATGCTTACGGTCCAAGATGCCCTAAAGGCAGGAAGACCGGTAATTGCTAAAGTAGGAAATCGTGTCAATACGCTTTTTACAGACTCAACACAATTTATTGTACTAAAAGGATTAGATGAAAATGGAAAAGTGCATGTTAACAACCCATGTCAAGGAAAATCAGAAGGCACATTTGATTTGGAAACACAAGTCAGTGTAGTAGCAGAAAAGTACTATGTCTTTAATTCGAAGAAGGCAATTGAAGAAGGCGTGTTAGGAGATAGTAGCACATCACAAACCAACAATACAAATGTAAAAAGTGTGGCAGGGTTCTTGTTTATAGGAGATTCCATCACAGCAGGAATGAATGAGTATAAAGTTGCGGATGTCAATTGTACATTTAAAGCTGTTGTTGGAAAAACTGCTCAATATTGGTTAAACCATTATAGTGAATTAACAAATTTGAGTGATGTTAACGGTATTAACATTATGTTAGGAACAAACAATTATAAAGATAATACTGGAACAGTGGTAGGACAATTAAAAGAATTGGTAGAGAAATTGCATAGTGATTATCCTAGAGCGCCTATATATGTGGATAAAATATTGCCAATTCGTTCTGGAGATTTGGACCAAAGTAAATGGGATGCTTATAACACGCAGTTAACAAAATTAAATCTATCTTATGTAACAGTTTTGGATGTGTCAGAAGGAATTCAATATGAACCAGATGGAATGCATCCAACGGTAACAGGCTCAAAGACATTGTGGTCAAATATTCAAAAACAAATTACAGAAAATAAGCAGGAAAAAACATCAAGTACAACCACTCAAAACCAGCAAAAGCTTATTGTTGGAGAAGACACAGGAGAAGGATTAGAAGGGTTCCAAGGAGCGGTTCGTATTAGGCGTGTTACGCCAAATAAGCCAATTGGAGCAGTTTCCAGTGCTGGTGCGGGACCAATTTCTTCTACGCAAAATACATCTGGAGCAGTAGCAGGAGATATAAAAGCTTATTTAGATAAAATAGAAGAAGGAAATTGGGCAGTGTATGCTCAAAACTTAGAAACTAACAACGAAGAGGCAAATATTAATGGCGACAATCAAATGCAATCCGCCAATTTAATTAAATTGTTTATTATGGCAGCAGCCTACCAAGACATGAAAGATAATGGTACACAATACAATACATCTGACATTGAAATTATGATAAAACAAAGCGATAATGATGCAGCCAATAGATTAATTGATCAAATGGGCTTTCATAAAATTAATACATATATTACACAACATGGCTATATGCAAACGATAATCAATAGAAAAATGTTAGAATCAAGTAGCAGTGGGGATAACTATACATCTGTAAAAGATGTGGCTAAAATTTTAAAGGAAATCTATGATGGAACATGTGTTAGTCAAGAGGCTTCACAAGAAATGCTAGGATATTTAAAGGCACAAACTGAAAAATCAAAAATACCTGCGGGTGTGCCAAGTGGCGTACAAACAGCCAATAAAACAGGAGAGTTAGCGACTGTGCAAAATGATGCAGCCATTGTCTATAAAGAAGGGGCGCCATATATCTTGGTTGTGATGTCTTCTAATGTAACAGAAACAACGGCAGTTAATCACATTGTACAAATTTCAAAAATGACATATGAAAAAATTGGAAAAACAGCAGAAGAAGGAACAAGTGGTAATCAACAGACTTCAACAGAAAAACATACCATTGCCATTGTAGCAGGACATGGGGATTCAGCGGGAGCACAAAAAGGCTGGTATGAAGCAGGGGCAGAAGATACAACAGGAACAACAACTCCTGCATGGCAAGAGAAGGACATTACTTTAAAAGTAGCAAATTATGTAAAACAAATATTTGAAAAGCAATATCCACAATTTACAGTGGTTACAGATGGATATTCTGTAAAAAATGAAGAAAGGTTAACCTTAGCCAAAAATGCGGGAGCAGAGCTTTTTGTAGGGGTACATTTTAATTCAAATGCATCATCCTCTGTTAGAGGAACAGGAGTATATTATGAAAGGGAATCAGATTATGTGGAGTCTACTGTAAAACTAGCCAATGCATTACAGGCATCTATTATGAAGGAAATGGGAACTACACAAGGAGAAGGTGTTACTGCTGCAACGTATGATGCATTTAATGAGGGAAGGCAAAATGCGTTTGGTGGACCTGCACTGTATGTAGAAGGTGCTTTCATGTCAAACAAAGAAGACATGGAAATTATTGCAAAAGCAGATGATGAAGGGTTAAAAGCATACGCCAAAGGAATTGTAGATGGAATTTTAACATATTATGGAGTAGAAAATACAGGGTATGGCGATATAGAAACGTCTACATCTGGTTCAACAAGCACAACAAACGAGCAAGTTAGCACAACTATTAATTCTAAGGTATATGATTTAAAATATATTCCAGAAGAAAAGTTTAATGCGTTATTAGAAAGTCCAGATGTCGATGAAAGCATATTACAATATTATACATTGGATGAAGACTGGAAGCTAATTACAGCCAAATGGAGTTATTCTACAGCAGAAGGTATAAAATTTTCAAAAAATTCTCCTATTAATTATACAACTGTACTACAAAAATATACGACGCCTTTTGAATATTTAATGGATTTTTATATAGACATAAAAAATGATGATTTTATATTGGATTTTGCAAATTTGGCATTGGAAAGTGAATTTATTATTGCGGTGCAAGACAATGTAACAACAACAAAAGTGGAAACGACTACAAAAATTGTTTATGATGATGGTGTAGTAGATGGACCGTCTACAGAAGTTCAAGTGACGGAAAATGTTAATACAAGCATCGAATTAACTTATGCAGATACCTGGTTTGTTAAATTTTCAAAAGCCTCTAGTTACCAAGCCGCAGCGCTACAAGTATCTGGTGGGCAATTTACAGGAGAACAAGGTGAACTAATTGATAACTATCATACAACAGCTTATTGTTATACTTGTAATGATATTAATGGACATTATGGAACGGACATAGGTAGTAATAATAATATATTAATACCTAATCTTAGTATTGCGGTTACACAACCTAAGTTAGGAGGAGATCCGCATGGGTTAGATTACGGCGATTTTGTCATGATTTATGGTCATGTTTACCGCGTAGATGACTGTGGAACCGGAAACGGAACTAGACCATGGTTAGATATATACGTTGAAAAGCAATCCGATATAGTGGGACCATGTTGCAACATGTCACAATGGGCAGATGCTTATGTTCCGGTTTACCGTGTTAATAATGTAAGGCCAGCGACTTCGAATGATGTACAGATTGATGGAACATTGCTTATCAATACAATAGCAAATGTTCCGGGAAAAACAACCAATAATCAATCACACACATCAACGTATGGACCGGGTCCATCTAGACCTGCATATGACGAAGAAACAAAAAATACATATTACATCGGTTCAACACAATATATTGATACGGCAACACAGACGGTTACACATAAATATGAAACTGGAGAAGGCGAAGTAACAAGCAATGAGGAGAAATTCCTAAAACTATTTGAAGATAACCCAGAAGCAAAAAATACCTTAAAGGATTCATGGTTGATTCGAATTATAGAAAAAGGAGATAGAACGGCATCATTTACAGACTTAACGAAATATTTATTATACAGAATTACACACAACAAATTATGGAAAGATATAACACTGGATACTTTTTTGTCTAAGTTTGAAAATAATGCTTTTAGTACAATGAATTCATGGTCAACAGATATTTCTTTAACAACTAGTGTCATGGATAGGGATACTTTCATTGAGGCAATGCAAGCATATTATGATAAAACAGGAAACCTTGCATTTCAACAAAATTTCTTATCTAGAGCAGGTGAGATTTATGATTTAGGTGAGAAATATAATGTGAATCCGGAATTAATTGTTACAATGGCATTAAAAGAGAGTGGCTTTAAATCGTCTGGTGGCAATCAAAATTATTGGGGATTAGGAACTCCGAATGGATCATCCTTGAAATGGATAGGAAGTTTTGAAGAGGGTGTACGTCAGTTAGCAGATACATTTTCAACTTATATGGAAGGAAGCGGAACTTGGCAGGAAAGAGAAATTTTACAGAGATATGATGAAAGAAGCCAGGCAAATTGTAATTCAAATGGATATGGTAAACCAGGTACATTAAAGGGAATGTTGAGCATTTATTCAGATTTATGTGGAGAAAATACAAAGCATAGAGAAGGAAATTCCGGAGATGGTGGAAATTATTACTTGAAAATTATTTATGGTGCAGAATTTGAAGCTAAATGCGGTAGTGTTCATAGAATTGGAGTAGATGATTATACGATACAAGAAAAAGCAGATTATACAGCATGGTTATATGAGCAACAATTATCATATTGGACCTCATTATTTGGAGATTTTGCAACACTAGGTGGCGATATAAGAGCAATATGTGAAGAGATAACGCAATTATTTTTAAGCAGAAATGCTACTTATGGAGCACAAACGTATGGAGATATTCGACGCACATATGAATCAGATACAAGTATTGTTTGTTCTACTTATGTATCATTAGTTTTATATAAATCTGGATTGTTAAAAGAAGAAAAAATAAATAACTACAATTATCATTATACAGTAGATTATCCAAATATGTTAACAGCAGCACGTTGGAAGCAAGTTGATAAAAATGATTTACAACCAGGAGATGTATTAAATCGTCCAGCAGATCGGAAATTATGGACATACAGTAATTTATGTAGGAGATGGACTGATTTATGACCAAACAAGTTGTGTTAGGAGTGCACATAATCCAAATCCGTCAGGACAGCCTCACCGAGTAGAAGGCTATTTGGATGGTTATGTGGCTTGGAGGGCGCCAGGAAGATAATAAGAAGGGAATATATGAATATGGAAAAAACATATAACATATTGAAAATATTGATTTGTATTTTAGGAAGTTTGATTATTATTGCTTTTTTAATATTAATTGTGTTGAATCTATTTTATGAGCAAGATATATTAACGCCATATGAAAAACAATATACAAAAGAGAACGAAGATATGTATGTGGAGCAAGAACTAATAACACAATGGGAAAAAGTAAAGTATAAGTATCAGTATTATACTGTTCAAACATTAGTAGAAAGATATGTTACATATATTAAAGATGGTATTTATGATGATACAGGAATTCAAGAAGTGAGTCAAGAGGCATTATATAGTATTATAGATCCTACATATCTGGCAGAATTTCATATAGAAAATGTGGAAGAATTAATGAAAAAATATGAAGGCTTTGAGAAATACGAGGAAATTACCGTAAATGATATTTATGTCTATCAAATAAGTAATGATATGAATTTATATTTTGTGAGAGGATATTTGAATATTGCCCAAAAAGAAATAACATTATTTGTAAAATTGGATATGCACAATTCTGCTTTTTCAATTTTTCCAGAGGAATATTTGAAAAAATATGAATATACAGAGCAGACACAGGATATGGAACAAATAGCGAATACATATATTGTGGCAAATAATTATAATAAGTTTAAAATGTTATCCGTATCAGATGAAAGAATGACAGTGATTTACTTTAATCAACTTAAGACTACTATATTGACAGATGCTTCCAAAGGGTATGAATATTTGGATACGGAATATAGAGAAAAACGTTTTGGAAGTGAAGAAAATTATGAAGCATATTTGAATAAAAATAAAACAGAATTAGCACAAATAGAAATAAGTAGTTATTTAAGCAACCATTATAAAGATTATAATGAATATGTATGTAAAGATCAATATAATAATATCTATATTTTTAAAGAAACGGCTGTGAATGAATATACCGTACAGCTAGATGACTACACACTTTCAGATGAAGAATTAGATGCAGAATATATGAAATTATCGACACAAGAAAAAGTAGCAAACAATGTGAACAAATGGGTAAAAATGCTAAATAACAGAGATTACCAAGCAGCCTTCAATGTGCTAGATGAAACTTTTAGAACCACTAACTTTGAAAACAATGTAGATAAATTTGAAGAATATATCAGGCAGGAATTACCACAACGTTACCAATTTGAGTTAAAAGAATATTCTAATGAAACAGGCATAAGTATTCAAAAGATACTCATGGAGGATATGACCGGAACAGATGCAACAAAAATAGAAAAAAGCATATACATGCAACTTGGTGAAAACACAGATTTTGTTATGTCATTTGATGTAAAATAATAACAAAAACCATCTTTAAAAAGGAATAACCCCTAGCTAGAAACGCTAGGGGTTGTATTTGTTTTTTGAGGTGTTGTATTTTCGCGGTCAATGGCTTTTTTCTCTAAATTTTTCTGTTTTAAGTTATCTTTGGCAACCGTCATCAAAAGTTTGATACGGTTGGTCTGGTTGGACTCGCTTGCACCAGGGTCATAGTCAACAGGAGAGATGTTGGCATCTGGGTATTTTTC
Organism: uncultured Clostridia bacterium; assembly: GCA_947625645.1. GTDB lineage: Bacteria > Bacillota > Clostridia > TANB77 > CAG-508 > CAG-269. Next base: position 30,422 of record CANQPE010000010.1, on the reverse strand, counting down.
TCGAATGGTTTTTATCACACCTTTTCCTACAACATGGTTTGGTAAGCAAGCAAATGGCTGTACACAAATAATATTGGGAATCCCATTTTCAATATATTCTATCATTTCTGCTGTTAAGAACCATCCTTCACCAGTTTGGTTACCAATGGATAGCACATCTTTGACTTGATTTTCTAAGTGCCAAATATCACAAGGCATAAGATAATTCTTTTGAGAAGTTTCTAATGCGAAACGCACATCTTTTTCTAATAAGTCAATTAAATTAATTGCAATTTTACTAATTTTAGAAGAAGTTTTATTGGTATTTAACAATTGGTGGAATGTAATTTTATGGGTTGCCATAAATTTGACAAATCCCATGAAATCAGGGAGAATAACTTCCGCGCCCTCTTTTTCTAAAAGGTCAGCAACAAAATTATTACCAAAAGGATGATATTTAATTAAAACTTCTCCTACAATTCCTACTTTAGGCTTTTGCAAGTTAACATCCAATTCAATTTTTTCAAAATCATTTACAATATCGTAAATACTTTGTTTAAACTCTTTATTAGTTGATTTTATCAACAGTTTTTTGCATTTTTCCATCCATGAATGGAAGAGCGCTTCTGTTTCACCTTTATGAATTTCATAGGCTCTGTTTTTGGTCAACATTTTTTGTAATAAATCACCATAAATAACACACTTGATTAACTTTTCAATTAATTTAGGTGTTAACTGAAAACCAGGCATTTTTTCCATACCGACTATGTTAAACGAAATAACCGGAACATTTTCAAAGCCAGCATCTTTTAAAGCTTTGCGGATAAATCCTATGTAGTTTGTTGCCCTACAACCACCACCAGTTTGTGACATGATAATGGCCGTTTTATTCACATCATATTCACCAGACTGTAAGGCTTCAATAAATTGTCCAGTGGTCAAAATAGAAGGATAGCAAGCATCATTATTTACATATTTTAAACCAGTTTCTACGGTATGGCTCGTGCAATCTTTTAGCAATTTTACATGGTACCCACAAGACCCAACGGCAGCTTCTAACAATTCAAAGTGAATAGGAGCCATTTGAGGCATTAAAATGGTATAGTCTTTACGCATATCTTTTGTAAAGATTTTTTTATGAATATCATAAGCTCCAGTAGCTTTTTCGGTTTCTTTTTCTTGAATACGCTTATTCATACTTGCCAAAAGAGAACGAATACGAATACGCACAGCACCTAAATTGTTGACTTCATCTATTTTAATTAACGTATACATTTTATCATAGCTAGACAAAATTTCTTCTACTTGATCTGTTGTAACAGCATCCACACCACAACCAAAGGAATTTAGTTGAACCAATTCCAAAAAGTCGTGCCTTCCAACAAAATCAGCGGCAGCATATAGTCTAGCATGGAAAACCCATTGGTCTACCACACGAATAGGACGTTTGGCTTCTGCTTTATCAGAAACACTGTCTTCTGTTAAAACGCATAGCCCAAGAGAGGTAATTAAAGTATCAATACCATGGTTAATTTCTGGGTCAACATGGTAAGGTCTACCTGCCAAAACAATTCCGCGTAAATGGTTTTCTTCAATATATTTTACGGTTTCGAGCCCTTTTTGACGAATGTCTTGTTTAAAGTGTTGATATTCTTCTTCTGCCTTTTCAGCAGCCACAAGTAATTCATCTTTTGTAAAATGATATTCTTCAAATTCAGGCAATTCTAATACTCTGTTTGCTAAATTCTTTTTATCAAAAGGTAGGAAAGGATTGATAAATTTAACCGCTTTTTGTTTTAGTCCTTCTACATTATTTTTTAACACTTCAGAATAGGATATGACAATGGGGCAATTATAATGGTTATCTGCCTTTTCATATTCTTTTCGCGAATATGGCATGCAAGGATAAAAGATGGTTGTAATTCCTTGCTCTAATAAACTTTCTATGTGGCCATGGGAAAGTTTAGCAGGGTAACACACAGATTCAGAAGGCATAGATTCCATACCTTTTTCATATGTCTTTCTTGTACTTTTTTCAGAAATAATAACACGGAACCCTAAATTTGTGAAAAAAGTAAACCAGAAAGGATAATCTTCATACATATTTAGAACTCTAGGGATACCAATGGTTCCACGTTTTGCTTCAGATTCTGCTAAAGGGGTATAATCAAATAAACGTTTATATTTATATTGTACTAAATTTGGCAAATTTTGATTTCCAGAAACAATACCGGCCCCTTTTTCACAACGGTTTCCAGAAATATGGATGGCACCATTACTAAAACGGTTTATGGTTAATTTGCAATGATTTTCACAGTTGTTGCATCTGGTATGAGTTACTTTAATTTCTAAGTGATCTAATTCCTCTGTTTTTAAAATGGTAGAGCGGTACGTCATATCTAAATTAGCTTCATATTGTTCTTTAGAAAGTAGTGCCATACCATAAGCACCCATCAACCCAGCAATATCCGGACGGATGACATTTTTTCCAACAATTTTTTCAAATGCACGCAAAACCGCATCGTTATAAAAAGTACCACCTTGTACAACAATATGGTCACCAAGGGTTTCTGTGTCACGGACTTTCATAACTTTTTGAATGGCATTTTTAATGACAGAGTAAGACAAACCACTGGAAATGTCCCCTACTGAATAACCTTCTTTTTGTGCTTGTTTAATTTTGGAATTCATAAATACCGTACATCTAGAACCTAAGTCTACTGGTCGCTTAGATTGGATGGCTTCCTTCACAAAAGTTTCAATTTCTAAGTTTAAACTTTTGCTAAAGGTTTCAATAAAAGAACCACAACCAGAAGAACAAGCTTCGTTTAGCATAATATTATCAATGGCTCCATTTTTAAGCTTAATATATTTCATATCTTGTCCGCCAATATCGATAATGGCAGTGACATCAGGTTCAAATTGTTTTGCTGCAGTGTAATGTGCAATGGTTTCAATTTCGTTCAAATCCACATGTAAAGCAGTTTGGATTAATTTTTCTCCATACCCTGTTACACCACTGTAACGTAAAATGGCTTTTTCAGGCAATGCGGCATAAAGCTCTTTTAACATACCCATAACACTTTTTAAAGGATTTCCTTCATTACTTCCATATAGGGAATACAGCAATTTGCCTTCTTTATCAATTAAGGCAAGTTTGGTGGTGGTAGAACCTGCATCAATTCCTAAATAACAGTCACCTTCATACGTTTCTAAGGAGTTTCTGCCAATTTTAGCTTTATCATGACGTGTTTTAAATGCATCATATTCTGCATCATTGGCAAAAAGGGCTTCTAAAGGTTTGGTTGTTGTATCTTGAGAAATTTTTAATGTTTCAATTTTTTGTTTTAATTCTTCTTTAGAAATAACAGGAGTTTCTAAAGAATCAAGAGCAGCACCTTTTGCCACAAGTAAATGAGCTTCTTCTGGAACAATGACTTGTTCAGGCGTTAAATGCAAGGTTTCAATAAAACGACGTCTTAATTCGGATAAATAATTTAAAGGACCACCTAAAAAAGCTACATTACCACGGATTGGTCTACCACAAGCTAAGCCACTAATGGTTTGATTGACAACGGCTTGAAATATAGAAGCGGCAATGTCTTCTTTTGCAGCACCTTCATTAATTAATGGTTGTATGTCTGTTTTTGCAAAAACACCGCAACGAGAAGCAATGGGGTAAATTGTTTGGTAAGTTTTAGCAAGTTCGTTTAAACCTGCTGTATCCGTATGTAGTAAAGAAGCCATTTGGTCTAAAAACGCACCAGTTCCACCAGCACAAGTACCATTCATACGTTGTTCAATAGATTGATCGAAATAGATAATTTTAGCATCTTCACCACCTAATTCAATGACTACATCTGTTTGCGGAATATAGCGTTCCACAACACGTTTGCAAGAGACAACTTCTTGGATGAAATTGACATCTAAAAAACGGCTAGCAGACATGGCTCCAGAACCAGTTAAAGCAAGAGTAAAGGAACAGTCTGGATATTTTTTTATCAAGTCTTCTAAGACCTGACAAACTGTATTTTTGGTATCAGAAAAATGCCTCTGATAATTGGAATATATCATATTCAATTCTTGGTCCAAAACAACAATTTTTACGGTTGTTGAACCAACATCTAAACCAACATGTAATATCGTTTTCATGAATACATCCTCACTTTATGAATTTAAGTTTTTAACAGTTGGAACTTATTAACCAATCACCTTTATTGTATACGGAAAAACCAAATTTGTCAAATGGAAATAACTGGGAAAAGATGACCTATAAAAGGCGTTTATAAAAGAAAAAATCTTATAATGCAAAAGTTCTAAAAGGGACAAACAAGACATACATTGTATAAACGGAGGGGGTCATATGAAAAAGCAAAAAACAGTTATTATTTTCTCAATTTTATTTATCTTAATTATTCTAGGAGGGTATTTTGGAATACGTTATGCCAAAAAGCAAGAGGGAAATGAAATGTTAGAATACACACCAGAACAAGAAATTACAGAAGAACAATCAAGACAAACTATTGTAAGTTTGTACTTTATTGAGAAAGAAACAGGTGACATTTATCCAGAGGCAAGGCTAATTGACATTAAAGAATTATTACAGTTACCTTATGATAAACTGATGGAATTATTAATCCAGGGACCAAAAAATGATAAGTTAACAAGGGCAATTCCAGAAAATACGAAACTAAATAAAGCTTATACAGAAGGAGATTGTTTGGTATTGGATGTAAGTGCTGACATAATATCAAATGTCATAGATGAAAAAATAACAAAAGAAAAAATGATTGATACCATTGTCAATACCATGACAGAATTAACGGAAATTAATCAAGTGAAATTTTTGGTTGATGGACAGCCAAATGAAGCATTAGAAGGCGTGTATGTAAGAAAAGTTTTGGAAACACATAAGTAGTGACATGTGCCACTACTTAAAAAATTGGTAAAATTTTATACAATGAATTGCTTTATTACAATTGTGTAAAAAATATTCTACTTCATGTAATGAATGTAGAGTGTTTTTTTTATACTCATTAAAGCAAAATTTCTTTTTTTTCTCTTGTGTTTCTCCTCTAGTATTATTTTCAATATATAGCAATTTGTGTGGTTCATCTTCCATGTGCAATCTCCTCCTTGAAAAATCATCATATTTGATATATAATATGTAAGAACAAGAATAAAGTGTAGGTGAAACGAGTGGAAGAAAGAATGGATGACTTAGGCATCAATGGTTTCAAAATTATTCAAAATAAAGAATGGTTTTGTTTTGGAATTGATGCTGTTTTACTAGCAAATTTTGCAAAAAATATCAAAAAAGATAGTTATGTTTTAGATTTAGGGACAGGCAGTGGCATTATTCCTACTTTGTTATGTGGAAAAACGGAATTAAAAAAAGTAGTGGGAATAGAAATTCAAAAAGAAGTATGTGATATGGCGAAAAGAAGCATAGCGTATAACCATTTAGAAGATCGATTTGAAATCATTTGCGATACAATTTTACAGCTAGAGTCTTACTATCCAAAGCAATTTTTTGATGTGGTGGTTACCAATCCACCATATAAGAAAAAGGGGACAGGGGTTGTCAATGAAACAGAAAATAAAAGTATTGCAAGGCATGAAATGACGGCAACCTTGGAAGACTTTATTTGTGTTGCGAAAGATATGCTAAAAGACCAAGGTGAATTTTATATGATTCATCATCCAGAGAGATTGGTTGATATTTGTTCTGTTATGCGTGAATATAAAATTGAACCTAAAGAAATTCAGTTTGTTTCTTCCAGAAAAGGTGACATTCAAAAATTAGTTTTAATCAAAGGGATTAAGAATGCAAAACCGTTTTTAAAAATTTTGCCGAATTTATATATTTATGAGGATGGTGAGTAAAAATGGAAAAAGGAAAGCTATACATAGTAGCAACACCAATAGGAAATTTAGAAGATATTACCTATCGAGCAATTCACATATTGGAGACAGTAGATATGATTGTGGCAGAAGATACAAGACATACATTAAAATTGTTAAACCATTATCACATAACTAAGCATATGATAAGTTACCATCGTCATAGTGATAAAACAAAAGTAGAAGAAATAATAGCAAAATTAAAAGAAGGAAAACACATTGCGCTTGTATCAGATGCAGGAACGCCAGGAATTTGTGACCCAGGAGAAGAGATGATCCGTAGAAGTATAGAAGAGGGAATACAAGTTGTTCCTATTCCAGGTGCTTGTGCTTTTGTCAATGCTCTTGTTTGTTCAGGATTAGATACAGAAACATTTTTATTTTTGGGTTTTTTACCATTAAATAAAAAAAATCGAAAACAAAAATTAGAACAAATTCAAAATAGCAACCACACAACTATATTGTATGAAGCACCCCATAAATTGCAAACAACGTTAAAGGACTTACAAACCATAGTAGGGAATAGAAGCATTGTAATTGCAAGAGAGCTGACCAAAATACATGAGGAATTTATACGTGGATCCATTGAAGAAATCATAGAAAAAACAACCAATATAAAAGGAGAAATGATAATTATTATTGAAAAAAACACAGAAAATGAAACACAAAAAAATACACAACAAATTTCATTAGAAGAACAATATGCGTATTATGAAAAACAAGGGTTGCAGAAAAAAGAAATCATAAAAACAATAGCAAAAGAAAGAAATGTTCCTAAAAATGAAATTTATATGTATTTTAATAGTAAGGGATAAAAAACGTAAAAACATGTTACAATCCCGAAAAACATGTTTTACGCTTTTTCATTATCTATTAAGTTACAAATTTGTTTTGCGCATTTGGAACAGATTAATTTATCTTTATATGGAACAAGATCTTTTGTATTTCCACAGAAGATACAATTAGGTTCAAATTTTTTTAGGATGATAGAAGAGCCATCAACGTAAATTTCCAATGGATCTCTTTCAGCAATATTAAATTTTGTTCTAATTTCAATTGGAATAACAACTCTTCCAAGTTCATCTACTTTTCTTACAATTCCAGTGGATTTCATGGTTTCCTCCTCAACGCTAATATTTTGTAATCCCTATACTATTACTATATCATAAACACAGAATTAGGTCAATCAAAAAATAGTATAAAATACAAAATTTGGTAATTTTTTAAATGGAATTGAACCAATCATTTTAAATGAAAATACTAACATAAAAAGAAATATGCTGAATAAATTAGATATTAGGTGATCCCATTGTTAAATATCATTTGGCCTTTATTTATTATTTTATCATTTTCTTTTGCGATTCTATTTGGAAATTTAGATGCACTGAATCAATCCATTTTTGCAAGTACAGCAGAAGCGGTTAGTTTAAGTATGACATTATTAGGAACGATGTGTTTGTGGAATGGCATCATGAAAATTGCTGCAAATACATCTATCATGCAAAAATTAACACATCTATTAACGCCATGCATTCACTTTTTGTTTCCTGAATTGAAAGAGGATACAGAAATTCAAAAACAAATTTCCATGAATATGATAGCTAATATTTTAGGATTAGGAAATGCGGCTACACCTTTAGGCATTCAAGCAATGAAGTCCATGCAAGAGAAGAATCCAGATAAAAAAGTACTGACAAATGCAATGGCAACATTAATTGTATTAAACACAGCATCTATACAGATTATTCCTACCACAGTCATTGCCATTCGAAGTTCATTAGGTTCTCAAAATCCAACTAGCATTATTTTTCCGGTATGGATTGCAACTTTTTGTGCAGCGGTTGCAGGTGTTACAGCAACTAAATTATTTATTAAATGGGGGAAATAATAACATGCAGTTGATTCAGTTTTTTTCGAATGTAGCAATGCCATTTGTTATTCTTATGGTTGTAATATATGCTTTTATAGAAAAAATAAAAATTTTTGATACATTTTTGGTAGGGGCAAAAGAAGGAATTCAAATTGTCATAACAATATTTCCTACGCTTGTTGGGCTTTTCTTGGCAATAGGAGCCTTGAGGAGTTCAGGCATTTTAGATTGTGCGATTCAAATGCTTTCACCGATTCTTAACCAATTTCATTTCCCAACAGAGGTTATGCCATTAGCTCTCGTTCGACCAATTTCAGGGAGTAGCTCTATTGCAGTAGGAACGGATATTATGAAAACATTTGGCGTCGATAGTCAAATGGGAATGATAGCGGCTGTTATTATGGGGTCAACAGAAACAACCTTGTATACCATTGCGGTTTATACCTCTAGTGTAGGAATTAAAAAAACAAGATTTATTTTGGCAGCATCGTTAATTGCTGATTTTGTAGGCATTGTAACTAGTGTCATAGTTTGTAAAGTTCTCTCTATGGGTTCATAATGTCGAATTTTGTCAAAAAGTTTTTCTTGACAAATCATAGCAAACATTGTATAATCAAAAACAGTTAAGGGGAACCTTAATAATTGATTCATTATTTTATTAAAAAATATGGCGATAAAAATTTTAACATTTATTTCTTTATTTTTCATAATTAAAAAAATAATCATAAAGAAGATGGCAAAAAAAATTTTAAAGCAGATAGAAACCAATCCGCTTTAAAAGTGTTTTATATATTGTATAAAATTATTATTATGGTTTTAATTTTGTAGAGAATAATCTCTTGTTATCCGATTCCACCCCCTGGAATATAACGAGGCAACAAAGCATCGGTCCCTTTTTTTTATTGTATAGCTACTATACAACCAGGTTAAGTTACCTTTATCCATATTATTCTCTACAATACATATATTATTTATGATAAGTTTCACCGTGAGAAATTTTAAAACCCCTAAAGAGTTGTTCTAAAAGAAATACTCGTATTAATGGATGAGGAAATGTCATTTTTGAGAAACAAAGTGATTGTTGACATTTGCCAAGAAGCCTAGTTGTTATTCCAAGAGACCCTCCAATAATAAATGTGATGGAACTTGTTGTAAGCGAGAGTGTATCAATTGTGTTTGCAAATTCTTCAGAGGACAATTGTTTACCTTTTAAATCTAAACAAATCAAGTAACTATCTTTCGGAAGATGAGAAATTATGTTGTTACACTCTTTTTCTTTAATATCAGCAATGGTTGCAGAAGAAGCTTTATCTGGAATTTTTTCATCGGGTAGTTCAACGATATGTAATTTACAATACTTAGACAAGCGCTTTGCATACTCATCGCAAGCCTCTTTTAAATAGCGTTCACGCAATTTACCAATACAAACAATATAAATGGATAACATATATACTCCTAAATACAAATTTCTTTACTAGTGGTATCGCGACCAGCAATAGAAAGCAACAGTGAATTTTCATTATAGTTGTTAGCAATTAGCTGTTCTACAACGGTTTTATAAGCTAATTCAGGGAAATTACTTTCTTTACTTAAATGTCCTAACATAACCTGTTTTAATCCAGAAGTTAGCAAATAAGAAATGGTTTTTCCAGCGGCTTCATTAGATAAATGTCCAGTAGGACCTGCAATGCGGTTCTTTAAAGGATAAGGATAACGAGAATACATTAGTACTTCAGGGTCATAATTAGATTCTAATAAAATAAAGTCACTGTTTTCTAAGTTTTTGATAATCCCATTTGTCATATGACCAATGTCTGTTGCAATACTCATTTTTTTGTTATCTTTACAAATATTAAACCCACAAGGATTGATAGCATCATGAGGAATCGCAAACGGTTTTATTTGTAAATCATTAATTTCAAATTTTTCTTCGTTTGTAAACAAATGAATTTGCTCTTCTGCAATTTTTTCTTTCTGTTTTGGCATAGCGTCAAGCGTTTTTTGATTGACAAACACAGGTACATGAAATTTTTTTGCAAATGTTCCAAGCCCTTGTACATGGTCTGCATGTTCATGCGTAATTAGGATTCCATCTAAAGTAGAAGGGTCAATCGCTAATTCTTGCAAAGCACTTTCAATTTTTTTAGAGCTAACACCAGCATCAACCAAAATATGCGTATGTTCTGTGTGAACCAGTAAGCTATTTCCACTACTACCACTAAATAAACTATAAAAATTTAACATATGTCTTTTACTTCCTTTATTTTCTTAAGTTTTAATTCGATTAATTTGAGCTCCAATACTTCTAAATTTTTCTTCAATGTCTTCGTATCCACGGTCAATATGTTCTAAGTTGTGAACTTCAGTCACACCATTAGCGGCTGTACCTGCAATAATTAAGGCAGCACCAGCACGTAAGTCTGTAGAGCACACCGGAGAACCACTTAAAGTTTCTACCCCTTCAAAAATAGCAGTTTTTCCTTGCGCCGTAATTTGAGCGCCCATTTTATTGAGTTCTTGCGTATATTGAAATCTAGATTCCCAAATGCTTTCATTAATAATGCTAGTACCGTCAGCCAATGCTAAAACGACACCCATTTGTGGTTGAAGGTCAGTAGGAAATCCAGGGTATGGCAATGTTTTTATATTGGCTTTTGAAGGACGATGGTTGCAATACACGTGTAAACTATCACCAAAATCTTCTACAATGCCACCAACTTCGACAATTTTTGCAGTGATAGAATCCAAGTGTTTGGTAATGCAGTTTTTAATTAACAAATCACCTTTGGTTGCAACTGCAGCAAGCATAAAAGTACCTGCTTCAATTTGGTCAGGAACAACAGAATACGTGCTGTTACCGTTTAAGCGGTCAACACCATTAATTTTAATGATGTCTGTACCAGCCCCACGAATGTCTGCACCCATAGCATTTAAAAAGTTAGCAACATCAACAACATGTGGTTCTTTTGCAGCATTATCAATTGTAGTTGTTCCTTTGGCTAAGACAGCAGCTAGCATAATATTAATGGTAGCACCAACAGAGACAATATCCATATAAATGGAATTTCCAACCAAACTGTCAGCTTTTGCATAAATAACACCATTTCCAACACTTACGGTTGCACCTAGCATTTCAAAGCCTTTGATGTGTTGGTCAATTGGTCTAGCACCTAGTTGGCAACCGCCTGGCATACCAACTTCTATTTCACCTTTTCTTCCAAGCATAGAGCCAATCATGTAATAAGAAGCTCTAAATTTGCTTGTTAAATCTAAAGGTGTCTGCGTTGTATCTATATGACGTGTATCTATGGTAATGCAATTTTTTGTATTCCAAGTAATTTTTGCTCCTAATTTTTCTAAGATTTCACAAGAAATCATGACATCACTTATATGAGGTAAATTATCAAGCGTACAAATACCATCAATTAATAAAGTGGCTGGTAAAATTGCAACAGCAGCATTTTTTGCTCCATTAATTTTAATTTCTCCCTTTAGAGGAGTAGGACCTTTTATTACTAATTTTTCCAACGAGAATACCCCCCTCATTCATTGTGCTTCAAATATACCATAAACAAAAAAGAAATGCAATAGTTTTTCAAATTTACAAACAAAAGGAGAAAGAAAAAAACGAAATCTAGATTTTCTATGTGATGCAAATTGCTAGAAAATCTTAATTTCGTTTTCTGTGACAAATTTTTATTGATTTTTGGCAGTGACAAATCCATGGCTACCAAAGAATTCAAGAAGTTTAAACTTAAAAGAAATACTACGGTTAGAATCATTTTTTGAAATTAAGGCAAAATCTTCTTCACTCATCGTTTCTTTTAAATCCTCTTTAGATTCGTCTGGAACAACACCTGAAGTGACGTCAATAAAACATAGAGGAGGGAACATGACACACCACCAATTTTGCCCTTTTGCTTCACCAATTGTAACGCGTAAAGCATCATAATATCCTGCCGGAAGAGAAATGTCTCCGTAAGATTTGGTAGGAAATTCAAAATTTCCAATTTGAACATTTACATTATAAGAAAATCCATTTTCCGTAATTGTTTGTTGTGCTAAAGTCTTAAAATCTTCTATGTGGTCAGATGCAATTTGAATGGCTTCTGCTTTTGAGGTAGCATTTTGGCATAAAGAATTCATATAGGCTAATAAACAATCTCTTACTTTGTATTTTAAGGTTTGGTCTTCTGCAGTGTCACTATTGGCTAAAACATGTAAACGTAAAACACTGTCTACAATTTCTGAAGAAGTAGTTTGTGCATAAGAGAAGGCACAAAGTGTTGTGTATAAAAATAATAAAAAAGCGAGAATCAAAATCATTTTCAAATTTTTCATATGTTACCATCCTTCCTAAAGGGTAAGTATGTTTTTCAAACTTTACCGTTCTATACTTTTTTTGAAAAAAATATCCATTACTTAAATGATTTCCAAATTAGAAAATTTTATACAAAAAAATTTTGACGAATTGTCGTGTCGAAAAAACACGATGAATTTTATTTGAAATATTATTGACATATTTAAAATAAAATGGTAAAATTTGGAAGTGCAAAAAAATACAACTTCAAAAGAAAAGGCTTTCAAGTTTGAAAGGATGGGAAAAGTATGATGAATCAAATAGAGAATACAAAAGAAAATAAGGAGGTAGAGAAGTTATGTTCCTTTTATGCAAGTGACTATCATTTTGAAATGATTAGTATACCTTACATTGAAAAAGAAATCAAAAATAAAAATCAAATCATCATCTTAACAGAAAATAATTTAGAAGAAACAGTTCAAAAAGTATTAGCAAGCACGCATTTAGAGGAAGAAGAAAAACAAAAAATCATTGATATTGGGTGGAGTGAACAAACCAAAGAAAAATTAGAAAAAATAAAAGAAGATAAAACTCCAACAACGGTATTCATAAAAGGAAGCAAAAACTATATACAAAAAATGGATAAACAAATAGAAGAAAATACTAGTAAAATAACAAAAATTCATTGTTATGAAGTTCAAGAAGTAGCACACGAAATGCCTAATATTGTAAAACAATATGGTGCAATTTTAAACACCATTGGAAAAATTGATATGTAGTTCAAAAGTAAGAGATAGCAAGCCTTTCCTAAAATGTCATTATTAAATATTCTAAAAATCACTTTACAATTTGAAAATTTTTTGTTATAGTATGTAGTAGCAAAAAAATAGAGAGGAAGATTTAAATGGACAAAAATTTAGGAGAAATACAGGCGCTATTAAAAAAATACGATCAAGAACATTTATTAAATGGTTATGAAACATTAGATGAAAATAAGAAAAAAGAGTTATTAGAACAAATAGATAAGATTGATTTTGAACTCATTCATTCTTTATATCAATCAACTAAAAAAGAGATAGTACCATCAGAAGATCAAATTACACCAATGGAATATTTAGATAAGAATAAATTGTATGATGACTATAAATATTATGAAAACATAGGGAAGAAAGCAATTCGAGAAGGAAAATTAGCAGCAGTAACAATGGCAGGAGGTCAGGGAACAAGATTAGGGCATGATGGACCAAAAGGAACATATGATATAGGACTAGATTCTCACAAATCACTATTTGAATTATTAAGTGATAGCTTAAAAGAAGAAGGCAAAAAATACGATAGAATGATACCATGGTTTATTATGACAAGTAGAGAAAATAATAAGCAAACAGTAGAATTTTTTGAGAAACATAGATATTTTGGGTATCAAAAAGATAAAAACCTATTTTTCTTCAATCAAGGGGAATTACCAATGATAGATACAGAAGGAAAAATCTTAAGGGGAGAAGATGGGTTAATTAAATTAGCAGCAGATGGACATGGAGGAATTTACGAAGCACTTGTCAAAAATCACATGGTAGAAAAAATGAAACAACTAGGAATTGAATGGGTGTTTATTGGTGGTGTTGATAACTGTTTGGTAAAAATGGTAGACCCTGTTTTAATGGGAATTGCCATTGATAAAGAAGTAACTGTAGCATGTAAATCTGTGGTTAAAGCAAACCCAAAAGAAAAAGTAGGGGTATTTTGCAAAAGAAACGGAAAACCAAATGTGATAGAATATACAGAAATTACAGATGAAATGGCCGAAGCAAGAGATGAGCAAGGTGAACTTTTATATGGAGAATCTCATATATTATGCAATTTGTTTAATGTATCTGCCATAGAAAGAATGGGAGCAACTCCACTGCCATATCATAAAGCATATAAAAAAGCAACTTATATTGATAAAGATGGAAATCGAATTGTGCCAGAGACACCAAATGCGTACAAGTTCGAAGCATTTCTATTTGATGCATTTGGCGAAGTAGACGAAATGGCAATTTTAAGAGTAAAAAGAGAAGAAGAATTTGCACCTGTAAAAAATGCGGACAGTGCTGGGGTGGATTGCCCAAAAACAGCACGAAAATTATATAAACAATTTCATCATTTAGATTAAATAAACAAGGGAACTGAAAGGCGTTACAATTCAGTTCCTTTTTTATACGGGAAGGCTTGCCAACTCAAAACTTATTTAGTATAATGAGGTTATAAGAAGGAGGAAATAGAATGAATTATTTAGAAGAATACAAAAGGTGGTGCGAAAGCCCAGAATTTGATGAAGAGACCAAAAAGGAATTATTAGCAATTCAAAACAATGAAACAGAAATTGAGGACAGGTTTTATCAAGAGTTAGAATTTGGAACTGCAGGACTAAGAGGGATTATTGGTGCAGGAACCAATCGTATGAACCGATATACCGTAGGAAAAGCAACGCAAGGTTTGGCAAATTACATTTTAGCGCAAGGGACGCAGGAAAAAGGTGTTGCCATCAGCTATGATTCCAGAAAAATGTCAAAAGAATTTAGTGAACAAACAGCCCTAATTCTAAATGCCAATGGGATAAAAACATATATATTTGAAGCTTTAAGACCAGTACCAGAGTTATCATTTGCTGTTCGCGAATTAAAATGTACAGCAGGTGTTATGATAACAGCAAGCCATAATCCACCAAAGTATAATGGGTATAAGGTATATTGGGATGATGGTGCACAAATTGTAGCCCCAAGAGATAAAGACATTATTGCGCAAGTAAAAGCAGTGAAGAGTTATTCAGAAATAAAAACGATTTCAAAAGCACAAGCACAAGAACAAGGATTATTTCAAACAATAGATACAAAAATGGATGATAAATATTTAGAAACACTTAAAAAATTAGTGCTTAATCCTGATGTTGTCAAAGAACAAGGAAAACAATTAAAAGTGGTGTATACACCATTACATGGAACGGGAAATACAATAGCAGAAAGATTATTAAAAGAAATTGGGATACAAAATTTATATGTGGTTCCAGAGCAAAAAGACCCAGATGGGAACTTCCCAACAGTGGATTATCCAAATCCAGAGGATCCAAAAGCGTTTCAATTAGCATTAGAATTAGCAGAAAAAGTAGATGCAGATGTGGTATTGGCAACAGACCCAGATGCAGACAGATTAGGTGTATTTGCTAAAGATAGTAAAACAGGCGAATATTTGAATTATACAGGAAATATGTCAGCATTGCTCATTGCAGAGTACCGAATTTCTCAAATGCAAGAAAAAGGGATATTACCAGAAAATGGAATGTTTATTACAACAATTGTTTCTTCTAATCTAGCTTTTGCTATTGCAAAACAGTATCACTTAGATATTTATGAAGTTTTAACAGGATTTAAAAACATAGGGGCTGTCATGAGGGAGGCAGAAGCAACGGGAAAAAATAAATATGTGTTTGGGTTTGAAGAAAGTTATGGTTGTTTAATTGGAGACTATGCAAGAGACAAAGACGGAATTGCAGCCGTCATGGCACTTTGTGAAGTGGCTTGTTATGCAAAAGCACAAGGAAAAACTCTATGGGATGCCATGATTGATGTGTATGAAAAATATGGATATTACAAAGAAGGGTTAGTTGCTATTGTTAGAGAAGGTGTTCAAGGGGCACAAGAAATTCAAGACATGATGGCGAGAACAAGAAAGAAAGAAATTACGGAAATAGGTGGATTGAAAGTTTTAACATTTAAGGATGTCAACATGGATTATGTAAAAAATATGCAAACGGGTGAGATATCAAAAACAGGCTTACCAAAATCAAATGTGCTATATTATGAATTAGAAAATAACAGTTGGTGCTGTGTACGCCCATCGGGAACAGAACCAAAAATAAAAATATATATGGGCATCAAAGGAAAAACGGAACAAGATGCACAAGAAAAATTAGAAAAATTAAAACAAGCAATGGAAAAAGTTGTGACAGAATAAAATAATTTATAATATAGGAAAGAAATAGTTTTAAGTGAATTTAAGAAACTATTTCTTTTTTTGTTGCAAAACGAAAAAAAATATGCTACAATATTTTTTAGAATATGTGCTCATAGCTCAGCAGGATAGAGCAGTCGCCTCCTAAGCGACCGATGGTGGTTCGAGTCCGCCTGGGCACACCATATAGGAAAAGTCATACAAATGTTGAAAAATCAGTATTTGCATGGCTTGTTTTTTATGAAAGACTGCAATAATAAAATAACGAAATTTTATGCAAGTCAGCAATTCATTAAAATTGTATGAGCTTGTCGGATAAGAGACACTTTCTATTTTGTAAATAATATATCTGAATTTGTCCATACTACTAGTGAGGTGTAGTATGGACGATAACGAAATCATCCAAAAATGGAAGAAGGGATTAGGCAAAAAACAATTAGCAAAAATTTATAGAAGAGAATATAATCAGCAAATAAAAATGATAAGAAGTTCTGTAAGACATAGACATGATGGTATTTTTTTAACAAATTATGAGGCTTTAAAAAAAATAGAGCAAACCATTTATCGATATTTGCAAAAGAATAGAAGTGATGATGAATAACGCATCACTTTTTTGGTTATCACTAATAGTGCGACATAAAATCTGCCAGGAGTGTCGATTTTTGTCGAATATGACATGTAATATTCTTGCTTTTATTTGTTTGCAGGAGTAGCATTCTCAGTTTGTTCTATATTTTGACTGAAATTGCTATACTTAATTAAACTATTCAAGATGGAGGTTACATTATGGGAAATGAGGCAAAGTCAAATATCGATTCTTCTATTGGAAAAGTTTTTAAGGATTATCGAAAAAGGCATCATTTGACTCAAGATAAAATGGCTGAAAAGTTAGAAATCTCTGAAAAGTATATTTCTAGATTAGAAAATGGCAATAGTGGTGTAAAACTAGAAACGTTAGTAAATTATATGAATATTTTAGGGATTGCGCCTAATGTCGTTTTTCATGAATTAATGACGAACGAGGATGTAAAACTTCAAGTAGAATTATCTTGCAAAATTAGTGAATTATCAGAACCAAAATTGAAATTCTTAAATTTATTTCTAGAACAATTAATGGAATTGTAAGAAAAATTGGAGAACAGATATTAAAATGAAAAAACTATGAAAAATTTGAAATACATCAAAATTTTTCATAGTTTTTTTTTATTCCTTCCAGAATGCTTCATATGTTTTGCAAGCAGCATAAATGTCATATTTACTTGTTACCTCATATGGAGCATGCATAGAAAGTACAGGAACACCGCAATCGATGACATCTGTTCCTTTATTGGCTAAAATATAGGCAATTGTTCCGCCACCGCCAATATCCACTTTCCCTAACTCTGTAATTTGATAGGGAATATCATTTTTTTCTAATACATTTCTAATCCATGCTACATATTCTGCATTGGCATCAGATGCACCAGATTTTCCTCTAGCACCAGTGTATTTGTTTAAGGTAATACCTCTTCCTAAATAGCCTGCATTTAAACTATCTGACACAGAAGCATAAATAGGGTCATAGCCGGCATCCACATCTGAGGACAACATTTTGGATAAGCAAAAGACTCTGTCTAAAAGGTTAGGCTTATTGATACCGAGTTTGTTTAAAATTTCTGAAATGAAGAAGTCAAACATATGGGATTCCATTCCTGTATTTCCCATGCTTCCAATTTCTTCTTTATCAGATAAAATACAAACTGCAGTATTTTTTACTGTTTCTAAATTCATCATAGCACGTAGAGAAGTATAGGCACAAACTTTATCATCTTGACCATATCCAGCAACCATGCTTTGGTCAAATCCTAAGGTCCTTGCTTTAAAAGTTGGGACAAGTTCTAATTCTGCACTCAAAAAATCAGCTTCTGTAATGCCATAGGTTTGGTTTAGTAAATTTAAAATGTTTAATTTGACTTTTTCTTGTGCTTTATCATCATTTACAGGTATGCTACCAATCAATAATTTTAGATTTTCTCCTTCAATTCCTTCTTTCAATTTTTTCTCCATTTGTTCTTGGGCAAGGTGTGGCAATAAATCTGTTATTGTAAAAATAGGGTCATCTGCATTTTCTCCAATATTAATTTCTATTTTTTCTCCATTTGTTTTTATGATAACACCATGTAAACTTAGCGGAATTGTTGTCCATTGATATTTTTTAATACCACCATAGTAATGCGTTTTAAAATAGGCGAATCCACCTTCTTCACATAAAGGGTTTGGTTTTAAATCTAATCTTGGAGAATCTACATGAGAACCAATAATATGCATTCCATGTTCTTCAATAGAATTTTCTCCTATAATTGCTAAATACATACTCTTTTCACGATTAATAAAATATACTTTATCTCCAGGTTTTAACTCTGTTTTATGAATAATATCTGTATATCCATGTTCATCTGCTAATTTTTTAGCAGCTTTTATGAATTCTCTTTCTGTTTTAGCTTGGTTAAGAAAAGCCATGTATCCATCTGATACTTCCATAATTTCCTTTTTTTGTTTTTCATCTACGTGTTTCCAGCCATCTTCTCTTTTTAAAACAAGTTTTTCTTTTAGTTCTTCTCCCATTTTTAACATCATTCCTTTCTTTCTTGGGTACAAATTGTTTTCAGGCGTCGATTCACTTTTTGTTCCTTCCTATTTTACGCATTTTCTAGGGAACTTATTCGCACCGAATTTGTTCTTGGTCATTATATCATCTTTTTTATATTTTTGCAATTTTTGGGCATACTTTTTTTGAGGTGATAAAAATGCAATCTTTATGGATAGATACTTTCAAAAAAACATATAAATTCCCTAAGTTTTCAGGAGCTTCTCAGTATGATGTTTGCATTGTAGGTGGCGGTATTTTTGGAATTTCGTGTGCTTATTATTTGACAAAGCTGGGATTTCAAGTTACTGTTTTAGAAAAAGATGAAATAGCGAGCAAAACAACAGGACACACAACTGCTAAAATTACAAGTCAGCATGGGCTTTTGTATCATTATCTCATTGAACAATTTGGAATTCCATTTGCTAGAGCATATTTAGAAGCAAATGAAAAAGCAATTGAAGCAATTAAAGAAATTATTGACACAGAACATATTTCATGTGATTTTTCATATCAAAATAGTTTTATTTATACAACAAAACCAGAAGAGCTTCAAAACATTCATGATGAAGTTTCGGCTGTTCAGTCACTTAATTTCACTTGTGAATTTACAACAAAAGTAGGGCTTCCCTTTGAGGTTTTAGGAAGCTGTGTGTTTAAACATCAAGCACAGTTTCATCCATTGAAATATGTATATGGTTTGGTAGATTGCATAGCAGATAATTGTGATATATTTACACATACAACAGTGACAGATATTCGTCAAACAAATGATGGATATGTTTGTTATACAGAGGAAGGAGAAGTTCATGCAAAATATGTTGTACTTGCTTGTCACTATCCATTTTTAAAAGTTCCTGGGTTTTATTTTTTAAAAATGTACCAAGCTTCTTCCTATTTAATTGCTGTTGATACCAAAAAAACGTTGTTTGATGGCATGTATCTAACTGCAGGGGAACCAACACTTTCTTTCAGAACAGCACGTATCAATGGAAAAGAATTGTTACTCATTGGAGGTGCTGACCATAAAACAGGCACGTATTGCAATTATGAAGCAAGTTATGGCGTTTTAGAACAAGTGGCAAAAACGTATTATCCAGAGAGTGAAGTACTGTACCGTTGGAATACACGTGATTGTATTACACTAGATAAAATTCCATATATTGGTATATATAGCCATTATATGCCCAATTTATATGTAGGAACAGGATTTCAAAAATGGGGCATGACGTCTTCCAATGTAGCTGCTAACATTGTGACAGACATGATTTGTAAAAAAGAAAATCCATATGCTTTTGTATTTTCAGCTACACGTATGCAACCAATAAAAAATAGAGGAGAAGTTAAAAATATGGTGGTACAATCTGCAAAATCCATTGTGTTAGATAAATTAAACCCATCCTATTTAAGTTTTGATGAAATTGCCTTAAACTCGGGAGGAATTGTACAAATTAATGGAGAAAAAGTAGGAATTTTTAAAGATTCTCAAGGAAAGATTTTTGCGGTGAAACCTGTCTGTACACACTTAGGCTGTTTACTTTCATGGAATGATGTGGACAAGACATGGGATTGCCCTTGTCATGGTTCTCGATTTGATTTTAAAGGGAAAAATTTATATGACCCTGCGATTGAGAATTTACAAGTGTATGATATTCACTAAAAATTAAAAAAATTTTAGCGATATTATTGACTTGCTGGGATTTTTTTGCTAAAATGCATTTAATAAATCATATATTTATATGCTTTATTTTTTGTTTATGAACTAGATTCTCCTTTTCAAGCAATCTAGTTCTTTTTTTAGGAAGAAGGATGTGAAGAAATATGGGAGTTGTCATGAAAAGAAAAATAAATTATTATGAAACAGACAAAATGGGGGTTGTACACCATTCAAATTATATTCGTTTTTTAGAGGAAGCAAGGTGTTATTGGTTAGACCAATTAGAAATGCCATTTACATCTTTGGAAGAACAAGGCATTACCATTCCCGTATTAGGAATACAGATAGAGTATAAACATCATGTGACTTTTGGAGATGTCATAAGGATACAGCCATTTACAAAAGAATATACGGGCGTAAGAATGGTGGTTGGGTATGTAGTAACAGATGAAAAAACAGGGAAAGTTGTTCTTACAGGAGAAACAAAGCATTGTTTTACCAACAGAGAATTAAAACCAATCAATTTGAAAAAAGTTAATCCGGAATTTCATGCAAAATTTGAAAGTACCTTAGGGGAGGAATGAGAAAACAATGAAAGTATTATATTTTGATTGTTCAAGTGGAATTAGTGGGAACATGGTGTTAGGAGCACTTTTAGAAATTGTAGGAGATGAAACCTATTTTAGAAAAGAGATTGAAAAATTACATGTAAAAGGGTATGCATTAGAAATCACCAAAAAAGTAAAAAATGGGATTACGGGAACACATGTAGATGTTATCTTACAGCATGAACACCAAGATGGCCACCATCACCATGAACATAGAAATTTGGAAGATGTGTATCAAATTATTGATAGCAGCGCAATTGAAGAAAAAACCAAAGCATTAGCCAAAAGAATATTTTTGCGCGTAGCAGAAGCGGAAAGCAAAGTACATAACAAACCACTTCAGGAAGTCCATTTTCATGAAGTAGGTGCCATAGATTCTATCATAGACATTGTAGGGACAGCAATATTACTTCAAAAGATACAACCAGATAAAATTATGGCAAGTGTTGTTCATGATGGATATGGTTTTATTGAATGTGCCCATGGTACAATGTCAGTTCCAGTGCCAGCCACAAGTGAAATTTTTGCGCATAGTCAAGTAAAATGGAAACAAATCGATATTGACACAGAATTAGTGACACCAACAGGAGCAGCAATTATTAGCGAAGTAGCTACAGAATTTACAACACTTCCAGCTATGGTAACCGAAACTATCGGTTGGGGGGCAGGGACAAAAGATCTAAAAATTCCGAATCTTTTAAAAGTATATTATGGAGAAATGGAAGAGCAAAATGAGAATTTTGTTGTTATGGAAACCAATATTGATGATTGCAGTGGAGAAATTTTAGGGTATTGCCAAGAAAAGCTTTTCCAAAATGGAGCATTGGATGTGTTTTATACGCCGATTTTTATGAAAAAAAATCGACCAGCGTATCGCATGACAGTGGCTTGCAAAAAAGAAGATATGTACAAATTGCAATGGATTCTTTTTGAAGAGACCACAACCATAGGGATTCGATATCGATTTGAAAACAGGACAGAATTAGGAAGAGAAATGATAGACATCGATACGGAATATGGAACCATAAAGGCAAAAAAAGTTAGCAATAATGGGAAAATATATATCTATCCAGAGTATGAGAGCTTAAAACAAATTGCAGATGAAAAGGGAATTGCATTGAAAGAATTATACCGCATTTGCAATCTGAAAGGAGCAAATAACATATGAAAAATGCATATGAAGATTTAGGGTTTGCAAAATTAGACCATGATAGAAAACAAAGAACGGGAGTAGCAGAAGTCGTATTTTGCCAAAATAAACCCAATGCATATTTACCTCAAATTTTTATGAGTATATACAAACAAAATGGAGAAGTTTTGGGAACGAGAGCAACACAAGAGCAATATGAAATGGTTAAGGAGAAATTACCTCAAATCCAATATGATGCGGTTTCAAGAATTTTAAAGGTGGAGCAACCAAAAGAAAGAATAGGAAATATTGCTATATGTACAGGCGGTACAGCGGATATTTCTGTTGCAGAAGAAGCGGCTCAGACTGCAGAATTTTTGGGAAGCTATGTCGAAAGAATTTATGATGTTGGAGTGGCAGGGATTCACCGTTTATTGTCTCAAAAAGAAAAATTAGAGAAAGCAAATTGTGTGATTGCTATTGCAGGTATGGAGGGTGCCTTAGCTTCTGTCGTTGCGGGGTTGGTAAAAGTACCAGTGATAGGAGTGCCTACTTCTGTTGGGTATGGAGCTAGTTTTGAAGGATTAGCGGCATTGCTTAGCATGATAAACTCTTGTGCCAATGGCATTAGTGTTGTCAACATTGACAATGGCTATGGAGCTGGGTACATTGCCAATCAAATCAATCAGTTAGCAGTGAAGTAAAATACCCCTCCATGGAGTGGATCTTTATGTGTGACCATCCAATGGAGGGGGTATAAAATTATAAATATTTTTTCAATGTTTCAACACTGTCTTCTTGCATGACAACAAAATCATTTAAAATATTTTTTACATCAGAATCGGCTTGAGGATGTTGGTTTAACAAACGTCTTCCTTCAATAATCCCCATATTGGTACCTTGCATAAGCAACTCAGATAATTTAGAAGTTGTGTCATCTGTCATTGTTTTCATTTGAATACCGTACCAAGTCATCATTTTATTCATGGCATTGGTTTCATGAGGATCTTTATCAGAATATTGTGCGTACAAATCATTGACTCTTTGTGAAATTTTTTCATATTTACTAAATTCTGTATCTAATACCTCTTTAAATGTATTATCTGTTACTTTTTCAGAAACATAGGAAATGGCACCCATGCCCATAGTGGCTCCTTTGTTTACTTCATCTAAAATATTCAAGTTTTGATTTTCCATATTAAACACTCCTATCTCTATAAATGAAGTAATTATCTTTCAAATTCTCCATTTATCTTTTAATAATAGGATTACCAAAAAAAAGAAAAATATACATATAGCACCAGTTAAAAAACATATACTTAACTGAGGTGAAACACATGAACAATATCAAAACATATACAAAAACCATTTTGTTACCACTTTTAATAGGAGGCATTGTAGGATTTATAATAGCGCCATTTATGGATTATCCTATGTTAGAAAAACCGCCTTTTGCACCACCGGGCATCCTATTTCCTATTGTATGGACCATTTTATATTTTTTCATGGGAGTATCGTATGCCATCTTAAAAACGAAAGGACTAACAGACGAGGCAACTAACAAAATCTATTATCAACAATTAGCCATCAACAGCCTATGGCCCATCATCTTTTTCTTATTCAAATGGAGATTATTTGCTTTTGTATGGATTTTGTTATTAGATGTAGCTATCGTTATCATGATAAAACGTTTTTATGAAAAAAATAAAACAGCGGGTTTGTTACAAGTACCCTATCTTATTTGGAGCCTGTTTGCCACCTATTTAACCCTAGCTATGTATCTACTAAACCGTTAACTGTCCTGTCTTAGATGGGACAGTTTGTCTCTATGGGGACGTATTTTGTTGGAACAAAATGTTTTAAGGGGAACAAAGATGGAAAAGAAAATTTGTCATGAAATCGTAACATAAATGTAATATAAATGAAATTCCTTGATATAAATAATGTTTCAATTTAGTTACATATAAAATGTTGCAAAAGCAACAGTGAATAAAAAGAAGTATGATAAAATAAAGCAACAAAGCAAAGGGGGAAATTGGTATGAAGATAATAAAAAGAGATGGAACAATTGTAGCATATGATCCAGAAAAAATTAGAAAAGCGGTACAAAAAGCAAATACCGAAGTAAATCGAAATCAAAGAGTAACAAAAGAAAAAATTGAAGAAATTATTAAGTATATTCAAGAATTAAATAAACCAAGAATATTAGTAGAAGATATTCAAGATATTATAGAAGAAAAATTAATGGAATTTGGAAAATACCAATTAGCCAAAAAATATATTACATATCGATATACGAGGGAATTAATTAGAAAAGCGAATACAACAGATCAATCTATCAAAGAGTTAATAGAAGGCGAAAATGATTATTGGAATAATGAAAATTCTAACAAAAATGCAAAGGTTGTTACGACACAAAGGGATTATTTAGCTGGTATTACAAGTACAGATATTACAAGAAGATTTTTGTTGCCAGAAGATATTGTTAAAGCACATGACGAAGGCATTATTCATTTCCATGATGCAGACTATTTTGCACAAAATGCATTACATAACTGTGAATTAATCAATTTAGAGGATATGTTGCAAAATGGTACTATCATTAATGGTGTTATGATAGAAAAACCGCACCGTTTTATTACGGCAGCAACCATTGCAACACAAATTATTTTAGCAGTGACTTCATCTAGTTATGGAGGGGCAACTATTACATTAAGTCATTTAGCTCCATTTGTTAGAGCAAGTTATGAGCAATATATGAATAAATATAAAGAAAGAGGATTAGAAGAAGCAACTTGCCAAGCATATGCCAAACAGGATATTAAGAAGGAAATTGCAGACGGGGTACAAACGTTTAATTATCAAGTAAATTCCATGACCAATACAAATGGACAAGCACCATTTTTATCTGTATGCATGTATCTTGGAGAAACAGAAGAATACAAAGAAGAGTTAGCAATGATAATTGAGGAATTTTTAAACCAAAGAATATTAGGGTTTAAAAATGAAAAAGGTGTTTATATTACACCAGCATTTCCAAAATTACTATATGTTTTGGAAGAAGATAATATTCATAAAAAAAGCAAATATTGGTATTTGACAGAATTAGCAGCAAAATGTACAGCAAAGAGAATGGTTCCAGATTATATTTCTGAAAAGAAAATGAAAGAGCTAAAAATAGACAAAAATGGAAATGGAAATTGTTATCCATGCATGGGATGCCGTTCTTTCTTGACACCATATGTAGATCCAAAAACAAATCAACCAAAATATTATGGAAGGTTTAATCAAGGAGTTGTTACAATTAATTTAGTAGATGTAGCATTATCATCAGGAAAAGATAAAGACTTATTCTGGGATATCTTTGAACAAAGATTAGAATTGTGTCATAAGGCATTACAGGCAAGACACCAAAGATTAAGTAAAGCAACAAGTGATGTAGCACCAATTTTATGGCAACATGGTGCATTAGCAAGATTGAAAAAGGGAGAAAGTATTCATGAATTATTACACAATGGATATTCAACAATTTCATTAGGGTATGCGGGGTTATATGAATGTGTAAAATACATGACAGGTCATAGCCATACAGATAATGGCGAAGGAAAAGAATTTGCTTTGCAAGTGATGAAAAAGTTAAATGCCAAATGTAAAGAATGGAAAGAAGCAGAAAATATAGATTACAGTGTTTATGGAACACCAATTGAATCTACAACTTATAAATTTGCCAAATGTTTGAAAAAACGTTTTGGAGAAGTAGAAGGAATTACAGACAGAGATTATATTACCAATTCATATCATGTGCCAGTGTTTGAAGAAATTGATGCGTTTACAAAATTAAAATTGGAAAGTGAATTCCAAGAATTAAGCCCTGGAGGAGCCATTTCTTATGTAGAAACGCCAAATTTACAAAATAATATACCAGCAGTTATCCAAATTATCAAGTTTATTTATGATAATATTATGTATGCAGAATTAAATACAAAATCAGATTATTGCCAAAAATGTGGATTTGATGGGGAAATCTTAATTGATGAAAATTTAGAGTGGTATTGTCCAAATTGCGGAAATAGAGACCATAATACTTTGAATGTGGCAAGAAGAACTTGCGGTTACATTGGAAGTAATTTCTGGAACAAAGGTAGAACACAGGAAATTAAGGAAAGAGTATTACATATTGATAATAAAGATGATGAATAATACTGCAATTTGAATTCTTTTCCAAGTAGAAAGGCACTTTAAGAGAGGATGTGATAAAGATGAGATATAACAAAATTAGAAAAATGGATATTTCAAATGGACCAGGCGTAAGGGTATCCCTTTTTGTACAAGGCTGTACCTTCAACTGCAAAGGATGTTTTAACAAAGAAGCACATGACTTTAATGGGGGAAAAGAATTTACAGATAGTTCCATTCAGCATATTTTGGATTTATGTGAAAATGAAAATATAGAAGGATTGTCTATTCTAGGGGGAGAACCTTTACATCCAAAAAATATTGAGGAAACAACTCGATTGGCAAAGGCGTTTAAAGAAAAAATGCCCAATAAAAATCTTTGGATTTGGACAGGGTATCAATATGATAAAGATTTACAAGGAAAAGAAATTTTAAATTATGCCGATGTTATTGTAGATGGTCAGTTTGTAGAGGAGTTACATAATCCAACTTTAGAGTGGAGAGGGTCTTCGAATCAAAGGGTTATCGATGTAAAAGAAGCAAAATTGCATGCAGCTTTACCGGAGGAAGGAATGAAGTAAGATGCCAGAAAAGTTTATGAGGGCAGCCCTAAAAGAAGCACAAAAAGCATTTGAAAAAGGAGAAATTCCAGTAGGGTGTGTGATTGTCAAAGATGGAAAAATTATTGCAAGGGCACATAATTTGAAGGAAACAAAATGTGATACGACAAATCATGCGGAGATATTAGCCATTCAAAAAGCAAGTAAAAAATTACAAGCATGGCGCTTGTTAGACTGTGACATGTATGTTACTTTAGAACCTTGTTCTATGTGTGCTGGTGCAATTGTGAATGCGCGTATTCGAAAGGTATATTATGGGACAAAAGATGAAAAAACGGGAGCGGTAGGATCGGTTTTCAATTTGTTAGAAGATTACACGTTTAACCATCAGGTGGAATATGAAGCGGGTATTTTACAACAGGATTGTGAGGACATTTTAAAACAATTTTTTAAGATGTTACGAAAAAAGAAAATAAAATGACAGTGTTTCATGGTAAAACTAAAAAAGAAAGTGTAGGGAATGTATTGAACCCAAAAAACACTTTCTTTTTTTCTATGTTTATGGTAGAATATGAAAATAAAAAGCAAGGAAACAGGTAAAGCGAGAAGCTAGAAAAATTAGAGAGTATCAAAAGGACAAGCAAAAAGAATTGATAAGAAAGGTGAAAAGTATGAGTGAAATAGTAGAAAACATAAAAAAGGAATTAATAGAAAGATGTCATACATATGATGAAAAATATCACTATAATTTTTGGAGTGATCATATTCAGTATGTTGTAAAAAATGCTGTGGAATTAGCAAAAAAATATGGAGCTGACGTTGAAATTGTAGAATTAGGAGCAT
Source organism: uncultured Clostridia bacterium (assembly GCA_947625645.1). Lineage (GTDB taxonomy): Bacteria > Bacillota > Clostridia > TANB77 > CAG-508 > CAG-269. Next base: position 2,780 of record CANQPE010000010.1, on the reverse strand, counting down.
TATTGCATGATATAGCAATGCCGTCAGAAATTGGAACTAGGGAAGAACATCATATTTATGGCGTAAAAATAGCAGATGAATTATTAACAAAATTCAATTATCCCCAAGACAAAAAAGAAAGAGTTAAAGAATGTGTATTGCGACATAGAGGCAGTAGAAATTTGCCTCGAAATACCATAGAAGAACAATGCGTAGCGGATGCAGATGTTATGGCGCATTTTGATTCGATTCCTTCTTTATTTCATTTAGCATTTGGAAAAGATGAAATGGAATTATCCATTGAAGAAGGAACGGAATTTGTAAAGAAAAAATTACAAAGAGATTATAACAAATTAAGCCTAAGAACGAGGGAAATATTAAAAGATAGATATGAAACTATAAAGAATGTACTTTTTGTTAAGTAATATGGGATAGTTGCTATTTCATAAAAGGAAGAATTGCTATTTTAAAATATTATAGCAATTTTTTTATATAAGAAAAACTTTTAGAAGACAAGATGAAATGAAGAAAGATAATTATAATACTGTTTGCGAAGAGTTTGGAGAAGTCTGGACATTTGAAGAAGAAAATAATGGAGAAAAAGAGGCATCTGATTGGTTAGATGGTGAAAAGTTTACTTTTTTATTTGTTGATGGAAATCATGAAAATAATGAAGGGAAATAGGGAAATTTTTATGACACTAAATATTAGTAAAAACTGGCTTTTAATGACAAAATATGATACAATGTGACTAAGTGTTATTAGAAACATATCAAGGAGGAAAAGGATGAAATTTGGTTTATTAGGATATTATCCAGAATATGATCATAATGATATGGAAACAATAGATTTTTCTGACGATAAAACTATATTAGAATATGATGTATTACTAGTAGATTTACAAAATATATTTCAAGAGTATGCATCTAATATTGAGTTTAATGGATTTCCACGAATAACGGATCATGATTCTCCACGATTAAAAAAAGATTTAGCAAGAAGAAAAAACGAAATGAAAGAATTTTTGGAGAGTGGTAAAAACATAATTGTTATTAATGGTAATGATGAATGTGTTTATTGTTATTCTGGAAAAAAAACTGTTTCTGGTACGGGGAGAAATGCTCAAACGACTTATCTAGTTGAAGATGTTCATTCTAATTCATTGTTGCCTGTAGCAATATCTTCATTAAATTTAACGGGAAAATCAGTTGCTTTTACTAATAAAAAGATTATTGAAATTCTTAAAAAGTATATTGATTATATAGAATATAGAACAACTTATGAAAATGTTAAAGATAAAAATATTTTAATGACAATTAAAGGAACAAAAAAAGTAGTTTCTTATTATGAAAAAATAGGTAAAGGCTTATTGATATTTGCTCCAGATTTAGCTTTTGATAAAGTTGATTACAAGAAAGCATGCACTTTAGAAAAGAAGTATTATAATGATTTAGCTAAACTGAATACAGTTATTTCACAAAATGAAATCGATTTACCATTATATTCAAAAAAATACTTATTACGTAATGAAGAATTAATGATTAAAGATATAAAACAAAGTAAAGATAAGTTAAGCAAGCTTATGATTGATATAGAGAAAAAAGAAAAAAAGTTATATGATTTGCAGAAACAAAAAATTATGTTCACGGGAACAGGAACATCATTAGAAATAAATTCTGTTGAAAATTTTAAAGAAATAGGATTTTCAATAATAAAATATGATCCAAATTCGGTAGATGAAGATATAGTAATTAAGTATAAAGAAAAAATAGCAGTTGTTGAAGTAAAAGGTGTGTCTGGGAGTGCTACAGAAAAACATACATCGCAAATTGTAAAATGGAAATCTGAATATCACATAGAAAATGATATACTGCCTAAGGGCATACTATTGGTAAATGCTTTCAATGAGCAAGAGTTAGAAAAAAGACAAAAATATTTTCCTAATCAAATGTTAAAATATGCAACACATCAAGAAATTTGTCTTTTAACTACAATCCAATTATACAATATTAAAGAATATTTAAAGAATAATCCAAATGAGAAAGAAAAAATGGTTAATGAAATATTTAAAACAAATGGGATATATAAAGGATTTGAAGATTGGAAATTAAACATAAAAAACAGGACAGATTTAGAAGATTAAAAAGAAAAGTTGCACAGTTATTTATGGATAGCGTAAGATAAAGTATGTAAGTTAAAGGTACCAAATTTATGAACTTTATCTTACACGAGAGTATAGAAAAAGTTGTGTAAAAATCTCTGGTTCTTTGTCAAGTTAATTGATAATAAAAGATTAAAACGATAGAAAAAACGCTGTGTAGTACACAAAATATTTTTATGGAATTAGGAAAATTAATACAAAAAATTATACAAAAATACCTTATTCGTATCGTTACATTAATTGAAAATACTAAAGAAGCTGTAAAAATGCAATTAAATATGATTACAATAATAGATTAAATCGAAACATTTTATAACAAAATAAATGTTCTTAAATGTGCTATACATGAAAGACGTAGCTTGAATTAGCTACGCCTAAAAATATTAGCTGACAAAGAACCACTTTACTTGACAAAGTCTTTTTACTTATTATTTCTAAAAGTTTTTTACTTAATTCTTCCATCAATATCTAGTCCTTTCATTAATTATATATTATTACATACTTTACAAGCAGAATATCCATTATCTATAAGACTTTTTTCTTTTGTTGTAATTTCTTTTATGTATTTAGGATCAACATTATTTAACATCTTGCAATTTCCTATATGATATTTTTTAGTTTGGGAATTAAGTACAAAATC
>CANQPE010000009.1 GCA_947625645.1 uncultured Clostridia bacterium | reverse complement strand
CATGTAAAAATCCCTCCTTGATATTTTTTATTTTATCACGGAAGGATTATTTACACAACTTTTTCTATACTCTCGTACCTAAATGAACTCGATGAAATCGAACTTGTCACTCATGTCCATCCTATAGAGGTTTGTGCGGTAAAAAAGGAAACGTTAGAAGAAGAAAGCCAAAAGGCTGACCATGTTTCCGTAGAATTTGCTGGGAAATTCTGTAAGATCGTGCTAATTCAGAATTACCAGAAGGAACCCAAACTTCTCCTTTATATGGAGAGTATCGACCTCTTAGAAACACATTAGTTTCTGTCATTTTGCGTCGCTACATGCAAACTGGCTCATCTGCCAAACTGCAACAAAAAACACTAGCTCATTTGCTAGCGTTTTTTGCGTTTTAATTTCTCTCTGTAGCCTCTTCTTTTAATTTTGATATTGCAATCCAATTTGCTTGTATGCATTGTTCCTTCCTAAAGTCAAAATCTTTATATTTTCTAGTCAAACTCTGATATTGTTCCTGATTGATTAACTGTGTCTCTACAAGCAATTGTAAAAACTCAAAATCATCTAATGTTGCCAAATACTTTCTTCCCATTTCTAACGCCATTCTTTTTCGCATACTCAAATATAAATAGCTTCTCTTTCTTGGGTTTTGAATATTTTCAAAAACTTGCAACATATCCTGCTGTTTTTGTTCTTCTGAAACATTTTCTAGGTCTTGTGTTTGATAATATTTGATATATTCTTTGATTCTCGCATCTCTATTCTTAAATTCTGGATTGACACAAAATGGCTCGCCAGTTAATACAATTTGTCTTGCTTTTTCTTGCTCATCTAAAATTCCCTGTTTGGTTGCTTCTTCTACAATTTTTTGAGTATAGGCAAAATCCTCTGCATTGCTACCACACGTGTATTCCACAAATTTACCAAATGGAGTTTGTGCATACTTTTCTAATAGTTCCTGCTTCTTCTCTGGACTTTTCCATAATTCTGGCAATTGTTTGATTAAATCTTCCTTCAAGACAATATTACCAAAAGCATGTATTAATCTCCTCAAACTTTTAGGATATATTTCATTATCTTCTTGCAATACAACATAATCAACAATTTTTGTATTATTCAATTTAATTAGTTGTCTTTGCAAGTCTCCTTGTTTTTTTGACATCTTGATACATTGTACTGTGCTATTTTCAACAGTATCCTGAATCCATATTTGTTGAATTTTTTCAGCAATCGCATCATAATTCCCTGTGTGATTTGCTTTTTCAATTTCTTCACGTGTGATTCCTATTTGCATTAATAATCCAATATATTCTTCGTCTAATTTTGTTATAAATCCTTCTCTTAATCCATCTACCATATCATATGGTGCATATGATATTTTATCACATAGTCTCGCTAAACATGCTTCTGGAGTGGCGGGAACTACCTTTCTATCAAATCCTTTTTGTGTATGGCATTTTAAATTTTCTTCTTCAAAATCTTTTTCTGTTTTTGATGATTGAGGTGAATATTGCGTTTCTGGCGTCTCTCCATTATGACTATTGATTCCTTCTGTAATCATCCATAAGCTATTTTTGACTCTTTCTAATTTTTTATCAGATATGTTAGGATGCTTTTGTTTAATGTTTTGTAACACTTTATCTTTTATCTTATATCGATAATTTAATTCTCTTGGTCCTAATGCATTATGCACATAATATCCGATTCCATAATCCTCCCCTATATTAGAAAGCCACCATTCTCCAGTATGTCCTAAAAAAGTATGTCCAATATCATGACGTCTCATAATCATTGCCACTACTTTTATATTAAACCCTGGCTTTTTGATATCTTTTTGTTTTCGATTCACTCCATTGGCTATTTTTATGGCAATTGCCGTTGCATTTTTTTGATGGATTTCTCTTTGCGTTGTATGCTCATCTGTTTTTCTTAACCCTTTTATCATCATCGTTTTTTTGTCACTCTTGATATCATATTTAGCCATTGTTTTTTGGATTTCTGGTGAAAATTCTGAAAGTTCTTCTAACTGCTTATATTTTTTTAATACTTCTTCAATTTCATCTATATATTGCTCTACTCTTTTTTCCTTTATGACCTTCCCTGCTTCTCTATATTCGTTCAATTTTATTTCCTCCTCGTCAAACATTTTACTTAAAAATTATATCATGTAAACATAATTTTGTAAATGTTTTTCAAAATTTTATTGCATAAATGCATTTTTTGTAATATAATTAAGTCGAATTAAGGAGAAGAATGTTTGGTTGAATTTTTTTCAACTAGATTTGTGCCTAGGAAGGAATTTGAAAAACAATGATAAATTCTAAGGTTTTTATTTCACATGGTGATTTAATTGTAGACAAAATTTATGATGCTGACTTACACCTTATCAAACAAGATGGTGGTGGCTGTAATTGGAATGACTTATACAACTTATCTATGATGGGCGAAACTTGCTATGCCATTGGTTCTGTTGGCAATGATGCTGAAGCTAATATTGCTTTACAATCCCTTCGCAATAGTGGTGTAAATGTTGATTATGTCATAACGGAAAACAAGCATACCAATGTTATGAATATTATTATTCCTAACAAAACTTTAAAAGATAATGATGTCATTCATTCTTGGTATTCTCCCATTACATTGGAATATACTATGTCATTTTCAAAAAATCTTCCTTCTCGTCTTCCTGAAAAATTAGAATCAAAGGAGATATATGTTATTTTAGATAAATTTTTGCCTGTTAATTTAGCTTTTTTAAAAAATTTAACATGCAAGCACAAAATTTGCCTTGACGTTGGACACATTAGATTTTTTGAACATTTTACCAAACAATATCTTTCCTCATTTTTTGAAATGGCAAATTTCATCCAACTAAATGAAAGCGTTACAGATTTATTATTTGAGCGATTTGAGGTAAATGATTTATTAAGCTTTTTTAACCTTTTTTCCTTTGATTTATTGATTTTAACAAAAGGAAAAAAAGGTGCCACGTACGTATTTCGTGAAAATGGAGAAACAAAAACAGTTGCTTTGTCTCCCCCCGTTATCTCTCCCATTGTCGATTCTTCTGGTGCGGGAGATGCTTTCTTTTCTAAAACTTTACGAGAATATGCCTATACAAAAGTTGTTGATACAGCATTTGTTACACAAACTTTTGAACTTGCCAACAAAGCCTCAAGAGATGTTTTATTGCAAGTTGGAAGTCGTATAAAAAAATAATAAGGAGTTGATTTTATGAGTCAATTTGATGTTGCCATCATCATGGGTAGCGATTCTGATTTACCAATTATGAAAGATGCTGCCAAATTTTTAGAAGACATGGGGATAACCTATGAAATGAAAATACTTTCTGTTCATCGTACCCCAGAAAAAGCGATGGAATACGCAAACTATTTAGATGAAAATGGCGTAAAAGTCATTATTGCTGGTGCTGGAGGTGCTGCACATTTACCAGGTGTATTTGCTGCCATGGTTCCAACGGTTCCCGTCATTGGAATCCCAATCCATACCAAAACGTTAGGCGGTGTAGATTCTCTATACTCTATTGTTCAAATGCCTTCTGGCATTCCCGTTGCTACTGTTGCCATCAATGGAGCAAAAAATGCAGGCATTTTAGCCACATCTATTTTAGCAGTTGGAAATGAAACCATCAAAACAAAATTACGTGATTACAAAAACTCTTTAAAAGAAGCCGTATCTAAAAAAGACAAAACATTACAAGAATTAGGGTATGAAGCATACCTAAATGGAAAGGAAGGAAAATAAAATGAAAAAAATAAGTAGTGGAAAAGTTCGTGAAATTTATGAAGTAGATGACGATAAACTTTTATTAGTCGTATCAGACAGAATTTCTGCCTTTGACTATATTTTACCTAGTATGGTTCCTCACAAAGGACAAATCTTAAACCAAATCTCTAAATTTTGGTTTGATTATACAAAAGATATCATTCCAAACCATGTCATTTCTGTTGACAGCAACGATTTTCCTAAAGAATTTCAAACCCCTGAATTTGAAGGTAGAAGCATGTTAGTCAAAAAATTAAAAATGCTTCCTATTGAATGTATTGTAAGAGGATATATTACCGGTTCTAGCTGGAAAAGTTACCAAGCAAATGGAACCATTTGTGGTATTAAACTTCCAGAAGGATTGCAAGAATCTCAAAAATTGCTTGAACCTATATTTACCCCTACCACAAAAGCCAGTGAAGGTCACGATGAAAACATTTCTTTTGAAGAAGTTTGCCAAAAAATCGGAACAGAACTAGCTGAAACATTACGCAGTACAGCCATTGAAATCTATCAAAAATGTGCAGAATATGCCTTAACAAAAGGAGTAATTATTGCCGATACCAAATTTGAATTTGGACTAGATGAAGCTGGTAATTTAGTTTTAGCAGATGAAGTATTAACACCAGATTCTAGCAGATTTTGGCCAGCAAATGATTACAAAGTAGGAACAAGCCAAAAAAGCTTTGACAAGCAATACCTTCGCGATTGGATAAAATCTACTGGGTATGACCCTGAATCTGGCACTCCAATTCCAGAAGATGTCATTCGTACCACTTCTGAAAAATACATAGAAGCATATAAAATATTAACTGGTAGGGACAATTAGGGACGGTTCTTTTTTGTCCCTAACGGACAAAAAAGAACCGTCCCTAATTGCGCCACAAAGGAATGATAAAAATTATGAAAAATCATAAAACAACCTTAGAAACTTTACTAACAAACTTAAGAATACAAAAATATTGGACCTATTTAAACGTAGTAGAAGAATTAAGTAAATTAGGCGTTATGGTAACAGAAAAACAAGTTAAAAAATGGGAATATGGTTTAGAAGTCCCTGATTTAGATATGATTTATAAATTATCTGAATTGTATTTTGTTTCTAGCAATGATTTAATTGCTGCAAGGGACTATAGCTTTTCCAAAAGCTACAATTCTCTTCATATGTTAACCATTCGATGGTTTTGCTATTTTACGGGTTTTACGTTAAAGGTTGGTTATTATTTCTTTTTTATTGCTCTCGGATTTGCTGCTATTCGGTGCCTTATGCTACTTTGCTTCCCAAGCTCAACACACAATTTCAATATTGTCTAACAAATAGGAGAAAATGTATGGAAAATAATCATGAAAAAAATTTAGAAACGTTACTAACAAACTTCAGAATCCAAAAAGGTTGGACCTATTTAAACGTAGTAGAAGAATTAAGTAAATTAGGCGTTATGGTAACAGAAAAGCAGGTTAAAAAATGGGAATATGGCTTAGAAATTCCTGACTTGGATATGATTTACAAACTATCTGAACTTTACTTCATCTCTAGTGAAAAATTGATTTCTGCCAGAGATTACAGTTTTTCCCAAAGCTATCATTCTTCGTTTCTGTTGCTACTTGCCAAATGGTTTTGTTATTTAACTGGTTTTACAGTCAAAGCCAGTTCTATTCTCATCTTTCTCATTTTAGGACTCGGACTCATCCGGTGCATTGATTTTCTTCGTCTCAATGTGTAACATAATCCCCTTAGTCGATGTATAACTAAGGGGTTTTTTTCGTTCTTTTTATGGCAACCGATGCTATCGGCATTAACACAACAATGTATGGAAGAATATATCTTGATTTTGCCTCCCACAAAATATGGAAAACAAAACCACCTATAAAAATACTCAGTAAAAATATCAATTCTAAAGACAGATTCTTTCTATTTTGTATTACTACGATTAAACTACATACACAAGTTACCATTAATAACGCTTTTTGATAAAACGTCAATGGTGCTACTAACTTTTCTACGGGATCATTTTCCTTCACTATATTTTGGTTCACAGCAGAATACGTATTTTCTGTCCACATAGAGGCTAACTTCATTGTATAAAATTGAAACATCTCTCCCAAATTTTCAGAAAAATAATGCAATCGCTCTTTTATTTTTTGTGCATACTCTGTTTTGGTTGTCTCTGGGTCATTTAACGCTTTTACAGCAATTTCTTCATTATACCATCCATTTCCTCTCCCAGATGGTTCCATAGCCATTAGCAAATAACTGGTATAGGGATATATTTTTGTCTTATCTAATCCATATTTTTGTGTATAATACATTTGAACCACCGAAGTTGGAACCATTGCTACTATTACATATACCACCAACATTCCCAATGTATTTCTCACTTGATGCCATTGTTTTTGAAACCCCTGTTGAACCATATAACATGCAAAATATAAAATCGTAGCAATGATAAAAATCAAACTATTCATTCTCATCATATAGGCTATCATCGCAAAAACAGATGCCCCTATTCCATATAAAATTTGCTTTGTCTCCATATACTCCATAATAAAATACACAGAAAACAAACATAGTCCAAGACTTGGAATATCCCCATATACAAAAGTAGATATCATAGGAATTGTAAAAAAAGTAAACGTTAGTATGGCTAGTCGCATTTGATTCACTTGATACGTTTTCGAAAGTCTCTGGCATATTTTATATAACGCAATCACCATCAGAACAATCCCTGCTATGTTCAAGATTCTTAAAAGCTCCAAAACATCAAAATAAATCAAGCGAAAGAAAAGGCTATAGACAAATGCCAATGTTATCTGATGTGGATATGCCTGCATATATGCACGTAAAGAAATTCCCGCATATGTTAGATTCGGTAAAAATTCTTGCGGGTTTCCGCGGTAAAACGTTTGTGCCAAATTAGCAACATGTATGGAATCTCCTACAATATATGGATTTACAAGCAATACCCACATCATTAAAAATACAAAATAGCAAACCAGTGCACCTCTCAGCCAATACTTTTTTGACCTATCAGATGTATGCTCATCTAAAAACTGTGTCACGCCATAAATTCCAATCCCCAATAGTATAATTCCTAAAACATATCCTATATGATTTTGCAAAATTGTAATTTGCTCAGCTCGATTGAGGTTTGCAGTAAAAACTATATTTAACAAAACAACCACTGCCAAAAACAAAGTACCACATGCAAAAATGATTTTTCTCATATTCCCTCCTATTCAAATCGGTTTTTGTCAATGGTCTCTGGCACTTCAATTGGGTATTTACTCGTAAAGCATCCGTCGCAGAAATCTGCTACCTTGCAGCCTTTTGTAATTTCTTTTAAGCTATCAATGCTTAAAAATTCCAACGTATCTGCTCCAATTTCTTGGCGAATTTGTTCTACCGTTTTGTTGTGCGCAATTAAATTTTCCTTTTTGTCAACGTCTGTTCCAAAATAACATACATCCACAAAAGCCGGTGAAGCAATTCGAATATGTACTTCTTTTGCTCCTGCCTCTTTTAAACTTTTAATAATCTTTGTAATCGTCGTTCCTCTAACAATAGAATCATCTACTAATACAATTTTTTTATCTTTTACAGTTTGTTTTAAAGGATTCAACTTTAACGCCACTAATTTCTTTCTCTTTGTTTGTGTATTTTGGATAAACGTTCTACCAATATATTTGCTCTTAATAAATACAATATCATACGGAATTTTGGATTGTTTTGAATATCCTAGAGCTGCATCAATTCCAGAATCTGGCACGCCAGCTACAATATCTGCATCTACTGGTGCTTGTTTTGCCAAACACCTTCCAGCATTTTCACGGAAAATGTGAACATTTAATCCATCAATGGTAGAATCTGGTCTTGCAAAATAGATATATTCAAACACACACAACCCTTTTTTCTCTTCTGGCAACACCTTTTGGCTTGTAATTTCATCATTGGTAACAACTACCATCTCTCCTGGTTCAATATCTCTGTCAAAAACAGCGCCTGTTGTATCTAACGCACAACTTTCAGAAGCAAATACAATGTCTTTTTCTGTATGTCCCATACATAATGGTCTAAATCCTTGTGGATCACGCACTGCAATCAATTTTTGAGGAGACATAATCAAAAGAGAATATGCACCTTTAATAATTTTCATCGTATTTTTAACTGCCTCTTCAATGGAACCTGTTTTTAATCTTTCACGTACAATCACATGGCAAATGACTTCTGTGTCACTTGTGGTTGTAAATATGGCCCCTTGATCTTCTAACTCTCTTTTCAATTCTAGTGCATTAGTCAAATTTCCATTATGAACAATCGCCAAATTTCCTTTTTTATGTTTCACAACCATTGGTTGCGCATTTTCTTTTCGACTAATCCCTGTCGTTGAATAGCGCACATGGCCTATTGCCATTTTTCCTTGTGGTAAACTTTCCTGCACATGCTTTGTAAATACTTCTGTCACAAGACCTACATCTTTATGGTAATAAATCATTCTATCTTCATTGACTGCTACCCCACAACTTTCTTCTCCTCTATGTTGTAAGGCAGTTAATCCTACACATACAGTTCCTACTAAATCTTCTTTTTCCTCTTTTGTATATATTCCAAATATTCCACATTCTTCTTTTACTTTATCAAACATTTTTCCTCTTCCCTTTTACTTATATATTTGAAGGAATCAACCTGGGGTAAGATGTGTCCCAAATTGTCCCTTTGGGACAAAAAAGATACGTCCCTATTTGTCCCTTGACATGCTCCCTTTTTTGTGATATAGTTTTCCTAATGTATGTTTATAGGGAGGTTTATTTTATGTATCATTTAGTTGTTTTCGCTTCTGGTAATGGTTCCACATTGCAGGCCATTATAGATCATATTGAAGATGGCACGCTTTTAGCTGATATTCAACTTGTGGTTTCTGATAATCCGAATGCATATGCTTTAGAACGAGCAAAAGCGCATGGCATTGCTACCTATATTCTTCAGTCTCATACGTTTGAAGCGCAAGATGCTGAATTATCTGAAGTTTTATCTCAATATCCTATTGATTTAATTGTGCTAGCTGGGTATTTAAAAATGATTGGTCCTAAGTTGATTGCACAATATACATTAATCAATACCCATCCTTCTTTACTCCCAAAATATGGTGGGAAAGGTATGCATGGCTTGCATGTTCATCAGGCTGTTATTGACCATCATGAACTTGAAAGTGGTGCCACCGTTCATTTTGTAAATTCTGAATATGATAAAGGCTCTATCATTCGTCAAACCCATGTTGCCGTTGCCCCTAACGACACCGCTGAAACGTTAGCTAGCAAAGTACAGGCTGCTGAGAAAATTCAATTGGTGCAGGTGATTGATGATTTCATTCACGGCATACTTAGTTGAAAAATAATTGCAATTTTGGCTATGTCAAATTTTATTTTGGACGCAGTTACGTACAAAGAGTACGCGCCTTTGCCTCCCAAATAAAATTTTCCTTGCCAAAATTGAATTCTTTTCCAACTTTATTTTTTTACCTTCTTAATGTTCATACATTTCTCCAATATCCTTACGATAGCTCAACTTCTCATCCATCGTATTTTCCATTGCTTGGTACACCGTTTGTCTTGCTTCTTCTAATGTTTTCCCACTTGCGTGGATGGCAAATAGTCTTGAATTTCCTACTGAAACATATTGGTCTCCCTCTATTTGTTTTGTACTTGCAAAATAAATTTTAGCACCTTTCTCTAAAATGGCTTTGGTATTTAGTGTAAACTCACAAGGCTCTTTACTTGATTTGATGGCATAATTAGGGCTAACCACATATACAGTAAATGTGTAATTTTTCTTGAATTTGCAAGTTTCTGGAGACAATGTCTTTGTATGAATTTGTTCTAAAATTTCTGTAAAAGGTGTTTCCAATGCATTCAACACATTAATTGCTTCTGGATCTCCAAACCTTGCATTAAACTCAATAAATTTAATCCCATCTTTACATTTAAAAAATCCACCATAGATAACGCCACTAAACTCAAGACTTTCACGGTTTAATTCATGAATGGTATCCAGAATCACAGCAGCACATTTGTCAATATCACTTTGCTCTAAAAATGGCAATCTTCCATTTTCAAAGCTTAGACACCCCATTCCTCCTGTACCTGGTCCTTTATCTTGCTCAAAGCGATAAGGGTAATCAAATGTTGTTGGCGTAACAACAATATGCTCTCCGTCTGTGAAAGCCATAACGGTAAATTCTCTTCCTTCTACTTTGTCTTGTATAATGACTCTTCCAGCTTCTTGTAAGCATTGTTTTGCATATTGGTACCCCTCTTCTTTTCCATGGAAATGGATTCCTCCTACTTTTACACCTTTTCCTCCCGTTAACCCTTCTGGTTTTACTACAAAGCTATCATCTTTATACTGTGCAATTGCTTGTTCTAATTCTTCTTGACTTGCTATAGCTCTGTTTTGAATCACCATTTCAGGTGCTATTTTTTCTACAATTTCTAAGGCATAGGTTTTACTCCACTCAATTTTAGCGCCCTTTGCTGTTGGACCAAACGTCTGCAATCCAAGTTCTTTTGCTAAATCAATCAGTCCTTCTTGTAATAAGTTATCTTGGCTTACCACACAAGCTTCAATTCCTTGTTCCTGCACAAATTTCTTAACAAGCTCTTTATCAAATGGATCTCCTAGCAGATAAGTTCCATGAGATTGCTGCACATATTCCACAATCGATGGATTTGGATATGGCATAATGGCATAAAGTGTATATCCTTTACTAATTTGCTCTGCAAGCACAGCCTCACGTCCACCATTTCCTAATAATAAGCATTTTTTCATTTTTACTATCACTCCTTTTTCTTAGGCATGCATCCACCTATACATTCACCTCTGTCGTTATATCCATACTCAAATCTTGATACCTTTCCAGTACAGGGTTCACATATTCTGCCATAAAATCATCCACTTGATGAGGTGCTCTACCACATAAATGGTCTGGGTTTAACGCTTGCATAATTTCTTCTTTTGTCAATCCAAATATAGGATCATTGGCAATTCTTTCCACCAAATCATTCGGTTTTCCTAATTCTTTCACTTGCCTTCCAGCTTCCATAGAATATACCCTAATTTTTTCATGTAATTCTTGTCTGTCTCCTCCTTTTAGTACGGCATTCATCAAAATTTCTTCTGTTGCCATAAATGGTAGCTCTTGCATCATATTGGTTTTAATCACATTCTCATATACGACAATCCCCTTTGAAATATTCGCATATAAAATCAAAATGGCATCAACAGCTAAAAAGCTCTCTGGTACACAAATTCGCTTGTTAGCTGAGTCATCTAACGTTCTTTCAAGCCATTGTGTTCCTGCCGTTATAGTTGGATCCATACTAAGTGCCATAACATGTCTTGCTAAAGAATTGATTCTTTCACTTCTCATGGGATTACGTTTATATGCCATTGCAGATGATCCAATTTGTCCTTTTTCAAAAGGTTCTTCTAACTCTTTTTCATGTTGCAAAAGACGCATATCATTGGCAAATTTTGAACAACTCTGTGCAATCTGGGAAAGAACTTGTAACACTCTTGTATCTAGCTTTCTTGTATACGTTTGACCTGATACCCCATATACTTTTTCAAAGCCCATTTTTTCTGCAATTTTACCATCCACTTGTTTAACTTTTTCTTCATCTTTCAATAACTTCATAAAACTTTCTTGCGTTCCAGTGGTTCCTTTACAACCTAATAACTTCATATGACTTTCTACAAATTCCAATTCCTCTAAATCTTCCAGTAAATCTTGTAGCCAAAGTGTTGCCCTTTTTCCAACCGTTGTTAACTGAGCTGGTTGAAAATGCGTATACCCTAAACATGTAACCGCTTTATATTTTAGTGCAAAATCCCTTAAGTTTTTGATAACAACAAGTAATTTTTGTTTGATTAACCCTAATGCTTTTGTCATTAAAATAACATCAGTATTATCAGTTACAAAACAAGACGTTGCCCCTAAATGAATCACTGGTTTTGCCGTAGGGCATTTTAGACCAAATTCATAAACATGTGCCATAACATCGTGTCTACACTCTTTTTCTCTCTTTGCTACAATTTCATAATCAATATCATTTACATGGTCCTTCATTTCTTGAATTTGCTCGTCCGTAATATCAATTCCTAATTCCTTTTCCGTTTCTGCCAATGCAATCCATAATTTTCTCCATGTTGTATATTTACTGTCATTTGACCATAAAGCGTTCATCTCTTGACTCGCATATCTTCCAGAAAGCGGTGTCACATAGATATTATTTTCCATTTCTATTTTCCTTTCTTGGACATTCCGGGACGGTTCTTTTTTGTCCGTTTGGGACAAAAAAGAACCGTCCCTAATTGTCCCTACCTATAATAGTTGACGCCTGATTCGAATAATTTTTGGTCTTGTCTTCCAGGCATATTTTTCATAATTTCACGATAGCTTCTCTCTGAGTGTCCCATTTTTCCTAATACCCTTCCATCAGGGCTTGTAATTCCTTCTATTGCTGCTATAGAACCGTTTGGATTGTACAGAATATTGTTACTTGCATTTCCCTCAAAATCGACATATTGTGTTGCAATTTGTCCATTTTCCACTAATTGTTGCTTTAGCTCGTCTGAAATAATAAACCTGCCCTCTCCATGAGAAATCGGTATAGTAAATTCCTCTCCTAGTTCTACACTGCTAAACCATGGTGATAATTTAGATACCACTTTGGTATTTACCATACGTGACATATGTCTCGCAATGGTATTAAATGTTAATGTTGGCATTGTCTCATCCATGTCTTTGATTTCCCCATAAGGCACCAATCCTAATTTTACAAGTGCTTGGAATCCATTACAAATTCCCAACATTAATCCATCTTTTTCATGTAAATGCTTATGAATTAATTCTTTTAGTTTTGGGTGACGGAACACAGCACTAATAAATTTTCCAGAACCATCTGGTTCATCTCCTGCACTAAATCCGCCTGGTAGCATAATAATTTGTGCTTGTTCAATTTCTTTAGCAAATACGTCAATGGACTCTTGTATATTTTGTGGTCTTAAATTTTTAAATACTTTTGTACTAACAATTGCCCCTGCATCTTCAAACGCCTTCGTAGAATCATATTCACAGTTTGTACCAGGGAAAATAGGAATAAATACACGTGGTTTTGTGATTGGCATCTTACGCGTAATAGTACATGTTTTATGACTTACTATATTTTCTACTGGTGTCTCTGGTTCTTTTACCTTTGTTGGAAATACTTTTTCTAATGGTTCTTCCCAGATTTTGATTAATTCTTCTAATGTAAATAAGGTTTCTTGGTTCAACACTATTTTTTCTTGGGAGATAGTTTTTCCTATTTTTTCTAGTTTTGGTTCTTGTATTTCGCCTTCTACTTCAATCACAAAAGAACCATAATATGGGTAAAATAGGTCTTGTGATGTAGTTAATGCACAACCAATTTTATTTCCCATACAGCTTTTTGAAATGACATCTGCTAGCCCTCCATTTTTTACAGTACTAACCGATAACACTTTGCCACTTTCAATTAAGTGATGTATGATTTCATAATTTTCCTTCAAATCCTCAAAGTCAATGATATCTTCTGCTCCCATTTTGGTATGTAAAAATAGGATATTGGTTCCTGCTTTTTTAAATTCATTTGAAACAACTTTTGTGGTATCAACATCTCCAATACAGAATGACACTAACGTTGGAGGAACATCTAATTCGTTATAAGACCCTGACATACTGTCTTTTCCACCAATGGCTCCTATGCACAATTGTTTTTGTGCATAATAAGCACCTAGTAAAGCTGCAAATGGTTTTCCCCATCTTGTTGGATCCTCTTTTAATCTTTCAAAATATTCTTGTAGCGTTAAATACGCTTTTTTGTAATCTCCGCCTATGGCTACATATTTTGATACAGATTCTACAATGGCATACACGGCTGCATGGAATGGACTCCATACACCTATATAAGGGTTATAACCATACGTCATAATGGTTCCTGTATTGGTATACCCCTTCAAAGTAGGAATTCTTGCTACCATTCCTTGTGCTGGTGTTAATTGATATTTTCCACCAAATGGCATTAATACCGTGTTGGCTCCAATGGTACTGTCAAACCTCTCTACCAACCCTTTTTGTGAACAACAATTTAAGTCTGCTACCGTTTCTTTCCATTTTGCTTTGACATCTTTAACTGGTTCTTCTTTAAAATAGGAAGCTGTCTCATCTGGCTTTTCTACTTGAACCGTTGCATTTTTAACATCTCCATTTGTATTTAAGAATTCTCTTGATAAATCCACAATGGTTTTACCTCGCCAATACATTTTGACACGAGGTTCTTCTACCACTTTAGCCACTATGGTTGCTTCAATATTTTCTGTTTCTGCCAATGCAATAAATGCTTCTACATTTTCTTTGGCTACAACAACAGCCATTCTTTCTTGTGATTCTGAAATAGCAAGTTCTGTACCATCTAGCCCTTCATATTTTTTAGGAACTTTATCTAAATTAATTTCCAACCCATCTGCTAATTCACCAATGGCAACAGATACACCACCTGCTCCAAAATCATTACATCTCTTTATCATTTTGGTAGCTTCTGGATTTCTAAATAATCGTTGAATTTTTCTTTCTTCTGGTGCATTTCCTTTCTGTACTTCTGCCCCACAAGTTGTCAAAGATTCACTGGTATGTGCCTTTGAAGAACCCGTTGCACCTCCGCATCCGTCTCTTCCTGTTTTACCCCCTAGTAGAACCACTATATCTCCTGGAATTGGTGCTTTTCGTACCACGTTTTCTTTTGGGGCTGCCCCTACTAAAGCTCCTATTTCTAATCGCTTTGCTACATATCTTGGATGGTACATTTCTGCAACTTGTCCTGTTGCTAATCCAATTTGGTTCCCATATGAACTATATCCTCTTGCTGCTTCATTGGTTAGTTTACGCTGTGGTAATTTGTTTGGAAGTGTTTCTTGTACCGTTTTTCTTGGGTCTCCACACCCTGTTACCCTCATGGCTTGGTACACATACACTCTTCCAGATAATGGGTCGCGAATAGCACCCCCTAAGCAAGTAGCAGCTCCCCCAAATGGTTCAATTTCTGTTGGATGATTGTGGGTTTCGTTTTTAAACATAATCAAATATTCTTCTGGTTTGCCATCTACTAAAATCTCTGCTTTAAAACTACATGCATTGACTTCTTCTGATTCATCTAAATTTGTTAAATACCCTGCTTTTTTTAATTCTTTGACTGCAATGGTTGCTATATCCATGAAACATAAGTCTTTTGCTTTGCGGTTTTCATACACCATATTTCTTCCTTGTAGATATTGCTCATACACTTGTTTCAATAAATCCCACTCAATATCCAAAACTTCTAATTTTGTTAAGAAAGTTGTGTGTCTACAATGGTCTGACCAATATGTATCTATCATTTTCATTTCCGTTACGGTTGGATCTCTTTTTTCAGTGTCGCGGAAATAGGTTTGGCAAAATTTCAAATCCGCTAAGTCCATAGCAAATCCATATTTTTTATAGAACTTTTCTGCATCCTCATCTGTCATGGTTCTAAACCCTTCAAGAATTGCTACATCTTCTGGTTCTTTCATTTTTTGTTCTAATGTTTCTGGTTTCTCTAAACGACATTCTCTTGAATCTACTGGGTTGATAATATATTTTTTGATTTTTTCCACATCTTGGTCTGTTAATGTTCCGCTTAGTATGTATATCTTAGCAGATTTTGCCATTGGTCTGTTTCCTTCTGCTATAATTTGCAAACATTCTTCTAATGAGTTTGCTCTCTGGTCAAATTGCCCTGGTAAAAATTCCACACCAAATACGAAGTCTGTTTCTTCAAAAGGATATGTCTCTATAAAAATTTCATCTACTTGTGGTTCTGAAAAAATCGTATTTTTTGCTTTTTCAAAGGTTTCTGACGTAATCCCTGCTACATCATATCTGTTTAAAATTGTAATCTGCTTTAATGCTGGCATTCCTAAATTTTCTTGTATATCTTCTAATAATCCTTTTGCTTCTACATCAAATCCTCTTTTCTTTTTTACATAAATTCTCTTTACTTCCATAACCAGCCCTCCTATTTCTTTTTTTATTTTTTATAATACCCGTGTTCCCCATTTCATTTAACACGACCAAACAAAATGGTTCTTTTAAATGATATGAATTTCATTATCTCCTGCTATGACTTCCCCAATTTCATATGCTTTCTCTCCTTGGGCTTCCAAAATTTGAATTGACTTTGCAACATCTTCTTGTTTAACAATCATTGCCATTCCAATTCCCATATTAAAGGTATTATACATATCTCTTTCTGGAATATTTCCTGTTTTTTGAATCAAGTCAAATATTGGTAATGTTGGATATTTGCCTTTATAAATATTCAAAGAAACACCTTTTTTTAGCATGCGTGGCATGTTTTCATAAGCTCCACCACCTGTAATATGAGATATTCCTTTTACTTGTACCTGGTTTAATAACGCTAAAACAGACTTTACATAGATTTTAGTAGGAATCAATAAGTTTTCCCCTAAAGTCATTCCCAATTCATCATAATAGGTATTGATATTTTCTTCATTGATGTCAAAAATTTTGCGAACCAATGAAAATCCATTAGAGTGTACACCTGATGAAGCAATGCCAATCACTTTATCTCCTATTTCAATGGTATTGCTATCAATGATTTTTTCTTTATCTACCATTCCTACTGTAAACCCCGCTAAATCATATTCGCCTGGTTGGTAAAACCCTGGCATTTCCGCTGTTTCTCCTCCTACTAAGCTACAACCTGCCATTTTGCACCCTTCTGCGACACCTTTTACAATAGTTGCTACCACTTCTGGTACATTTTTGCCTAGAGCCATATAATCTAAAAAGAACAATGGTTTTGCTCCACAACAAATGACATCATTGACACACATAGCAACGCAGTCTTGTCCTATTGTATCATGTTTGTTCATCAAAAAAGCCAATTTTAATTTGGTACCTACTCCATCTGTACCTGAAACTAAAATTGGTTCTTTTATTCCCTTCATATCTGGTGCGAAAAGTCCACCAAACCCACCTAGGTCTGATATGACTGATGCATTATATGTACTTCTTACTGCCTCTTTCATTAGTTCAACTGCTTTGTATCCTGCTGTTACGTCTACTCCTGCTTTTTTATAGCTCTCGCTGTAACTTTTTTCCATATTTTTTCACATTCCTTTCAAAAAAATGAATACATATCTATTATATTATATTTTTCGACGTTTAGCAAGATTTTTTCGTTATTTTTATGAATTTTCTAGTTTTTTTGAATTGGCATCGTATGCAAAACGGTTTGATACATTTCTACATCTTGCCATAAAGAAGCATTGGCTTGTGCTACCACAACTTTCCCTGTTAGTTCTGGCAATGTCGTCAATACCATTTGTTCATATTTGCCAGCACATGCTTCATAATATTGTACTAGTAATTTTGCAATAATGGCTTTTCTTGCCACATTGACACTAAAGTTTTGGCATAGCTCCATTTGAGCTGTTATTTTTTGCGCAATTCCAGCAATTTCTAATGTTTCTTGTATTTCCGAAAATGTACTGGATACATTGGCTGTTTGTTTGCCTTCTACATGTTGTTTCATCATTTGGAGTGCTACCATTTGTAATTGAACATTTCTATATTGTTGTGATGACTCTTTTGCCATGTTTTCTAACATTTTTGCATGATTTCTAAACTCTGCACAAATGCCTTCTATCTTCTCTCGAATAGCCTCTATATCCTCTAAGCCTACTTGCTTCCCCGCTTTTTTCCCTTCTGCTGTTTTTTTATGTGCATTTTTTAAATTGGCAAATGCTTGAATGGGAGATTCTTTAAATTGTTCTATAAAGCTCTTTTCTATTGGTTTATTGTTCTTGGTATTTTCATCTATTTTAATCATTAACTCCATAAACATGGTTTCTACCTTGGCATCATGTGTCTGAATAAGTTCTAACAATTGATTTAGGCCTGCAAAAATATCTTCTTTTTCATCTGCTCCTAATTGATAAATGGTTTCTGGATTGGCTACATCTACCTCCTCCATATACTGTTCCACCATGGCTTTTTCTTTCAGTGATAATTCCTCATAGCTAGGTATTTGGGTTGATAATGCTTCCATCTGTTCTTTTACTTGTTCTGTTAGTGTTATTTTTAGTTGTTGTAATTCTGCTTGTTCCATTTCAACATCCACTCCTCTTTATATATATTGATTAATTGAAAATTCTGATTGCAGTATATCATATTTTTTATTTTTTGTAAATACTTTATGTTTATTTTATGTCATAAAAAAATCCTCCCAAAGGGAAGATTTTTTTACTATATAACAATTTCTTATTCTGTTCGTAATGCTTCTACTGGATCTCTTTTGCTTGCCATTTTAGAAGGGATAATTCCTGCAATAATTGTTAAGATCATGCTAATGAAAACTAATATGACACCTGCTACTGGTGGCACCATCGCATGGACACTTACGTTTGTTACCTGGTAGATCACATAATTAATTGGTATAGTTAATACAATGGTTACACCAATTCCTAACAAACCAGAAATTAATCCAATAATAAACGTTTCGGCATTAAATACTCTAGAAATATCTTTCTTAGAAGCACCAATTGCCCTCAAAATTCCAATTTCTTTTGTTCTCTCTAACACAGAAATATAGGTAATAATTCCTATCATAATGCTAGAAACAATGAGTGATATCGCCACAAATGCAATTAAAACATAGCTAATGGTATTAATAATTTGACTGACAGATTTCATCATAACACCGATGATGTCTGTATAATTAATTACATTTTGCTCGTTTCCGTCGTCTCGTTGCTTTGTGTTATAATTTTCAATTTCTGTTATAATGGCATCCTTTGAAGCAAAATCTTTTGGGTAAATGCTAATAGCCGTTGGTACCTTTAAGTCTATGGCACTTAATTTTTCTAGGTTTTTCTCATAAGTTGCTTCTTTATTTTGTGAATACGTTTCCATCATTTGTGCAATTTGTTCTGTACTTAGTTGACTCAATTGCATTCGTTGTTCCTCAGATAATTGCGTATAATTGGTTGTACCTGTTTCTTCTTCCGTTGGAAAATTTAGCCCTGAAAATACATTCACATCTGGATGTTCTTTTTGCTCCTTTACAATTTCTTGTTCTTGGGATTTTTGAATCACATATTCTTTTAGCTCTTTTGTGTAACCAACCATGTCTCGCAAATTGGTAGCAACCGTTTGATCATTTTTCTTGACAATTCCTACAATCTTTATGGTTTCTGCCTGTGCAATTTTTTCTTTCATATACGCTTCATCTTCACTTTTGTCTAGCCATACACCATTTTGCTTTTGGTAATATTCTGGATTTAAAATTAATTTGAAGGACAGATTTAAAAGTTCATCATATGTGTAACTTGTTTGTTCTTCCTCTTCTATTGTCTCCCCTTTTTGAATGGCCTGCCATTTTTTCTTTAAATCTTGTTGGTCTTTCAGTCCTAAAGCATATAACGTGTAGTCACTAATTTCATTGTCTTCCCCTATAATTAACACAACTTCATTGTAATTTTTAGCCCATGAACCAGCCACTAAATCATATTGGGAATGTAATAATGTTTCATTATCCAATAATTCTGTCCATATGTCGGTGTTCGATACCATCATAGAACTGCTTCCCATCATTTCTGCCAAGTCATTGTTATTTTGCGCTTCCATCATTTCTCCCATGCCAAAAGCATCCATAACGGTACTTGGATTGACTTTGACAATGCCATTGCTGGTATCTTCCTTATATAAATTGATTTTTAAACCATAGTCATATTTAATTGCATTGCTGTTTTGTTGAATCGGATTGTTTTCTTCTTCTAAATAATCTTTTAAGGCCGTTAAGTTGTTACTTTCTTTTTTGTTGGAAAGTGTTGCCATCATTTTGTTCATAATATTGGCTGAGTAAACTTTTTCGTCCTCATGTTCCCCTTTTTGTTCTAGTTCTCCCATCATGAGTTCCATCATACTGGCCATATCAATTGTTGATTTTTCAATTGTAATGGGGTAAGAAGAAAGTGTATCTTCCTCCACCTTTTGTATGTAATTGTTTACGCCAGTAGAAATTGCCAGAATCAAAGCTATCCCAATAATACCAATACTGCCTGCAAAAGAAGTTAAGATAGTTCTTCCTTTTTTTGTCATTAAATTATTCAGACTCAAACGTAAGGCTGTAAAAAATTTCATGACAGTTCTTCCTGTTTTGGCCTGATTGGTTTCATTTTTTTCGTCTTCTTTTGTATATGGATTTGAGTCATCTGTAATTGTACCATCTAAAATTTTTACAACACGTGTAGAGTATTTTTCTGCTAAGTCAGGGTTATGGGTTACCATAATAATTAGTTTGTCTTTTGCTATCTTTTTTAAAATTTCCATAATTTGTACACTTGTCTGTGTATCTAATGCTCCTGTTGGTTCATCTGCCAAAATAATATCTGGGTTGTTTACCAAGGCTCTTGCAATTGCTACTCGTTGCATTTGGCCTCCTGACAACTGGTTTGGCTTTTTATGAATTTGTTCCTTTAGCCCTACCTCTTCTAACACTTGAATGGCTCTTTCTCTTCTCTCTTTTCTTGATACGCCTGAAATTGTCAATGCCAATTCAACATTAGCTAGCACCGTTTGATGCGGAATTAGATTATAACTTTGGAATACAAACCCAATGGAATAATTACGGTATGCATCCCAGTCCTTATCTTTAAATTGTTTCGTTGATTTTCCATTGATGATTAAATCTCCAGATGTATATCGATCTAATCCTCCAATAATATTTAGCAATGTGGTTTTTCCGCCCCCACTTTGCCCTAAAATAGATACAAATTCACTTTTTCGAAATTCAATGTTGATGCCCTTTAACGCATGAACTGTGCTGTCTCCTGCTGTATAGTCTTTTGTTATGTTGTTTAATTTTAGCATACCCTTTTTTCCCTCCTAAATTATCTATTCGTTTCTATTTGTCTGTTGTTTTATACTATAGCATTTTGCTTTTGTTTTTGCAATAAAATTTACAAAAAATTCACAAATTTCCTTGGGACATTTTTCCTACATGTTTTTTTGTTTTTTTCTTATACTAATTCTGGGTGTTTGTTATGAATCAAATTTTAGGAAATGTAGAAGTGGAAATGCAAGAAGAAAATCGACATACGTTTCAATATTTTTTTATTTTTTCTATTATCATGATGGTGCTACTTTTTTCTTTTTTTATCTATAAAACGTATCGCACACATGCCAACGAAAAAGTAAGCCAACGTTTACAATACAATTATGAAACTATGCAATTATATGCTTCAAATCGCTCAAGTATGTATGCTAATTTGGAACATAATAATTTTTATACGGAAAAATTCATGATTGGAAAAATTGAAATTCCTACATTAGATATTTCTTATCCTATTTTTTCTATGTTAGATGATGAAACGCTAAAAATTGCACCTTGTATTTTTTACGGAAAAATGCCACCTGAAAGTGGCAACTTATGTATTGCTGGTCATAATTACAACAATAATCAATTTTTTAGTTTAATTTACCAATTAAAAAAAGAAGATATCATCAATATTTATGATAGAAATGACCATAAATATACTTACGCTGTTTTTGCAAACTATGAAGTAAAAACAGATGACTTATCTCCTATTTCTTCTTTATCTAACCATGAATTAACGCTCGTTACCTGCAATAATTTTAATAATCATCGCATTATTGTAAAAGCTAGCTATTAATTTATACACTTTTCCAAAACCATTCTAAACTTTCATCCACCGTCTTTTTGCCTTTTTCTTTTGCTTCTATATCATCTACCCATAAATAGCCAAAAAAGCTAATTCCAACAAAGATAAAGTCTACTGCCAAACATGTAGATAATACAGAGGTTAAATCTCTAAATTCTTCCTGTAATGTAAATAGTTGTGCTCCATGAATAATTAATAATATTAAACATGCAAACAATGGGATTGCTGCTATATAACTCTTTTTTAATTCCTGTGACAAGAAAATTAATAAAATCATTGCTGCTAATAATAGAATTAGTGTTAATGGATTTGCTATATTAAATACATACATCATCTTTTCCCCTTTCTCTTTGGTTACATTTATATCATACCACGTATCTGAAAAACATTCAAGCATTTCTATTTTACGTTTTGTTTACAGTTTTATTGCAATTGTATGACAATTGTTTAGTGTAATCTTTTTTCAATTAAATTGGCTACTTTTTGTGCTTTTTGCGCAATATCTGCTTTGTTTTCGCCTTCTATCATAACCCTAATGAGAGGTTCTGTTCCAGATGGTCTAATCAACACTCTTCCATTTCCTGCAAACTCTTCCTCTAAATTTGCAATGGCCTTTTTGATTTCTTCATCCTTTTCATATTCATATTTTTTATCATTACTTACTTTAGCATTCACCAATACTTGTGGATACAAGGTTACTTGCTTTGCTATTGCGGACGCAGGTTGATTTGTCTCTAAAATAGCTTGTATTAACATAATAGAAGTCAATATTCCATCTCCAGTTGGGTTATAATCCAATAGGATAATATGCCCAGATTGTTCTCCCCCTAAATTATATCCACCTTTTAGCATTTCTTCTAATACATATCTGTCTCCTACCTTTGTTTGCAACAATTGAAACTCATTTTCTTTAGCAAATTTATGTAACCCTAAATTACTCATAACGGTAGCAACAATGGTATCTTTTGAAAGTTTTCCTTGTTTTCGTAAATATTGAGAAAGAATTGCCATAATTTTATCCCCGTCAATCTCTTCCCCATTTTCATCTACTGCTAAGCATCTATCTCCATCTCCATCATAAGCAAACCCCACGCTTAATTTATTTTCTACGACATATTTTTTTAGCATTTCTATATGTGTTGAACCACATCCATCATTAATATTGGTTCCATTAGGTGCATTATTGATGATTTGGTATTGAATACCTAATGCCTTGAATACTTTTTCTGCTACTTTATATGTTGCCCCATTGGCAGTATCTAATCCTACGATAAAATCAATACGGTTTAGGTTTTCAATGTGATTGTCAAAATTTTTTCTAAAAAAGTATACATATTCATCTATTAAATCTTCTCTATATTCAGATACACCAATTTTGTCATTAACGGCAATCAATTCTTGCATTTTATCAGATTCCATCACTTCTTCAATTTCTTCTTCCATACTGTCTGGAATTTTCGTTCCTTTATTGCTAAAAAATTTAATGCCATTAAAGTCATATGTGTTGTGTGATGCTGAAATCACAACACTAGCATCTGCTTTCAATTTTCTTGTTAAATAGGCAACTGCTGGTGTTGGAATGACACCTAATAATTTCACATTTGCGCCATAGCTTAAAAATCCTGCTACCATAGCACTTTCAATTAACGTTCCTGAAAGTCTTGTATCTCTACCAATTAAAATGGTTGGTACATGATTGGTGTGTTTTGAAAACACATATCCAGCAGCTTTGGCTACTTTATATACCAATTCTGGTGTTAACTCTGTATTGGCGATTCTTCTAATTCCATCCGTTCCAAAATATTTTCTCATTTTGCATCCTCCTAATTTGATACCCATTTTATCATTTTGATATCATTATATTTTTTTAATACTTCTCTATATTTTTGATATTCTTCTTCCCATAATTCATGTGGGACTTTGTCAAATGCATTAAATATTTTTTCTGCTTCCATTAAATAAATCACCTGTTCTTGTGGAGACATATTTTCATATTGTTTAGCAAATCGATATAATTTATCTAGCATTTGGTTGGCATCAATAAATCCCCAAAAGTCCTTTACCTTCATTCCTGCCAATTTGATTTGCATAACAGCAAATGCTACTAATGCAAAAGCAATAAAAATTAATACATATATCATCAGTAATATTTCTGACATACATCACACCTCTTACTATCATCTTAGTTCTTTTGCCATTCTCTATATTTTTCTTTAATTTTATCTGCTACTTCATTTGGCGTTAGATGCGTTGTATCAATTACAAAATCATAATTTGACATGTCATCTTTTCTTACGTGGTAAATCTGCCAATAGCGGTCATTTTCTAATTGATATCTTTCTATCATATCTTGTTTTTGTTCCTCAATGCTCTCAAAATTTTCTGTTCCTTTACGTTCTAAATCCTCAAAAGCTCTTTTAGCTGCTACATCAATATCTACCGTTAAATACACTTTAAAAGATTCTGGCACAGCATACCATCCCAGTCTTGCATCAATAATAAAATTATCATGCGTTTTGGCATATTCTGCTGCACTTTTTTCTATTTGTCTATCAATTTCTGGATGTGCTGCTACATATTTATTAAAACCTGTGATATCTAATCCCATTTTTTTTGCCAATGTTCTAGCATATTCTCCATTGCGATAAATTCCGTATGCTAAATCTTTCATTAAAATTTTAGATACCGTTCCTTTTCCTGCTGCTAAGTCTCCTGCTAATGATATGATATTTTTTTTCATTTTTTTCATTCCTTTTCTGAATCTGCCTCTAATTCTACTTCTGTTTTTTCCTTTTCATCCTCTCTTACAATTGCGACTTTTCCTTCTGCGATTTCGTCTGCTGCAAGTGTTACTTCTGATGCTTCTTTTTTATCCGTTAAAGGCTGTGCTCCCATTGATAATTGTCTTGCCCTTTTTGAAGTTGCAATCACCAATTCATAGCGATTTTCTGCCTTTTTTAATAAGTCATTCACTGTTGGTTTTACCATCATTTCACATTACCTTCTTTCTTATTTTTCATCCTTTTCTTCCTCTAAAGTTCCTGCCATTCCTCCAATGTCTTTATCCACTCTACCTGCCACCGTTTCTGGTTGCACAGCTGAAAGAATAATATGACCAGAATCCATAATCAACACTGCTCTTGTTCTCCTGCCATATGTTGCATCTACTGCCGTCTTATTATCCTTTGCTTCTTGCACCATTCTTTTAATTGGTGCTGATTCTGGGCTAACAATAGCAACAATTCTTGCTGCTGAAACAATGTTTCCAAATCCAATATTGACTAATTGCATACGCCTTCCTCCTTATTCTATATTTTGTATTTGCTCTCTTATGTTTTCTAATTCTGTTTTAATATCAACAACATTGTTAATAATCTCTAAACTGTTGGCTTTTGAACCAATTGTGTTAATCTCTCGATTCATTTCTTGTATCATAAAGTCTAATTTTTTCCCAATTGCGCCCTGTCTCTCTTCTAAAATTAATGTTTTAAATTGTGCTATATGACTTTTTAGTCTGGTTACTTCCTCTTCAATAGAACACTTGTCTGCATAAATCACTACTTCTTGAGCTAATCGGTTTTGATCGATTTCTTCTGTTTTTAAGATTTCTTTTATTCTTTTTTCTAATTTTACTACATATTCTTCAATAAGTCCAGTAGAAACAGAAGATATTTTTATCATTTTTTCTTGAATCCCTTCAATTCGCTTGATTAAATCTTCTGCCATTTTTTGACCTTCAAACGTCCTCATTTCTACCAACTTTTCTACAGCTTCATTTGTTACTTCTAATAATTCTTCCTGAATGGTTTCATCTTCTTGTTTTGAAATGATATTCAACACATCTGGTAGTTTTATCATATCCATCACATTTATATTAACTGGCAAATTGGTTTCTTGTGCCAATTCTTCTATTTGTTTTATATATAATTTTGCCATTTCTTTGTTTATCATAATTTCTTGTTCTTCTACACTCTGATTATTAAAAGTAACGAAAACTTCTAATTTTCCTCTCATAACCTTAGCAGAAATTGCTTTTTTGATATCTTCTTCTAAATAACTAAGTTGTTTTGGCATTTTGATAGAAATATCTAAATATCGATGGTTGACACTTTTGATTTCCATTTGATATTCCCTTTCCTTTTTTACAAGGTGACTTTTTCCAAAGCCCGTCATACTCTTGACCATATTCGTTCTTCATTCCTTTCTGCCGTTATTTTTCGTTGTTACTGTTTTTGGTTCTGTGGTTTTTTCCCTTTTTGTTTGTATTGGTTTCTGTTTTTTTCTTTGCTACATGTTTTGCAGTTGTCCTCTTTTTTTCTGGCGCTATTTCCTTTGGTTGCCTTTTCGTCTTTTCCTTTATCTCTTCCTCTTCTTCGTCTTCTTTTACCCTTTTGATTGCTTCCTTTTTTATCGGTTCTTCTTTTTGTACAATTTCTTTGATATCGCTTAAATTTTGTAACAATTCCCTTCTTCCTTTTGTGTATTCTACAATGGCCTTAAATGTACAATAAATGGCAAATATATATCCACTTGCTCCTACATATGTCCTAAAATCAAATCCATATTTTTTTACAACATATAATATGGATAAAGAATGAATCGATAAGACAAAACATTCTATTCCTGTCACGGCTCTTTCTGTACTTTCTTGTCGATATGCTTTCTCTATAAAGAAAATTCCTATCATTAAAAAAATCCCTGCAAATACTTGTATATCTTTTTCTAGTCTTTCTCGCACCATTCCTACATCTGCTACTATCAGTAAATTAAAATACACCATAGCAATAATAGCAAATGTAATGCTATAAAAAACTTCTTTCATCGTTTGTGGTGATATTTTAGGCTTTTTTTCTTTTATTTCTATGGGAATCATTTGTTTTTCTTTTTCTATTGTTTGCATATTAAAATTCATTCCTTTCTGGCAATTTCATCCCTCAAATTCATACATAATATTACTTAATACGTTTAGTGCCACTGTTTCTGTTCGTAAAATTCGCTTGCCTAGTGTAACACTTTTTCCCCCATAATTTTGAAGTAGCTCCACTTCCTCTGTTGCTAGCCCTCCTTCTGGGCCTATAACAATCCCTATCTTTAATGTATTTTCTTTTTCATATTGCTTTTTCAGAAGCTGTAATTCTGCCTTTAATGTATGAATTTTTTCTTGTTCATACGCAACCAGTATAGCATCAAATTGTGATGACATCTGACAGATATCTTGTATGGTAATACAGTTTTGAATTTTAGGTATCATGCTTCTTCCGCATTGTTTACTTGCTACTTCTGCAATGGTTTGCCATCTCTGTATTTTTTTATTTTGGTCTTTTAACTGTACGACACATCTTTTCATTTGTACAGGATAAATCTCATTTACACCCAATTCTATTGCCTTTTGAATAACAAGTTCCATTTTATCACTTTTGGGCAACCCTTGAAATATACTCACTTTAACATTAGATTCTACCTTTGTTTCTTCATATTCTATAATTTTGCAAAAGATGGCTTTTTCTGTCATCATTTCTATTTTACTAATATAGTCCTGGTTTTGGTTTGTATTACATATGTGTATGATTTCTCCTATTTTCATACGTAACACATGTTTAATATGGTTAACATCTTTTCCCTGTATGGTTATGGTTCCGTCTTTTACTTGCTCGTTTGTTACAAAAAACTTTGGCATGTGCTTTCCTCCCAATAACGTGTTGATTATATCATTATTTTATATTTTTTTCAAGTGTTTTTGGCAAAAGCCACATAAAAGTTGCTAGACTATCGTCTTCGACGATGACTTTCCTAGAATATAAAAAAAGTGAGGGGCTAATGTTTGTCCCCCAACTTATTTTAATAGTTTTCTGCTTTAATTTCAAAATATGCTTTTGGATGCGCACATACTGGGCAAATTTCTGGAGCTGATTTTCCAATCACAATATGTCCACAATTTCTACATTTCCAGATTCTGTCGCCATCTTTACTGAACACAAGCCCATTTTCTAAGTTTTCGATTAATTTTTTATATCTTTCTTCATGTTCTTTTTCAATTTTTCCAACTGCAGAAAATAAGAATGCAATGTTGTCAAATCCTTCTTCCTTTGCTTCTTTTGCCATTCTGTCATACATATCTGTCCACTCATAATTTTCTCCGTCTGCAGCAGCTTGTAAATTTTCTAGTGTTGATTTTATTTCTCCTCCTTGTAGTAGTTTAAACCACAATTTTGCATGCTCCTTTTCATTGTCTGCTGTTTCTTGGAATATTGCTGCAATTTGTTCATATCCTTCTTTTTTTGCTTTACTTGCAAAATATGTATATTTATTTCTTGCTTGTGACTCCCCTGCAAAAGCTTCCATTAAATTTTTTTCTGTTTTTGAACCTTTTAATTCCATTTGTATATTCCTCCTTCTTTTTATTAACATCATCTTTATTTTATATGACTCTGCAAAAAAAGTCAATAAATTTTCATAAAGTTCTGGACATTTTTTTCTATTTGTGTTAAGATAGATACGTAATGTGCCGGTGTGCTGGAATTGGTAGACGGGACAGACTCAAAATCTGTTGTCAGCAATGGCGTGTGGGTTCGAGTCCCACCACCGGCACCAACGATGTAGCTGTTTGAACTTTATAGAGAAGAACTTAGAAGTGTGACTTCACAAATGAGAGATTATAGAGAACCTTTTGATGATGGATACAGATAAATTATTTTTTTATATATTACTATTTGACTTTTCCTAAAATCTCAAGTATAATAAATATAGGAAATGAATAACCGCAGTGAATGCGGTTACCACTACATAAGAGTATAACAACACATTCGCAATATTGGCATAGTGGAATGTGTTGTTATTTTATTCCTTATTTATTATTGAATTTACATATTGTATGTATATAATCGTCAATAAGGTTACGTTTATTACTGATGATGAAACAACTGATAAAAATGAGAAATCTCCAAATAAAAAATATAGATAGTGTAAAATATTATGGTGATAAAAAAGTCGAAAGAAGGGTATAAAAATGCAAAGTAATTTATTAGATAAATATATAAAATTATCAAGAATGATTATAACTTTTTTGGTATTTATAGTTTTTAATGGTTGGTTTTTATATAAAAACAATCCACAGTGGATCTTTTCAATTATCATTTCTGTAGAGGTATTCGTTATCAGTTCTCCAAGTTCAAAAATATGCAGATTTTTAATAAATAAAGGGGATAAAATAGAGAGCAAACTATTAAAGGTATTCTATTACATTTTGGCTTTACCAATTGCTTTCATATTGCTTCTTTTTATAGTATGGATATCTTGTGATTTTGTTCTGACATTGCTTCAGATTACAAATTTAGGGGTAGGTGTTTTGGTTGGGTTGATAGGAATTGGAATTTTTACTTGTGTTCTAGTTCCATATTTTCAAACGCTGATTATATTAATTCTTAGACATTTTTTAAAGGTTGAAAATTTCAATAAAAAATGATAAAATTGTTATGTTCATTTCTTTTTAATCCTGTTTTACAGGTTGACTATACACAAACATCGTAAAAAAAATTTTTTCAGGAGGTATTGGCATGAAGAAACGGAAACTAAAACGATTCTTTAAAGAAACTTGGGGTTGGTTTGCTTTTGCAATTTGGTTACTTTTAGCACCTATTACCATTACTTTTTTGGCTGAAGATTTTCCCATACAAGTAACATTAAGTCTTGTTGCTATTAGTATACTCTATACAGTAGCAGGAATTGTACTGTTATCTAAATTAGCTAATAAAGGGAAAAAACATAGGACGAAAAACAAAGAAAAGGACTGCTAAAAACACAAGAATTGCCAATAAAAAAGAAACTACTAGGTATTCTATCCAAGAATATCTAGTAGTTTCTTTTTCCTAACTTTACTGCTTTAAGCTTAGGTACCCCAATTCTTCCCAACGGTTATAAGCTAAATTTAGATTGAACAATAATTTAGGTTTTGCACCAGCCCTATTTTTATCCACAATGCAAGCATAATATCTTTCATCTGGGTCATCAAACTTTTCTAATGGATAAAATTTCGTATCCACTTCATGTTCGGAATATTGAAAATCATCATACATATCCCTTGGAATCTGCTTCATCAGACAAAGCGTATCTAGCACCTCTTTCACAGTTCTACTAACCGCCAAATCATTAATATCCAAATTAATTGGGTTTGTTTTATTTTCTGTCAATTGCAAAGTAGAACAAATAAAAATGCCAAAATTTTGAGCTAAATTAGAAAGTATGGTTGCCGTTCTCTTTAACTCTTCGCCATTTCCAATATGATCTGTATCTGTTTTTAAGGTATCATAAAAAATATATTCAATCTTTTCTTTATAATAATAGTTCATAATAACCTTTTTTAGTTCATCATTCGTATGGTCTGTAATATTAATAAAATAAATATCATTGCTTACTTGTTTATTAATCCATTCCGTCACAGCAATTGTCATTTTAAACTCTGTTGAAATTTTAGATAAACGTTTCACAAATTGTTGCCTAGATTCTTTTTTCTCAGGAACCACAAATCCCTTTTCATCTAGTGTTACGCCTTTTGGGTCATCTGGTCTAAACTTAAATTCCAAAAGTTCTCCTTCTGTTTTGCTAATTTTCTTTCCATGTAACTTTTGAATTTCTGGATGATTCAGAATGGTCGTAATCAACGTTAACCTCATTTTTTCTTCTGACATTTCATTAGAAATAATAAGGACTTTCTTATGATGCACCAGTGCTGTATATGTTGCCAAATTAACCGTAAATCTACTTTTACCAGCATTAGATGGCATTGCAATTGCCATTGTCTCCCCCTTGCGTATTCCCTTAAATACACTCGTTAAAATAGGAAATGGTAACGCTAACCCATTTGCTAAATTGCTTTCTCCCGATTCTAAGAAATCTGTTAATTTTAAATTCAATATAGCTTGCTTAAACTTGTCTGTTACAGTTACTTGATTGGTGGCACTTTCAACCTCTTCTACCGTCATTTTGTCATATAATTCATAATTTGCAATGTCTACAATCTTATTTTGAATCGTCTCAATTGGCATTTGTGTATACTTTTTTCTCAAAATACATAACTTTTTCAAATCTGTATACACGGTTTCCATGTTATAATCTTTGCCTTCAACATATTTCTTTAATTGATATTTTTGTTGATAAATATCTTCTACTTCTTTTGAAAAATTAAATTTTTGTTTTGCTTTTTCTGGTGTATAATTTCCACCTTCTGTAAAAAGAATACTTTTATAAATATTTAATAAACTTTCACTTTCAAAAAAGCAATCTTCAAATAAAATATGATAGCGAACAATTAATTTGGGTTCTTGTAACAATAAGCCAATATATATCTTTTCTAGCTCAATATTCCTCAATTCCTTTGGATATTTTGCAATGTCTCTTTCTGTTTCAAAAGAATACTCTTCCTCTTCTAATTCAAATGGCTGAATTTCTTTTTCTTCTTCATTTTCATCTTCATATTCCTCATCAAATTCATCTTCGTCATCTTCATACATTTCATCTTCTTGATACACATCATCGTCGGTTATGAGTGCTGTTCTTCTCATATTTTCTTTTTCATTCAGACGCTTCATAATCGTTAGTGCTGTTATATAATCATGATCTGCCATAGCTTGTTTTGCACTTTCAAGTTCTTCTTGATTGTCTGGTGTAATTGGTATTCTGTTTAGCATTTCATTTATTTTTTTGATACTTCCTAGTTCCATTTCCATATTTTTTCACATTCCTTCCTTTGGCACAACATTGTCATGATATTTCATTGCTTCTTCTGTTATCTAATTGCCTCTAAAATTTCCTCTTTGCTTCTCACACCAACAAGCGTTTTTTCAATGGTTCCCTTTTTAAATAAAACCAAAGTTGGAATACTTTCTATACGATATTGCATGGCTAAATCTTGGTTTTCATCAATATTTATTTTGGCAACTAGTACCTCATTTTCCACTGCTTTTGCAACTTCTTCCATAATTGGTGCCATCATTGTACATGGTCCACACCAATCGGCATAAAAATCAACCAATACAGGCTTATCTGCTTGCAATACCTCCTCATTAAAACTTTCTGTTGAAATTCTTTTTATTTCCATAAAATTCACATTCCTTTCGTTTCTTAGTTTATCCTAAACCTTATATAATATGTAATTTTCTTGCATTTTGTTTGCATAATAAATTAGCTTTACTTCTTTTAGCTCTACAAACACATGGGTGTGAGAGTTAAAAGACGCAAAGCTAATACATTGTGACAAATCTTGCTTTTATGATTCTTTGGCATAAGTTTTCATTTTTTTCATAAAAATTACTTTTGTAATGATATCTAATACAGCATAGCATGTAATAATAATCCCTGCTACTTGTACAGCAAGTGATGTCATAACTAATATAGCAATTCCTGCTACAATCGTTAACATAGATAAGATTAACGTAGCTGTCCAATATCCTGATTTTACTTCTTTCCATATTAGAGCTGTTTGAAAATTACCCAATCCAGAAGCAATAATCCAAATTCCTAACACAATGCTAAATAAATTAGAAATAATCGTTGGAGATAATAGCATAATGGCTCCTATGATAACAAAGATAACTGCCATTGTTAATAAGTAATCCTCTTTGTCTTGTGAAGTAAAATAGTCTACCAATTTTAGAAATCCCATAATAATAAATACAGCTCCTAACAAAGTAGAAAGAAATGCCATCATATCATCTGGTTTTGCCATTAATAGAATTCCTAAAAGTGCAAATACAAATGATATTGTAATATCTGTCCAATTTGACCTTTTTAAAAATTTTTCAAACATGTTTCTCCCTCTCTTTCTTTTGTATTTTACTGAACTCATTTTATCACATTATTTTTTTTTTGTATAGTTTTTTTTGTAAAAAAATAAAAAAAATTGTCAAATATTCGTTATCCTTTGTAACATATAACTTGCAACCATATTCTATAAAAAAAATGCATAAGTTCTCATATTGATTACTCATACACTTTCTTACATCAACAAATCCATTCTTTTATTTATTTTCTGTCTCATTCATAGCAACGACTTGCTTTCCATCATAATATCCGCAATTTCCGCAAACTCTGTGTGGTAAAACTGGTTCATGACAATGTGGGCATGTTGCTACGTTTGGTTGTTCCTTTTTCCATGTTGAACGTTTTGCATGTGTTCTTGCTTTTGACCATCTTCTTTTTGGTTGTGCCATCTTTGTATCCCTCCTTAATCAGATATATGTATATATCCATTTTGTTTTCTTTTTTAAATCACTATAAAATTATACTAGTATTTTTATCATTTGTCAATGTTTCACGCAATATTTTTCATATAATTTTTTAAAATTTTGTTTTGTATATACAGGTTTAATTCCTTTTTCACTCACTTGTGTTAAACAATCTGTAATCATCTCTTTTATGTTAGGGTTCAATAGGATTTGGTCTTTTTCTTTCAACCAATATTGCAATTCAAATTCTTTCGTCCAATTTTTTCCTTCATAAGCCATTCCTGCAGCTAATTTATCACATAACATTTCTGCTACATATTTGTATGGTATCATTGGTGTTTTGTCTGGTGCATTCAAATCCACCCAATATTCTGCATGATGCTTGTTTCTACCCTTGTGGTGTAGCCATGCTTTTGAATAGCCACGATCTTTTTTGCATTCTACAATCGGAGAATGTGTTCCGTTGTAATATTGCACACTTTCCCAAAACTCTGTCCAAGAATATTTTGATAAATCATGTAAAATACCTCTTACTGGCTCTCCTACCCTAACGCATAGTTTAAAAACATTCCATTTATGTTTGGTAATTAAACAAAAATGTTTGATTGTTTTTTGGAACAAATTCATGTATTTTCCCCCTATCTTACTCTCAATTATAATTTTTTGGAAAAGAAATGTCAATATGCAACATTTTTTTGAAATTGCATATAGTAACTATATGGAGGTTTTGTTATGTGTGGTTTTGTTGGCTTTTCTAATTTTAAAAATAATCTCGAAACAATGGAACAAATACATACCCTAAAAAGTATGAATGAATGCTTAGCTAAAAGAGGACCTGATGAAGAAGGCTATTTTACAAATGAACATATTTGCTTGGCTCATAAACGCCTAATTGTTATAGACCCAGAAGGTGGAAAACAACCTATGATAAAAACATGCGAATGTGGAAATTATGTTATTGTTTACAATGGACAAATTTATAATACCAAAGAATTAAAAGAAGATTTACTGGCAAATGGTTTTACTTTTCAAGGACATTGCGATACAGAAGTTTTGCTAAAAAGCTATATTCTTTACGGAGAAGACGTCGTGCACCATCTAAATGGTATCTTCGCATTTGCCATTTGGGATCCCCAAAAAAAGCAAGTATTTTTAGCACGTGACCATTTTGGAGTAAAACCATTATTTTTTACGATGTTACAAGATACTTTCCTTTTTGCTTCGGAAATCAAAGCTCTTTTTGCACATCCTAAGGTAGAAAAAATTTTAGATGCCCAAGGCATTAGTGAATTGTTTGGAATTGGCCCAAGTCACACGCCTGGCACAACTGTTTTTAAAAATATTTTTGAATTAAAACCTGCTCATTTTGCTATTTTTAATTCTAGTGGCTTGCATATAGAACGCTATTGGAAATTAATTTCCAAGCCACATGCCGATGATTTTAAAACAACCTGTACAGAAGTAAAAAACTTGCTAGAAGATGCCATTACAAGGCAATTAGTTTCTGATGTACCGTTATGTACGTTTCTTTCTGGTGGTTTAGATTCTAGTATTATCACAAAATTTGCTGCTGATTATTGTAAAAAACAAAATTTACCTCCATTAGATACGTATTCGATTGATTATGTAGATAATGACAAAAATTTTGTAAAAAGCGATTTCCAACCAAATTCTGACAAATATTATATTGATTTAATGAATCAAAATTTATACACTACCCATCATCCCATTGTGATTGATACCCCAGAATTAGCTTCTTTCTTAGAAGATGCCGTAATTGCAAGAGATACACCTGGTATGGCCGACATTGATTCTTCTTTGTTACTATTTTGCAAACATGTGAAAAAAGAGATGACCGTTAGTTTAACTGGCGAATGTGCTGATGAAATTTTTGGTGGATACCCATGGTTTTTTAGAGAAGATAGCCTAAAAAGTGGTACTTTTCCTTGGTCTATTGCTCTTGATGAAAGACAACAATTATTAAACCCTTCTATTGGTGAAAAAGTCAATTTAAAAGAATATATTGATTTTCGTTACCATGAAAGTTTAGATGAAGTGGATATTTTGCCAACAGATAGTGCAGAAACTGCAGAAAAAAGGAAAATTTCTTACCTTACGTTAAATTGGTTTATGCAAACATTACTCGATCGTTCTGATAGAATGGCTATGTATAGTGGTTTTGAGCTTCGTGTTCCTTTTTGCGACTATCGTTTAGCACAATATGTTTGGAATATCCCTTGGGAAATGAAAGCTTTGAATGGCCGTGAAAAAGGTCTACTTCGCCATATCTGCCGTGATTTCTTGCCAGAAGAAATTGTAGATAGAAAAAAATCTCCTTATCCTAAAACCCATAATCCAACGTATCTTAAAAAAGTAAAAGAAATGCTAACGCAAATTATGGCAAACAAAAATGCACCCATTCATAGCTTGCTAAATACACAATATATCAATCAAATCTTAGAGACGAATGGAACTGCTTTCACCAGACCTTGGTTTGGCCAACTCATGACTGGTCCACAGCTAATGGCTTACCTTTGCCAAGTTAATATGTGGCTAGAAAAGTATCAGCCTAAAATTGAACTATCATAATTTTAGAGGTTGCTTTTTAGCAACCTCTTTTATTATTTTTTGAAAAATCGATTAAAAATTCCCTTCTCGTCTTCGTCGTCATCCTCATCATTGTATTCTTCAACTTCTCTTCTTTTTTTTGGTTTTTTGCTTTCTTTTTTTACTGCTTCTTTTTTGGTTGTTTTTTTCTGCTCTTTTTTTCCTTTTGCTTTTTGTTTATCTGCTTCAAACCAAATGTCGTCATCGTCTTCTTCGTCGAATTCCTCTTCTTCCTCTTCGTTATCTATTTCGTACTCAGCCTCGTCTTCATCTTCTTCGTCATAATCGTCATCATATTCGTCCTCTAAGTCATCAGCGTAATCCTCTTCCTCATCATCTTCTTCCTCATCAGAATCATCATCATACTCCTCGTCATAGTCGTCATCGTCGTCATCATCTCCAAAGTCAAACTCATCGGTATCATCCTCATCTTCTTCATCTTCAAAGTCATCATCCTCATATTCGTCTTCGTCATCTTCAAAATCATCCATTACTTTTTTAGAGCTTGCTCTGGATTTCTGTGTATTTGTAGGTTCCTCCGGTGTCTCAATTTCATCATTGCTAATAAACCATTCTTCCTCGTCATCTTCTTCCACTTTCACTTGCTTTTTTGCCACTTTCACAGGTTCTTGAATGACAATTGGTTCTTCTTCTTCCTCCTCTTCTTCTTTTGGCATATATTCTGATAAATCTCTACCAAACTTTTCTTGAATTTGTTCATTAAAAATTTCATAAATATTTTTGATGCCATCAATTCTCCAGTAATTTGTGTTAATCATCGTTCCTACACTTGACTTAATACTATGCATTTCTTGGTTAAAACTTTTTTCCGTTTCCTCAATGCTCGTTAAATAGGTACTATTATATAATTCATTATATGCCTTTTTGGTAGCCTTCCCTGTTGTTTCTTTTACAATCAAGCTATATAAATTATCAATCTGTGCCATATCTAAATCATATTGCTGACACGCTTCTTTCATCATTTGTTTATGCATTCTTTCACCATTCATCGCTGTCATTCTTTCATTATCTAAAAAGCTGACAATATACTCTTTTTCTGCTTCTAGGAATTGCAATTTAATAGAAACATCTTTATGTACTTTTTGATATTTTGCAAGTTTAATGGTATCTCCTTCAATCTCTGCCATCAATTTCTTTAATTTATCATAACTATTCAAATAACACTCTGCTTCTTTTTTCGCAATGTCCACTCTTGTTTCAACTGCTTTTTTGATAACCTCTGTATCAAACTTCACTTTTTCATTTTTACCATTTTCTAACATCACTTTCGTAATTTTCTGGCAAATTTCTTGATTGTCTATTGCTGTAAATTGCTTCACCTTCGTCACGGTTTCTTGTTTTATTGCTTGTATTTTTTCAACCGTTTCGTTTAAAATTTTCATATGATTACTTTCTGCTGCTCTCTTGGTCTTACTGCATTTATTTCTCTCACGTTGTTTTTCTGTAAAATCATTTAGCAAATGGATATACTCTTCTCTTAATTGTTTTTGTTCTTCTGTATTCTCTTCCAATGTTTTTTCTATTTTTAATAATTTCTTTTCAATGGCGATTGGCGCCTGATCAAAATCATTAAACAATTTGTTTCTTTCTTCTTCTTGCTCAATACTATCTGAACATAACATTTCTTGCTTTTTTTGGATGGTCTGCATTTTTTGTGCGATTGCATCAAATTCTTCTATCACTTTTTCTTCTTCTTCTGTAATAATTTGATATTTTTCCATTTCTTCTAGAATGTCTGTGTAAATTTGATAGTTGCCTTTTATTCCGTCGTCATCATTTTGTCCAAATATCTTGCTTAAGTACCTTTCTAGAACAATTGCACTTCTTTCATACATTGTTTTTCCTCCCAATTTTATTTTTTCCTATTATATATAATTTTGTCGAAAAAGTCTAGTAGTTTTATGGAAATTTTACTATTGCATTTTTTCCTTAATACGCACTAATGTATTTAACGCATCAATTGGTGTTAATTCATTCAAATTAATTTTATCTACCTCATGTGC
Organism: uncultured Clostridia bacterium; assembly: GCA_947625645.1. GTDB lineage: Bacteria > Bacillota > Clostridia > TANB77 > CAG-508 > CAG-269. Next base: position 4,867 of record CANQPE010000009.1, on the reverse strand, counting down.
AATTTCAGCTAATTTATAATTGTACATATCAAACTGTCCTTCCACCTGTTTTTTATCCTGCTTTTCCTCCTTTTTATTTCTTAAAATGCTTTTTCTCTCTAAATTCTTTAAAATTTCATTTGCTTTCTGTGTAACTGGTTTTGGTACCCCTGCCAAACGAGCTACATGAATTCCATAACTTTCGTCTGTACCACCTCTGACGATTTTTCTTAAGAAAATCACATCTTCTCCTTTTTCTTTGACCGCAATAGAATAATTTTTAATCCCCTCTAATTCATTTTCTAATTCGGTTAATTCATGATAATGCGTTGCAAATAACGTTTTAGCACCACATTTTTCTTTATCGGCAATATATTCAGCAACTGCCCAAGCAATAGACAATCCATCATATGTTGAAGTACCTCTTCCAATTTCATCTAAAATCACTAAACTATTTTCTGTGGCTTCCTTTAAAATCGTTGCCACTTCCATCATTTCTACCATAAAGGTACTTTGCCCCATACTTAAGTCATCAGAAGCTCCCACTCTGGTAAAAATTTTATCTACAACTCCAATTCTTGCTTGCTCAGCCGGCACAAAGCTTCCCACTTGTGCCATTAACGTAATTAATGCCACTTGGCGCATATATGTTGACTTACCTGCCATATTCGGACCAGTAATAATTGATAAACGATTTTCATCCTTATCCAAATACGTATCATTTTCCACAAAAGCACCTGCTCCTAACATTTTTTCAATAACAGGATGTCTTCCTCCTTTAATATCAATCACACCCGTATGGTCAACTTGCGGCATACAATAGTTTAAGTCCTCTGCCACTTGTGCAAAAGAACTTAGTACATCCAAAGTTGCAACACTCATTGCTGTTTGCTGTAAACGCTTCGTATTTCTTGCAATCTCTTCTCTAATCTCAATAAATGCATTATATTCTAAATTGACAACTTTTTCCTCTGCCCCCAAAATTTGATTTTCTAAATTTTTTAATTCTTCTGTAATATACCTCTCTGCATTTGTCAACGTTTGTTTACGAATATAGCGTTCTGGCACCATTTTTATATTTGACTTTGTCACCTCAATAAAATAGCCAAATACTTTATTGAACCCCACTTTTAAGTTCTTAATACCTGTTTGCTCTCTTTCTTGTGCTTCTAAACGAATAATCCAATTTTTTCCTTGCGTTGTTGCTGTTTTTAATTTGTCAATCTCTTCGTCATATCCTAGTTTAATGATGCCCCCTTCTTTTACAGTCATTGGTGGATCTTCTACAATGGCTTTTTCTATTAAATTTGCTATGTCTGTCAATTCATCCATATTGTTATATATTTCTTTTAAATATGCTGTTTCCACGTTTGCCAAAGTCTGCTTCAATTCAGGTAATTTTTGCAACGAATTTTTTAAGGTTATCATGTCACGTGCATTTGCATTTCCATACGCCATTTTGCCTGCCAAACGTTCGATGTCATACACTTTTTTGAGGTTTTCAATGACGTCACCTCTTAGCATCACTTCTTCCTTTAACGTTTTTACACTATCTAGTCTTTTGTTAATTTCCACCGTATCAATGAGTGGGTCATTTAGCCATCTTCTTAATAATCTTCCCCCCATGGAAGTTGCTGTTTTATCTAATACCCAAAGCAAGGTTCCTTTTTTAGATTTATCACGCATTTTCTCTGTAATTTCTAAATTTCTTCTGGCATTCATATCTAATGACATATATTTAGAAATTTGATAAATAATAATTTTATTAAGGTGCTCTAGTGTTGTCATTTGTGTTTGTTCTATATATGCTAAAAGCGCATTTATACTGCATATTGCTAATTCTTTTTGTTCTACATTTTCAATTTCTTTTTGGACATTATCTACCATATGAAAGCGTAATTTCAACTCTTCTACTTCATTCTTAAAAAATTTGTCTTGAAAACGTGTAATATAGCTCTCAAAACGTTCTTTGATTTTTTCCATCTCTTCTTGGCACTCTGCCATCATGCTATTGATAACCAATTCAGAAGGGTTATATCTTGCCAATTCATCTAATAATAGCGGGAAATTTTGCTTATCTTTTATTTCTGCTGCATACATTTCACCAGTAGAAATGTCACAAACGCTAATTCCATAATAAATTCCTGTTTTATAAATTGCCATAATATAATTATTTTTACGTTCTTCTAGCATATTCGAATCAATAACAGTCCCTGGTGTTACCACTTTAATAACCCCTCTTTTGACTATCCCTTTTGCTGATTTTGGGTCCTCTAACTGTTCACAAATAGCCACTTTAAAGCCTTTAGCAATTAACCTTGATATATACATATCTGCCGCATGGTATGGAACCCCTGCCATCGGTGCCCTTTCTTCTTGCCCACAATCTTTTCCTGTTAAAGTAATTTCCAACTCTCTTGCTACCGTAATAGCATCATCAAAAAACATTTCATAAAAATCGCCTAATCGATAAAATAAAATACAATCTTGATACTGCTCCTTTGTTTCAAGATATCTTTGCATCATTGGTGAATATTCTGCCATATTTTCTCACATTCCTTTCTGGCACAACTTTGGTTGCAAAAGAATTCCATTATTTTTCAACCTTTTCTCCCTTTAAATACCACATATGTTGTGAAGTAATTTCTACAGTCAACATCTGCCCAATCCATTCATCATTTCCTTCTAATACAACAACTTTATTACTGTCTGTCCTGCCTGTTAGCATCTGTGCATTGGTTTTACTCTTCCCTTCTACCAATATCCTTTGCTTTGTTCCAATATACGTTTCATTTGTTTCATAAATGTTACGCTCTACCAATTCCTTTAACCTGTTAAACCTTTCATGTTTAATTTCTTCTGGAATTTGATGTTCCATTTTATCGCCTGGTGTTCCTACCCTTCTTGAATATATAAACATATACACTTGTTCATACCCAACTTTTTTGACAACATCTAATGTCTCTTCAAAATCTTCTTCTGTTTCTCCTGGGAATCCCACAATAATATCTGTAGATAACGTTAAATGTGGAATCGTTGCTTTCATTTTTTCTACCAATTCCAAATACTGCTCTTTTGTATATTTGCGATTCATTTGCTTTAAAACGCTTGTGCTACCTGCCTGCAAAGGCAAATGAATTAATTTACATACTTTATCACATTCACGAATTGCCTCTATAACGTCCTCTGTAAAATCTTTTGGGTGAGGCGATACAAAACGAATTCTTTCAATGCCATCAATTTTATTGATGGCACGTAATAACGTTGCAAAAGAATTCACGTTTTGGTACGTTTCAAAGGGAATGTGTTTTTCTCTTTCCTCTCTTAAATAGGAATTGACATTTTGCCCTAATAAGGTAATTTCTTTATAGCCTTTTTTGGCTAATGCTTCTACTTCTTGAATAATATCTTTTGGATGCCTGCTTCTTTCCCTGCCACGCACATAAGGAACAATGCAGTAACTACAAAAATTATTGCACCCATTCATGATGGTAACAGATGCTTTCAACTCACTCTCTCTTTTGATTGGTAACCCCTCATACACCTTACCATCAATGTCCATAATATCTTCTTGTTTTTGTTTTTGCACAATCACTTCATACAAATCTTGCGGTATTTTATGTAGTGTATGTGTTCCAAATAAAAGATCTACAAATGGATAACTTTCTTTTATTTTATCTGTTATATGTTTTTCTTGCATCATGCATCCCCCAATGGCAATGATGGTTCCTTTTTCTTCTTTGATTTTCTTTAATTCTCCTAATTTTCCAAATAACTTGTCTTCTGCATTTTCTCGCACACAACAAGTATTAAATACTACAACGTCAGCCTCTTTTAAGTCTTCTACTTTGTCATAGCCCATTTCTTCTAACATCCCACTCATTTTTTCTGAGTCGTTTTCATTTAGCTGACATCCCATTGTAAAAATAGCATATGTTTTATTTTTGCCTTGGTTGATTTCTTTCACTTTTTGGATGAACTGTTTTTGGTTTTCTATCTCCTGTTTCGGATTCATCTTTTATCACATTCCTTCCTTGTGCACAGCGCTACTTAGAAACGTTTAACGTTTCTTTTATTGCTTTCCTAAAGTATTGTATTACAACTTTCGACATTTTGCAAGCCAAAATGTCAAAAATTAAAAGCGAAGCATTATTTGCTCCGCCTTTCATCTTTTTTATGCAAGTCCATATTTTTTCTTGAACTTATCTGCTCTACCACCTGCTGTTTCTTGTCTTAGATTTCCTGTCCAGAATGGATGACATTTTGAACAGATATCTACCTTTATATCCTTTTTTGTTGATCCAACTTTTAACACATTTCCACAAGCACATGTAATTGTCGTTTCTTCGTTATAGTTTGGATGAATTCCTTCTTTCATTCTTTTCACCTCTTCTTCGCTTTTTTCTATTGACTATTTTTTATCATAACATATTTTTAAATAGATTTCAAGTGTTTTCTTCTATTTTTGCGTATTTGTTTTTTGATTTTGCATAACATACTCTGCAGATGATGCCATTTCTTGGTTTAATGATAGTTTTCCAACTAATTTACTCATAATATTAAAAATGCATGCTACAATTAAAATAACCAAACCTATTTTTTTCCAATATTTTGCTATCATCACAATTCTCCTTTATCTTTCCTATTTCATTTCCTTTCTATTATACCCCTTTTTTTTCAAAAAGTCAATCAATATTTAAAATCTCCGCCTCCTAAAAATTCTTTAATAAGGGAATTGTTTGGAATTTGTTCTTTGGGAATTGCCTTAAAATATTTTAACATGTTCAGCAACCTTTGTGCCTCTGCATACTCCCTAGTTTGACACCTAATTAAATAAATATGATTTTGCTAGAGCCTGAGCCAACTTAAATACAGGCAAAAATTTTTG
>CANQPE010000008.1 GCA_947625645.1 uncultured Clostridia bacterium | reverse complement strand
ACATCAGCTTAATTGACATCTCTATTAAAGGGATGTCTTTCTTTTGCTGATATTGAATAATTCGCTAATCATTATGCTATTTCTGGTAATACTGCAGCAGAAATAATATATAATAGAGCAGACCATAAAAAAGAACATATGGGACTAACTACTTGGGAAGGGGCACCAAATAGTAAAATACACAGGTATGATGTAGTTATTGCTAAAAATTATTTATCTCAAGAGGAAATTTCACAATTAGAAAGATTGGTATCCGCATATTTGGATTTGGCAGAAATGCAAGCAATGAGACATATTCCTATGACAATGGAAGATTGGGAAAAAAGGCTAAATGGGTTTTTAACATTATGGGATCATGAGATTTTAAAGGATAATGGGAAAATATCAGCAGAAATGGCAAAACTTCATGCTGAAACAGAATTTGAGAAATATAGAATTATACAAGATCAAATTTATATTTCAGATTTTGATGAACTTTTGATGCAATCAAAAGATATAAAAAATAATGAAAACAAAAAAACAGTTGATTAATTGAAATATAAAAATGCTAATTTTTTGTTGATAAATCAACAGTTTTAAAGAAAATACTGTGTGTCGATAAATTAGAAGGGAGAAAGTATGATTGACATTGTAGAGAATATCATAAATCAAGGTGAAAAGATAAATACAGAGTTTAAAGAAGCAAAACAAAAATTACCAAAAAATCTTTTTGAAACAGTATGTGCATTTTTAAATCGTTTTGGTGGAAACATAATATTAGGAGTGAATGATAAAAAAGATATTATTGGTGTAGATAAAAATTATGTGTTGCAGATGAAAAAAGATTTTGCTAATTTATGTAATAATCCTCAAAAAATATCTCCAACAATCTATTTGAAAATAACTGACTATGAGATAGATGGAAAAACAGTTTTGCATATAAATGTTCCTGACTCACCAGAAGTCCATAGAACTGGTGGAAGAATATATGATAGAAATGAAGATGGAGATTTTGATATTACGGATAATAGTAATTTAGTTCTAGATATGTATATAAGAAAAAAAGAAATACATATTGAGGATAAAATTTTTCCATATGCTACAATGGGAAATTTAAGAAAAGATTTATTTGAAAAGGCAAAAAAATGGGCAATTTTAAAAAATGAAAATCATCCTTGGAAAAATATGACAAATGAGCAAATTATAAAAAGTTCAGGATTATATAGAGAAGATGTAATGACGAAAGAAAAAGGACTAACTCTTGCAGCAATTTTACTATTTGGAAAAGATGAAATAATTATGTCATGTTTATCACATTTTAAAACAGATGCAATATATAGAAACGAAAATATGGATAGATATGATGATAGAGATGTAATTATTACAAATTTAATAGATAGTTATGAAAGATTAATGCAATTTGTTCAAAAACACACTAATGATAAATTTTATCTTGAAGGTTCCCATAGCAATAGTATTAGAGATAAGATAGCCCGTGAATTATGTTGCAATTTGTTAATTCATAGAGAACTAACAAGTGGTATAACTTCAAGAATGATTATAACAAAAGAATCTATTTATACTGAGAATCCTAATATACCTCGAATGAGAGGGTTTATTACAGTAGAAAATTGTATACCATATTCAAAAAATCCAAAAATTGCAAAAATATTTAGAGAAATAGGACTTGCAGATGAGTTAGGAAGTGGAGTCAGAAATATAACAAATTATTCTGAAATTTATTCAGGAAGGGAGCCAATATTTGAAGAAGGAGATATCTTTAAAGCAACAGTTCCATTAGTAAAAGTACTCAATGAAACGACTGTTGCAGAAGTTAATAATATGACAGTAAGAGAATTAACTGCAGCACTAGTTGGAAATAGTAAGGCACAAGATAAGGCACAAGATGAGGCACAAGATGAGGCACAAGACGAAATAGATATAAAAATAATTGAATTTTGTAACAAAGAAAAAAATATTTTCGAAATTATGGAATATATAGGTTACAAAAATAGAACAAGATTTAGAAGAGATTATATAAAACCATTAGTAGAAAAAGGACTACTAAAAATGACAATTCCAGATAAACCTACAAGTAAAAATCAAAAATATATTAGTAGAAAATAATTAATATGGGTTTCAGTGTATTATTCAGAACAATCCCTATGTGGAACCCAAACAAAAAAAGTAAGAAAGGAATGGTTTGAGGATGAAAGTTATTTTTTTAGATATAGATGGGGTTTTGCAACCATATGGATCACGAGAAAGATTTGAACATGATTGGCAGGTACTAAAAAACGAGATGTCAGAAAAATATAACAGAGATTATTCTATATACGATCCAGCAGATATTGGAGCGTGCTATTATGATTGGGATAAAGATGCGGTAGATAGAATCAAAAGAATCTTAAAAGAAACAGGGGCTAAAATTGTAATTTCAAGTGATTGGAGAAGTGAACGATTGCAAGATAAAATGAAGGATTTATTACGAATATGGGATATGGAACAATATTGGGTTGGAGAAACCAATATCATCTGGCATGAAGAGCAAGTAGCGGAAAAAGAGATACTTACCTATATAGAAACCAAAGCAAATGGTTCTCATTGGTCTTATCGTGAACTAGAAATCTTATATTATATATACAAACATCCAGAAGTGACAAATTATGTAGCAATAGATGATATGGACCTTTCAAGAACTTTAGAGGCACATTTTGTAAAAACACACAATTTAATCAATGATGAGCAAACAGAAAAATGTATAGAAATATTGAATGACAAAAATTTGGAAATACAAAGAGCAGTATGATAGGATAAAAAAGCATTTGAGCAAGTGATTGCCATGAGAAAAACAAGTTATATCGTATGGAAAATATTAAAAAGTGAAGGATGGATGGAAAGATGGACGAAGGAAACATGTATCAAAAAAGATTGCCAAGTGAAGAGGAAATGAAGGCATCATTAGATAGATATTTTGGTTTTTTACATACGAAGATAAATGTGTTATCAGATATGGAATATACAAGGATGATAAAAGCCTATGAAAAAGGATGGGACATGCAGTTTTCAAAAGAAGAAATAGAAACATTGCTTCAAGATTTTGTGAATATTTATGGATACATCTATGAACAGGGAAATGGAGCAGGAGCAAAAAGATTGATGAGGGGGACTTCAACGCAAGAAGCGATGAAACTACGAGAGGGGAAGGAAGTAGATCAAATCCTATCTACCACAAAAGAGGAACAAATTGCAAAACGTTTCTGTGAGTATGGCCAGGCAGCGTTAATCAGAATAGAAGTACAGCCTGATTTACCATATGTATATGTGGAACAAATGAGAGATGAAAATGTAGCAAATGAGGAAGAAGTATTAATATTGCCATTTTCAAAAGTAACCAAAGCGCAATTGACCAGTCATTGGCAGGGGTATAAATATTATGATGTCACCATAGAAAAGCAGGAATTGCCAGAGGTAAGTGAAGAAAGATTAGCGGAGCTAAAAGAATTGTGTGTCAATGGATATGAAGATTTTGTAAAACAATTAGAGGAATATCGAGGGTTAAGGAAAGATTATAGCACGCTAAGAGAAGCGGTAAGGCTAACCATCAAGATGGATGAATATAAAAGTAATATGCAAGAATTGTTAAAAGGGTTATGCAGGCAGAGGGAAAAAGATATTGATTTGCAAAAGCAAGAAACCATCAAAACAGTTTATCAACATCAAGAAGCAGAAGCAACAATGCCAAATGAGCAAGCAACATCTCAAGACGAACCAGACCATACACATGAAGAAGAGAAAGTAGAGCAAGAGAAAGAACAATTAGCAAAATTAGAACAAGCAGTACGACAATTAGAATTAATTGTGGAACAAAAAGGGGAAGAGATTCAAGGAAATACACAAAGCAATGTAAAAAGTATTGTACACACCATTCAAAAATATAGGAATATGGCAAATGTATTAGGCATTCAAACATGGAATACACAAAATTTAGAACAGCAATTGCAAGAGAAGATGAAGAAAATCACGGCAGGGGTGCAAACAAAAAATGATAAGCAACAGATAGAAGAAACCTATCAAAATTTATCAGATAGGGGATTGCATTATGAAAAGGCACAAGAATTAGTAAAGACAATGCCAGAAATGCAAAAAAGTTATGAGGAAACTTCTTGGCTAGAGTTAAAAGAAGTCTTGAACGACAAAGTCCAGAAAATGATATACCAAACGACATGTACTAGATTAAATGAACAAAAGAAACTAGCAATATCCCAAAAAGATAATTTTTTAAATAAATTGTTAGGGCAAACACCACTCAAATATGCCAAAGTTGAAAATATTGAAGCTCAAATGCGTTATGCAGCCAAAAAAATGCAAATAGCCAATCCGCAAAATAGTGTGAGGCAAATGTTAGCGGATATGTACCAATGCGCCTATGACATTAATGGAGGAAAGTTGACGCCCCAAATGGTGCAAATGGAACGAGCAATGAGATCCATATTTTCAAACATTCCAACGCAAGAGGAGCTCATACAAAGAGCATCTGCTAAACAAAAAAGGGGATTACCAGCCAAAACGAGAAAAGGTCTGTTTTCATGGGTTCGTAATCGACAAGAAGCCAAAAGATTAGACAAAGAAACGGTAATGCTAAATCAGCAAACCAACCAAATAAAAGGAAAACCTAAAATGACAGCAAGTGCAAAATTAACCAATTTATATGGGCAATACAACCAAATGTTAGAAAAAATAGGCCAGGCTGTAACCTTACCAGAAACCCAAAAAGAAACAACAATCAAATTGTTTGGAGAAAAAGTATCAGGGGAAGAAAATGATAGAGACTATCGTTTTTGATATAACAAAAAAATCAAGGAAAGGAAGGAATGTGACATGGAAAAATTAGTATTGATTGATGGAAATAGCATTATGAACCGTGCGTTTTATGGAATTATGGGAAGCAAAATGCTTACCACCAAAGATGGCACATATACAAATGCTGTGTATGGATTTTTGGCGATTTTATTTAAACTCATTGAAGACGTGAACCCAGACTACATGGCAGTTGCTTTTGATTTAAAAGCACCAACGGCAAGGCATAAATTGTATGAAGGGTATAAAGCCACGAGAAAAGGGATGCCAGAAGAGCTAGCACAACAAATGCCAATTATAAAGAAAATTCTAAAAGCAATGCATATAGACATCATTGAAAAAGAAGGGTATGAAGCAGACGATATCTTAGGAACATTAGCAAAATTTGGAGAAAGTAAAGGATTAGAGGTTAGCATTCTTTCAGGGGACAGAGATACCTTTCAATTAGCAACCAATCATGTTACCATTCGCATTCCACATACAAAAGGTGGCAAAACAGAAACAGATTTATATGACGAAAGTAAAATTATAGAGACCTATGGGATTCAACCAAAGCAATTAATTGAGGTAAAAGGATTACAAGGAGATGCATCTGATAATATTCCTGGGGTTCCCGGCATAGGGGAAAAAACAGCTTTAAAATTAATCCAACAATATCAAACCATTGAAAATCTATATCAAAAATTAGAAGCGGGAGAAACAGATTTAAAAGGAAAACAAAAAGAAAATATTGAAAACAATAAAGAGTTAGCATTTTTATCTAAAACATTAGGAACCATTAATGTAGAAGTCCCTATTGAAGATACATTAGAAGAATTAAAGGTGGAAGAATGGGACAAGCCAGAAGTTTATAGCCTATTTCAGGAGCTTAATTTTAAAAGATATATTGAAAGATTTCAACTAGAAAAAGCAGGCCAAACAGAAGAACAGTCAAAGATACAACCATTAGAAGAAAGGTACGAAATAAAAGAAAATGCACTAGAAGAAGCCATCCAAGCCATCCAAAAGGCGAACAAAATGATATTTGAAATAGCAACAGAGCAAGATGACAAGCCAGAAAAGATCATAAAAGAAAAAATCAACACTATCAGTGTATATGTAGCTCCAAAAGTTTATTACATAGATGTTAAACAAAATCATACCATACAAGCATTAAAAGAAGTATTTGAAAATACACATATACAAAAAGTAGGAATCCATTTAAGCAAAGTGTATATTTTACTAAAGCAAGAAGGCATTAAAATAAATGGAATCACATTTGATGCTAAAATTGCAGCCTATTTATTAGACCCAACCAATAATAAATTAAGTTTAGAAGCAATTGCAGAAGACCAATTGGGAGTTTCCATAGAAGATACGATTGGAAAAAAAGAAGAAACACAAAAACAGATGAATTTGTTTGAAATAACAGACAGCCATCAGGAAGAAGTAAAACAAGAATACCAAAAAAAGGAATTAGCCTTCAAAGCCTATTTACTAGAACAATTAGAAAGAACTTTAACTGAAAAATTACAACAAACAGGAAGTTTGTCTTTATTTCAAGAGATTGAAATGCCAACGCTTGAAGTATTGTCTGAAATGCAGTGGAATGGAATGTATGCCAATAAACAAGAATTAGATAAATTTGGAGATACGTTAAAACAACAATTAGAGGTAAAAACAAACATCATTTATGAAATGGCAGGCGGAGAATTTAATATTAATTCAACCAAACAATTAGGAGAAGTCTTGTTTGAAAAAAAGAAACTACCAGTTATCAAAAAGACAAAAAGTGGCTATTCTACAGATGTAGATGTATTAGAAAAATTAAGGAAAGAAGACCCTATTATCGAAGAACTTTTAGAATATAGACAACTTATGAAATTAAATTCTACATATGTAGAAGGGCTAAAACCATATATCAATCCTAAAACACAAAGAATTCATTCCTTTTTTCATCAGACCATTACAGCAACAGGTAGAATTAGTTCAACAGAACCCAATTTGCAAAACATTCCTACAAGGTTTGAACTTGGAAAACAGGTGAGAAAAATATTTGAACCAGAACCAGGAAAGGTATATATTGACGCAGACTATTCTCAAATAGAATTACGTATATTGGCACATATTTCGCAAGACAAACATATGATACAAGCATTTAAAAATGATGAAGATATCCATAAACAAGCAGCTTCTAAGGTATTCAAAACTCCAATCGATGAAGTTACGAAAGAACAAAGGTCAAGTGCCAAAGCCGTTAATTTTGGAATTGTTTATGGCATTAGTGATTTTGGGTTAGCAGAACAATTGGGAATTGGAAGGAAGCAAGCCAAGCAATATATTGATGAATATTTAACAGAATACCAAGGAATTAAAAGCTATATGGATAGCATCACAGAACAAGCTAAAAACAAGGGATATGTAGAAACATTATTTCACAGAAGAAGATATATACCAGAGCTACAAGCCAAAAATTATATGGTAAGACAATTTGGGGCAAGAGCAGCCATGAACACACCAATCCAAGGAACCGCAGCGGACATTATGAAAATTGCAATGATAAATGTGTACCGTCGCATACAAGAAGAAGGGCTAAAAGCAAAAATTGTTTTACAAGTGCATGATGAAATGATGATAGAAACACCAAAAGAAGAAATAGAGCAAATCAAACAGATTTTAAAACACGAAATGGAAACTGCAGTTAGCTTAAATGTACCACTGATTGCAGAAATATCAGAAGCAACCAATTGGTACGATTGCAAATAGGGACAAATAGGGACAATTAGGGACGGTTCTTTTTTGTTCCGTAGGAACAAAAAAGAACCGTCCCTAATTGTCCCTATTTGTCCCGTTGGCAAAAACGAGAAAAGGAGAGATTACGATAAAAAAGAAAATATATGGTAGTATTATTGTATTGGTAGTCATAGCAATCATTTTGCTGGGCCCCTTGCAAATGCGAACAAAATTGATGAAGATAATTTACCCGAGGCAATATGAAAATTTTGTAACATTATATGCACAAGAATATCAGGTGGATGAGAATTTAATTTATGCAATTATAAAAGCAGAAAGTAATTTTAATGCAAAAGCCGTATCTTCCAAAGGAGCGAAAGGATTAATGCAATTAATGGAGGACACTGCAAAGGATGTGGGCACAAAATTAAACAATCCTATTACACCAGACATCGTAGAGAAAAAATTATGTGATGTAGATATGAATATTCAACTAGGAACGCGATATGTTGCTATGCTATTAGAAAAATATGAAAATATTGCAGTAGCAGTAGTAGCATATAATGCAGGAATTGGAACTGTGAATGCATGGATAGAAAAAGGCGTGATTCAAAAAGACGGATCAGATATAGAAAATGTACCATATCAAGAAACCAATCAATATGTGAGAAAAATTTTGAGAGATTATAAAATTTATCAAAATCTGTATGAACCACTGGACAAATGAAAAAAAATACAATAAAATAGAAGAAAAGAATGTAACATAAAAAGGAAGGAATAGATGTATGATGGAACAACTCATTTTTGCAATGATAACACTTGGTATATTTATATATTTTTTCTATAATATGATTAAGAAAAACGATACAAGTTATGTCATGGTAATTGTTTTACAAGCAATCGGATTGGCTTTGAACTTTTTTGAAGTGATATTTCATGTAAAATTAAACTGGATTTTTATGGTCATTAAGTATATCGTAGGATTGCTGATTCCAGTTGTCATTTTAATATTGGAAAAATATCATATACCACTCATAGAAATCATTGACATCACCAAAGCAAATCTATATTTAAAATTAGGAGATACCAAAAAAGCAAAACAAGCGTTGATTCATCTTGTGACAAAATATCCAGAAAATGATGAAGGGCATAAACGATTAGCTGAAATTTATGAAAGTGAAGGTGGCATGCGAAAAGCGATTGATGAATATGTGCAGGCAATCGAAATCAATAAAAGAGATTATAATTCTTACTATAAAATAGCAGAATTACTCAATGGGTTTGACAAACAAGATGAGGCGATGGAAATGCTTACAAACTTATTGAAAAAGAAACCAGAATACTGTGAAGCAAGTCTCCTTTTAGGCGATATTTTACTAAAAAAAGAAATGTATAAAGAAGCCACAAGTGTCTATCAAGAGGCCATCCGTCATAATCCAGTCAACTATGATTTATATTATAATTTGGGAATTGCCTATACCATGCTAAATGATTTTGAAAATGCAAAGACTTGCTATGAAAAAGCAGCTGATATTAACCATTTGCTATATTATGCAAAATATTCACTAGCTGAAATTGCACTCATCTATAAAGAAATAGAAGAAGCACAAAAGTATTTTATGCAAGTTATTGAGGATGAAGAACTAGCACCAGATGCTTATTTTGAATTGGCTAAAATTGAATTAATAAAAGGGAATAATGACACAGCGGTGCAGTATGCCAATGTTGCAATTGATTTAAACGCCAAAAAGGTGGTTCCTAAAATGAAAAGTGAACCAGTGTTTATTCCCATTTTAGCAAAAGTTGCCATGCCATTTAATCTTGAGACTGATATAGAAAAAGGAGAAGAAGAGCAAGTAGTGAAAGAAAAAGAAAATAAAGCAAAAGAGCATTTGGAAAACATGTTTGAAATGACAAGGAAATTAGGGTATAGTGATATCGAGATGTTAAATCGAAATAAAGCAAAACAGCAAGAAAATAAGCAACAAGAAGAGAAAATACAAGAAAACACGAGAGAATATTAAGGTAGAAAATCATAACAATTTGGACCTTAGGAAGCAATGGAATTAAGAGTTTCTATGCAAATCAATTGCGAAGAAGCACTTAATTCCATTTTTGTAAGTGGCTATTCTTTGTGTTAGTTCTAAGACGTTTACCAACGAACATATACTAAAAAGAAGAAAAATATTCTTCAGGAAGGACTGTGATGCAAGGTGATAACAACATTTGCGATTGTTGGAGGAGATTTACGTATGATAAAATTGGCAAAATTACTTGCAAAAGATAAAAAGTTAGTATATACTTATGCCATGGAAAAAGCACAGGAATTGTATCCATACGAAACCATCATACATTGCCAAAGTTTACAAGAAATAAAACAAAATGCAGAAGTTATCATAGCACCAATTCCATTTTCAAGTGACGGAAGTTTTGTCAATACACCATTTAGTCAAAAACCACTAAAAATAGAAGAACTATTCGAAGTGTTAGAAAATAAAGAAATATTTGCAGGAGCAATCTCTTCGGAAATACAAGAGAGAGCACAGAAAAAACACATCAAAATTATTGACTTGATGGAAGAAGAAGAACTAACCATTTTGAATACAATTGCAACAGCAGAAGGTGCTATCCAAGTAGCCATTTCTAATACAGAAATTAACTTACAAGGAAGCAAAATTCTTATATTAGGATTTGGAAGAGTGGCTAAAATGGTAGCCAAAAAATGCAAGCAACTAGATGCCAACGTCACATGTGCAGCTAGAAAAGAACAAGATATGACTTGGATAAAAACCTATGGATATGAAGCAATGGACATACGCACCATGGGGCAAAACTTAAACCAATATGACATCATTATCAATACAGTTCCTCATATTATCATAACCAAAGAGCATATGCCATATATCCAGCAAGACTGTTTACTAATGGATTTGGCATCAAAACCAGGAGGGTTTGAAAGAGAACAAATCCAAAAATACAATTTTAACTACGTTTGGGCCTTAGCACTACCAGGAAAAGTAGCACCAACCACAACAGCTAAATTTATCAAAGATACATTGTATCATATTTTAAAAAGAAAGAAGGAAAAACAATGATGGAAATTATACAAGCATTAATTTTAGGAATTGTGCAAGGATTAACAGAGCTGTTACCAATATCAAGCTCAGCACACTTAAACCTTATCCCATGGATATTTAACTGGGATATACCAGCAAGTTTTGATGTAGCCTTACATTTTGGAACCTTATTGGCAATAGCCTTATTTTTCTGCAAAGATTGGATTGCTTTAATAAAAGGCGGATATCGCCAAGTGATTAAGAAAGAAAAATCAACAGAAGGCAGAATGTTTTGGTACATAGTGCTTGCAACCATTCCAGGAGGAGCCATAGGCTTTCTATTAGATCACTTTGTAGGAGACAGCTTAGCACAAATGCCATTACTAATTGCAATTGCATTAATTGTTATGGGAATTATATTGTACATGGTAGACAAAAAAGCGCCATCTAAAACGAAATACGAAGAAATGACTTTAAGGCAAACTTTTATCATAGGGTTATCACAAGCTTTAGCATTTATACCAGGAGTTTCACGTTCTGGTGTTACAATGACAACAGGAAGATTCATGGGAGTTGACCGAGAATCAACAGCCAAATATTCATTTATGCTATCAGCACCCATTGTGTTAGGAGCTACTTTATACAAATTTAAAGACTTTGTATTCAATATGCCTTTTGTTGTAGGGGTATTAGCAAGCTTTGTGGTAGGATTGCTTGTTATCAAATTTTTATTGCAATATTTAAAAAAGGGAAGCTTCAAAGGATTTGCAATATATAGAGTAGTGCTTGGTTTAGTCATCATTGGATTATTTATCATAAGAAATTAGGAAAAGTAGGGACGTATTTTTTCGGAACAAACTGTTCAGAAAAGATACGTTCCTCATAAAAACAAACGAGAAATCGTAACTAAAAAAAGGAGGAATGTATATGGCAAATATTAAATTAAACTTTAAACACACAACTGTAACGAAAAAAATGATGGGAGAATATGCCAAAAAGGTAAAAACCATTCATGAAGAATTACAGGAAAGAGCAGACAAGCCAGATGATTTTGTAGGCTGGTTAAATTTGCCAACAAATTATGATAAGCAGGAATTTAAAAGAATCAAACAGGCAGCCAAAAAAATAGCCAAGGAATCAGAAATTTTAGTTGTGATTGGAATTGGTGGCTCTTATTTGGGAGCCAGAGCAGTCATAGAGAGCTTAACCAGTTCTTTCTATAATTTGTTACCAGAAAAACAAAGAAAATATCCTAAAATCTTATATGTTGGAAATAATTTGAGCCCTAATTATATGAATGAGTTAATTGAATATATAGGAAATAAAGATTTTTCTGTAAATGTCATTTCAAAATCTGGTACGACAACAGAACCGGCCATTGCCTTTAGAATTTTTAGAGAAATTTTAGAAAATAAATATGGAATTGATGAAGCACGTAGTAGAATTTATGCAACAACAGATAAAGAAAAAGGAGCATTAAAAACATTGGCAGAAAATGAAGGGTATGAACAATTTGTTGTGCCAGATAACATAGGAGGGAGATATTCTGTTTTAACAGCAGTGGGACTGTTACCAATTGCAACAGCAGGGATTGACATTGATAAATTAATGAAAGGGGCGAAAGTAGCCCAAGAAAGATTTGATGATCCAGATATAAAATACAATGAGTGTTACCAATATGCAGTGGTTAGAAATATTTTACATGAAAAAATGAAAAAAAATATAGAAATATTGGTAAATTATGAGCCTAAAATGCATTATTTTACAGAATGGTGGAAACAACTATATGGAGAAAGTGAAGGCAAAAAGAAAAAAGGCATTTTCCCAGCAGGCGTTGACTTTACAACAGATTTACATTCCATGGGACAATATATTCAAGATGGAAGAAGAAATTTATTTGAAACAGTTATATCCATTCAAACTCCACAAAGTGACATTACCATCAATCCAGATGACGATAATTTAGATGGATTAAACTATTTAGCTGGAAAAACAATGGACTATGTGAATAAAAAAGCAATGGAAGGAACAATTCAAGCACATGGCACAGGAGAAGTACCTAATATAATTATCGAAATAAATCAATTGGATGAAGAAAATTTAGGAGAATTGATTTACTTCTTTGAAAAAGCATGTGCTATGTCAGGCATGATATTAGGTGTTGACCCATTTAATCAACCAGGTGTAGAAGAATACAAGAAAAATATGTTCCATTTGCTAAAAAAACCAGGATATTAATGCAAGGAACAAGGGACAATTAGGGACGGTTCTTTTTTGTTCCGTAGGAACAAAAAAGAACCGTCCCTAATTGTCCCTTGCCTCGAAAAAGGAGAGAAGAAAAAATGATTTTTGAACATGATTTTCAAATGGGGGTAAAGGATATCGGAAAAAATAATTTCATTAAAAATAGATCTATACTGGAAATGTTTGAAAACATTGGCGGGTATCACTCAGATTTAGTAGGATATGGAGCCAATGACATTGAAAGAAATCAATTGGTATGGATTTTGTTAGGCTGGAAATTACAGGTTATAAAAAGACCTCGATATGGACAAACTATCCATGTAAAAACTTGGGGGAGAGATGCGACAAAAGCTTTTACGTATCGTGATTTTGAAATGTATGATGACAAGCATGAATTGTGTGCTATAGCTACTTCTAAATGGACATTGGTAAATCTGGCAACAGGAAAATTAACGAGATTAAAAGATGAAATTATGAGCAAATATGAACTAGAAACCAATAGTACTTTCGAAAATCGAGAATTAGATAAAATGGAAATACCAGTCACATTTACAAACAAAATAGAATATACAGTTACAAGAAGAGATATTGATATCAATGGGCATATGCATAATTTGTATTATTTAGATATTGCCTATGAAGCATTGCCAGAAGCAGTCTATCAAGCAAGACCATATGATCATGTGCAAATTCAATATAAAAAAGAGATCAAATTAGGAGAAACTGTAACATGCCAATATGCATTTCATAACCAAAAGCATGTCGTATGCATTTTTAGTCAAGATAAGACGATATTACATGCAATCATTACAATGTTCTAAGAAAAAAATTGCTGGAAAGTGTTGAAAAATAACTATATATCTGATATAATGTTAAACGGTGAAAAAACGTTGAGAAATAATTGCTATTTTTGCATCGCTAAAATGGAAATTTTTTCTAACTGTATTTGTGCCTAAGAAAGGGAAGGGATTAAACATGAAAAAAGATTTAAGAAAGACAAAAATTGTTGGTACAATCGGACCTGCCAGTGAATACCGATTGGAAGAATTAATGAAAGCAGGATTAAACGTATGTAGAATAAACTATTCACATGGAAGTTGGGAAGAACAATCTGAAAAAACAGAAGAAGTAATCAGACTAAGAAAAGAGCTTGACTTGCCAATTGCATTGCTATTAGACATGCAAGGACCAGAAATTAGAACAGGAATGTTAGTAACCGGAAAAAATGAAAAAATCAAATTGGAAGATGGACAGAAATTTACACTTGTAAACGAAGATATTGTGGGAGATAAAGATAAAGTATCTGTCACATATAAAGGATTATATAATGATGTAAAACCAGGAGCAAAAATTTTAATTGATGATGGTGCTATTGAATTAGTGGTAGACGAAATTGTAAATAAAGACATTGTTTGTACCGTTGTACATGGAAATGGATTAGGAAGTAGAAAAACAATCAATTTACCAGGAACAGCAGTACGTTTACCAGCATTAAAAGAGAAAGATATTGCAGACTTAAAAACTGCTTGTGAACATGATTATGATTATGTAGCTATGTCATTTACAAGAAATAAAGATGACATTGATCAAGTAAGAAAAGTTTTAGATGAAAATGGTGGGAAAGACATCAAAATTGTTACAAAAGTAGAAAACGTTGAAGGACTAGAACATATGGAAGAAATTGTAGAAAATGCAGATGTGCAGATGATTGCTCGTGGAGACATGGCAACAGAAACAGATTTTACAGAACCACCAATTATGCAAAAAAGATTTATCAAATTATCTAATAAAGCAAATAAACCTGCTATTACAGCAACACAAATGCTAGAATCTATGACATATAACCCACTACCAACAAGAGCAGAAGCAAGTGATGTTGCCAATGCAATTTATGACAGAACAAGTGCCATCATGCTATCTGGGGAATGTGCTATGGGAAAATACCCAGTAGAATGTGTTAAAACAATGGTAAAAATTGCAAACAGAACAGAAAATGATATAGATTATTGGAAAAGATTTAGAACAAACGATAATATTGATTTAACAGATTTTGAAACAGAAATTGCTTATTCTACATGTACTATGGCAATGAATATGAATGCAGATGCTATTGTATGCTATACACACACAGGAGATTCTGCAAGAAAATTAGCAGGATTAGGTGCAGGATGCCCAATCTTAGCAATTACAGATAATAGAAGAACATTCAATCAATTATCAATTGTATGGAATGTAACACCAATTTACATTGAGCCACAAGAAGACACAGATAAAGTAGTAGAATTAGGAATCAAAAAATTACAAGATAAAGGCATTTTGGAAAAAGGAGACAAAGTGGTGACTTCAGGAGGACCAAAACTATTATCATCAGCAGAATACAGCAAAGTTATGGGTGGAATTGTAAAAATTTAATAAAGATAACAGAACAATATCAAAGAGTACCTTTTGGTACTCTTTTGGTTTAGTGAGTTAACAATGCAATCAAAGCAAAATAGATGAGAGATATGCATAAAATACATCCAATATAAGGTAACATGGGAGGAAGAGGCGCTATATTGAACCACCAACCAAAGCATGTTAGACCAAGGATAAATAAAAGAGTCATTAAAATAGCAAGAGATAGGCGAAATGGTGAAAATGGAATTTTAGCGTTTTCGCTTTTTCTAGATTTCGCAAGAGTAAATAGTAAAATGATGCCACAAATACCAGTAGAGATAACACATAAGCTGGTATAAAACTCATTTGGAATGATGGAAAATTTATGCAAAATGGTTAAAACAAAAATGTTCAAAGTTACAATAAAGCCAGTTGGAAGAGATTTGGCAAGGACATTTTGCAAAAAATGCCCTTGAATACGTTCTTTATTTGGTTCTAGTGCCAAAACAAATGAAGGAATGCCAATTGTTACAAGACTAATGAGACTTAGCTGAATTGGCATAAAGGGATAAGATTGTCCCATAAATAGGAAAAGTACAGCCAAAAAGGTAGAGTAAATAGTTTTTACAAGAAACAAAGAAGCAGAGCGTTGAATGTTGTTGATAGTACGTCTACCTTCTAAGACAATTTTAGGCATAGAAGCAAAATTGGAATCCAGCAAGACTAATTGAGATACATTTTTTGAAGCATCACTTCCATTAGCCATGGCAATACTGCAATCAGAAGCTTTTAACGCCAATACATCATTGACACCATCACCTGTCATAGCAACGGTTTTTTTCATATTTTGTAAAGCTAACACAAGCTCCTTTTTTTGAATAGGAGAAACTCTACCAAAAATGGTATAATGTGCTACGATTTCTTTAAAATCTGTATTTTCTGGCAACAGTGACATATCAATGTAGGCATCAAAATTTTGAATCCCAACTTGTTTAGCAATTTGAGATACGGTAAGAGGGTTATCACCAGAAATAATTTTAATATCTACGCCTTGGCGATAAAAATAGCAGACCGTATCTTTTGCTTCAGGACGAATTTTATCTAAAATACAAACTAGCCCCACAAATTTCAAATCATTTGGTAGAGTAGCATTTAAAATTTGATTTTTGCAATGAGCAACAGCAAGAACTCTATAATTTTGTGTATAGGGTTCTACTTGAGCTAAATCAGAAGTGGTTAATATAAATTCAGGTGCACCAATAACATAAGTACCAATATCAGCAAAGGAAACGGCAGACCATTTCCTTTGAGAAGAAAAGGCAATGGCGTGTATAGAATTCCACATTGCCGAAGCATGAAAAGGATAATCTCGTAGTGCCTGCATTGTGGAATTTTCATCTTCAGAAGCTTGAGAAATATTCCACAAGATGGTTTGAAATTCATCTTGAGAGATGGAAAAAGGAATGATTTCTTTTACTTCCATTTTTCCTTCTGTTAAAGTTCCTGTTTTGTCAAAACAAAGCGTATCTACGCGTGCTAAAGTTTCAATACAATATAATTCTTGAACCAAAACATTTGACTTAGATAGGCGAATAACACTTACTGCAAGAACGGTACTAGTTAACAAAACAAGTCCTTCTGGTATCATACCAATAATGGCAGCAACAGTTTTGATGGTAGCATCTGTTAAGTTAAGCCCCTGCAAAATATATTGTACAAAAAATAAAGCAAGTCCAATAGGGATAATTGCAAAGGTTAGCCACTTAATGAGTTTTTTTAGAGAATTCATGATTTCAGAATTTACTTTTTTGACATATTTGCTACCAGCAGAGATTTTCGCAGTATAGTTTTCTTCACCAATATGTGTCACTTTTGCAACACATTTTCCACTAATCATATAACTTCCAGATAATAATGAATCACCAGCTGTTTTTGAGATAGCATCTGGTTCACCAGTAATAAAAGATTCATTTACTTGCACAGAACCTTCTAAAATCATGCTATCTGTCGCAATTTGATTGCCAGTTGTCAATTCAACAATGTCATCTAACACAAGAGAATGTACAGGAATTTGTTGCTTTTTGCCATCGCGAAACACAGTTACTTTTTGGCTAGACAAAAAAGATAGTTTATCAATGACTTTTTTGGCATGGATTTCTTGAAATGTGCTAATGGCAGTATTGATGATAACGATTAATAAAAAAAGCATATTTTTATAAGATCCTACGGCAAAAATACAAATGGCTAAAAATAAATTCAAAAAATTAAATAATGTAAAAAAATTATCAAATAAAATCCTTTTAATACTTTTGGTTGGAATAGTAGTATCGTAGTTTACCAATTTTTTTTCTTCTCTTTGTTTGACTTCTTCTGCAGTTAGTCCAGTATATTTTTTCATATTTTATCACAATCCTTTCCAAGACATAAATCTAGTTAAAAAGAATTTAATCTGTATGAATTTTCCATTATTATAGTACAACAAAATATCAATGTCAATTAAACTTACATTTTTTCAATTTTCAGAAAAATAAAGCAGAACTATTTACAATTTTGAAAAATTTCGATAAAATAGATTTATCAAAAAAAGACGAAAAATTTCTTAAAATAAAAAAGAGAAAGGAAAGGTAGAAAAAATGATAAAAATAGATACAACAGATAAAAAAATAACCAAAGGTAGTAAGAAAGAAGAAGGATTATCTTTAGTTCATGTAATTTTATGGGTCACTTTATTTTTAATTGTTTTAATTTTAGTCGTATCAAAACTAGCAGGTCATAATAGTAATGTATGGTCATATACCAAAAAAGGCATTCAAAAAGGTGAAGTAACTGTCCAAGTGGGAGACTATATTATCTATCACCCAGAGGAAACAGCAACCTATAATACTGTTACATCTCGTAAAGCTGACAATGGATATGCAAACCAAAAATTTGATTTAAGTAGTTATACGGCTCGGATGGAGAGTATTAGGAATTGAAGATGGAGATTTAATGTTAGTTTCAGCTGAGCCAATTGTTCCAGACAATTATGGAGCCTATTGTCTAAATGGAGCCCAAGGTTTTACAAATGCCATTAGTGAATTAGATAAAATTAGTGCCATGTATGGACAAGGAGACCGCATAAAAAATGCTAGAAATATAACCGTTGAAGACATAAACCAACTTACAGGATATCATCCAGAATGCGTAGGAATTAAAAATCCAACCAAAGATGAAATCGAAAAAGGAACAAAAGCAGGCATTGTAGGTATTGAGGATACATCTGACTTCAAAGAAGGAACCGTAGGATACATGTATAATGATACCGCTAGTTATGGAAGTGAAATTACGTATTTATGGGATGGAACCGAATCTCCCAAATATGAGACCAAAACAGGAAAGTCAAGCAATTTAACAGAACGATATACATCAGGTTTTTATTGGTTTGATTTTGAAGGCAATGCATGGAAAAGTTCAAGATATGCTTCTAGAACTGAAAAAATTGCAACCGTACAAAATAATAGTTACGAATACTATCCACAAACATTAACATCAGAAAATGATCAAAATGCAGAAGTGGGTTTAACAAATGATAGTGTAGAATATCAAATGCTTTTTGAGGGAACGCAAGAAAATGAATATTTTTTAGCCTCAAGGTCATGTAAAACAACACAATGGGGAACAAGCTATGCAATCAGAAGAATTGCTGAAGGAGCAGTTTTAGAATATGAAATGATAAATTCAACAGGAAAAGAATCTATGTACAATGCTGGGGTTAGGCCAGTCATCATATTAGATTCTAGTGTGGTTTTAACAAAAACAGCACAAGGATGGGAATTAATTTAGTTAAACAATATATTCAATGGTATTATGAGGAAAATATTGGTGCATATAGTTGCGAAAAAAGGCTTCACCTTCATCTCGTAAGGCTTGCTTGTACCAGTATTTTCCTCGTCCACGTCCTGTCATTTTTTCTTTATCATAAAGGGAAATGGCATTTGGAAAAGCTTCTTCATTAATTTTGGTATGCACATAGCTATATGTCATAAAAATAATTTCAAAAAAAGCATCTTTTTTTACCTTTTCAGATAATTCAGAGGATAAAGTTTGAAGCAATTGTAAATACAGTTCTTTCCAATGATCTACAAAAATAACAGGAGCAATTAAAATTCCTACAGGATAGCCAGCTTCTCTTAACTGATTGATAGCTTGGATTCTACCAGATAACCTAGAAGTGCCAAATTCTACTTTATTGATGATATCTTCTGGATTCACACTCACACGCACAGTCACTTTTCCTTGATGATCCAGAGGCAAGAGGGGACCAACCATATCAAATTTCGTAGGAAAGGTAAGAAGACCATTTGTACTATTTTTAAAGTGTTCAATGGTCCAAACGAGATTTCCTGTGATGGTGTTTTCTAAGATCAAATCACTGTTGCTACCAATTTCAAAAGTCAACTTTTTTTCAGATTTATCAGCAGTTTTTAGTATTTTATCTAGCATTTGCTCACGATTCACGAATAATCTTAAATAAGCACATTTATTGTAGTTGCAAACCAAATAACAATACATACAAGAAGCTGTGCAACCAGAGGAAGTATAGGGTACCAAAAAGTCTGAAGTTTTATGGTTTGGCACAAATTTATGTGTCTTTCGAACACCAATAATGATGTTACGTTTCATATCTGGAAACTCTTTATTAGAACGTGTACGCATTTCTTCAATGTTATTATGATTTTCAATTTCAATTTTGGGAATATCCGCATATTTTTCCATCAATTCTTTTCCTAATGGGTAATTGACAATTTCTTTTTCAAAATAAATCGCTTTGGGTTGAAACATAGTAAACCATCCTTTCCAAGATAGTTTTAGTTTGCCCAAAGCGAATGATTTTATGAGCCTAATTGACTATTTCCAGTAGCATAGTCTATCAAAATGCCAGGTTGACTATTGTACACATATACATGGAATAAAATGCCATTCCCATTATCTTCAACAGATTTTGCTTCTATTTCAACGCCATTTGCTACTAAATTGTTTTCTTTAAAAATAGGTGTCACGCGGTATAAAACGTGATGTTTTGTTTCTTTAACATAGTCAGCAACTTGATTTTCAAAAGGAAGCATTCCATCTACATTTAAGAAACGCGTTCCGGTAATCAAATTTTTTTCATTTGCATTTTCACCTGCCAGTTGAAAACCGATTAAATGGCAGCGGTTATATAAGTATTTACCATCGACATTGTCATAACGAATGGTATGCCA
Source organism: uncultured Clostridia bacterium (assembly GCA_947625645.1). Classification (GTDB taxonomy): domain Bacteria; phylum Bacillota; class Clostridia; order TANB77; family CAG-508; genus CAG-269. Next base: position 33,545 of record CANQPE010000008.1, on the reverse strand, counting down.
GCCAGAGGGTTTTACATTTCCAATAGCCTCTCTATCTTCTGTTGGCATCATATCAGTTCCAATATTGGCAAAAGCAACGCCACATCTACCAAGGGAGTCTAAGTCAGAATAATGTTCAAAAGAGGTTGTGGTTAGGTCGGCTTCTGTAAAGAGAGGTTGATTATCATTCAATGTGACATAAGCTGTTGAACCATCAAACGCAGGGATATCTTCTAAATTGAAAGAAATAGTTTGTGCAGAAATACTAGTAGAAAGATGGGAAGTTAAAATTTGGTAGACATTTTCTCCATAATATCCACCAATAACAACACATACTGTAATGATGAAGGAAATGAGCCAATGCATAAGTTTATTTTCTTGATTTTTATATGGATTCTTTGTTTTTTTCAATACAAAAACCCCCTTCAAAAAAATGATCTTCTCTTAGACTATATACCTTCAAAAAATATTTGTCAAGAGGAGACATGAGGGGGATTTTGTGGCAAATAGGGGATAAAATAGGCACATTCTGAATTGGAAGAAACGCTAGACATACTAACAATTTGATAAGAACATTTTCCATCCCTTTGGTAAATGCAATTTGCCGTGCAATTAATGTTGGTCAAAAAACACACGCTCCTTTTTGTTATTTAGCCTTATTATGCGCAAATGCACAAAGATTATTCACAGAGCAAGTTTCACATTTTGGATTTCGGGCGATGCAAGTATTGCGACCATGCCATACAAAAAGATGATTGACATATTTTAAAGTATTTTTAGGGAAAATGGCAAGCAAATCTTGTTCAATTTTTTCAGGTTCTTTTTCTTGGGAAAGACCCATTAAGTTAGAAATACGTTTTGCATGCGTATCAACAGCAATACCATTGGCAATACCATAGACTTCTAATAAAATAACATTAGCAGATTTACGACCGACTCCAGCTAAAGTCAGTAATTCTTCCATGGTGTGAGGCACTTCACCACCAAAATTTTCAAGAATTTGTTTGGCACATAGTTTTATGTTTTTGGCTTTATTTTTATAAAACCCACATGGATGAATGAGATTCTCTAATTCTTGAATATCAATATTGGCATAATCTTCAATGGTTTGATATCTAGCAAACAGTTTAGGTGTTGTTTTATTTACACGTTCGTCTGTGCATTGTGCAGAGAGCATAACAGCAACAACCATTTCAAACGGAGTGGTAAAGTCCAAACTGCAAGTAGCATCTGGGTAGGTAGTACGTAAAATTTCAATTAATTTTTTTGCATCTGATTTTTTCATTCAAGAACAATCCTTTCATATCACATATTTCTAAAGTATAGTGTACCGCATTTTTTTATCATTTGTCAATCGTTTAACATAAATAGGAACCAATAAAATAAAACGAGAATAAAATATATAAAAGAAAGGGAGGAATAGCATGTTTCATTTATTAAAGAAAACATTAGGTGTGTGTTTTATCGGTTTAGGGTTAGGAATCTTGCTTGTGTTATTACTTCCACTAACAGGTTGGCTATTTATGATTGGAGTAGCACTAGCATGTATTGGCTTAGCATGGCTTGCATGTTAAAGAGAGAAAGGGAGGGATACATATGACTATTGTTGTAAAAAAAGTGCCAAAGTTTTTGCGTGGTTTTGTGAAATTTATTTTCGGAATAAAAGATTAAAAAAAAGAGCAGCCTAAGCTCTTTTTACTTTTCCATTTTTTAAACATTTTGCACATACATGAATTTTTTTAACAACGCCATCTACTTCAGCTTTTACCGTCCTTAAATTAGGTTTCCAAGTACGAGGACTTCTTTTGCTGATGTGTGAACGTGTAATACTTAATTTATTTCCATTACTTTGTGTTTTTTCACAAATTGCACATTTTGCCATATTTTAGCACCTCCTAAATAAAAAATAAACTGACTGTTATTAAGTGTAACACAAAAAAAGGAAAAAAACAAGTATTTTTAAAAAAATCTTCAAAAATCCTTGCAAAATATTAATTTTATGATATAATATAAAAGCTATTAGCATTACGAAGGCTTAAAGGTTGAAAAACAAATGTAATTTTAGTGAGATAAAATTCTTCAACCAGATTTATGTCTAAGAAAGGAACGGTAGTAAATATGGATAGTAAATTAGAAAAAACAGAAAACGCAAATGAAGTAAAGTTAGAAGTAACAGTGGAAGCAGAAAGATTTGATGAGGCAATGAAAAAAGTATATTTTAAAAGTGCTAAATATTTTAATATCCCAGGCTTCCGTAAAGGAAAAGCGCCAATGAATATTGTAGAAAAATATTATGGAAAAGAAATCTTTTATGAAGATACATTTAATGAATTGGCACCCAAAATATTAGAAGAAGCATTTGCACAAAACAATATTATGGCAGTTAGCAGACCTAATATAGATATTACGCAAATTGGAAAAGGACAAGATTTAAAATTTACAGCTATTTTTCAAGTAAAACCAGAAGTGAAACTCGGAAAATATAAAGGTATAGAAATCAAAAAAGTAGAGTATACTGTAAAAGATGAAGACATTGCACATGAATTAGAACATATGCAAGAACACAATGCAAGACTGATTTCTGTTGAAGATAGACCAGTAGAAAATGGAGATATTGCTACCATAGACTTTGAAGGATTTGTGGACGGAAAACCATTTGAAGGTGGAAAAGCAGAAAATTATGAACTAACCATTGGAAGTAAAACATTTATCCCAGGTTTTGAAGAACAAATCATTGGTATGTCTATTGATGAAGGAAAAGAAATTAAAGTAACATTTCCAAAAGAATATTTTTCAGCAGAGTTAGCAGGAAAGGATGCTATTTTTAAAGTAACCGTGCATGAAATTAAGAAAAAAGAATTACCAAAATTAGATGACGAATTTGCAAAAGATGCAAGTGAATTTGACACTTTAGCAGAATGGAAAGATAGCATTAAGAAAAGATTAGAAGAAGAATATAAACAAAAAGAAATAGAAGAAACACAAGAAAATGTAATTGAAGTGGTTTGCGAAAATGCAAAAGTAGATGTGCCATCAGGAATGATAGAAACTGAATTAAACTATAAGATGCAAGATCTTGAATCAAGGTTATCTTATCAAGGATTAAAATTAGACCAATATTTGCAAATTATAGGAAAAACACAAGAAGAAGTAAGAAAAGAATATGAACCTCAAGCAATAGAGGATGTAAAAACAAAATTAGTATTAGAAGCAGTGATGAATGCAGAAAAAATAGAGGCAACACCAGAAGAAGTTGAGGAAAAAATAAAAGAAATGGCAAAGAATTATGGCAAAGAAAATGACGAAGAATTCCTAAAAAATGAAAAAGTTAGAAATTATATTTATGAAGGAATTAAGTCAGAAAAAGTCATCACATTCTTAGTGGAAAGTGCAAAAATAAAATAAAAAGAGGCTAGAGGTGGAGGTTAAGTACTTTTATTCTCTAACCTTTTTATGTAAAAAGAAGGAGGAAACCATATGTTAGAAAAAAATAGTTTGGTACCATATGTTATTGAACAAACAAGCAAGGGAGAAAGATCTTACGATATTTTCTCTAGATTATTAAAAGACAGAATTATCTTTTTAGGAGAAGATGTTAACCCAACAACATCTAGCTTGATTATTGCACAATTATTGTTCTTAGAATCAGAAGACCCGGACAAAGATATTAATTTATATATCAACTCACCAGGAGGTTCTATTACAGATGGAATGGGAATTATTGATACGATGAACTATATCAAATGCCCAGTTTCTACCATTTGTATTGGAATGGCTGCAAGCATGGGAGCAGCTTTGTTATCTGCAGGAGAAAAAGGAAAAAGGTTTGCAACGCCAAATGCAGAAATATTAATTCATCAACCATTGATTGGTGGAGGAGGTATTTCTGGTCAAGCCACAGAAGTTAAAATCCATGCAGATCATTTAGTGAGAACAAGAGAAAAATTAAACAAATTCTTGAGCGAAAGAACTGGTCAACCAATTGACGTAATTGAAAAAGATACAGAAAGAGACCACTATATGACAGCACAAGAGGCTTTAAATTATGGTTTGATTGATGGTATTATGGACCATAGAATGTAGTTTAGAGTTGGATAAAAACGAAAAAGATAGGAGTTAAGAGAATGTCAAAAAATGATATACCAAATCATGTCACATGTTCGTTTTGTGGGAAAGCACAAGATAGTGTAAAAAAACTAGTAGCAGGCCCTGGGGTATATATTTGCGATGAATGTGTAGATTTATGTACGAGTATTATTGAGGCAGAAATGTTTCAAGAGGAAGAAATTGGTTATACATTAGCAGAAGAAATCCCAAGTCCAAAAGAAATCAAAAAAACATTAGATGACTATGTCATTGGGCAAGAAGAAGCAAAAAGAACATTATCAGTAGCCGTATATAACCATTATAAAAGAATTGCATATGAAGAAGAAACGCACCAAAAAGATGATACAGTAGAAATTCAAAAAAGTAATATTTTATTACTAGGACCAACAGGATGTGGAAAAACATTATTGGCAAGAACATTAGCCAAAATACTCAATGTGCCATTTGCTATTGCTGATGCTACTACGTTAACAGAAGCCGGCTATGTGGGAGAAGATGTAGAAAACATTTTACTAAAACTCATTCAAGCAGCGGATGGAGATGTGCAAAAAGCAGAAAAAGGCATTGTCTATATTGATGAAATTGATAAAATTACAAGGAAATCGGAAAATCCATCCATTACACGTGATGTAAGTGGAGAAGGTGTGCAACAAGCATTGTTAAAAATTATAGAAGGAACCATTGCATCTGTGCCACCACAGGGAGGCAGAAAACATCCAAACCAAGAATTAATTCAAATTAATACAGAAAATATTTTGTTTATTTGCGGTGGTGCCTTTGAAGGATTGGAAAATATTATTAAAGACAGAACGGGTGAAAAACTGATTGGGTTTGGTACCAAAATTGAAAGCAAAAAAGAATTAAATCGTTATGAAGTATTTAAAGAATTATTGCCACAAGATTTATTAAAATTTGGGTTAATACCAGAATTTATAGGAAGGTTACCCATTATTGCAACATTAAAAGATTTAGACAGAGAAGCATTAATTCAAATTGCAACAGAACCAAAAAATGCATTGGTCAAACAATATAAAAAGTTATTAGAAATAGATGGGGTAGAATTAGAATTTTCAAGAGATGCATTAGAAGTAATTGTAGATAAAGCAATTGAAAGAAAAACAGGAGCAAGAGGGTTACGCTCTATTATTGAGGAAATTATGCGAGATATTATGTATGACATTCCTTCTAATCCTAAAATAGAAAAATGTATTATTACAAAAGAGACAGTAGCAGGAAATAAACAACCAGAGTTGGTCATCAATGAAAATAAAAATGTAGAACCAGTAAACGCAAAAAAGAAAAGAACATTTCCTGAAAATGCAAAAGAAACAGCATAAAGAAGTTCTAACGGTAAAGGAGAAAGGTTGAAAATCAATATGGAAGAAGAGCTAACCATTTATGAAAAACAGCTAACAGATAAGCAAAAATTAGTTGTATATTTTTTGGTATATTCTTTTTTAGGCTGGGTTTTAGAGACGGTGTTTGCTTTGTTTGTCCAAAAAACATTTGTCAAAAGAGGATTTTTATATGGACCTGCTTGTCCCATTTATGGGTTCGGAGCAGTTCTGTTCATTTTATTATTACATAAAACCAAAGGTAAAAAAATCTTAGAATTTTTTGTGAGTATGGTAGCATTTTCTATTTTTGAATACGCCGTTTCGTTTGCCCTAGAAATGATATTTCATTTACGTTGGTGGGATTATACGCAAGATTTTTGGAATATCAATGGTAGAATTAGTATAGCCTATTCCTTTGCATGGGGTGCCATTGGGGTGATTTTTAACGAAAAGTTACATCCAGCAGTTAGTAAAAAATTAGACAAAGCCAAAAATGCAGTAAGCTATCATGCCCAAAAAGCAATTATTATCATCATTCCCATTATTATGATAGTAGATTTTGTATTATCAAGTATAAAATATTTAAACCAATAAAACATTGCGTCATGGTATGCAATGTTTTTTGTTTTTTTGATAAATGTATAAAAAAACCAAAAAGAACCATCATAAAAACATAAAGGTGGGAATCAACATGTTTATTAGAAACGACAAATATCATCTATTAGAACAAGGAATTACTAAATTAAACAATACATTACAAGAAGGAAACTTGCAAGAAATTTTCTATATATTAGGAAACAAAAAAGAAATATTAAAAAGAAATTTAATCGCAGGAATATTTCGCGGCATTGGAATCGGGATAGGAGTAACACTCATCACAGCCCTACTCATATTTATCATGCAAAAAATCGTAACACTAAACATACCCGTCATAGGAGAATACATCGCAGACATCGTAGAAATCGTCCAAAAAAGCAGATAGGGACAAATAGGGACGGTTCTTTTTTGTCCCTAATATCCCTTCTTTATTTTTATCATATACAATTTGCCAAGGGGATTGCATTACGAATGGCCTAAATTTCTAGTTTGTGAAAAATCTTTTTGCCTTTTTTTAAAATGGCATAACCATTTGTAAAATCTTTGCTAGAAAGTACATAATTGCAATCGGTTATTTTTTCATCATTTAAACTAACGGCATTTTGTTCGATTAAGGTTCTGGCTTGCCCTTTGGAAGGTGCAATTCCGGTTTTTACAAGAACATCTACAAGAGAAATTGTGCTAGGTTCTAAGTGTGTAGAAGGCATAGTTTCAATAGAACCGTGTCCTGCAAATAAAGCATTAGAAGCTTCTTCAGCTTTTTTGGCTTCTTCTTCACCGTGAACGAGTTTGGTAATTTCAAAGGCAGCAATTTTTTTTGCCTCATTAATTTGTTCATCTTTTAAATTAGAAAGTCTTTTGACTTCTTCCATTGGTAAAAAAGTCAATAAAGAGAGTACCATTTCAACACTTTCATCTTCAATATTTCTCCAATATTGATAAAATTCATAAGGGGAAACACGGTTGGCATCTAACCATAAAGCACCTTTTTCTGTTTTTCCCATTTTTTTCCCTTCTTTTGTTGTTAATAATTTGAAAGTAAGACCGTAGGAATCATTTTTTCCAATTTTACGAATTAATTCAACACCACCAATGATATTTGACCATTGGTCATTTCCACCAATTTGGAGTTTACAGCCATAAGTATTGTATAAATGTAAAAAGTCGTAAGATTGCATTAACATATATCCCAATTCAAAAAAGGTTAAACCTGTTTCCAAACGTTGTTTGTAACATTCAGCAGCAAGCATGCGGTTAATAGAAAATAAACTACCAATTTCACGCATAAAATCAATATAATTTAAATGTAAAAGCCAATCTGCGTTATTCACAAGGATGGCACCATTGGTACCATCAAATGTGACAAATTTTTCAACTTGCTTTTTAATGCTTTCAACATTGGCATCAATTTGTTCTCTTGACAACATTTTACGCATATCAGTTTTTCCAGATGGGTCACCAATAGAAGCAGTACCACCACCTACTAAGATGATAGGTTTATGCCCACATTTTTGTAAGTGACTTGCAACCATCAAAGAAATGAAGTGTCCCACATGAAGACTATCGGCAGTAGGGTCAATTCCAACATAAAAAGGAATTGGTTTGTTACTATTAAAAAGTTCTAACATTTCCTTAGGGTGTGTCATTTGTTCAATATATCCACGTTCTTCTAATACGGTTAACGCATTTTTCATCTTGTTTCCACCTTTCTATAGATCAATTTTTCCGGATTTTAAAGAGATATTTCCTAATTTATCAGGGCAATCTCCAAGCCCTTCATAAGATAAGAAACGATTTAGATTTTTGACAGAGATTCCTGTTTTCCCAGAAATTGTATCAATGCCATCTTCTAATCCATTTTCTTGAATATAATTTTTAAAAGTAGAATACTCTAACGTATCTTTCGTTTTGCATTTGGGGCAAACATTACCTTCTGCTAAATAAAAATTACCACATCTTGTACATTTATTAAATTCCATCTTACATTCCTCCCATTTTTCTTTTGATGATTTAAAATCTTGACGCTATTTTATCACAAAATGAAAAAAATAGAAAGAGGTTTGGCACAATTTGTCATAAAAAAGTGATTGCCAAATGTGAAAACAAGTGATATAATTATCCCAGCAGGGCGCTTTTTTGGGCATAAACTGTTTTAAAGATATGATAGGCAAACGGAAGAAAGGAAGGATATAAAATGGCAAGAAAATTAACAGATAGAGTGTCTTGGGTTGGCAAGACAGATTGGGAACTAAAAAAATTTCATGGAGACGAATTTACTACAGTAAATGGATCTTCTTATAATAGCTATTTGGTGAGGGACGAAAAGACCGTTTTGATTGATACGGCATGGCTTCCTTATGATAAGGAATTTGTTAAGAATTTGAAAGAGGAAATCAATTTAGCAAACATTGATGCTGTAATTGCATTACATGGAGAAATTGACCATTCTGGGGCTTTGACAGAATTGATGCGTGAGATGCCTGAAAATACGCCGATTTATTGTACAGCAAATGGAGTGAAATCAATACAGGGGCAATACCACAAGGATTGGAATTTTCAAGTGGTGAAAACGGGGGATAAGCTTCTTTTAGGAGAGACAACATTGACGTTTATAGAAGCACCTATGCTACATTGGCCAGATACGATGTTTGCTTACTTAGATAAGGAAAATATTTTGTTTAGTAGTGATGGGTTTGGACAACATTTGGCTTCTGAGTTTTTGTATGCAGATGAAGTAGAGCAAGACCTTTTATACAATGAAGCAATAAAATATTATGCGAATATTTTGGCACCATTTGGGATGATGGCAACCAAAAAAATTACAGAATTGATGCAAATGAATTTGCCAATTGATATGATATGTCCAAGCCATGGACTTATTTGGAGAAAAGAGCCAATGCAAATTGTAACAAAATATTTAGAATGGGCCAACCACTATCAAGAAAATCAAATTACCATTTTATATGATACAATGTGGAATGATACGAAAAAAATGGCAGAGGCAATTGCAAGAGGCATGCAAAATAAGGATAAAACGGTAACCATTAAAATATTAAACACAGCGAAGAATGATAAAACAGATGTGTTAACAGAAGTTTTCCGCTCTAAAATGATACTTGTTGGCTCACCAACTGTAAACAATGGTTATCTACATTCGATTGCAGGCATATTGGAAATGATAAAAGGTATGAAGTTAAAAGACAAAAAAGCAGCAGCGTTTGGAAGTTATGGCTGGAGTGGAGAGGCAGTAAAACAATTGACAGAATATCTAAAAACATGTGGATTTGAAGTAGTAAATGAAGGATTTAGATGTATGTGGACGCCAGATGAAGCTACAGAAAAAGAATTAGAAAAGTTTGGAGAAGACCTTGCGTAAAAATTGGTGCCTAAGAGAGGTTGGAATAAGATATGAAAAATATCAAAGATTTTTCTTTAGAAGAATTAAAACAGGAAATGCAAGAATTACGAGAAAAACCATTTCGTGCAGAGCAAATCTTTCAGTGGTTGTATCAAGAAAAAGTAAAAAGCTTTGATGAAATGACGAATTTGTCGATAGCGTTAAGGGATAAATTAAAAGAAAATTATACTATTTGTAATTATAAAATCATTCAGAAGCAAGAGTCAAAAGATGGTACAAAAAAGTATTTGTTTGATGTTTTAGATGGCAATGCCATTGAAACGGTTTTAATGCAGTATCATCATGGGTACAGCATTTGTGTGTCTTCACAAATTGGCTGTAAGATGGGGTGTAAATTTTGTGCTTCTACAGGGATTCATTTTATTAGAAATTTGTCTGCTGGCGAGATTTTAGAGCAGATCATAGCCGTGGAACAAGATGAAAATATTCGTATTTCAAATGTGGTTTTCATGGGAATTGGAGAGCCATTAGATAATTATGATAATGTGGTAAAAGCAATTCGATTAATTAACCATCCCAAAGGGTTAAATATTGGAGCCCGCCATATTAGTGTATCAACAAGTGGCATTGTGCCAAAAATTTATCAATTGGCGGAGGAAAACATTCAATGTACTTTATCAATATCATTACATGCAACAAATAACCAGAAAAGAAGTCGTATGATGCCAGTGAATAAAGTGTATCCAATTGAAGAATTATTGCAGGCTTGCAGGGCATATATTGAACAAACAAACCGTAGAATTTCATTTGAATATGCATTGGCGAAGGACAATAACGATCATTTACAAGATGCAAAAGAATTGGTAAACTTGTTAAAAGGGATGCTTTGTCATGTGAATTTGATTCCGATTAATCCCATAGAAAATGGAGCATATACAAAGTCTAGTAATGAAAATATTATCAAATTTCGAGATTATTTGAATGAAAACGGGATTGTTGCTACGATTCGAAGAGAACTGGGCTCTGACATTGAGGCAGCCTGTGGTCAGTTGAGGCGAAAAAATTTGTAACAGGGAAGCGTTGTAATAAGCCCTTCTGAGATTTCTCTCAGAAGGGCTTGGTTGTTCCAGTCAATAATTCCTTTTGATGTGGGCATAATACCACATTCCATCAAATGTATGGGAAATGGTAAAGCCCAGCTTCTTTAAGGATTTGACTAGATGCTCGGGGTAATACCCCAATTCCATGACCTCTGCCCCAATTGGGACACGGAGCCGAAGCTCCCTGGCAATTTCAAAGATGTTACACATGTGTGTCTCTCCCTCCTTTGAAATAATAAGATTTGTATACTTATAGTATACCATAAATTACAGAATTATGCAAATTAGACCGCCACTACCCTCGTTTACAATACGTTCCAACGTTTCTTGTAATTTAATTTGCGCATCTTCAGGCATTTTAGAAAGTTTTGTTTGTAACCCTTCGTTTACAAGAGCATGTAGACTTTTGCCAAAAATATTAGATTCCCAGATTTTTTTCGGATCACTTTCAAACTCAGACAATAAATAATTAACTAATTCTTCAGATTGTTTTTCAGAACCAACAATAGGGGAAACTTCTGTGGTGACATTGGTTTTAATCATGTGAATGGAAGGGGCAGTGGCTTTTAGTTTAACGCCAAAACGAGAGCCTTGTTTTACCATTTCAGGTTCTGCAAGTTCCAATTCATCAATAGAAGGTGTGACAATTCCATACCCTTTGCGATCTACTTCATCCAAAGCAGATGCAATTTTATCATAACGTTTTTTCGTAGAAGAGAGATTACGAATGATAGCAAACAAATCACCTTCATTTTGAACTTCCACTTCAGTAATTTCAGATAAAACGCGATAAAACAACTCTTCTTTTAAATCAATTTTTATCGTCACAAAACCAGATCCAAGTTGAATATCTTGAATATTGGTACCATCAATAATTTCAGTTTTTGCAATTTTATTGGTACAACTAGAAACATCTTTTAAAACATTTGCATCCCCAAAAGCCATTTGAATTTCTTGAAGCAATTGCGTTTTTAATGGATGGCTAAAATCCAAACCATCCATCCATTTAGGAAACTTAATGGCAATACGTTCAATTGGAAATTCATATAAAACCTTAGAAAAAATTGTATTAATGTCTTCCAAATTTAAGTTAGCACAGTTTAAGGGAATGACACTAGCTTGATATTTTTGGGAAAGTTCATCGGCAAGTTGCATAGTCGCATTGGAAGTAGGGTCATAAGAATTCAGAATGATGACAAATGGTTTATGCAAGGCTTTTAATTCATTGACAACCCTTTCTTCAGCTTGCACATAATCTCCTCTAGGAATATCGGTAATAGAGCCATCTGTTGTCATTAAAATACCAATGGTAGAATGTTCTTCAATTACCTTTTTGGTTCCAATTTCAGCAGCTTTTTCAAAAGGCATTTCTTCGTCAGACCAAGGTGTTTTGACCATTCTTGGCATATCATCTTCCAAATAGCCAATGGCATTATCTACTAAATAACCAACGCAATCTACTAAGCGCGTTTTAAATTTTAGTTGATTATCTAAGGTAATTTCAACTGCTTCATTTGGCACAAATTTAGGTTCAGTTGTCATAATCGTTTTTCCACCAGCACTTTGTGGCAATTCATCTTTTGCACGTTCTTTTTTATAGTCATTATCAATATTGGGAATGACCAATAAATCCATAAAATTCTTGATAAAAGTAGATTTACCAGTTCTAACAGGACCAACCACCCCAACATATATATCCCCATCGGTCCTTGTAGCGATGTCTTGATACAATCTTGTATTTTCCATCTATATACCTCCTTTTAGCACATGTTTGTACAAATTGCTTTATTAATGTATATGGAAAATTGACAAGCAATATGACAAATTTTCAAAAAAATTTGCAAAATCAAAATATTTGTGGTAAAATACTTTCAATTGATAATAACAAAAAAGGAAAAAGGGAATAAAATATATAGAAACATAAATAACTGAGGGGAATGAATGAAATGGGAATAGAAAGAACACAAGAAGTGATGAACATATTACACAAAAATGGGCAGGAACATATTATCCAATTTATGCAAACTTTGAATGATTACGAAAGAGAATTGTTAGAAAATCAAATTTTAACAATTGACTTTCACCAAATAGCAGAACTATATGATAATACAAAAAGAAAGATTGAAATCAAGGAAAATAAAATAGAAGCAATACCATATTTTGACAAAACCAAAATGGGCAGTAGCAAAAAAAATCAATTAGACACCCTAGGAGAAAAGGTCATTTCAACAGGAAAATATGCAGTTGTTACAATGGCAGGAGGGCAAGGAACGAGGTTAGAACATCCAGGACCAAAAGGAACTTTTAAATTGGATGTATATGGAAAAGGAAAATATCTTTTTGAAATTTTAATTGATAATTTGAAAGAAGCCAATAAAAAGTATGGAGTAGTCATTCCATGGTATATTATGACAAGTAAGGAAAACCACGAAGAAACACAAAAATTTTTAGAAAAACATGGATATTTTGGATATGATAAAAACCAAGTTATTTTATTTCCACAAGGAGAATTGCCATTAATCGATAAAGAAGGGAAACTATTAATTGGCAAAAATAAATTAATTAAATTAGCTTCAGATGGAAATGGAGGAACATTTACATCTTTAAGAACATCAGGAGCCCTAGCTGATATGAAAGAAAGAGGAATACAATGGGTATTTATAGGAGGCGTAGACAATGTACTACTTAAAATGGCAGACACTACTTTATTAGGTTTGGCCATTGAGCAAAAAGTGCAAGTGGCTTCAAAATCCATAGTAAAAGCAAATCCGCAAGAGCGTGTAGGTGTGTTTTGTAAAATGAATGGACATCCAAAAGTAATTGAATACACAGAACTTCCAAGTAAAATGGCAGAAGAAATCACAGATGAAGGAGAGCTAAGATACGGAGAATCCCATATTATGTGCAATTTATTTACCATAGATGCGATCGAAAAAGTTAGTAAAGAAGCTCTCATTTATCACCATGCCATCAAAAAAAATGCATATTTAGATGAAGAAGGAAGAGAAGTCATTCCACAAGAACCAAATGCCTATAAATTTGAAGCCTTCATATTTGATGCTTTTACATTCTTTGATGGGATTGCCATTTTAAGAGGAAAAAGAGAAGAAGACTTTGCACCAGTAAAGAACAAAGAAGGAATTGATAGTCCAAAAACAGCAAAAGAACTATATGAAAAATTTTGGAATATGTCCCATTAGGGATGTATCTTTTTGAGACATTTGTCTCCCAAAGATACGTCCCTGATGGGACAAAACGGAAAGGATTGAGTATGATGAGAGAATGTTTGGTAAAAAATTTATATACAATGGAACATACAATTGCAAAAGCAATATTTGAAGATGTTACATATCCATGGGAGGTTTTGCCTAAAATTCATGATTTTATTATAGAATTGGGAAAAACGTTGCCAAAAGAGTTGTATGATGAAGTTGAGGAACATGTATGGATTGCAAAAACAGCCACAGTGGCAAAAACAGCTTGCGTTAAGGGTCCTGCGATTATTTGTGAAGAAGCAGAAATTAGACATTGTGCATTTATTCGTGGAAATGCAATTGTAGGAAAAAAAGCAGTAGTAGGCAATTCAACAGAATTAAAAAATGCAATTTTATTTGATGGTGTACAAGTTCCGCATTATAATTATGTAGGAGATTCCATCTTAGGATATAAAGCACATATGGGAGCAGGGTCTATTGCTTCAAATGTGAAAGCTGACAAAAAGTTAGTTGTGATAAAAAATGCACAAACAGGAGAGACAATAGAAACTAATATTAAAAAAGTAGGAACCATGTTAGGGGATTATGTAGAAGTAGGATGCGGAAGTGTATTAAATCCAGGTACTGTAATAGGGAGAGAAAGCAATGTTTACCCATTGTCATCTGTAAGAGGTGTTGTGCCAGAAAAAAGTATCTATAAAAATCAAAATGAAATCATAGCAAAATGGGACAAATAGGGACGGTTCTTTTTTGTTCCTTAGGAACAAAAAAGAACCGTCCCTATTTGTCCCTATCCCAAGCAAGAAAATAGAGCTGGTAATGAAATATTACCAGCTCTTCATACTACATATTTTGATTACCAGGAATAAAGTAATCAATTACACCATAGATTAAAGCACCAATAATTGCAGCCATCCAAGAAATGGTATATCCGGCTACAAAAAATTGTGTTACATATAATGTAACTGCTGCCAAAGCAAAACCGACAAATCCTTTACCAAAAGGACTAGCTTGTAAACCAGTAAATTTTACGATTATATAATCGATTACTGTTAAAACAATAGCGGCTATGATTAATGTCCATATATTATTAATAGAAAATCCAGGTGTAAAGAAAGCAGTAATAGCTAAAACAACTGCTGCACCAATTAGTCTTCCAATTACTTGCCAAACAGTTGAAGTGCCGCTGTTTGTATTTGATTCAGCATTTGACATGATGAATACCTCCTTAGCCAAAAAATAAATAAAAATTCTATATTGGCTCTAAAATTAGTATGGTCAATCACAAAATATTTATTCATGAAAATTGTATAAAAAATTTTTTTTTGAGAAAATTAAGTAAGAGGTGAAAGTACGTTGTTGATCACGTTTTTTAGAACAATTATTTTGTATGTCATTGTTTTAATTGTTATGCGACTAATGGGGAAAAGAGAAATAGGTCAGTTACAGCCATTTGAACTAGCAATTTCTATTATGATAGCCGATTTGGCGTCTATTCCTATGACAGAAACTGGCATACCAATTTGGAATGGAATTGTTCCTATTTTGGGATTATTGGTCATGCATTTAATCATTTCTTTAATCAATTTAAAAAGTATTAAAGCAAGAGAAATTATTTGTGGAAAGCCAAGAATTTTAATTTATAGAGGTAAAATTGATGAAACCGCATTAAAAAAAGAAAGATTTACAATCAACGAATTACAAGAGCGTTTAAGGGGAAATAATATCATGAATCTAGGAGATGTGGAATATGCTATTTTAGAAACCAGTGGGCAAATTACAGTGATACAAAAGCCAGAAAAACGAAATACCATTCCAGAAGATTTTCAAATAACGCCAGAGTATGAAGGAATTCCATATGACTTAGTGATTGATGGAAAAATCATGGTTGATAATTTACAAAAAATAGGGAAGGATTACCAATGGCTAAAAAAGCAAGTGGAGAAATTTCATATTCAACCAGAAGATGCCTTAGTTGTCACTTATGACGGAAAAGGGCAGATTTTTTGTCAAGAGAAACAGGATAAAAAATAGAAAGCGGGTGGAAAAAATGCATAAAGAATTGATTATTTCAGTTATAATTGTCATTGCAATTATAGTAGGGAATATCATAACACAAAATGATACAAAGCAAACTGTGGATGAAATATCAACACAGTTAAGTGCAATAAGAGAAAAATTGTTACAAGAAGATGAAGAAATTGAATGGGAAAAAACCCAAAAAGAACTTGCAAACGTAAGGAAAATATGGAATGAAAAATATGAAAAAATGGCGTATTATATAGAACATAACCAATTAGAAAAAGTAGAAACCAATTTGACAAGTTTAGAAAGTTATACAGAAAAGCAAGATTCGCAAGAGGCATTAAATCAGTTAGATAGTGGGATTTTTATTCTAAAACATATCCAAGACAAGAATGCATTGGATTTAAAAAATATATTTTAAATTTCAGTAAGAGAATACAAAAAAATCAGCCAAACCTATTGCTAAATTTTTTGTTTTGTAATATAATTGCAATGTATTTGTAATAAAAATGAAAAGAGGCAAACGGGCGGAGGGAAAAATATGTTTAAATTTGGACAAGACGTTGGAATTGATTTAGGAACAGCAACCGTTATTGTATATGTGAGAGGGAAAGGTATCGTATTAAGAGAACCTTCAGTTGTAGCTGTTAATAATAATACAGGAGAAGTTTTGGCTGTTGGAGGAGAAGCTAGAAGAATGTTGGGCAGAACCCCTGGAAACATAGTAGCAACAAGACCACTTAGAGATGGTGTCATTTCAGACTATACAGTAACAGAAAAAATGTTAAAACATTTTATCAATAAAGTTTGTGGAAAATTCATATTTGCACCTAGAATAATGATTTGTATACCTTCTCAAGTGACAGAAGTTGAAAAAAAGGCAGTGATTGATGCTGCAACACAAGCAGGGGCAAGAAAAGTATATTTAATAGAAGAACCGCTTGCAGCAGCAATTGGAGCAGGCATTGATATAGCAAAGCCTTGTGGAAATATGGTAGTTGATATTGGAGGCGGTACAACAGATATTGCTGTCATATCATTAGGAGGATCGGTTGTTAGTGCCTCACTAAAAGTAGCGGGAGATAGATTTGATGAAGCAATTGTGAAATATATCAAGAAAAAACATAACATTATTATAGGAGAAAGGACAGCCGAGGACTTAAAAGTAAACATTGGATGTGTTTATCCTAAGATACAAGATAGAGAAATGGACATTAGAGGAAGAGACCTAACAACAGGCTTACCAAAGACGGTTACCATTCATTCCAGTGAAATGTTAGAAGCTTTAATAGAACCAGCAATGATGATTGTAGATAGTGTACATTCCGTATTAGAAAGAACACCACCAGAACTAGCAGCTGATATTAGCGACAGAGGAATCTATATGACAGGAGGAGGATGCTTAATTGATGGATTAGATAAATTACTTCAAGAAAAAACAGGCATTAATGTTATGATAGCACAAGACACAGTATCATGCGTTGCATTAGGAACAGGAAAAGCTCTAGAAAATTTAGATGTCCTAGACGGAAAAACAAAACAAAAGGAACACTATTAAGGTGTGTTCCGTAAGATACAAGTTCCACAAGATGTGGGGCTTTTCATTTAAAGAAGGAATGGGATGAAATGAAAGATAAAGAAAATATAAAGAAAAAAAGCGTAGCGCTAATTACCTTACGGTTGCAAAACCAATCAGTACGAAACAAATGCAATGGCACAGAAATTAATGCAAAATGGATATGAAATTTTAGAACACCATCAAAAAGCAGACATATATATTATTAATACTTGTACAGTGACCAATATGTCAGATAGAAAATCTAGACAAATGATGAGACGAGCAAAAGAAAACAATCCAGACAGCAAAATTATTGCAGTAGGTTGTTATGCACAAGTTGCAAAAGAAGAATTACAAAAAATAGACGAAATAGACATGATATTAGGAAATCAAGAAAAGGTAGATATTGTTACATATTGTGATAGGCTTATAGAAGAAAAAACAAACACAACTCCAGTGGTTGAAGATGTTTTACATACAGGTGATTTTGCAGAATTTGGCGAGATTACGTACACAGAAAAAACACGCGCATTTATAAAAATTCAAGATGGATGTGATCGATTTTGCTCATATTGTATCATTCCATATGCACGAGGCAAAGTAAGGAGTAGAAAGCCAGAAAGTATCATTGCAGAAATCAAGCGGAATTGCCAAAAAGGGCATCAAAGAAGTAGTTATAACAGGGATTCACATTGCATCTTATGGTAAAGATTTTAAAAATACATACCAACTGATTGATTTATTAGAAGAAATCAATCAGATAGAAGGGATCAAAAGAATTCGTTTAGGTTCTATTGAACCATTATTAATCACACCAGAATTTGTACAAAGAATCATAAAATTAGAAAAAATTTGCAATCAATTCCATTTATCCTTACAAAGTGGTTGTGATGAAACATTAAAGAGAATGAATCGAAGATACACAACGCAGCAATTCAGAGAAATTGCAAACAGGCTAAGAGAAGCATATAAAGATGTGAATTTGACAACAGATATTATTGTGGGGTTTCCCGGGGAGACAGAAGAAGAATTTGAACGCACGTATCAATTCTTAAAAGAAATCAAATTTTATAAAATACATGTATTTCAGTATTCGCCAAGAAAAGGCACAAAAGCGGCAACGATGGAAAATCAAATTGCGCCAGAAACAAAAGAAAAACGAAGCAAAAAAATCATGGCACTATCTGATGCAGACGAAGCAGCATACAATAGGCAATACATTGGAAAACAAGTAGAAGTGCTATGGGAAGAACACAAGCAAGGAAGATTAAAAGGACATACCACAAATTATATTTTAGTAGAACAAGAAAATGAAAAACTTTTAGAGAACACAATACAAAAAGTAAAAATTGAAAACGCTGACATACACCGTATTATAGCAAAAAAAGACATATGTAACAAAAATGTAACAAATACGTAACAGAAACTTAATATAAAAAATAATGAAAACACTTGAAAAATAAAAAAAAGTATAGTATAAATAAGAAAAGAAAAAGAACCACGAAGGAGGAAAAATAAATGGCAGAATTTGGAGAAGAATCACAAGTAACAGGAGTTTTTGGAGGAGTACAATTTGATAGTATAAATGAAGGAGGTGTAAACATGCAAGAAGAAAACCCACTAGAGAACACTGTTCAAGAAAACGTAGGAACCATTAGAAATAAAAACTTACCTGTAACAACAGGATTTTGGCAAAAATTCAAAGATTTTTGGCTACAAGAAATCGACTGGAACAAAGAAATCAAAGTTGTCTTAACACCAGCACAACAAAAAGTAGAAGATGAAATCAATGCATTTTTACACCAAGAAATCACATGGGCAAAAGTACACGACTTTTTATTCCAAGAAATCAAATTTGGAAAAAAAGCTTAGGGACAAATAGGGACGGTTCTTTTTTGTCCCTTAGGAACAAATTGGGACAGATTTCTGTAAAAACGAAAAGGTAACTAGAAAAATATATTGACATTCATAGGTTTAGAGAAAAGTGTGTGAAATTTTTGTGAAATAAGAAAAAAGTATGGCATAATTGATAAAATTATGTTATACTTTTTTTCGTGGGGGAAAATAAAAAGAAGCAGACAGTCTACTTGAAAAGGGCAAGTAGAGAAACTGTTGAAATGAAAGGAGAGTATATGCCCCGATATAACAGAAATTACAATGAAATTACGCATTTGTATCATATTATTGTGAGAGCAACAAACCAGCAAGACATTTTTTATGAAAATCAAGATAGATGCAAATTTTTAAAAGAAATACAAACAACAAAAGAGAAATATGAATATGAAATATGTGCATATTGTTTTATGGACAATCATGTACATTTAGTGATATATGATAAAAACCAGAA
Source organism: uncultured Clostridia bacterium (assembly GCA_947625645.1). GTDB lineage: Bacteria > Bacillota > Clostridia > TANB77 > CAG-508 > CAG-269. The sequence goes on along the minus strand of CANQPE010000008.1, from coordinate 13,922 downwards.
CATATCAACAGCTATGCAAAGTTTATTAATTAGATATGTTGCTTATTTCAATAAAAAATACGAAAGAAATGGAAGTTTAGCGCAAAATAGATTTTTTAGTCGAAATATTGTAAATCCAAAAGATTTTTTAAATGTATGTAGATATATTCATCAAAATCCTATGAAAGCACATATGACCAAAACCGAAGAATATCAATGGAGCAGTTATCAAGAATATATTAAAAAATCAACAAATAATTTAGTAAATACAGAATTATTATTTAATCAGTTTTCTAATAATCCAGAAGAAGCAATCCAACAATTTATTGAATTTCATCAGAAAGTTGAAAATATCATGGATGGAAAAGATATTACAGAATATGAGATGGAAAAATTGACAGATGATCAATTAAGGGAAATAATACTGAAGTTATTAAAGATAGACAATATAAACAAAATAAAAGAAACGGGTGTAAAAACGCGAAACGAGATGATACGAAACATATTGATGATAAAAGGGACAAATTGTAATCAAATCAGTAGAGTTATCGGAATTGGCAGAAAAGTAATAAAAGCAGTAGAACAAGGGAAAAGTTGACAAGATGGCAAGTAGATACGGCAAGAAAATCACAATGAAAGATGTGTCCCAAATTGTCCTTTAGGGACAAAAAAGAAACGTCCCTAATTGTCCCAGAGAAAAGGAGGTAGGAATGAAGAATAAGACAGTGTTTGTGTGCAATGAGTGTGGGTATGAGTCTGCTAAGTGGTTGGGTAAGTGCCCAGCGTGTAATTGCTGGAATAGTTTTTTTGAGCAAAAGGTTGTGGAAAGCAAAGGGAGTGGTAGTACAGGGAAAGGTACTACCAAGGCGCATGTGAAGCCACAGCTACTGGATTCTTACCAGGCAAAAGAGACACTTCGTACGTCTACGGGGTTTGATGAGCTGGATCGTGTCCTTGGTGGTGGCTTAGTGAAGGGGTCTTTAATTTTATTGGGCGGAGAACCAGGGATTGGGAAGTCTACGCTTATTTTGCAAATTTGTGATAAGGTTCAGGGAGAAGGCAAAGTTTTGTATGTGTCAGGGGAAGAGTCTGCGGAGCAAATTAAGCTGAGGGCTGATAGATTACGGAATTCAAAATGAAAATATTTTATTTTTAGGGGAGACGGATATTGCGTTAGTGAATGAAGCGATTATAGAGACGCAGCCCAAATTGGTGATTATTGATTCGATTCAGACAATGTATTCAGATGAGTTGTCAGCAGCTGCTGGTAGTGTGAGCCAAGTAAGGGAAATTACTGCACAAGTAATGCGTATTTGTAAGTCAAGAAATATTACAACAATTATTATTGGACATGTTACAAAAGAGGGAAATATTGCAGGACCAAGGGTTTTGGAACATATGGTAGATACGGTGTTGTATTTGGAAGGAGAAAGGTACTTTTCTTACCGCGTACTAAGAGGGGTAAAAAATCGTTTTGGTTCTACGAATGAGATTGGTATGTTTGAAATGAAAGAGGAAGGTATGTGTGAAATTGCGAATCCTTCAGATGTTTTGATTTCAGAAAGAGAGGATAACCCAGCAGGTTCTTGTATTGTGTCATGTATGGAAGGAACCAGACCTATTTTGGTAGAGTTACAGGCGCTAACAACACAAACGGTAAGCAATTATCCAAAAAGAACTGCCAATGGAATTGACTTTAATCGCTTGGCTATTTTGATAGCTGTTATTGAAAAAAAGACAGGCTTATTATTAGGTAACCAAGATGTCTATGTCAATGTAGTAGGTGGATTACGCTTAAATGAGCCATCCATTGATTTGGGAATTGTGATGGTAGTTGCTTCTATTTTTAAAAATAGACCAATTGCTAAAGATTGTGTTATGATAGGGGAAGTTGGCTTAACAGGAGAAGTGAGAAGAATTAACATGATAGAAAAAAGATTGAAAGAGGCTGAAAAATTAGGGTTTAAACATGCTATGATTCCAGAAAGTAATAAAAAACTCTTGAAAGATAGTTTTAAATTAGATATAATAGGGGTAAAAGATGTCAAAGAGGCTATGAAAAAAGTTGGAATTATTGGATAAGAGGCAAAAAGCAAACCATAAGAGTGGCAGGGAGGAGCGTATTTGTGAGAAAGAACAGTGAAAGTCAAATTACGGAAATTTTAAAATTAATTGCACCAGGAACGCCAATACGAGAAGGGTTAGAAAACATTTTAAGAGCCAAAACAGGTGCACTATTACTGATTACAGACCAAAATGAAGTCATAAAAGAAGTGGTGGATGGAGGGTTTACAATTAATGAAGATTATTCATCATCTAAGCTATATGAACTTGCCAAAATGGATGGCGCCATTGTTTTAAGTGGAGATATGAAGAAAATTTTGTTTGCAAATGCCCAGTTGATTCCAGCTAGAACAATTGAAACAAAGGAAACGGGAACAAGACATAGAACAGCAGAAAGAACTGCAAAGCAAACAGGGGAGCTTGTGATTAGCATTTCGCAAAGAAGAAATATTATTACCATTTTTAAAGGCAATGAGCGTTATGTCTTAGAAGATACAGATGTGGTATTGAATAAGGCAAATCAAGGGGTTCAGACGTTAGAAAGGTATAAAAAAGTATTTGATAGTAAACTTGCCACACTGAATGAATATGAATTTAATGATATTGTGACGTTAGAAAATGTGATTGTTGCCATTCAAAGGGCGGAAATGGTTATGAGAATTGTACAAGACATCCAAAGCCAAATTTATGAATTAGGAAACGATGGAAGGCTTGTCAAAATGCAGTTAGAGGAACTTATTGGAGGAATTGAAACAGAAGAATTGTTGATTATTAAAGATTACATGGCAAATACCAAAAAGAGGCGAACGCCAGAAAATTTAAAGGAAAAAATATCAGAAATCCCCTATGAAGAGTTGACAAAAGAAGAAACCATTGCTAAAATATTAGGGTATGAAAACTTCGAAAATTACGATGAAGTTGGTGTTTATACAAGAGGCTATAGAATTTTAAATAAAATACCAAGAATGCCAAACAATATTGTTGATAATTTAATTTCATCCTATAAATCGTTCCAACATATTTTAGCTGCCGATATTGAAAGTTTAGATGAAGTTGAAGGAATTGGAGAAGTGAGAGCCAGAACAATTAAGCAATCTTTAAGGAGAATGCAAGAGCAGTTTATGTTTGACAACATGATTGCATAGGTTTATAGGTGGAACCAATAAAAACCTAAGAAAGGAAGGAGAAAAACATGAAAAAAACAATGATTATTTGGGTACTAGTTTGTTTACTACTGATTGCACTAATAGGAGGAATTGCCTATGGATATTACAGAAAAGCAACCATGGAAGTAAAAAATCCGATTGCAACGATGGAGGTTGAAAATTTTGGAACAATTAAAATAGAGTTATATCCAGACAAAGCACCACAAGCAGTGGCAAATTTTATAGCACTTGCTAATAGAGGATATTATAATGGAAATAAATACCATAGAATTGTCAAAGATTTCATGATACAAGCAGGTAGTAAAGATGGAACAGGAGCTCAAACTGCTACTTTGGCAGATTTAAAAGAGGGCGGAGAAGACAAAGAATATACGATTAAAGGAGAATTTATTGCCAATGGAGTCGAAAACAATGTCAAATTTACAGAAGGTGTTGTTGGAGTGGAAAGAGCAGATTATAGCCAATATTCTTCAGAATTATTGGACGAATCTTACAACTCTGGTAGTTCAGAATTCTTTATTATGACAAAAGAAAATTCAAATCTAAATGGATTATATACACCATTTGGAAAAGTAATAGAAGGTCTAGATGTTGTACATAAAATTGAAGAAGTAGAAGTAAAGGCAGCAGATGACAGTGAAGAATCTTCTAGTTCAGAAGTAAGCACACCTGTTAATCCACCAGTGATAACATCCATTTCAGTTGAAACAAATGGAATTGATTATGGTTTACCAGACACATTAGAGCCATTTGACTATACCTCATGGTTTATGAAAAACTATACGGCAGGACAATAGAAACAAGAAAATAAAGATTGGAAAAAAATTCCATTTTGGCACAATCAAAATGGTAATGATTTTCCAACGTAATTGAAATGGAGAAAGGGATGAGATAATATGAACACCAAATATATATTTATCACAGGGGGAGTAGTATCAGGACTAGGAAAAGGAATTACAGCGGCATCACTAGGGAGACTATTAAAGAACAGAGGATATAAAGTTACCATACAAAAATTCGATCCATATATTAATATTGACCCAGGAACCATGAATCCATATGAACATGGGGAAGTTTTTGTTACAGATGATGGGGCAGAAACAGACTTAGATTTAGGACATTATGAAAGGTTTATCAACGAAAGTTTGACCAAAAATTCAAGTGTGACAATGGGACAAATTTATTCAAATGTGTTAGAAAAAGAAAGAAAAGGTGACTATTTAGGCAAAACAGTACAAGTCATACCACATATTACGAATGAAATCAAGGAAAAAATTTATGGGTTTGAAGAGACTGAAACAGAAATTGTGATAACAGAAATTGGTGGAACCGTTGGAGATATTGAGGGATTATCTATTATAGAGGCCATTAGACAAGTAGGACTTGAAAAAAATCCAGAAGATGTCATTTATATTCATGTGACATTACTACCATATATATGTGGCTCAAATGAAATTAAGTCAAAACCAACACAACATTCAGTAAAAGAATTGCAAAGTTTGGGAATAAAACCAGATATTCTTGTGTGCAGAACAGAAGAAGATATTCCAGATAATATCAGGGAAAAACTTTCTCTATTTTGTAATGTTAGAAAAACAAGTGTCATTCAAAATAAAACGGCAGATTGTCTTTATGCTGTACCATTAATGCTAGAAGAAGAAGGCTTAGCAAGAGAGGTATGTAACCATTTAAAATTAGAAAATTATGTACCAGATAACCAAAAATGGGAAGAAATGATTGAAAATATCCGAAAAACAGATAAAGAAAAACAAGTAACCATTGGAATTGTTGGAAAATATGTCAAATTAGAAGACTCCTATATTTCAGTCATTGAAAGTATTCACCATGCAGGGTTTGCTAATCAGGTAACTACAAAAGTAGAGTTGATAGATTCTGAAACCATTACCCCAAGTACAGTCAAAGAAAAATTGGAGCACTTAGATGGAATTATTATACCAGGTGGGTTTGGAAAAAGAGGCATTGAAGGCATGATAGAAACCATACGATATGCAAGGGAAAACAAGGTACCGTTTTTAGGCATTTGTTTGGGAATGCAAATGGCAGTTGTAGAATATGCAAGGCATGTACTAGGCTTAGAAGATGCAAACTCAGCAGAATTTAGTAAAACCACGCAAAATCCAGTCATTCATATTATGGAATCACAAAAAGAAATCCGCAAAAAAGGTGGAACAATGCGTTTAGGAAGTTACCCATGTGTATTAAAACCAGAAAGTTTAGCATATCGTTTATACAATCAGCAGGAAATTCAAGAAAGACATAGACACCGTTTTGAATACAATAATTCTTATAAACAAAAACTAGAAGAGGCAGGATTACATTGTTCTGGACTTTCTCCAGATGGAAAATTAGTGGAAATGGTAGAGCTGGACCAAGCTGTGCACCCTTATTTTATTGCTGGCCAATTTCATCCAGAACTAAAATCAAGACCAAACAAACCATCTCCAGTATTTGTGGGATTAGTGGAAACTGCAAAAACATTAAAAAAATAAACATAAAAGCAATATGTAATTTGGAACATATTGCTTTTTATAACGGGGACGAAAAGGGCATATTTAGCTAAAAAGAAGCATACAATACAAAGAAATTGTGAAATTTGTGTGAAAAATCTAAAAAAGGTATTGACAATTTTGTGAATAGGGTATAAATTATTAGCAGTCAAATAAATAGAGTGCTAAAAATAATTAGCATCAAAATGAAAGCGGTAGAAGTTGGAACTCTCTATTATTTGGTACATTAAAAACTGAAAAGTTTCCAACGAGAGGAATGCCGCAGAAAGGAATGAGGAGAAATGATTAAACCATTAGGAAGCAGAGTGTTAATCAAAATGAAAGAAAGTGAAGAAACAACCAAAAGTGGAATTATTTTGGCAAGTGCTGCGCAAGAAAAACCACAAGTTGCAACAGTAATTGAGGTAGGACCAGGAGAAAAGGTAGATGGCAAATTGCAAGAAATGTATGTCAAAAAAGGAGATAATGTCATTGCAAGTAAATATGCTGGAACAGAAGTAAAATACGAAGGAGAAGAATATATTATTGTAAAGCAAGAAGACATTTTAGCAGTAGTAGAATAAAACAAGAAAATGACTGCTTTAACAAAAATGAAACCAAAGTAGCCTAAGAAAGGAAGGATATAAAATGGCAAAACAAATTAAATTTGGAGAAGATGCTAGAAAAGCATTATTAGAAGGTGTTAATAAATTAGCAGACACTGTAAAAGTAACATTAGGACCAAAAGGAAGAAATGTGGTATTAGATAAAAGTTTTGGTTCACCTGTGATTACCAACGATGGTGTTACCATTGCAAAAGAAATTGAATTAGAAGATAAATATGAAAATATGGGAGCAAGAATTGTAAAAGAAGTTTCTGAAAAGACAAATGATGTTGCAGGAGATGGAACAACAACAGCAACGGTTTTGGCACAAAGCATGATAAAAGAAGGCGTTAAAAATGTAGCAGCAGGAGCAGACCCAATGGCAATGAAAAGAGGAATTGACAAAGCTGTTGCAGAAGCAGTAGAAGGATTAAAAGAAATTAGCTCTGATGTAAATGGAAAAGAAGATATTGCAAGGGTAGCAAGTATATCTGCTAATAGCAGTGAAATAGGAGATTTAATTGCAGAAGCAATGGAAAAAGTTTCTAAAGATGGTGTTATTACCATTGAAGAATCCAAAACATCTAATACAGAACTTAATGTAGTAGAAGGTATGCAATTTGACAAAGGATATGTATCACCATATATGGTAACAGATACAGACAAAATGGAAGCTATTTTTGAAAATCCATATATCTTAATTACAGATAAAAAAATTAGCAATATTCAAGAAATTTTATCTCTATTAGAAGCTTTGATGCAACAAACAGGTAAGTTAGTCATTATCTGTGATGATATTGAAGGGGAAGCACTATCTACATTAGTATTAAATAAATTAAGAGGTGTGCTAAATGTAGTAGCAGTAAAAGCTCCAGGATTTGGAGATAAGAGAAAAGCAATGCTTGAAGATATTGCCATTTTAACAGGAGGAGAAGTTATTACATCAGATTTAGGATTAGAATTAAAGGATGTCACAATTGAACAATTAGGTAGAGCAAAACAAGTAAAAGTTCAAAAAGAAAATACGATTATTGTAGATGGTATGGGAGATAAAGAACAAATTGCGTCAAGAATTAAACAAATAAAAACACAAATAGAAGAGACAACAAGTAGCTATGATAAAGAAGGATTGCAAGAAAGATTAGCAAAATTAGCTGGTGGTGTAGCTGTCATTGAAGTTGGAGCAGCAACAGAAGTAGAAATGAAAGAAAAGAAATTAAGAATAGAAGATGCACTTTCTGCAACCAAAGCAGCAGTAGAAGAAGGAATTGTTAGTGGTGGAGGAACAGCACTTATCAATGTCATTCATAAAGTAGAAGCTTGCATAGAAAAATTAGATAACGGAGAAAAATTAGGAGGAAAAATCGTTTTAAAAGCATTAGAAGAACCAGCAAAACAAATTGCAATTAATGCAGGATTAGAACCAGCTGTTATTATTGATAAAATAAAACAATCCCCAGTAGGAACAGGTTTTGATGCAAGCAAAGAAACATATGTGGATATGAAAAAAGCAGGAATTGTGGACCCTACAAAAGTAACAAGAAGTGCGCTTCAAAATGCAGCCTCTATTGCTTCCATGGTTTTAACAACAGAAAGTATTGTAACAGATGTACCAGAAGATAAAGCATGTCATTGCGATAATCAAGCAATGGGAGCAGGAATGGACGGAATGTATTAATAAAAAAACAGAAAATTCCTAAAATATTTGCATTTTTTGAAAATATGTGGTAAAATAACACTGAAATAAAGGAAGCGAGAAAGGAAGAAAATAAGATGGAAATAGCAAGAACAATTTTAACTGTTATATATTTTATAGTGGCAATTGCTGTTATTATATTGGCGTTAATCCAAACGAAAGAGGATGGAGGCGCTTCAGCAACAATTACAGGTTCATCAACCAATAACTTTTTTGAGAAAAATAAAGGCAAAACAAAAGAAGGAAAGCTAAAAAGATGGACCATTATCTTAGCAGTGGTATTTGCCATATTGACACTTGTTTTAGGAGTTTTATATATGGCATAAAAGGACACATTTTTGGCAAGTTGATTTTCAATTTATAACCAAATTGCAAAATTACAAAACACAATGATCACTAAGCAAAAGATAGTAAAGCCGATGCCCCCGGCTTTATTTTTATTTTGCTTTACTTCATATATTCCATAGGCAATAGAACGAATGCCTAAAAAGAAACAAAATATGAAGAAGAAAATATTAAATAAGATATGCATGCTAGACCTCCTTTTTTATTTTTGTATCCCATTAGGCACAGTTCTTTTTGGGATAAAAGCGAATTAAGAATCACTAAGCAGAGATGAAGATTTTACATTAACATCGACAGAGACATCAAAAAAGCTGTCTTGAAAGTGTTCTCTCCAACCATAATCTTCATATTGACTGATGGTTTTAAAGAGTTTGAGTGAAGTTTTTCCAATGGCATTGATGTCACTCTTATATTCTTTTGCCGTTTTATACAAATATTGGGTAAACACGTATTCTAAGTAGCGGTTACAAGCTTCAGAAATACGTTTTAAAACTTCATTATCTAAATAATTAGAGTCATTTGTCATAGAGCGGATTTGACCAGAAAATTTAGAATGAATTTTGATAAATGGAGAGCCGTTTACAAAAGAAACATCAATTTTCGTTTTGTGTGAGGGCGTTAGGTAGATATCAAGAGTTTCATTTTCTATTTGAGAACTTGGCACAGAGATGAGAAATCCTTTTACAGTGTTTCCAATGCACATAAAAGCTAATGTTTCGATGGCATTCAATTCTCCAACAAGTTTACCTTCACGGAATACAGCCAAACCAACATTTTCAGAAGACGTAGAACCATTTAAACTAGCAGAATTAGAGATATCTGCAGATTCTTTTGTAGAAAAACCTTCTTGTGCATTTTTAGAAAGTTGAAAATTAATTCCTCCTAGAATGGCATAGGAGTCGCACGATTGGCAAATCATATTATCAAAAAATTTACCTAGTGTTGCGTTGGCAGTGTAGCCTGTGAATTGATTCGAGCTGACAAACAGTTCATAGTACTTGGAAATTAAAGGTTCTAAAAAAGGTTTGGAATTTTCTATATAGTAATTAGCAGGGCATTTGCTAACAACAACATTGCAAGAAGGTCGCATTTGAGCATCATTCATAAAGGTGTATATAATATCACTAATTCCTTCTTTGGCAAGTTCTTCAGAAAATACAACAAGTTTGCAATGGGCAAGTGTTAATTCTTTTCCTAGATGGCTGTTCATTAAATTGACGGCTGAACTAATAGAAGAGGCATCTATGGATTTTAAGATAGTAGGGGCGGTTTCGGAAGATCCACTTTCAGAAACAGAAGAAGGAGCTGTAAATTGGAAACTGACTTTTAAGGTGTTATTTTCTCCTTTATCAATTCCAATAGCTACAACAACGGCAATGTTATCAAGATTGACTTGCAGATAAGAACTAGAAAAAGACACGGTTAAAATCACAAAAATAATCACAAAGCAAAAAACTTTAATTAAATGTTTCATAGAGAGTTCTTCCTTTCTTTCCTTTTCTTTAAATTAGCCAAAAACAAAATAGTAATTCCTAAAACGAATACAACGGCAATAATAAAGTACGAGTAGATATTGGTTTCTAAAAAACGAATGATAGAGTAATTTTGAGGAAGCAAAGCAATACCTAGTACGAATAAAGGAAAAATCATTGCCAGAGGTTTTTGGGATTTGAGGTTTGTCATTTTTTGAAAAATATGAATGGAAAAGCGATTAATGATAATCATGTAACAACCAATTTCCAATATCCAAATGAGCATAAAAAGAGGTTCAAGTCTTTGAAAAAATACACCAAATTCAATATAGCTAGCAGCAGAATATAAAGGCAAAACTTCATCTACATCCACAAAAAACGAAAATAGCAAAAGAACAGTAGCCGTACAAAATAGGAAATAGAATAGCCCAATTATAACGGAAGTCAAACAAATTTTTTTCATTTGTTGTGGTTCTTTTAGGTAGGGGGGAATGAAGTACAAGCAAGATATTCCACTAAAAGCAAATATATTTCCTATTCCAGTAATAAAGGTATCAGAAAATCCTTTCCCAAGCAGTGGAAACATTCGTTCAAAAGAAAAATTCTGAAAGTTTCCAAAAAATAAAAATACAATGCTAATTAATACAAAAGGGAAGACAAGAGAAACGGTTTTTATATTGCTACTAAAGGATAGGCTATTTGTGAGAAACAACACAAGTATAAAAGGAATTAGGATAAACAAAATATTTGTCATAGGAAAAAATGCTACACGTAAGCCCTCACAAAATTCACGAAGTAAATTACTACTGGTGCCAATGAAATATGCAATAAAAATGCCACCGACAATATTCTTAAATATGGGACCGCCTAAATACTGCGAAATATCAATAATATCCAAAGAAGCAAAATTTCTGAGCAAACGAAAAATAATATAGGCGAATAAAAGTGCGATAATTCCTACATATATTAGGTTAATGAGCGTAGCAGATTTTGTGTTACTTAACAAATTTTTTGATAATGTGACAATGGTGTGAGAAACAAAGATGGTGACAATTAGCATAATGGCTTCTTTAGATGTGATTTTTGTATCTGTCATGGTAAATCATCCTCCTTTAAGAATGGGTATTTCCATTTCATGGATATTTTTTCTTGTTTTTTATCTTTTTTAGCATCTAAATAGCTAGCGCGAAATTCTCTAAGCCAAACAGGTTGTAAAAAATAGGTGTGCCCAACTGTTTTTTGGAGAGGAGAAATTCCAGAAGTGTAAGAAACACCGAATGATTTTGTATCACATAGTACAGCAAGATAGGCAAGCAACCCTAGACCGATGCCAAGAAAGCCACAACAATATCCTAAAAAGATAAACAAGAAGCGGTAAATTCTTAGGTGAAAACTAAAAGCATAGTCAGGAACGGCAAAGGAAGCAATTCCAGTCATAGCTACAATAATAATTAAAATGGGACTAACAATACCAGCAGAAACAGCAGATTGCCCAATAATTAAAGCACCAACAATTCCAATGGTAGGACCGATAGGGGAAGGAACTCTAATACCAGCCTCACGAATTAATTCAAAGGATATTTCCAAAATTAAAATCTCAAAAATAACAGGGAAAGGCACTGTTGCACGGGAGGCTAAGATTGAATACAGTAAGTCTGTTGGTAACAGTTCTTGGTGGAAACTAGCAATCGCTACATAAAGACCAGGCAAAAGCAAACTGAGAAAGGTGGCTAAAATACGAATCCATTTGATAAAGTTAGAAAAACTTGTCCTCATATTTTTATCGTCCGGTGTGGACAAAAAGTCTGTATATACAGCAGGCACAACTAAAGCATAAGGAGCACCATTGACTAGCAAAACAATACGACCATCTAATAGGTAGCTAGTTGCTTTGTCAGGTCTTTCGGTGGAAAGTGTTTGAGGGACGGACATTAAATTATTGTCTACAATCATTTGCTCTAATTGTCCGCTAGATAGCATAGAATCGATTTCTAAGTTATTTAAACGGTAGCGAAGTTCACCAACTAAATCCGAATTGGCAAGTGTTTTTATATAGCATAAAGCACAGCTTGTTTTCGTAATGTTACCAATTTGAATACTTTCGATGATTAAATTTTCATTGTGAACACTTCTTCTTAACATGGAGGTGTTGGTACGAATATTTTCCACAAAGGCTTCGTGTGCACCTTTTATGACAATTTCATTTTCTGGTTTGTCAATGCTTCTTTTTTCAAACCCTTTGACTTCAATGTCAAAGCCGATGTTTAAGGTATCAATAAATAAAGCACAATTTCCAGAATTGACGTCATTGAAAATGGTACTAAATTCCGAAATTTGCTTGACTGTGTTTTGGGGCATTAGACAAGTCATGATGTAATCAGCAAGATTAAATTTTTTGACTTTTCTAACGGTGATGTTGTTTGTAACTGCTTCAGAAATGACTCTATTTTGGTCACTATCATATAAATTACTTTTATTTCTGAGCATGAGAGGTTCTAAGATGAATTTGTTCATAATGTCTGTGTCAATCATGCCGTCAATATATAATAAGAATGCGGAATATTGTTTGCCACGGGCATTTAGTGTAAATTCACGAATCACAATATCGCTGTTAATCATAGAGTTGTATTTGGATTTGACGTATTCTAAGTTAACATTGAGAGATGGATAAATGGTCTTGGTTTCGTTTTGTTTTACGAGTTCTGTCGTTTCAGCCGATTCATTGCCAGTGGTGCCACGCAAAAGCGTAAAATCATATTCTTGCTTTGGCGTATAAGTAAATATATCTGTTATTATTTTTTTGAAGTCCATAGAAGTTCATCCTTTCTTTTAATGCTAGTATTTGCCAAAATGGAAAAAATTATACCAATTGAGACTTTTTGAAAAAAATTCATGAAAAAAATTAAAATTATCAAAAAAACTCTTTACAAATAAAAAAAAAAATGATAAATTATATACAGAAAAAAACAAAGGAGGAAACAATTATGCCACAACAACCAACCAAAAGTAGGAAAAATCAAAAAGAGAAATTATCTAAAATTCCTTTTATATGCATTGTTATTTTGTTAATTGCAGCTGTTATTACAATATGTATGGTAATTAAGAACAATATGTCAAAGGAAGAACAAGGGGGAGAAACGGCAAAACAACAATCTAAACAAGAACAAAGGAACGACACATCAGAGGAAGAAGTACCTGACCAAAATGCTCCATTACCAGAGCAAAGTTTAATTGACATGAATAACACACAAAATGCAAAAGTAGAAAATGGAACGAAGGAAAATACATCTACAAAATTGGCAGAACCAAAAACTTATAAAGGTTTAACAATTAAAGATATTAAATTAATTGCAGAAGGTGGCGTTACAAGATTAACAGCAACTGTTGAAAACAATTCATCACAAGATTATAATGGAGAAGGCATTGTTGTCATATTTACAAACGAAGATGGTTCTGAATATGCAAGATTAAATGGAATTTTGCCATCTATAAAAGCTGGAGGAGAACCAAATGAATTGGATGCTGCAACAACGGCAGATCTTGCAAATGCGTATAATTTTACAATACAAGCACAACAATAAAAATAGAAAAAAGGCGTTAGATAAAGTGAAGATTCTAAAAGGGTGACACAAAAAATAGTGAATTAGAAAATATTTTTTCTGATTTGCTATTTTTTTTGTTAAAGGCAAAGAAGTCAAAAAAGTCAAAGAATCAAAATAGAAATTTACTAATTTTGTCCCATGAAGGACAGATTTTTTAAATAAAAGTGTCGTAAAGTATTGTACTTTACGACACTTTTATTGTAGCACAAGAATGTAAAGAACACAAGATATTTTAACATTTTTTTTGAATTTAATTTAAAAAAATAAAAGAAAAATTAATAAAAAAAGTTTCAAAAAACTTGTTCGACAAAAAACGCAATATTTATGAATTTCAAGCATGTTTTCACTATCAAAAATTTTAAAAATTTTGTCGTAAAGTACAATACTTTAGGAACAAACCAAAATGGCAAAAACAGGCCAAACAGCAAGGTTTATAGGCATATCCTTAATCAAAAACCTAAATATATAATACAGGATAGGTAGTGA